>NZ_JAJVKV010000003.1:0-610872 GCF_024198175.1 Pyxidicoccus xibeiensis
CCGCCGCCCTTGCTGCCCGCCCGACCCGCCGCCCTTGCTACCCCGATCCGCCGTACTGCCCCGTGCTGCCCCGCCCTACCCGCCGCCCTTGCTGCCCGATCCCGCCGTGCTGCCCCGTGCTACCCCGCCCGACCCGCCGCCCTTGCTACCCGCTCCGCCGTACTGCCCCGTGCTGCCCCGACCAACCCGCCGCCCGTACTGCCCCGACCTGCCCGCCGCCCTTACTGCCCCAACCCGCCACCACCCGTGCTGCCCGCCGCCCCGTCCCGCCCGTCCTGCCCGCCGCCCCACCGAACCGCCCCGTCCTGCTGCCCGTATCCATAGCAGGGCGCGTGCCGACCCTGAGACGTGGACAAACCCAAGCAGTTCCAAGCACTTGGCGGAAACACCGCGCGGAGTAGCTGCAAGAACCGGTAAGAAATCGGGTGCTCTCCTCGGCCTCCGGTGAGGGTCAATCCCAACCACGGAGCTGGACGCGCACGCGCTGCACGAGAAGGTCCAATTCCTGACGTCGCAAGGTAGCGAGGACCCGCGCGCCCACGATGGAGAGCCCGGTGAGCGTCATCACCAGGAAGCCGATGCGGTGGTCCCTCAGTCCGGCGTCGAGCAGGTTCGCCACCACGTCCAGCGTGAGGAAGAGCGTCCCCAGCGCCAGGTAGGCGCGAATCTGGAGCGCCATCCCCACCGCCACGCCCAGCAGGCAGACGCCGCCGAAGACGAGCGCGTACGTCCCGTCCTCGGAGGCACCCACCCGCATCGTCAGCTTCGCGGCCGCGGGCACATACAGCAGCAGGCCGCCGAGGATGCGCACGGCATTGCGCGCCGCATGCGGCAGGCTCGACGTGAAGAGCTGCCCCAGCATCAGCAGCAACAGGCCGAGCGGCGCCAGGTACACCTCCAGCCCCTCCAGGCCGTACGCAAGGGCGGCGATGAGCAGCGCCAGGTTGCACGCCGCCGCCGAGAACGCACCGAACATCCGGCTGCGCTCCACCGCGCCCAGCGCCGCGTACAGCAGCCCCGAGCCACCCGCGAGCAGCGCCGCCTCTCCCGTCGCGTCCCCGGGCAACACCAGCGCCACCCCCACCGGCAGCAGCGCAGCGAACCGTCGCGTCGCCGCCTCCACCGGCTGCACGCCGGCCCGGCGCGCCAGCACCGTCACGCCCACCAGCACGAAGCCCAGCGCCAGCGCGAAGAGCGCATCGTGCTCGCGCCGCAGCCCCGGCGCGTACAGGCCGCGCACCAGCGCGTAGACGCCCACCACCGCCACCTGCACGTAGTAGACGTGCCGGCCCGTGTGCTCGCGCCAGGCGCAGTGCAGCGACACCAGCACCGCCACGCCAATGGCGGAGATGGCCAGCGGAAGCGCCCCCTCCAGGGCCTGGCCTCCCACCGCCACCACGGCGAGCAGCACTCCGGTCACCACCAGCCACGAGTCCCGTCCTCCCCCCAGCCCGCCCGCCACGTCGCTCCGGCGGCCCCGCGTCACCTGCTGGCCCACGTGCAGGGCCAGGGCACTGCCCGCGGCGGCCAGGGCCAGCGCCGCCCCGTGCACGGTGAGCAGGTCCGCGTACGAGACCCACGAACCGCTCTGGAGCGCGCGATGCGCGATGGCCGCCATGAGCGCGGAGACGACGGCACTGCCCGCCACCCCCGAGCCCCACCCTGCGACGAAGCCCGCGAATGCGCCCTTCCACTGGAATGCCGCCACGAACAGCGCCGTGGCGAAGAGGGCCAGCGTCACCGGGAGCGCGGCGGAGACCATCCAATCGCCACCCAGTCCGGTGAACATCTTCGCGACGAGGTTCGGGACGGCCATCACCGAAGAGGTGTCCCCACCCACCGCCAGCGCGTACACCGTCGCCACCGTCAGGCAGAGCAGCGCGGCCCGATGCCCGCGCACCCGCGCCTCGCCCACATCCGCGCCCCGCCGCCGCGCCACCCATGGGGCCAGCACCACCACCGCGAGCCCCGCGGCCGCGAGGAGCGGCCCCGGCCAGGACTCGAAGACGGGGCTCCGGTGCGCGAAGGCATGGACGAGCAGGAGCCCCCCGACGCCCAGGGCACCGCGCCCCTGCCTCTGGGCACCTCCCAGGAACAGCAGCGCGCCCGTGGCGAACACGAGCGCCGCCGAGGTCACCCCCGGCTGGAAGAACGCCGCGGCGCAGACCAGCCACAAGGCCGTGACGGCCTGGCGGCGCAGCGCCTGCCGCAGCGGCTCATACGGCAGGCCGAAGACCGCGCCCGCGTAGACGAGCCCCGCCGCCGCGACACCCGCGAGCGCGCGCTGCCACAGCAGGAACACCGAGTCCCCGAGGGTGAGCCACGCCTCCGGCTGGAGCCAGTCGAGTGCCGAGCCCCAGTGACGGACCGCCTCGGCGTACACCCACTGCCCGTCGGGAGGCAGCAGCGCGACCAGGCCCGGGCCGAGCAGCGACTGCCGGGCCGCCCAGAGCGCGGCGCCCGGCAACCCCAGCACCAGCCCCGCGTGGACGAGCCACACCGAGCGGAAGGAGTACGCCAGCAGCAGCGCGAGCAGCGCCGCGCCCAAGAGCAGGAGCGGCGGCACCACGCCCAGCGCCCGCGACGGGTCCGGCATGCCGACGCTCACCGCGCCCCGCAGGAGGACCAGCCCCAGGGCCGCCACGCCCACATGCGGCACCGCATGGTAGAGGGGGCCGTGACGGGGGTTCTCCAGCAGCCGGCCGAGCGCGGGCCCGAAGCGCCGCGTCGCCAGGGCCACACCCCAGAGCGCCAGGCCGATGAGCGGCGTCCGCCACGCCGTGACGTCGGGCGGCAGTGGGCGGCCCGCGCGGTTGATGATGGCGGTGAGCGCGATGAACCCGCCGCTGGCGGCCAGCGTCACCACCGAGCCGCGCAGGCGCCACGACACGAAGCCGCGCGACACGAAGACCCCGAGCGCGCCGGCCGTGAGCAGCCCGCCCGCGAGCAGGAAGCCCGGGCGCTCGGCGTCGACAGGCACGGGAATCCACTGGACGAGCGTCCCGGTGGCGATGACGGCCTGCACGAGCGCCACCACGGCGAAGCCCTCCGTGAACAGCGGCAGGCCCCGCGGCGAGAACGGCAGACGGAGAGCGCCGAGCACCTTCCGTCCCCGGAGGAGGGGCGAAGCGGCCGCGGGCGGCACGGCCGGCTCGGGACGCGGGCCCCGCAGCGCCGCGAAGGCGACGAAGCCGAGCATCAGCGATGCGGCGACGAGGGCGGCTCGCGGCGACGTGAAGTCGGAGACGGTGCCGGTCACCTGGGACACGACGAGCGCGAGCCCACAGGCCGCGAGGAAGCCCACCAGCGTGCTCGCATCCCTCCGCACCCGCAGCAGCAACACGCCCGTCGCCACCGCCGTCGGCGCGCAGGCGAGCAGCACGCCCTGCAGCCCGAAGGCAACGAGCGCCCCGGGCAGTGCCGGCATGACGCCCACGGCCAGCACCACGCCGAGCGAAGCCATCACCAGCGACAGGTCATCCAGGGGCAGCAGGTCGTCGCTCCGCCCGGTGCGGCGGGCCCAGGCGTCCTGCGCGAGCCCGGCGAGCCCGTAGAGCGCTCCCGCCAGCGCGAAGACGGCGAGGCTCGACGCACTGCCGGACAGCGCGGGCATCCCCGACACGAACACGAGCCCACCGAAGAGCGCGGCGAGGCCCGCCACGTAATGGAGGCCCCGCCACTTCCAGCCTCCCGCCACGTGCGCGGCCAGCGCGATGAGCAGCCCCGTGGAGACCTTCGGCCACACCTCGGCCACCACCCCGCCCCAGTCCACCAGGACGGCGGGCATCGCCAGCAGCGAGCCGACGACGCCCCACGCCAGCAGCCGGGCGCGCGGGCCGGGAGCCGCGGTCACCCGGGCGACCAGCAACAACCCGGCGGACACCGCCGCGGAGCCGAAGACCCACCAGGCCGGCTCACCCGGCGCCAGCGTGCGTGCGCCCAGCACGCCGGCCAGCATCGCGGCGATGACGCCCAGATGGACGAGCGCCCGGCGCCGGGGCTCCAGCACGAAGAAGACCAGCGCGGCCGCGGCGGGCGCGAGCGCCGTCCCGAGGTCCACCCACGTGTCCTCGCCGGGGACGGCCGAGAACGCGCCCAGGGCGCCCGCGAGCGCGCCGCTGGCCACCATCGCGTGCGCCAGGGTCTCCACCACCGCGCCCGCGCGCGGATACGCCTCCCGCACGGAGTCGGACGTCGCCGCGAAGGCCACCACCGCCGCGAGCGCCATCGCCCACGCGGCCATGCCCGTGAACAGGGCATTGCCCGGCTCCAGGGCATCGAAGCCGCCGGGTGCGCTGGCCACGCAGAAGAGGGCCAGGCAGAGCGCCCCGTACAGCGCCGCGCCCGCGCTGACGAGCGGGGCGAGCGGGGCCTTCTCCTTCGCCGTCCGGGCCCGCCACACCGAGGCGCCGAGCGCCACCACGCCCGCGGACGCACAGAGCGCGCGCAGCCAGGGCGCCTCCTCGAAGCCCATCAGGGGAAGCCCGGCCAGGAGCGAGGGCCACAGCGCCACCGCGAGCGACGCCACCGACGTCCCGTGCAGCAGCCTCCCCGCCGCCCTCAGGGGCAGCAGCCCCAGCCCCGCGACGCCGAGCGCCACGGCGCCCCCGAGCATGGGTGACAGCGCCACCAGCGCGGACAGCGCGACGAACACCACCGGCAGCAGCGCGACGCCGATGCCGGCCAGCACCCGGCCGGCCGACAGCGAGCGCCGGGACAGGAACACCCCCAGCCCGATGAAGGCCGCGTGGTAGCCGAAGAGCGCGCCCGTGACGAGGAGCTGCCGGGGCACGCCGCCCAGGGCCCGCCACGCCTCGCGCACGCCCATCAGCGAGCCGCCGAGCACCAGCACCGCGCCGAGGAACCACCAGATGTACTCGTGGAGCCGGGGCGAGCCCGCCTGCACGTCATCGAGCGCGACCACGGCCTCCAGCCCGCCGCCGAGCGCCCCCGTCTGTCCCTGAGAGAAGAGCGCCTGCCCCGAGCCCAGCGCGGAGCCGAGGTCGTCCTCGCTGCCCTCTCCCCGGGAGCCCCGCGCCTCGCGGCGACGTGCCGCCTGCTCCCGCTCCGCCTGCGCCGTCTCTTCCAGAGAGCGGGCGAGCTGCGAGCCCCAGCCTGGCCGCCACCCCGCCGCCCGGCGCAGTGACTCGGCCACCTCATCCGCCCAGGCCTCCAGGCGGAGCGCGGAGTCCGCCGGAGCGGGCGTCGCGGGCTCGGGCGGCACGGGCTCGGGCCCTTCCGCTGCCGCACCGAGCGACGCCTCCAGCCGGGCCGCCGTGGCGCCATCGAGGAGCCCATCGGAGTGCCAGCGCTGGAGGTTCCGTTTCAGCGTGGCCTGGACGAGCGCCTCCAGGTGCGCCTCCGAGGGGGAGACAAGGGCACCGCCGCACTCGGGGCACGGGGCACCCGATTCATCAGCGCGGAGCCGCGCACAGGCTGGGCAGATCATGAGCGCCACAGCATAGCGCGAGCCTCCCGACTGCGGAGGGGGGCCTCCCCTCAGCACATCGCCTGGCTCTCCGCGCCCGCCTCCAGCCCCGGTGGATGCCGCGTGCCCACCGGCTCCGCTGGTGACTCCGGGTCGACGGGCAGCTCGACGACGAAGGTCGTGCCTCCGCCGGGCGTGTCCTCCACCTGGATGGTGCCCCCATGCGCCTGGACGATCTGCCGCGTGACGTAGAGCCCCAGGCCGAAGCCGGAGATGTTCGTCCCTCGCACCGCGCGCTCGAACACCTGGAAGATGCGCTCCCGGTCCTTGGGAGCGATGCCCGGCCCCTGGTCCTGCACCCTCAGCCACACCCGGCCCGCCTGGGCCCGCGCGGACACGCGCACCGGCTTCTGCTCGCCATACTTGATGGCGTTTCCCACCAGGTTCGAGACCACCTGCTCGATGCGGGGACGGTCCCACCGCGCATGGATGGGCCCGTCATGCTCGAACTGGACGGGGATGCGGCCCCGGCTGAGCTCCTCGTTGAGCCCCGCGAGCACCTCCCCCACCACCTCCGACAGCTCCACGTCCCCGAAGTGCAGCTCCATCCGCCCGGTGAGGATGCGCGACACGTCGAGCAGGTTGTCGATGTGCTCCCGCAGCCGGTTCAGCTGGCGGTCCGCCAGGTGGAGCAGCCGGGTGATTCGCACGGACTCCGTCCCCGGCCGGGGACGCCGCGCCTCGCGCTCCAGGGACTGCAGGTGCAGCTTGAGCGACGTGAGCGGCGTCTTCAGCTCGTGGGAGGCGATGGAGAGGAACTCCTCCCGCGCCTGGGTTGCCTCGCGCGAGCGGCGGTAGAGCCTCGCCGCGTCGATGGCCAGTCCTCCGCGCTGGGAGACCTCCTCGATGAGCGCGAGCTCCGCCTCGGAATAGGGCCCGCGTCCGGGCTCCGGGAAGAGCACGTACAGGCCCAGCACCTCGCCCCTGACGCGCAGCGGCGTCACCCAGGCGGGAGGGGCTTGCGGCGGGGAGTCCCTGACGGGAGTACACGCGCCGCTCGCATCCCGCACCGCCGCGAGCCACCGCGAGAGCTGCTCGGGGGAGACCTCCTGCTCCAGCGCCCGCTGGCGCCGCTCCCGGCACGCCTCGGCGTCAGCGACCACCTGCCGCCAGCGGGGGGCGTCACCGTCACCGGGCTCCTGGACCAGGAGCACGCACGTCCGCGCCAGCGCGGGCACCAGCAGGTGCGCCACCGTGTCGAGTGTCACCTCGAAGTCCAACGAGGAAGCCAGCCGGCGGCTGGTGTCCGACAGCAGCCGCAGCGACTCTTCGGCGTGCTTGCGCTCGGTGATGTCGGTGGCGATTCCACACACCGCATGGATGGCGCCCGTCGTGTCCCTCAGCGGGAACTTCTGCACCAGGTAGGTGTGTGGACCGTCGGCCCCGGGGTAGACCTGCTCGTAGTCACAGGTGGCATCCGCCTCCATCACCTGGCGGTCCGACTCGAGGAAGTGCTCCGCCAGCTCCGGCGGGAAGAGGTCCGCGTCGGTCCGGCCAATCAGCTCCCGTCGCTCGCCTGCCCCGAGCAGCTCCACGAGCCTGCGGTTGACGGTCAGGTACCGCCCCCGCGTGTCCTTCACGAAGATGAGGGCCTGCGAGTACTCCACGAGCGAGCTGACAATCTGGAGCTGGCCCGCACGGTGTGCCGACTCGAGCAGCCGCGCCTGCGTCTTGCGCAGCGCCGCCTCGGCCCGCCTGCGGGGGGTGATGTCGACCACCGTGCCCTCGAGCAGGTCCCGCTCCGCGTCCAGGCATGCCGACAGCGCCAGGCAGCGCAGTCCGCCCTTCCCGTCGGCCAGCTCGAGCTCGTACTCCTCGACCACGCCGCCGCCGGCAAGCCGCTCGCGGAGCGGAGCCGCCGCCCCGCCGAGCACGTCGTCCAGGGTCTTCCCCTCGAGCGCGGCCGGCGCTGTCTTGCCGAACAGGTCCGCCGCCAGCCGGTTGGCGCGGGCGAACCGGCCCGCGGACACCTGCCACAGCCCCACGAGCGCGCCCTCGAACAGGGCCCGGTGCATCTGCTCGCTGCGCCGGACGGCCCGCACCGACGCGTCGAGCGGCACGACCACGCGGTGGTACACGAACAGGAGGAGCACGGCGAACAGCCCCAGGCCCGCCAGCAGCGTCCCACCCTGCAGCCAGCGCAGCCGCCCCAGCGTCTGGTCGCTTCCCCGCTGGAGCAGGGCCACGTACTCGTCGGTCTGCTCGACGAGCTCGGCGGACTTCTCCTGGATGCGGTCGATGTGCGGGTTGTTCGTCAGCTCGCTGCGCTCCGCGCGGAGCGCCATGACGCCCGCGTGCTCCAGCTCACGGAAGCCCTCCTCGATGTTCCTCAGCGGCCCGTGGAGCTCCTCGGCCTGCATCGCGGGAATCGTGACGGGCTGGCCGCCCAGCTCCACCGTGCCTCCCATGAGCAGAGCCCGCACGCGCTCGTGGAACAGGCGGACGGTCTGCTGCGCCGCCGAGCGCTCCTCCATGAGGAGGGGCCAGTCCCGCTGGGACAGCCCCACCAGGGCCAGGTTCGTCTCGCGCGTGTACCGCTCGGCCAGCATCCGGAGCGAGCCCGCGACGTTGAGCATCGCGGCATCCGCGCGCTTGGCGCGGGCCACCTCCGCCATGAGGCCTTGCGACGCCCCCAGGAACAGCAGGAACAGGGAGAGCAGCAGGCCAATCCGCAACATCAGTCCGGACCGCAGGCGTGCCAGGTCTCCCCCGAACCGCATGGCGTTCCTCACCTGAGGCTCATGAACCCGGTCCGCTGTGCGAGCGCATGGCGCCGCCGGATTCCATCGTAGTGGGCGTCCTCCACGGGCGCGAAGCGGCTGAGCAGCGCCTCATCGAGAATCCGGCGGCCCTCCGGGTCCTCGTGCATGTGGGTCAGCGCGGCGCGCATGCGCTCCCGCAGCTCGGGAGCCATCTGCGTGGAGACCACCACCGGGGGAATGGCCTCGGGTCCCAGCGACATCAGCACGCGGACCTGGCCGGCGGAGCCGAGGCCCTTCTCCCGGTCGTAGTCGAGCACCAGGCTGTCGACGAAGCTCGCATCGGCCTCTCCCTCCGCCACCATGCGGATGGACTCCTCATGCGAGCCGGACCGGATGACCTTGCCGAAGAAGCCCTTCGTGAGCCCACGCTCGATGAGGAAGGAGCGGGGCATGTTGTAGCCGGAGTTCGACTTCTCCTCGTTGTAGACGAGCGTCGCGCCCTCGAGGTCCTCGAACCGCTGGAAGCGGCTGCCCTCCCGGACGATGAGGTCGGAGAAGTAGAGGGGCTGGTCCTTGTAGCGGGGGGACTTCACCACCGGAGCGGCGAGCACGTCGACGACGGGCTCGGGCCGGTCGTGCTTGAGCACGTAGGGGTAGCCGCAGATGAAGCCCACGTCCACGGCGCCGTCGTCGATCATCTCGTCGATGGTGCCGTACGAGAAGCCGCTCACGAACTCGACCTGCCGGCCAAGCTCCCGCGCCAGCCAGTCGGCGAGCTTCGCGTAGACGCCGGTGCCCGACTCGGACACGAAGGCCGCGCTCATCGCGATGCGGATGGGCGGCCCGGAGCGCTGCGGCTCACGAGACGCCTCCCCCTGCACGGAAGCGGTCGTCTGCCCGACCGTGGGCGGGTCCCCCGCCTCATCCCTCCCGGTACACCCCGGCAGCAGCAGGACGAGCCCGAGCAGGCCCAGGGCCAGCCGCCCCACGACGAATCGCGACATCACATTCCCCCGGTATCTGGGGAAACATCGTCACAGCGGAGACTTCTGCCGAGGACGAAGGGAGCGGCCGGCCGCTCACGTGGCCTGTTCTTCCACGTCGAACGTCATGCCGGCCTTGCGCAGCCGCTCCACCAGCAGCATGCCCATGGACGAGGCCGGAGTGAGCACCCCGCCCTGGACCGGCACCTTGTCGGAGGCGAGGCACAGGGCCGCCTCGGCGAGCATGCGAGAGGTGGCCGCGTAGCCCGGGTCCCCCTGCGCCGCCACCTTGCCCTTCAGCCGCACCTCGCGCCCCGTGCGCGGCGACTTCCCCTCACCCAGCAGGCGCGCCACGAAGAAGCCCTTCTCGCGCTGCTCCGGCGAGGGCCCCTCGCCGGGCGCCGGCAGCACCTTCGTCTCCAGCAGCTTGCGCAGCGGCTTCACCGACACCAGCCCGAGGAAGCCGCCCAGGCCCGCCGTCATGCTCGCGGCGCGCGCCAGCCCCCTGGGCCCCGGGCCGTAGCCAGCCACCTCCGTGTAGCGGAAGTCGCGTCCCCACGGGTAGCCGAGCAGCGCATGGCTGCGCCGCACCACGCGCGAGTTCACCATGGCCATGACGAAAGGCCCCGTCCACTGGCCCGCCTCCTCGCTGTAGCGCACGCGCATGGAGTCGCGCTCGTCGGCGCCACCGCGCTGCTTCGGGTCCGGGTCCAGCGCGTGCGGGTTGGCGAGGATTCGCCGCACCGACGGGTCCTTCGCCATCTCGTCCACGGCCTGCAGCATGCTGGCCACCGTGCCGCCGCTGGCCCCCGCGCGCATGGGGCCCATGTAGAGGCGCACGGAGCCCAGGTGCCCGCCGTGCTTCTCGCGCATGTGCTCCTGCATCATCAGCACGCCCAGGTCCGACGGAATCGAGTCGAAGCCGCAGGTGTGGACGATGCGCGCGCCGCTGGCCCGGGCCTGCTCGTGGTGGGCGTCAATCATGCGCCGCATCCACTGCACCTCGCCCGTCAGGTCCACGTAGTCCGTGCGGGCGCGCACGCACGCCGCCACCAGCTCGCTGCCGTGGCGCGCGTAGGGGCCCACGGTGGTGCAGACGACTCGCGTGCGCGACACCAGGGCATCCAGCGACGCCGCGTCCCGCGCATCCGCCACCAGCAGCGGCAGCTCCGCGCTCCCGGGCGCCAGCGTGGCCAGGCCCCGGCGCACCTCCTCCAGCTTCGTCCGGTCCCTCCCCGCCAGGGCCCACCGGACACGGTGGGCGTCCTGGTTGCGGGCGAGGTACTCGGCCACGAGGCGCCCGGTGAAGCCGGTGGCACCCCACACGATGACGTCGAACTCGGCGGTGGACTTGCTCATGGGCGCGGCACTCTGGACCCGCCCCCCGGAGGAGGCAATAGGTGGACTGACATGAAAGTCACGGTTTCACACTGCACCGCCGCGTGCGTCCGTCGGGGCGTCCATGGCACACGGGTTGCTCGAAGGCGCGCGCCATGAGCCGAGCCCCCGAGCCCTTTCCCGGCAGTGCCCTGCTGCACCCGGTGGTGCTCGGCGCGGTGGGGCTGCTCATCCTCAACGACCACGTCCTGAAGGCCCGCTGGCCGTCCTGGTGGACGGGAAAGCTGTCCGACCTGGCGGGGCTCGTGATGTTCCCGCTGCTGCTCCAGGCCCTCTGGGAGGTGGCGGCCACGCGCGGCGGGCGGCGGTTCCAGGCCTCGCGCGCGGTGCTGGTGGCGTGTGTCGTCCTGACGGGGCTGTGCTTCACCGCGGTGAAGACGTCGGCGCTCGCGGGCGGGGCCTGGCAGTGGTCGCTGGGCCTGCTGCAGTGGCCCTTCCGGTGCGTCTGGGCGCTGGCCCAGGGCCACCGGGTTCCGTCCGTGCTCCCCGTCGAGCACGTGGTGGACGTCACCGACCTCTTGACGCTCCCCTCGCTGCTCGTCGCCCTGGCGCTGGGCTGGCACCGGTGCGGGAAGGCGTCCGAAAGCACGAAGCCCCAGGTCCGCGAAGAACCTGGGGCCTCTTCCCAGCGGGATGCCTAGCGCGCGACGCCTACCGGCGGCGGCGCTGCAGGTTCCGCCGGGCGGCCGCTCGCGCCTCACCGCGCGCGGCGACTTCCTTGAGGGCCTCCTCCTCACCGCTGTCGCCGGAGAGGAAGTTGGAGAGGGCGCGGATGGTGGGGTAGCGGAACAGGTCCACCAGCGTCAGCGGCTTGTCCACCTTGGCCTTCAGCTTGTCGAGCACCTGGACCATCAGCAGCGAGTGGCCGCCGAGGTCCACGAACTTGTCCTCCACGCCCACCTTGTCGAGCTTGAGGACGTCCTGCCAGATGCCGGCCAGGAGCGTCTCCGTCTCGCTCTCGGGGTTGGTGAAGACGGCGCGCGCCTGGGCCGCCTCGGGGGGCGGCAGGGCCTTGCGGTCCACCTTCTTGTTGGGCGTCTGGGGGAAGGTGGTCAGCGTGACGAAGGCGGCCGGCACCATGTACTCCGGCAGCCGCGCGCGCAGGAAGTCGCGCAGCGCGTCGGCCGCGGGCGGCTCGCCCGGCTTCGCGATGAGGTAGGCCACCAGCCGCTTGTCGCCCGGCGTGTCCTCGCGGACGACGACGACTGTCTCGCGCACCGCGGGGTGCTCACCGAGCCGGGACTCGATTTCGCCCAGCTCGATGCGGAAGCCGCGCACCTTCACCTGGTGGTCCAGGCGGCCGATGAACTCCACCAGGCCGTCCTGCCGCCAGCGCGCGGCGTCACCCGTGCGGTACATCCGCGCGCCCGGCTGCTTCGAGAACGGGTCCGCCACGAAGCGCTCGCGGTCCAGCTCCGGCCGCTGGTGGTAGCCGCGCACCACGCCCGCGCCGCCGATGTACAGCTCCCCCGTGGCGCCGATGGGCAGCGGGCGCTTCTGGGCGTCCAGCACGTACAGCTGCGTGTTGGCGATGGGCGTGCCGATGGGCACCCCGTCTCCCACGTTCTTCACCGGGTACGTGGAGGACCAGATGGTCGTCTCCGTCGGCCCGTACATGTTGATGACGTCGCCGGAGACCGTCTCCGACAGCTGGCGCGCCAGCGGCACGGGGAAGGCCTCGCCGCCCACCATCATCTTCTTCAGGCGCTTGAGGCCCTCACGCGCGCGCTCCTCGGCCAGCAGCATGCTCGCCTGGGACGGCGTGCACTGCAGGTGCGTCACCTGGTGGCGCTCCATCAGCGCGGGGACCGAGCCGTCCACCTCCACCTCGCCGGCGGCGGGCTTCACCCCGACGCTGGCGTTGGAGCGCTGGAGCACCTGGGCCAGGAGCGGCAGGTGCTTCATCACCAGCTCCGTGGGGACGCCGAAGTCCACGAGGCAGGCCACCTCGTCCACGTCGATGCCCTTCATCCTGTCCACGAAGGCAACGCAGTTCTCCACGCTGCCGAAGAGGCCGGACGTCTGGAAGTAGCGCTCGAAGGAGAAGTCCAGCAGCGCGTCCATCTCCTCGGGGGAGAGGTTGTCGGTGCCGAAGTTCCCGTTGGCCAGGGTGGTCTGCGCCTTGAACGCCGGGAAGCTCCAGGCCGCCTCCTTGATGAGGCTCACCGAGGACTTGAGGTACGACTTCATCGGGCCGCGGACGACCTCCTTCACGGCGGCCTCCGAGTCACCGACGAAGGTGTGCAGCATCAGCGTCACGGTGCCCTTGCCCGGGTGGCCCGCCTTGGCCCACGCCTCGCGGTAGATGGCGATCTTCTGCGCCACCTCCTCGGGAGACTGGCCCAGGAGGTGCGTGAGCACGTGGCAGCCCGCGCGCGCCGCCTCCTCGAAGGTCTCCGGGTTGCCGGCGGTGGTGACCCAGATGGGCAGCTCCTTCTGCACCGGCCGGGGAAGCGTCTTCAGCTTCACCGTCTGGCCCGAGCCGCTCTTCGCCTCCAGAGTCTCGCCGCGCCACAGCCGGCGCACGTCTTCAATCTGCTGGAACATGACCTTCTTGCGGTCCGGGAAGTTCTCCGGCTTCAGCGCGAAGTCATTGGGCTGCCAGCCCGCCGCGAAGGACACGCCCACGCGGCCGTGGGAGATGTTGTCCACCACGGACCAGTCCTCGGCGATGCGCAGCGTCGGGTGCAGGGGCGACACGAGGCTGCCCGCGCGCAGGTGCACGTTGCGCGTAATCGCCGCGAGCGCGGCCGAGGTGAGGGCCGGGTTCGGGAACAGGCCGCCGAACGCGTGGAAGTGCCGCTCCGGCGTCCAGACGGCCTTGAAGCCGTGGGTGTCCGCGAAGCGCACGCTGTCCATCAGCAAATCGTAGCGCCCCTCGGGCCGCTCCCCCTCGTCGCTGGAGAAGTAGAAGAGGCTGAAGTCCATGGCGCGCGAGGCGTGCTGGCCCTCCTGCGCGGCGCCGTGCCGCTCCGCGTGGATGACCACCGTGAAGCCCCGGGTGAGCGTCCACAGCAGCTCCAGCACGGAGATGTCGAAGTTGAGGCTGGTGACGGCGAGCCACGTGCCGCGCTCGGTGCCCAGCCGCTCGTCCATGCCGACGCCGAAGTTCACGACGTTGCGGTGCTCAATCATCACGCCCTTGGGCTTGCCGGTGCTGCCCGAGGTGTAGATGACGTACGCGAGGCTGCTGGCGTCGCCCGGAGGCGTCTGGACGTCCGCCGAGGCCGAGATTCGCTCCCACGCCTCGTCCACCGCGAGGACCTGCTTCGCGGCGGGGGGCACGCGCTTGAGCAGCCGCTCCTGGGTGAGCACCAGGTGGCACCCCGCGTCCTCCACCATGAAGGCGATGCGCTCGGGCGGGTAGGCCGGGTCCAGAGGGACGTAGCAGCCGCCCGCCTTGTGGGTGGCCAGCACGCCCACCATCATCTCCAGCGAGCGCTCCATGAAGATGCCCACGCGCACGTCCCGGCCCACGCCGGCGCCGCGCAGGTGGCGCGCGAGCACGTCGCTGCGCGCATCCAGCTCGCGGTAGGTCAGCGTGGCGCCGCGGCAGACCAGGGCGACCGCGTCCGGGGTGCGGCGGGCCTGCGTCTGGAAGAGCGAGTGGACGGTGGCGTCGGCCGGGAAGTCGCGGCGGGTGTCGTTCCACTTGCCCAGCAGCAGCCGCTCCTCCGCGCCCAGCAGGTCGTGCGCGCCGACAGGCCGGCTCGGGGCCTCCTTGAGCGACGCGAGGAACGCGGCGAGCTGGCGGGCCACGTCGTCCACGCGGCCCTTCTCCACGCGCGTGGCGTCGAAGACGAAGCGCGCCTGGCTTCCGTCCGCGTCCACCGCGACGGTCAGGGCCGCGCCGGGGACGAGGTGGGCCGGCTCGCCGGCGCCCGCGATGCGCAGGGCGACCGGGTAGGCCACCTCGCCGCCGTGGCGCTGCAGGCCGGACAGCTGCGGGGAGCGGCCGAGCACGTCCCTCGCGAGCGCGCCCTTGTCGCGCAGCTGCGTCAGCGCCTTGCGGAAGGCGGCGGCCGCCAGCTCCGGCGCGTCCTGCAGGGGCAGCTCCAGGCGCAGCGGGAGCTGCGAGGCGAAGAAGCCCTCCACGTCCCGGATGCGACCACGCGTGCCGGCGTCGCTGAAGCCCACGTCGAAGCGCGGCTCCGGGGACAGGCGCGACAGGAAGGCGGCGGCGGTGAACAGCAGCCGCTCGTCGGCCGGCAGGTCCGTGGCCCAGCCCGGGGCCACGTCACTGGCGGAGAGCGTCAGCGCGTGCGTCCCCTCCTCCTTCGAGCTGCCGCCCAGGAACGGGAGGTCCGGCGGCGCGAGCGTCTCCAGCCGGTGGAGGAAGAACGCCTCCGCCTTGCCGGCGATGGGGCCCACCTCGGACAGCCGCGCGCGGAGCTCCGCGGGGGCCGCCGGGAGGACGTCGCCCACCGCGAGCCCGCGAGGCCCCAGCAGGTCCGCCCACGTCAGGGGCGCGCCGCACAGGCCCTTGGGGCCCTTGAGCGTGAGGTCTCCGCCGCCGAAGGCCAGCGTCAGCGCGTCACCCTCGATGGCGACGATGGTGCCCGGCGCGGAGTCGGAGCCCTCCTCCACGCGGCGCGACTCGGAGATGGCGACGGGCGCGCTGCCCAGCCACAGCTTGGCGAACGCGAGCGGGTTGGGATAGCCGCCGTAGTCCAGCGCCGCCACCAGCGCGCGCGCGTCCTCCACGTCGCCGTGGGTGTCCAGCAGCGACGCCGCGTCCGGGCGCTGCGCCATGCCGAAGTAGCTGCGCTGGGAGAAGTCCTGCTCGACGGGCGTGGCGCGGCCCTCGACGAGCTCCTCGGCCAGCTCGGCGAACGTCTCCATGCCCAGCGTGTAGCAGCGCGCGTTGAGGCTGAAGGCCGTCTCGTTGGGGGCGACGTCGAAGAGGCGCTGCTTGAGGATGCGGCCCTTGTCCGCGCCCGACGTCATCTCGTGCCAGGTGACGCCGTGCTGGGGCTCGCGGTGCAGCAGCGCCCAGGACGTGACGTTGAGGCCGGCGTAGCGCGGCAGCGGACCGTCGTGGAAGTTGATGGCCATGCGGCGGGGCAGCCGCAGCACCTCGTCCTTCACCAGGCTCAGGTTGACGATGCTGAAGAGCCAGTCGAAGGGCGCCTTCGACAGGAAGGGCAGTACCTGCTCCCCGGGCGGCACGTGGGGAATGGCCTGCTCCTCCGCCCATTTCTGGAGGGAAGGCTCGCGCGTGACGAGCCCGAGAATCCGGACGCCCCGCTCTTGCAGCGCCTGGGCGCAGGGAACGACGAGGGTGCCCTCGCCGATGATGAAGCAGGTGGGCGACTCAGCAGCCGCGGTCATGCGTGTCTCCGATTCCAGGAAAGTTCGAGGGTCCCATGTCTCAGGGGTCCAACCCGGCCCGGGCCTCGGCGAGGGCGGCTGGATGTTTCAGAAGCTCAGAGTGCCCTACGCCCGGGAACGACTGGAAGGAGCCCCCCAGCCGGCGGGCAAGCTCCTCCCCATGGGCAGGAGGCAGGGCCCCGTCCGCCAGCCCGTGCAGCACCCGGACGGGTGGCAGGCCCGCGGCGGCGAGGGAGAGGTTGTCGTACCGGTCCGGAGTCCACAGCCGGCCCCAGAGCCCCTTGTCCGTCACGTCCATCTCGGTGAAGGGCGCCATCAGCACCAGGCCCCGCGCGGGCGTCCCGTCCTGCTCGAGGGCGTGGGCCGCCGCGAGCGCCGCCTGGCTTCCCATGGAGAAGCCCACGAGGTGGAGCGAGGCCGGGTCCACCTTGTGGGTGGCCACCAGCCAGCGCACCGCGGCCCGGGCGCCGGCCTGGAGCGCCTCCGGCGAGGGCTTCCCGGGAGAGCTGTCGAAGCCCGGCGGCGCCACCGCGGCCAGCCCGAGCCCCCGGCCTGCGTCCAGCGACTCGAGGACGCTGCGCGCCTCCGCGAGGTAGCCCGGCCCGTTGCCGCCGAAGAAGACCACCCAGCGTGACTGCCCCGGCGCGGGAGGCCGCGTCAGCGCCCGCTGGAGCGGGGGGCCCTGGACCTCCGAGAGGCTCCACCCTCCCGTGGCCAGCGCGGCGCCCGCCTCGGCGGACAGGGGCGTGCCGTCATAGGGGAACGGTCCCGGTGCCTTCGACCTGCCCTGCCCGCCGAGCTTCACCGAGACCACCCCCAGGGCGCCCACGAGCGCCACGACGACGAGCAGCCACTTCCTCCGCTTCACTTCTTTCCACCCGGCTGCTGCGCCTCGTCCAGGGCCGCGCGCAGGTAGCGCCCCAGGATCTGCACGTTGGGCTCCCGCACCAGGCTGTCGTGGTCCCCCGGCACCTCGCGGATGCGCAGGGTGGGCACGAGCGGCTCCCAGCCCAGGCTGGTGCCCATGTGCGAGTAGACGGGGCTGATCTCCTGCGCGCGGAACAGCGTCACCGGCCCCGTGTAGGGGCGCGGGCTGTAGCGGCTCGCCAGGTTCTGGAAGCGCTCGGTGAGCTGCACGTCGCGCAGCTCGATGGGGAGCGCCTCACCGCGCTGCTCGTACCAGCGCATCTTGAGCTGGTTCACCAGCCGGTTGCCGTCGCGCTCCACCCGGCTGCGCAGCTTGCGCGTGACGTAGGTGGTGCCCTCCTCGCGCAGCCCCTTCAGTCGCTCGCCCAGCGACAGCCGGCGCTCCTGGGTGCGGGGGTGGAAGGTGTCCAGGAACGCGACGAGCCGCACCTCCTCGCCCAGTTCCTTGAGCCGCTGCGCCATCTCGTAGGCCACCACGCCGCCGCCGGAGTAGCCGCCGAGGAGGTACGGCCCCTTCGGCCGGACCTGGCGGATGCTCTCCAGGTAGATGCTGGCCATCTCCTCGATGCTGTCCGCCGGGGGCAGCTTGCCGTCCACGCCCCGCGCCTGCAGGCCGTAGAAGGGCTGGTCCTTGCCCAGCGTCCCCGCCAGCTCGCGGAAGTTGAGGACGTTGCCGCCCGCGCCGTGCACGCAGAAGAAGGGCGTGCCGGAGCTGCCCTTCTGGATGGTGACCAGCGGCGTCCACTCCCGGGGCTGTGCCTTGCCGGCCGTGACCGGAGCCGCGGCCTGCGCCGCCCCGCCCGGAGCGGCGTCCGGCGTGAAGGGGATGCCCGCGGCCTCGCGCACCAGGGCCGCGCACTGCTCCAGCGTGGGCGCCTCGAACAGCGTGGCCAGCGTCAGGTCCGCGCCCAGCGTCTTCTTGATGCGCGCGAACAGGCGCACCGCGATGAGCGAGTGTCCGCCCAGCTCGAAGAAGTTGTCCTTGAGCCCCACCTTCGGAGCGCCGAGCAGCTGCTGCCACAGCTCGGCCAGCTTCCGCTCCACGTCGTCGCGAGGCGCGTCCGCCGCCGCCGGGCCGCTGGCCGCGCCCTCCTGGGACACCGCCGCCGCCGCGGGCTTCTCCTCCGGCTTGGGGCGCATGCGCGCCGCCAGCCCGTGCAGGTCCATGGAGCTGACGAACAGCGCGTTCGTCCCCGTGAGGGACAGCGCGCGCAGGAAGGCCTCCTGGCCCTCCGCCGGCTTGATGCCCAGGGGCAGCCACGACTCGAGCAGCGAGCCCTTCTTCTGCGTCGGGCGGCCGAACCGCCGCGCCTCGACGGCGGCGACGAGGTAGCCCTCGATGGCGCAGAAGACGCGGCCATCCGCGTCGGTGAGCGTCACGTCCAGCAGCGCCCCGCGGCCCTCCTCCTGGCGCACGCGCACGTGGCTCAGCGCCACCTCGGGCCAGGGGCCCCACACGCGCAGGTGGCGGTAGGAGACGGGCACGTGCAGCTTGCCGGGCTGGCCCGCGTCGGGCAGCAGCGAGAAGGCGAAGCCGGAGGCGATGTCCAGCAGCCCGGGCGGCAGCTTGTACGTCGCCAGGTCCTCGCGGAACGCGCGCGGCAGCTCCAGCCGGCCCAGGGCCTCGGAGGCCCCGAAGCCCGCGTGGCGCAGCACCTTCCAGCGCGGCCCGAAGGCCAGGGTGGCGTCCTGCGGAAGGGCCTGCTGGCCCTCGCCGAAGTCGAGCGGACGCTCCGCGCAGCGCGAGCGCGCCGCGGGCACGTCGAGCGGCGCCGGGGCCTCGCCCGCCACCGGGCCGAGGCGCGCCGTGGCGTGCTCCACCCAGGCGCTTCCTGCCGCGCGGCTCAGCACGCGGAAGGAGAAGCCGTCACCCTCGGGCGTCAGCCCGACCTCCACCTCGCGCACCTCGCCGTCCGGGACGTCCAGCGGCGCCACGAACGAGAGGTGGGAGACCTCGAGCGGGACACCGGGGTGCACCGTCTCCCACGCCGCGCGGGCCAGCTCCACGTAGCCCGTGCCGGGGAGGACGGGCCCGCCGCCACGCATGCGGTGCTCGTCCAGCACCCACAGGTGCTTCGCGTCGTAGATGGCGCGGAAGACGTGGCCCGAGGGCGCGTCCACGCGGCGCTGGAGCAGCGGGTGCGCCACCGGCTCGCCCGGAGGCAGCTGCGGCGCGAGCTGCGCCGCGGCCATGCCCACCTCCTGCCAGACGCCCCACGCCAGCGCGAGCGCGCGCTTCGCGGTGCCCGTCGCCTCCAGCCGGGCCGCCTGGGCCAGCAGGAAGGAGTTGGCCGCGACGTAGTCCACCTGCCCCGGGGGCCCGAGGTACGCGCTCGTCGACGAGAAGCTGACGAAGAAGTCCAGGCTGGCGCCCTGCAGCGCCTCCTCGAGCGCGAGCGCGCCGAGCGCCTTGGGCGACAGGACGCGCAGCGCGGAGTCGCGCGTCTTCGCCTCCAGCGGACCATCCTCGAGGGTGCCCGCCGCGTGCACCACGCCGTGCAGGGCCCCGAAGCGCGCCTTCACCTCGGCGACGGCTGCCCGGAGCTGGCCGGCGTCCGAGGTGTCCGCCTTGAGCAGCAGCACCTGCGCGCCGAGTCCCTCCAGCGTGCGCTGGAGCTCGGCGTGCGAGGCGCTGGCGGCCGACCGCGAGACGAGCGCGAGCCGGGCTTTGGCCTTGCGCGCGAACAGCTCGGCGAGGGTCCGTCCGATGCCGCCGAGGCCACCGGTGATGAGGTACACGCCCTGCTCGCGCAGCGGCGTCTTCGCCTCGTCCAGGGTGACGCGCTCCACCACCTGCGCCAGGCGGCGGCCGCCGCGCAGCGCCACCGCGCCCTCCACGTCGGCACGCAGCAGCTCGTCCGCGAGCTGGCGGGCCTGCGCGGCCGGCTCGCCCTCCACGTCCAGGTCCACCGCGCGCGCCGACAGCTCGGGCAGCTCCTTGGGCGCGACGAGCACCGGGCCGAGGGCGAGCGCCTGCTCCGGGGCCTTCGCGGGCCCTTCCGCGGACATGCCTCCGCGCATCACGCGCACATAGCGCAGGCCCTTCGGCAGCGACTCGGCCGTGAGGGACTGCATCAGCGCCAGCGGCGTGAGGAAGTGGCGCGACACCGCGCGCTCCCAGCCCGTCCCGGCGCCACCGGCCTCGGGCAGGTCCACCAGCCTCGGGGGCACGCGGCCCTCGGAGCCCAGCGCGTCCCACAGCGCCTCCCAGTCCTCGCGTGCGTCGGGGCGCACCGTGAAGCGGCCATCGTCCCCGCGGGCGAAGGCGTCTCCCGGCTGCACGCGCACGAGCTGCGCGCCCCGGGCGGCCAGCTCGCGAGACAGCTCCTCGGCGAGCGGCGACGTCTCGGCGAGCAGCATCCAGCGCTCGTTCGCGGCGGGCAGCTCCGGCGGCGAGCCCGGCTGCTCCCGGAACCGGGGCGCGTAGCCCCAGCGCGCCACGTCCTCCTCGCGCACCAGCGGGCGCTCGCCCTGGCGCCGGGCCATGAAGGAGCCCTCGCCCGGCTCCACCCAGTGACGCTCCCGCTCGAAGGCATACGTCGGCAGCGCCACGCGCCGCCGCTTCTGGCCGTCAAAGAGGGCCGCCGCATCCAGGTTGACGCCCGCCGCCCACAGCCGGCCGAGCGCGAGCTGGAAGAAGGCCAGGTCGGGGACGGTGTCGTTGGGGTGGCGCAGCGACGGCACGAGCTGCTCGGCCTGGGGCTTGTCCACCTGGGCGCGCAGCAGCTGCGTCAGCGTCTGGCCGGGGCCCACCTCCAGGTAGACGCGGGACTTCTCCGCCAGCAGCACGCTGGCGCCCTCGGCGAAGCGCACCGGGTTGCGCAGGTGGCGCACCCAGTACTCGGGGCTGGTGGCCTCCTCGGGCGTCACCCAGGTGCCGGTGACGTTGCTTATCCACTTTCCGGTGGGCGCGGAGAAGCGCACCTTCGACAGGTACTCGCGGAACAGCGGGAGGATGGGCTCCAGCATCCGCGAGTGCGCGGCGACGCGGATGTGCAGCCGGCGCGCCTCCACCTCACGGGCCTTGAGCTGCGCCTCCAGCGCTTCGATGGCGGCCACCTCGCCGGACACGAGGCACAGGCCCGGCGCGTTGTGCGCGCCCAGGTCCAGGCCGGGCCCCAGCAGGGGCTTCAGCTCCTCCTCGGGCAGCTCCACGCTGAGCATGGCGCCCGCGGGGAGCTGGTCGAAGAGGCGGCCGCGGCAGGCGACGATGCCCAGCGCGTCCTTCACGGAGAAGACGCCCAAGAGCTGCGCGCAGGCGTACTCGCCCATGCTGTGGCCCATGCAGGCCTGGGGCGTCAGCCCGCGCGCCTTCCACAGCGCGGCGAGCGACAGCTCCACGGACAGCAGCGCGGGCAGCGCGTACGTGGCCTGCTCCAGCTGGGTGCGGGCCGCGGCCTCGGCGCCGGCTTCCGGGAACAGCAGCGGGCGCAGCTTCAGCGACTCGTGCTGCTCCAGAATCGTGAGGCACTCGTCCAGCATGCGGCGGAAGACGGGCTCCTGCTCGTAGAGCCCCTTCGCCATGCCCGGGTACTGCGCGCCGCCGCCGGGGAAGAGGAACACCACCGAGCGGCCCTCCGCCTCCGTCTGGGCCTGCGCGGTGCGGGCCGCCTCGGGCTGCTCCAGCAGGCGGACGGCTTCTTCCCGGGACGAAGCCACTACCGCGCGCCGGTGCGCGAAGCGGCGGCGGCCGGCCAGCAGCGTGAAGGACACGTCTCCCAGGTTGGGGGCGCCCTCCTCGCCCAGCCGCTGGGCCAGCCGACGGCTGGCGCGCTCGAGCGCGGCGGGGGTGCGGGCGGACAGCCAGAGCGTCTCGAAGGGGCGCGCGGCGGACGTCTGCGGCTGCGCCGGGGCCTCCTCCAGGATGACGTGCGCGTTGGTGCCGCCCACGCCCAGCGAGTTCACCGCCGCGCGGCGCGGACGGCCCTTCACCGCCCAGTCGCGAAGGGCGGCGTTCACCGTGAACGGGGTGCGGCCGAAGTCGATTTGCGGGTTCGGCTTCTCGTAGTTGAGCGTCGGCGCCATCTGCCGGTGGCGCAGCATCTGGACGACCTTGATGAAGCTCGCCACGCCGGCCGCGGTGTCCAGGTGGCCGATGTTCGTCTTCACCGAGCCGATGCGGCAGAACCCCGTCTTCTGCGTCTGCGTGCGGAAGGCCTGGGTGAGCGCGGTGATTTCAATCGGGTCGCCCACCGGCGTGCCGGTGCCATGGCACTCGATGTAGTCGATGGTGTCGGCCGTCACGCCGGAGACGTTGAGCGCCTCCACCACCGCGTCCGCCTGCCCATCCACGGACGGCGCCAGGTAGCCCACCTTGCGCGCGCCGTCGTTGTTCACCGCGCTGCCCTTCACCACCGCGTAGATGGTGTCGCCATCCGCCAGCGCGTCCTCCAGCCGGCGCAGGGCCACCACGCCCACGCCGCTGCCGAACAGCGTCCCCTGGCTGCGGTGGTCGAAGGCGCGGCAGTGCCCGTCGGGGGAGAGAATCTCCCCTTCCGTGTACAGGTAGCCCCGGTAGTGCGGCAGCTCCAGGGTGACGCCGCCCGCGAGCGCCAGGTCACACTCGCGCGCCAGCAGGCTCTGCACCGCCGAGTGGATGGCCACCAGCGACGTGGAGCACGCCGTCTGCACGTTGAGGCTGGGGCCGCGCAGGTCCAGGCAATACGAGACGCGGGTGGTGAGGAAGTCCTTGTCGTTGCCCGTGTGCCGCACCAGGAACAGGCCTACCTGCTCCATCAGCTTCGGGTTGGTGAAGAGGTTGTACGGCATGTACGCGTTCATGCCGGAGCCGCCGAACACGCCGACGGGGCCCTTGAAGCTCTCGGGCGGGTGCCCGCAGTGCTCCAGCGCCTCCCAGCACACCTCCAGGAAGTGCCGGTGCTGGGGGTCCATGAGGGACGCCTCGCGCGCGCTGAACCCGAAGAAGCCGGCGTCGAAGTCCTCCAGCCCCTCGTACACCATGCCGGCCTTCACGTAGTTCGGGTCCTGCAGCACCGAGGGGTCCACGCCCGCGCTCAGCAGCTGCGCGTCCGTGAACCAGGTGATGGAGCCCACGCCATCCCGCACGCGGCGCCAGAAGGTGTCTACGTCCCTCGCCCCAGGCAGTCGCGCGGCCATCCCCACCACCGCGATGTCTGGAGAATCAGCAAACCCCTCGGCTTCGTCCGTCATGGCAATCGCTCTTCAACCAACCGTTTTGAAGGAAGGTCGTTCCAATACACTTACGGGGAGGATCATAGGACCCCGGCGTCCGGGCCCGGACTTCCTGGCCTGCTCACCAGACGGCTGTTCATCCGGCCCCCCCTGGGCGGTCCTGAAGAAGACGGATGCCAACAGATTCCTTGAAGGAAGGGGATACTTTTCGCGTGACGGTGGCATGAAAAGGGACTCAGGGTGTGATTCACCCGGCCTCGGGGACCTGCCCCTGCCACGCCGTGTGCGGGTGTTCCTTTAGACCCAGGGCTTGAACGGCGGCAGAGACAGGCGGGAGGAGGACGTCCCCCTCCGCGCCAGCCAGGCCTTCAGTGCTCGACGTTCGGGTCCCAGGTCCAGCCCAGCTGCCGCGGGCCCTGGGTCGTGTTCACCAAGGACGCACGCGCGTTCCGCGGGGACGTGGCCCGGGTGGCCTCTCCAGGGTGCCCCACTCTGGCGCCCCGAAGGGGCCGTGCTGGTACAGCGATTGCTGATGCCACCCTGCAACTCTTTGCTGGGAGGTCCTCATGCGGAAGCAGCTTCTGCGGTCCCTGACGCTGGCGCTCACGGTGTCCACCCTGGTCGGCACGACGAGCGCGTTCGCGGCGGATTGCCGCGCAACGAAGTCCGTCAAGGACAGCGCCGCCAGCGTCTCGGCCAACACGGCCGCGGGTGGCCATGTCTCCATCCACGTCAAGGGCAACAAGACGGAGGCCGGCAAGTCCCAGTTCCAGTCCGAGGCGGACTACAAGAGCGCGTGGACCGCGTGGGTGAACTACACGGGCCCCAAGGGCCCCACGCCCAAGGTGTGTGGCGGCGGCGGAGGCACGATGATGGACTGCGTCCCGGCGGACCTCGTCGGCCTGGGGACGAACAAGGGCTACGTCTGCCAGGAGGTCGACAAGAACGGCATGTGCACGAAGGGGTACAACTTCACGCCGTCGAAGGTGGCCTTCCGCTACGCCAAGAATGACAAGGGCGTGTGGATCCTCAACACGGCCTACCCCTCGGCGAACGACAGCTGCGCGTAGCCGGTGACCCACTGCCGCGCCAGGGGAACACTGGCGTAGCCTCGCGGTGAATGGTGAGTCCCGCGCTGTCCGAGACGCCCTCCGCCCTGCCCTCCCCGGAGGCACGTCCCGGGGGCGCCACCCCACCCCTGCGCGGAGCCAGACGGGCGCTGGTGCTCTTCGTGCTCCAGGGGCTTCCGCTGCTCGGGCTGGGCCATGGCCTGTGGCGCCTCCACCATACGGGCATCAGCGGGCTGGAGGTGGGCCTGCTGGTGGGCATGTACCTGCTCACCATGACGGGCGTGGAGCTGGGCTTCCACCGCTACTTCTCGCACCGCACCTTCGAGACGACGCGGCCGCTGCGGGCCGGCCTCCTCGTCCTCGGCTCCATGGCGGGCCAGGGCTCCGCGCTGCTGTGGAGCGGCGTGCACCGCTGGCACCATGCGCACACGGACGTGCCGGGAGACCTGCACTCGCCCACGCTGGGCCGGCAGGGCGCGTGGCAGCGCGTGCGCGGCTTCTTCTGGTCGCAGTTCCTCTGGTATCTGGACGCGCCGGCCATTGCACGCTTCGGCCGCTTCCTGGACGCCCACCGCGCGTCGCCGGAGACGCTGCTGGCCTCGGCGGAGGACTCCCAGGAGTCCCGGCTCGCGCGCACCCTGCCGGACCTGCTGCGCGACGCCTGGCTCGTGCGGCTGAACCAACGCTACGGGCTGTGGGTGCTGCTCGGCTTCGCGCTGCCCGCGGCGGTGGGGGGCCTGGCCACCGGCACCTGGGACGGCGCGCTGGGCGGCCTGGTGTGGGGCGGCTTCGTCCGCTTCTTCCTCGTGCAGCAGGTCACCTTCGCCATCAACTCGGTGACGCACACGGTGGGAACGCGCCCGCTGGAGACGCGGGACGACAGCCGCAACAACGCGGTGATGGCGGTGCTCACGCTCGGCGCCGGGTGGCACAACAACCACCATGCCTTCCCGGGCTCGGCCTTCACCGGCTTGCGCTGGTGGCAGGTGGACCCGCTGGGCCTGCTCCTCCGGCTGCTGGCCCGGCTCGGCTGGGTCTGGGACGTTCGCGCGCCCTCGCCCGAGGCCATCGCCGCGCGCCTGCGCCGGTGAGGCGGGCGTCCGGGACGTTCTCCAGCGCGCGAATCCGACGGCGCCCGCCACGGGAGCGCAGCGTCCGGGCCTCGAACACGCAATAAAGGCCGGACCTGAATACCCCGGAGGCATCATGAGGCAGTCCAGGTTGGCCGCGTGCACGCTGCTGCTCACCCTCGCGCTCGTCCCGGCGCTGGCCGTGGCGGGCCAGAGCGCCTCCACCCGCTGGGCGGCGAGCCGGGGCGACTTCGCCTCCTGGCAGCTCAGCGGCGTGGGCCGCGCGGCGGATGGCACGCTCCAACTGCTTCCCGGCCAGTCCTGGTCCGGCACGGACCCCTACGGCCCGGGCGGCTACTACGGCGGCACCTACTACAACGGCGGCACCTTCGTTCAGGGCGAGGCCACCAGCCCCATCCTCACCAGCGCGTTCGCCTTCCGCGAGGCCATCGCCTCCTGGGAGGCCACCACGCCCACGGGCACCTGGGTGGAGACGCTCCTGCGCGTGCAGGTGGGTGGCACCTGGACGAAGTGGTACAGCCTGGGTGTCTGGGCCTCGGGCAGCGCCCCGGTGCGGCGGCACTCGGTGGACTCCCAGTCGGACACCGTGGCGAGGGTCGCCATCGACACGCTGGTCGTCACCTCCAAGAAGGCGGCCGCGAGCGCCTGGCAGGTGAAGACGCGCCTGTTCAGCGCGGATGGCGTGGCCTCGCCCACGCTGCATGCCAGCGCCGTCACCGTCTCCACCTCACCGGAGTCCCGGCCCACCATTCCCGCCGGCAACCCCGCGCGCTGGAACACGGTGCTCGCGGTGCCCCGGTGCTCGCAGATGGTCTACCCGGACGGCGGCGAGGTCTGGTGCAGTCCCACGTCCACGGCCATGGTGCTGAAGTACTGGACGCAAGACACCAGCGCCTGCGAGCCGGCGGTGCGCGCGGCCGTCAGCGGCGTGTACGACTGGTTCTACGGCGGGCACGGCAACTGGCCCTTCAACACGGCGTATGCGGCCACGCAGGGCTTCCAGGCCCATGTGGCGCGCTTCACCAGCTTCGCCCAGCTGGAGCCGTGGCTCTCCGCCGGAGTGCCGGCCATCCTCAGCGTCGCGTGGGGCAAGGGCGAGCTGACGGGCGCGCCCATCCCCTCCACCGCGGGCCACCTCCTCGTGCTCTCGGGCTTCGATGCTTCCGGCAACCCCGTGGTGAACGACCCGGCCGGCGCCAGCGACACGGCCGTGCGGCGCACCTACCTCCGCTCGGAGCTGGAGCCGCTGTGGCTCTCGCGCTCCGGCGGCACGGCCTACCTCATCCATCCGCGCGGGTGGACCGTGCCCGCGCTGTAGCGGTGCCGCTCGCCTTCCGGGCGCCCTCGCCCTCGCGCTTGCGCAGCCACGAGGCGATGGCGCGCTCGCACTCGGCATGGCGGTCGAGGAAGGCGAAGTGGCCGCTGTCCACCTCCACGTAGGTGGCGAGCTTGCCCATGCGCTCGGCGAAGTCCCGCATGGCGCGCGTGGGCATCATCGAGTCGTGCCGTCCCTGCACCAGCAGCGTGGGGACGGTCGGGCTGGCCGCGTGGGACATGGCGCCGGAGACGAGCACCAGCCCGCGCAGCTCGATGCGGGGATGTGAGACGCGATTGACGAGGACGCTGGCGCCCGCGCCGCCGTTGGAGAGGCCGCTCAGGTAGACGCGGCGCACGCCCCGGTCGGCAAGCCACGCCAGCGTCTGCTCCAGCGTCTGCTCGCCCCGGGAGGACCACCAGTCTCCAGCGGGCCCCACCGACGGGCAGACGGTGAGCGCGGAGATGGCCTGGGCGGCCCGGGCCAGCTGCCAGCAGTACACGGAGAAGTTGCCCGCGTAGCCGTGGAGGAAGACGACGGCCGTCTCCGGATTGGCGCTGCTCGCAGGAGGGATGACCACGGCGTCGAAGGACTCCGGAGACTGGAGGCCCAGGTACGTGGCGACGGCGGGCGTGGCCATCGTGCCCGCGGCGGCGTCCAGCCGGTCGAAGGCGCCTTCCAGCGCGGCAACGAAGTCGTGCGAGTCCGAGCGCGGCAGGCCGCTGGAGAGCATCAGCGCATGCGCCGCGAGCAGGGTGCCGTCCCGCTCGGCGACGAGGCCGTTCACCCACCGGCTGCCTCCGTCCGGGATGAGCACGGTCTCCACCGGGCCACCACCGGCGAGCCCCAGGCGCACCCCGGCGACGAGCAGCACGAGCCCCAGCCCCACCCGCGTCAGTCCCCGCCGCCGTCGCCAGGGCCGGGAGAGCAGGCCCAGCGTCACGAGCAGAAGTCCCACCGCGTAGCCCCAACCGGAGGGCGAGGCGCCGATGCGGGCGGCGGCGGCCAGCACCAGCAAGGCCACCGGCATCAGGACGAGTCCCAGGATGAACGCGGACCAGGGCCTGCGCCTGGAGGCAGGAGCCGGTGCGCCGAAGTGGGACAGGTGCCGCGTTGCGCTCGGGGAAGAGGCGTGGGACATGGTCCGAGATTGCGACGGGGAACGCGCTTGAAGGGGCCGCCGGGGCCGACCGGTCCGGAACTCCCTGCGAGCGGCTCTGGCCCTTCCGCGAGCGGACGGTGCCCTCGGGCTGTCAGTAACAAAGTTACAATTGGCATCCTGCGCGAAACTCCTTCACCCTGAGTCCCATATGACACCCCGGCCTCTTCACTCTCGACTCGTCCACGTGTTGCTCACCTCCCTCTTCCTCTCCCTGGCGGCCTGCGGGGATGACGACCCCGGCGACCGGGACGCGGGCCCTGGCGTTCCGGATGCGTCCGCGCAGGACAGCGGCACCGACGCGGGGACGGCCGACGCGGGCGGTGACGCCGGCTCCGACGCCGGGGCGACCGATGCGGGCGATGACGCCGGGACGACAGACGCAGGCACGGATGCGGGCACCGATGCTGGAAGCGACGCGGGCACCGCGCGCTGTGGCGACGGCGTGAAGCAGGCACCGGAGGCCTGCGACGACGGCAACACGGTGAGCGCTGACGGCTGCTCGGCGACCTGTGGAGAAGTGGAGTCGGGCTGGGTCTGCGACCAGGAAGGCCAGCCCTGCACCCGGGTGCCCGTGTGTGGCAATGGCCAGCTCCAGCCCCCGGAGACCTGCGACGATGGAAACACGGCCGCCGGGGACGGCTGCAGCGCCACGTGCGCCGTGGAGCCCGGGTGGAACTGCGCGTCCACCGGCGGCCGCTGCCATGCCGCGGCGTGCGGTGACAACATCATTGCCGGCGAGGAGGAGTGCGAGGACGGCAATGCCGCCAACAACGACGGCTGCAGCGCGTCGTGCCGCCTGGAGAACGGCTACAAATGCCCCAACGTCGGCCAGCGCTGCCTGCGCACCACCTGCGGTGACAAGGTCGTCGAGGGCACCGAGCAGTGCGACGACGGCAACTACGACCTGGGTGACGGCTGCTCGCCGCTGTGCGTGCGCGAGCCGGCGTGCAGCAACGGCATCTGCCAGGAGCGCTGCGGCGACGGCGTGATTCTGCCCAACAGCACCGCCGAGCAGTGCGACGACGGCAACACGCGCGCCAACGACGGCTGCTCGTCGACGTGCCGCCTCGAGGATGGCTTCGCCTGCCAGGTCATCACGCAGGCCCCGCCCCTGAAGGTGTCCATCCCCATCGTCTACCGCGACTTCCGTGGCTATGACCTTGCGGCCACGACCACCCTGCCTCGCGGCCACATCGACTTCGAGAACAAGAACGGCATCGAGCGGGGCATCCTCACCGCGACGCTGGGCCGGGACGGCAAGCCCGTCTACGCGAAGGAGGGCGTGTCCTCCGACACCACCCACGGCAGGTGGGCGTTCGACCAGTGGTACCGGGACGTGGTGGACGTCAACAAGCCCTTCGTCGGCACGCTCGACCTGACGCGCCAGCCGAACGGCTCCTACCTGTTCGACGACCCGGAGTTCTTCCCTCTCGACAACCAGGGCTGGGTGGCCACGGGCCAGGAGCCCCGGCGCGATGGGAACCACAACTTCAGCTTCACCAGCGAGACCCGTTACTGGTTCGAGTACAAGGGCACCGAGGTGCTCACCTTCCGCGGCGACGACGACGTGTGGGTGTTCATCAACGGCCGCCTCGCGCTGGACCTGGGCGGCGTCCACAGCCCGGAGGATGGCAGCGTCACCCTGTCTCAGCGGGCCACCCAGTTCGGCCTCACCCCCGGCGGCATCTACGAGGCCGCGGTGTTCCAGGCTGAGCGCCACACCACCGGCTCCTCCTACCGGCTCACGCTCAACAACTTCGAGACCCGGCGCACCGAGTGCGTGCGCCTGTGCGGCAACGCCATTGTCGACCGGGGCGAGGAGTGCGACGACGGCATGAACGACGGTGGCTACGGCCAGTGCTTCCCCGGCTGCCTGCTGGGGCCTCGGTGCGGGGACGCCGTCCTCCAGACTGGAGACGGCGAGGAGTGCGACGACGGCAACACCACCAGCAACGACGGCTGCGACGCCACCTGCAAGGTGGAGCTTCCCTGACCTTCACCGCGCGCCCTGGGCTTCACCTCCCAGGGCGCGCGCGGCGGCCCGCGCTCACTTACGGCGCGACGGAGTCTTGGGCCGCCGCAGGTCCTCTTTCTTCGTAGGCAGCTTGGGGCCGGTGGCGAGGTCGAACTCGTAGGTACCGCCGAGCAGGACGCGGAACTGGTAGATCTCACTCAGGCCCGGCGTCACCGCCACGCCGGCCACGGCCTCCAGCACCAGGCCGGGAAACGCCTCGTGGCGAATCACCGGGATGATCTCCACCTGGGTGGCGTTGTCCCGCCAGACCGGGGTGATGACGTCCTCGAAGTAGTGGCGGCCCACCACCTCGAGCCCCAGCATCGTGAACTTGTCGAGGTTGTAGGTACCGGCCAGCGCGAACTGCACCGCGTCCGGGACGTCGAAGTCGGGCAGCGCGTCCCTGTCTCGCGTGCCCTGGTGCAGGTAGCCGCCATTGAGCATGAAGCGCAGGTCCTTGGTCGCCCGGAACTCACCGACGAGCGTGCCCTCCCAGTCCCAGGTGCCATCCGACAGGCTGGGGATGATGCCGTCCTCGTCGCTGGGCCCCGTGGGCAGCGTCACGCGCCCGTAGACGCCGAGCGCCGCCTTCGGCGTGTCGATGAAGGTCCACTGCAGCCCCAGGGGGATGTCTCCGAAGGCAAACTCGAAGTCGTCCTCGCCGGGCAGCCCCAGCGCGAGCACCTCCAGGTAGATGTTCGCCTCCAGGTTGTCGAGGAAGCCGAAGCGCAGGCTGGGGGAGATCTGCTGGTAGGGCTGCGACTCGTCGAAGTCGAGCGAGAAGAAGCCCTGGTAGCGCAGGCCCAGCTCCAGGTTGCCGCTTTTCGTGGTCGCCGCGGTGCGCGTCACCATGGCGCGGTACGGGCGGGCCGCCGCGCTGGACGCCATGAGGCACGTGGTGAGGAGGACGAAGGTGGCCAATCGGGTGTGCATGCCGCGGACCCTAGCCGGTGACGTGACGGCCAAAAACGTGCGCGTTGTCCCACCACGCCCCGCGCCTGCACTTCTGCAACACGAACGGAAACCGGGTGCACGCCGCCAGGAGGTCCACGGCCCGACGTTGCCTCCGACCGGCGTTCCGGTCTGTTCCCCCGCGGCGAATGCGCATCGTGCCCGGCAGGGGGACCACCGATGCGCAGACTTCTCGCCGTGGGGCTGCTGGCCCTTGCCGCGTGTTCCAGCGGCGACGAGCCGCCGCTCAGGACCGAACCCCAGCAGCAGGCCACCGGGCGGGTGCAGGGACAGCTCACCCCGTTCCAGGGCGCGGGGCAGCAGTCCACGCGCGGACACGTCCTTCCCTCCGGAGGCCCTTCCCTCCAGGAGTGGTCCCGCCTCGTGTCGCGGGCGACGGCGCCAGCCCCCCTGCCTGGTCCACTCGGCGGAGCCAGCGCGGAGGAAGACGCCCTCCCCGGCGAGGTCATCGTCCGCTTCGCCGAGCCCGGCCTCTCCGCCGAGCAGGCCCTCCAGCGGGTGGAGCTGCCCGGCTACCGCGCGGTGCACCGGGGCTACGCGAGCGAGTACCTGCACCTGGTGGCCTTCGAGCCGGAGGGCAGGAGCCACCGGAAGGCCACCCCGGCGATGACGGGCCAGCTGGTGTCGCAGCTCGCGGCCCGGCCCGGCGTGCGCTTCGCGGAGCCGAACCGGCGGGTGCGCTCGCACGCCGTTCCCAACGACTTCGGCTTTCCCTTCCAGTGGCACTACGCCACGCTCAACCTCCCTGCTGCCTGGGACGTGCAGGTGGAAGCCCCGGGCGTGGTGGTGGCCGTGCTCGACACGGGCATCGTGTTCCACCCCGACCTCGCCGCGCGGGTGCTGCCCGGCATCGACATGGTCTCCGACCTGGCCAACTCGGGAGACGGGGATGGCCGCGACGGCGACCCGACGGACCCGGGCGGCGACCTGCCCGGAGGAGGCTCGTCCTGGCATGGCACGCACGTGGCGGGCACCATCGGCGCGCTGTCGAACAACGGCGCGGGCGTGGCGGGCGTGTCGTGGGCGTCGCAAATCCTGCCCGTGCGCGTCCTGGGCCAGCAGGGCGCCTCCAGCTTCGACCTCGCGGCGGCCATGTACTGGGCCGCGGGCGGCAGCATCCCGGGGTTGCCACCCAACCCCACGCCGGCCCGGGTCATCAACCTGAGCCTCGGCGGAAGCGCCCCTCCGCAGCAGGCCTACCAGGAGGTCATTGACGACCGGGTGAACGCCGCGGGGGCCATCTTCGTCATCGCCGCGGGCAACGAGTCCCTGGACGCGACGGGCGTCTCTCCCTGCAACCAGCAGAATGTGCTCTGCGTGGGCTCCACGACGCTGGTGGGCCGGCGCAGCGGCTTCTCCAACTTCGGCGCCCCCGTGGACGTGATGGCGCCCGGAGGCGAGCTGCGCCAGGACTTCAACGGGGACGGGTACCCGGACGGCGTGCTGTCCACCGCGCTCGACGCAGCGGGCCTGCCGGCCTACCTCTTCTATGAAGGCACCAGCATGGCCGCGCCCCATGTCGCGGGCGTGCTGGCATTGATGCTCGCGCTGAGGCCGGAGCTGGTGTCCGCGGAGGCCGAGCGCATCCTGAAGGAGACCGCCATCCCCTCCAGCCAGTGTCCCGAGGGCTGTGGCGCGGGGCTCGTCAATGCCCAGGCCGCGCTGCGGGCGCTGCAGGGGGTGCCCGTCCTGGAGCCGCCACGGCTCACGGTGAACACGCCGCGCCTCTTCTTCGCCGGAGACGGCACGCTCCCGCTGCTCCTCTTCAACGAGGGCGGCGGTGAGCTGGTGGTGACGGCCAGCGCGGATGGACTGCCGCCCGGCCTGGTGACCTTCCCGGCTGGGGCCACGGTGTCCGTGCCCACGCTCGGCGCCCGGCCGCTGCAGATAGCGGTGACCACCGCGGGACTGGAGCCGGGGGACTACCTGGCGACCATCACCCTCACCAGCGCGAGCGGTACCGTCCCGGTGGAGCTGCTGCTGCGGGTGGGCGTGCCCTCCGCGAGGGATGCGCTCGTCGCCTTCGTCTACCTGGATGAGCAGGGCAACTGGCAGACGGCCCCGGAGCTGGCCACCGTCGCCCTGGCGGCGAACGGCTACCGGTATGCCATTGATTTGCCGCCCAGGGTCTACTTCGCGACGGCGGCCATCGACGACAACCAGAACGGCGTGTACTTCGAGGACGGCGAGCGCATCGGCTTCTGGCGCAACACCGACAGCGTGGAGCCCATCGAGGTCCGGGCGGGCGAGGTCGTGGACCGCATCGACTTCGACCTCATCCCCTACATCCCCGTGGAGACCGCGCCGTAGCGGCTCACCTCACCGTGGCATGGAAGGGACGGGAGAAGCGGGACCGTCCCTCGCAGGCCGCCGGCCCCTCGCAGGTGAGCACGGGGATTCGCGACCGTCCCTCCAGTTGGGCCAGCACCTCGTCGGCGCGCAGCCAGGCCGGCAGGGGCACCTCGAACTTCAGGTCCTGCGACAGCACGTGCTCGGCGTGCTCGAAGTAGAGCGGGAAGCCCCACCGCTCGCGCAGCGTGAAGGCGGCCGCGGGAGCGCCGTCCCCCTCCTCCTCGAAGAAGTCCGTCGCGGGAGACCAGTCGTACGTCAGCGTCGAGCCGGCGGAGAGCTGGGTCGGGTACTCCCGGGTCTCCAGGCGGGACAGGCCATGGTACTGGGCGAGGTTCTGGAGCGTGGCGCGAAACACGTCCCGCCCGTCGCTCAGCTCCACGAGGTCCTCTCCCGAGGCGGGTCTCGTGATGGTCGACACGTCGCTCATGTCGAGCACGAAGGCCGGCAATTCACACGTGCCCTCCGTCTGCGCGCTGGGAACGAGCGTCATCTCATGCCCGTTCAGGGTGGCGCGAACGTCGGGCGCGAAGGTGGGGCAGTCAGCAGGGGCGCCCTGGAAGGACACCTTCACCCCGCGGAAGTACCTCCCCTCGCCTTCGTCATCCACGACTTCGAGCTGCCACGTCACGTGCATCGTCGCGGACTTCAGGTCCGCCAGGCGCAGTTCCTGCCGGTCCGGAGCGTCACAGGCCACTGCTCCCAGCGCCAGCGCTCCACTCATGAGCCGCACTGCCAGGCGTCCAAGCTTCTTCAGGCGCACCATGGTCGATTCCTCCCCTGTCCGGAAGCCCGGCCTCTTCCGTGCCCGGGATGTTGAAGCAAGTCACCGCCCCTGTCACGTCGGCTCCGCTCAGTCATGACAGCCAGGCGGCTGATTCACCGGCCGCAGGAACACCGAATAGCTGCCACAGTCGTGGGGCGCTGGGGGCTGCGGTGCATTCACCTTCAGGGCCACGGGCGGGAGCATCCGCAGGTAGGCGATGAGCGCGCGGACATCCTCCTCCTCGAGGTTGGAGAACATGTCCCAGGGCATTCCCTGCCAGTGCAGCGGGCGGCCACTGCGAGAGATGCCGCTGCGGATGGCCCGGGCCAGCTCCGCATCCGTCCACTGCCCGAGCCCGTGCTCCGGATGGGACGTGAGGTTGCGCGCGTAGAGCGTCCCGAAGGACGTCCACGAGAACATCGCGCCGCCCTCCCCCCGCTCGCCGTGGCACATGACACATGACGCGATGTTGAACAGGTAGCGGCCCCGCTCCGCCATGGCCCGCGCCTCCGGAGTGCGCGCCTTCGCCGGGTCCACGGGCGGCAGGGCGCCCACGGTGCCTTCGACGGCCTGCTCCGGCGCGACGCCCGCGAGCCCCGGCAGTTGGTGGGCCACCCAGCCGCCATAGACCAGTCCCACCGCCCCGGCCGCGGTGCCCAGCGTCATCGCCCACGCGCGCGCGTCACGGCGCTCGCCGCGCAGCGGCACCAGGAAGCGCAGCAGCGCCAGTCCGCCGATGAGCCACTGGGCCCAGGAGAGGGCCCGCTCCACCGGCGCGGCCGAGGGCAGCCCCGAGGCATCCCCCTCGCCGTAGACCAGCCGGTTCGGGAAGGCCCCCGGCAGCCCGAGGAACACCTTCCGCACCAGCATCTCCAGCACACCGTAGTGGACGACGTCCGGAATCTCCCTGCGGACGGGCGTCAGCGAGCGCAGGTAGCGCGCGAGCGCCCGGGCGTCGTCATCCGTCATCGCGTTGAACAGCGACCACGTCATCGCCCAGATGCTGAGCTGCCGGTCGGGCATCCGGCCCTCCCGGATGATGGCCATCAGCTCGTCCTCCGAGCGGTACCGCACGTCCGTCAGGTTGCGGCTCACCTGCGTGCCGTGAGGATACGCATCGATACGCATGCCACCCGCGAGGCGCAGCGCGTCGGTGTTGTAGACACCGGTGGGGCTCATCGAGGTGTGGCAGAGCTGGCACAGCTGCGCGCGGCTCAGGTAGTCCCCCCGGAGCAGCAGGTCCGGCTCCGTTCCCAGCCCGCGCAGCCTTCCTCCCGGCTCCCAGGGTGCTGGCAGCGCAATGGAGTCCAGCCACGCGACGACGTCCCAGCGCTCCGCGGGCGTCGACGCGTCCGCGTACGAAGGCATGGGCCCCGGCAGCATGCCCGTGGAGAGGCGCAGCCACACCTGCTCCGGCTCACGGCCGCCCTTGAACGTCCAGGGCTGGCGGAGGTCCGGCGCGATGACGACCTGCCCATCCGCGCCGTCGAAGCGCCGCCGCAGTCCACCGTCGGCTCCATGGCACACGCCGCACTGGAGCCGCGCGTACGTGGCCCTGCCCCGCTCCACCACCTCCGGTGTGAAGGACGGAGGCGGAGGCACCTCCAGCTTCGCGGCCGGCGGCACGGCGGCGGTGCCGGACAATTCCTGGACGTAGCGGACCACCGCGCGCAGCTCCTCGTCCGTGAGCACATCCCGGAAGGAGGGCATCGCGCTGTTCGCCAGGCCGTCGCGGACGGTCCGCGTCAGGTCCTCTGTGGAAGCCGGGGCCTCCGCGGGCGTGGACCGCACCTTGAGCTCACCCGTCGTCAAATCCGGGGGCCTCGGGCGCATCGAAGAGGCGGCGGGGCCGCCTCCGCGCCCGTCCTGTCCGTGACAGACGGCGCAGCGCTGCACGAAGACCCGGCGCCCGAGCGGAACGTCGGGCGTCAGGTCCACCCCGGGCGGCCACGCCAGGGCGGCGGAGGGCGCGTGGTGCCAGGTGCTAGCGGGCGCCCGGTAGGCCCGGTGGCCATTCCAGGAGCGCCCCGCATCGAGGCCCAGCCAGAGCAGGGCCGCGAAGAGCAGGAACGCGCCCCGCGAGCGCAGGAGCCCCCGCACGTGGCTCAGCCCACCCGCGCCAGCGGCGGGGCGCCGGAGCCCGCTTCCGGCTCGGAGGCCTTCACGCCCAGGTGGCTGTCCAGGAAGTCACCCATCGTTCCCCACAGGTGCGGCCACGCCGGATGCCGCTGCTCGACATCATGGTCCATGCCGGGAACGAGCTGGAAGGCCGCGGTGAGGCCCTTCGCCTGTGCGGCCTGCTGCAGCCGCAGCGCGTGGTCCACGGCGTTGCGGCCGTCCGCGTCGCCGTGGATGACCAGCAGCGGCGCCCGGACCTGGCCGAGCTGCAGGAGCGGATGGCGCGACTCGTCGGTGAAGTACTGCTCGATCTCCTCCCACGAGTGGCCGTGCTGGCGCAGCGGCGTCGAGTCCGGGCGCAGGCGCCGCTCCTCGTGGACGAAGACCACCGGGTCGTAGAAGCCCATGGACAGCACCGCCGCCTTCCACAGCTCCGGCGTCCGGCAGGCCGCGAGCAACGCGACATAGGCCCCGCGGCTGGTGCCCATCAGCGCCAGGCGCCGCGAGTCGATTTCCGGCAGCGTCCCCAGGTACCGCGCCGCCGCCGAGATGTCGTTCACCTCGTCGCCGCCCAGGTCCGTCAAGGCCATGTACTCCTCACCGTGGCCGGGCGCCCCCCGCTGGTCCACGGTGAAGACCGCGTAGCCCCGGGCCAGCAGCGGAGCGTGCTCGGCGAGCCGCACGTACTGCCCCTCGGCATTCAGGGCGCCCCCCGGGTCCATGGTGTGGACCACCACCGCCGGGTGCGGCCCCGGCCCGGGCGGCAGGCTCAGGTGGCCGTAGAGCGTGAGTCCGTCGGCGCTGGTGAAGGTGTGCTGCACGGGCTTCGGAGCGGCCGAAGCTGCCGCGCCCGCGTCGGGGGCCGCGAGCATCTCCAGCAGTCGCTGGACGACGTCGTGCACGCTGGCGCGCCGCATGAGCATCATCATCGGAATCAGCATTCCGGTGTCGCGCTCCAGCCGGACGGACAGCTCGGAGGCCATCAGCGAGTCCATGCCGTAGTCGCCCAGCGGCGTCGTGTCGTCGATGCGGTCCGGGCTCATCCGCAGCACGGTGGCGAGCTGCTCGGTGAGGCGGGCCCGCACCAGGCTCTCGCGCTCCGGGCCCTCGAGCTCTCTCACGGCCTCCTTCAGGTTCTGGCCCTCGATGGCGCTGATGCCCAGCTCCGAGTCCTTCGGGATGACCAGGGACAGGCGGGGCACCGGCTTGAGCAGCGGGTGCGTGAGCGCCCACCGGGCCCAGTCCGTGTCGGAGACGAAGATGTGCGTGGGCTTCGTCACCAGCGCCTCGCCGAGCACGCCGAGCAGCTCCTTCACGGGCATGGGCTTGTGGCCGACGGACTGGACCAGCGCGCCGATGCGCGCGTCCTTCACGCCGATGCCGACGTCCGCCAGCAGGCCCCAGCCGATGCTGATGCAGGGCAGGCCCTGGCTGCGGCGGACATGGGCCAGCGCGTCGAGAAAGTTGTTCGCGGCCGAGTAGGAACCCGTTCCTGTCTCACCCAGCGTCCCCGCCACCGACGAGAAGAGCACGAAGAAGTCCAGCGGCAGCTCGCGCGTGTGAGTGTGCAGGTGCCACGCGCCCAGCATCTTGGGCGACATGTCCTTGCGCATCTTCTCCGCCGTGGACTCGGCCAGGAACTCACCGCCGAAGCCCGCGGCCGCGTGCATGACGCCCCGGAGCGGGGGCATCGTCCGCCGCGCCTCCTCCAACATCCGCGCGACCTCTGCCTCCACCGACACGTCCACGCGGAGGACCTTCACCGCCGCGCCACGCTGCTCCAGGGCGGCCACCCCCCGCTTCGCCTCGTCCGTGGCCGCGCCGCCGCGGCCCACGAGCAGCAGGTGGCGGGCCCCCTGCTCCACCAGCCACTGCGCCGTCGCGAGGCCGAAGCCCCCCAGGCCGCCGGTGACGAGGTAGGTGCCATCGGGACGGAGCCCCGGGTTGCTGGACGGAGGGACGCGGACCTCCCCCGCGCGCATGCTCACCGTGGCGCGGCCGATGTTCCTCCGCTCCGCCAGGTGACTGAAGGCCTCCGCCACCTGCGACGGCGGGAAGACGGTGACGGGCAGCGGGCGGATGGCGCCCTCATGCCAGGCCCGCGACACCTCGGCCAGCAGCTCCGCCGTGTCCTGGGGGCGGTGCACGAAGAGCGAGTCGACATCCACGCCCAGCAGGGAGAGGTTCCTCGGGTAGGTGTGCGGCGTCAGCTCGAAGCGCTGGTTGCCGAAGTACGTCAGGTCCACGAACCGGCCATGCGGCGCGAGCACCGACAGGCTCCGGCGCAGCCCCTCGCCCACCAGCGTGTTCAGCACGACGTCCACGCCACGCCCCTGGGTGTACTCCAGCACCTCGTCCGCGAAGGACAGCGAGCGCGAGTCCATCACCCGCTTCACGCCCAGCGACTCGAGGAGCGCGCGCTTCTCGGGAGTGCCGGCGGTGGCCAGCACCTCGGCGCCCAGGTGCCGGGCCCAGTGCACCGCCGCGAGGCCCGTGCCCCCGGCGGCCGAGTGGATGAGCACCGTCTCCTTCGCGCGGAGCCGCGCGACATGGGAGAGCGCGTGGATGGCATAGACGAAGGGGCTGATGCCCGTGGCCTCCTCGAAGCCCAGCGCGTCCGGCTTGGGCCACACGTCGATGGCACGGGCGATGACGTGCGAGGCGAGGCACCCCGGCGCCACGGCGATGACGCCGTCCCCCACGCGCACGTTCGTGACGCCCTCGCCCACCGCCGTCACCACGCCGGAGCAGTCCATGCCGAGCTTCCGGCCGAAGAAGCTCCCATCCAGGTCCGTGTCCGACAGCAGGCCCCGCAGCTTGGCGATGTCCTTGAAGTTGAGGCCCGCGGCGCGCACCTCGATTTCCACCTGCCCCGGCCCAGGACGGACACGGGTGGTGCGCTCGAAGGCCAGGCCGGCGAGGTTGCCCCGCTGGGCGGGTGCCTTGAGGATGACGGGCACCTGGTCGAGCGACACGGGCTCCCGGCGGGCCGGGGCGCTCGGGGCGATGCGCTCCAGCCGCACGCCGTAGCGGACGTCTCCGCGGTAGGCGACCTCCGTCTCCTCGTTGCCGTTCACCAGCTCGTTGAGCAGCGCGGGCAGCCGGGCGGAGGCGGCGGGCCGCGACGCGTCCAGGTCCACGCACACGCAGCGGAGCTGCCGGTGCTCGACGTTGGACATCCGCGCCATGGCCCACAGGGGCGCGGCCGCGCCGTGCTCCATGCGCTCGTCACCCACGCGCTGCGAGCCCTCGGTGACCATCCAGAACTGGTGGTTGGCGGCGCTCGAGGTCGCCACCAGTGCCTGGAGCACGGGCAGCAGCCGGCCGCACGCGTCGATGCCGGTGATGCTCGTCGGCCGCGACGGCACCGGGGCCTCCATGGACCACAGGTAGGCCACGTGCAGCGAGCGCCGGTCCGTTGCCAGCTCGCCGATGAGCTCGCGCAGGTCCTCGGACACGTCCGGGCGGACCTGGAAGTGACGCTCGTCCAGGCGGGCCTTCGTCTCGCCCTGCGTCACCAGCGTCGGCGCCCGTCCGGACTCGGTGAGCGCCACGTCGAGCGCCTTCGCGAGCGGAGAGCCATCCGAGAAGAGCACCCACCGCTCCTGCTCGGCGGACGCGGGCCGCTCGGCGGGGAGCAGCGGCTTCGGCTCCCAGGTCAGGTGGTAGAACCAGTCGTCCGTCGTGTTGACCTGCCGCACGGACTTCGGCAGCGCGCGGGCACGGACACCTCGCAGCTCGGCGATGACCTCGCCGGCTTCGTCGAGCATCCAGAGGTCGGCGCAGATCTCGCTCTCCGTCCGCGTGCTGAAGCGCCCGTATGCCCAGAGCCGCGCGGGCGCGGGCCGGGTGACGCGAATCTCGTTGATGCCGACGGGGAGGTACGTCGCCGAAGGGTCGACGTTGTGTCCGCCCTCGGAGATGGTGGTGACGAGCGTCTGGAAGCACGCGTCCAGGAGCGCCGGGTGCAGGACGTAGTGCTCGGCATCCGCGTCGGGCTTCGTGCGCAGCTCGATGCGGGCGAGCGCCTCCCCGTTCGTGTTGCAGGAGATCTCCTGGATGCCCTGGAACCACGGCCCGTACTGGAAGCCGCTGCGCTCCAGCGAGGCATAGACCCAGCCCGCCTCCAGCTTCGTGCGGCACGCGGCCTGGAGCGCCTCCAGCTCGAACCGGGCCCGCTTCGGGGCAATGGCCTGCGGGAGCATCCGGCCCGTCGCGTGGAGCGCCCAGGAGCGCTCGTCATTGCGCTGGTACGAGTGGATGTGGAACATGCCCGTTTCCGGGTCGAAGGAGAGCCGGAGGACGGCGCCCTGCCCCGCGGGAATCACGAGCGCGTTGCGGATGTCCAGCCGCTCCAGCGTGAAGCCCGTGGTGCCGGACACCGCCTTCTGCATCGCCATCGCGGCGTCGACATAGGCGGCGCCCGGGAGGACGACCTCGCCCTGCACCTTGTGGTCTGGCATGAACGGGAGCAGGCCCGTGCCCAGCTCCGCCTCCCACGTCGGCGTGGCGGCCGCCACCTTCCGGCGCAGCAGCGGGTGCCCCGGCGTGCCGAGCCGGTCCTGGAGCGACGCCGCCGACTCCAGCCAGTAGTGCTCGCGCTGCCAGGGGTAGGCCGGGAGCGCGAAGAAGCAGGCGCTCTCCGGGCACTGCCGCGCGAAGTCCACCTTCGCGCCCGCGGCGAAGAGGCGGCCGAGCGAGGTGAAGAGGGTGGTCCGCTCGCGCTTCTCGCGGTGGAGGGACGGCACCGCCTCGCCGGAGCGCTTGCGGCTCTTGAGGCAGGCGCCGAGCGCGGCCGAGAGCACCGGATGGGGGCCCACCTCCACGAAGAGGTGCGAGTCCCCACCCGCCTCCAGAATCTGGCCGACGGCGGCCTCGAACTGGACCGGGTCGCGGACGTTGCGCCACCAGTACCCGGCCTCCAGCTCGTCCCCCCGGACGCGTGTACCGAGCACGGTGGAGTACAGGGGCACCGCCGCCTCGCGCGGGCGCAGGGGGGAAAGCGCCTCGCGCAGCTCCGCCTCCAGCGGGTCCATCTTCGCGCTGTGGTACGGCACGCTCCCCGGCACGAACCGGTGGAACACCTGCCGCTGCTCCAGGATGCGGCCCAGCTCCTCCAGCGCCGCCGTGGCGCCGGACAGCGCGACGGAGGCGGGCGCGTTGATGGCGCCCACGCAGACCTCCGGATGGGACGCGATGAGCGTGGTGGCGTCCGCGGCCGACAGCCCCACGGCCAGCATCCGGCCCTGCCCCGCCGTCTTCGCCTGCTGCCGCGAGCGGTGCTGGCACACGCGCACGGCGTCCTCCAGCGTCAGCGCCCCCGCGCAGTACGCGGCGGCCGCCTCACCGGCGCTGTGGCCGACGATGACGTCCGGCTGCACGCCGAGCTCCCGCCACGTCGCGGCGAGCGACACCTGGAGGAGGAAGTTGGTCGTCTGCGCGACGTACGGGTCCTCCATGCGCGACTCGGCCTCGCCGGCCAGCAGCGAGGCCAGCACGCCGCCCGCGCCCTGCTGCTGGAACTCGCGCTCACACGCCTCGGCCGTGGCGCGGAACGTGGGGTGCGTCTCGTACAGCTCGCGCCCCATGCCCCACCACTGGGGGCCCATGCCCGTGAAGACGAAGACGACCTTGTGGGCCTTGCCCGGCACCGCGCGCCCCGCCGCGACGAGCGCGCTGTCATCGCCGCCGACATAGGCCTCCAGCTTCGCCGTGACTTCGTCCAGTGACTTCACCAGCAGCGCGCCGCGGTGCTCGTGGTGGCTGCGCCGGACCCCGGCCGAGTACGCCAGGTCCGCCAGCGTCAGCCCCTCGGCGTCGCGCCGCTCGCGCACCCACGAGGCCAGGGAGGCTGCATAGGCCCGCAGCGCCTCCGGCTTCCTCGCGGAGAGGGGGATGAGCCACTCCGACGGCGCCGCGTCCCCGGCGGTGTGCGGCGCTCCCGTCGGAGCCCCCTCCAGCACCACGTGGGCATTGGTGCCGCCGTAGCCGAAGGAGTTCACGGATGCGAGCAGCGGCCCCTGCGTCGCGGGCCACGACTCCAGCGCCTTCGGGACGCGGATGTTGAACTTCTCGAAGGGGATGTGTGGCGAAGGGTTGTGGAGGTGCAGGTGCGGCGGAATCTGGCGGTGCTTGAGGGCCAGCGCCGCCTTGATGAGCCCGCCGACGCCGGCGGCCCCCTCCATGTGGCCCAGGTTCGTCTTCACCGAGCCGACGATGCACGGCGAGCCCGCCTCACGGCCCTCGCTCACCACCGTGGCGATGGCGCTGGCCTCGGTCTTGTCGCCCACGGGCGTGCCCGTGCCGTGCGCCTCGACATACTGCACCGCGCGCGGCGTGATTCCCGCGCGCGAGTAGGCCTCGCGCAGCAGCGCCTCCTGCGCGTCCTGGTTGGGCTGGGTGATGCCATTGGAGCGCCCGTCCTGGTTGACGGCGCTGCCACGGATGAGCGCGTAGACGCGGTCCTTGTCCCGGAGCGCGGCGGACAGCGGCTTGAGGATGACCACGCCCGCGCCCTCGCTGCGCACATAGCCGTTGGCGCTCGCGTCGAAGGCCTTGCACCGCCCGTCCGGCGAGAGGAAGCCCGCCTTGGTGAGGGCGATGGGCACCGAGGGGTTCAGCATCACGTTCACCCCGGCGACCAGCGCCTGGGAGCACTCGCCATTCCAGATGGCGTTGCAGGCGTAGTGCGTGGCGACGAGCGACGAGGAACACGCGGTGTCCACGCTGATGCAGGGACCGCGAAGGTCGAACACGTAGGAGAGCCGCGCGGACAGCATGGTGAGGGACGCGCCCACGCTCGTGTGCTGGCCGATGAGGTCCCGGTTCAGGTACCCCATCTGCACGCTGGCGCTGTCCTGCATGAAGCCACCGGCGAACACGCCCGTGTCTCCGCCCGCCAGCTTCTCGGGGACGATGCCCGCGTCCTCGAAGGCCTCCCAGGTGACCTCCAGCAGCAGGCGCTGCTGCGGGTCCAGACATGCGGCCTCTCGCGGTGAGATTCCGAAGAACGCCGCGTCGAAGAGCTGGATGCGCTGCTGCACGTAGCCGCCCAGCCGCACCGCCGTCTTCCCCGGCGTGCGCGGGTCCGGGTCATAGAAGTTCGTCGGAGACCAGCGGTCCGAAGGCACCTCGCCAATCGCATCGAAGCCTTCGCAGAGCAGCTTCCAGAACGCCTCCCCGCTGTGCGCCCCTCCCGGGAAGCGACACCCGATTCCAACAATGGCAACGGGCTCTCGGGAAGAACCGCCAGGGATGTAGTTCTCGACGTTCGTCGTATTCATCGCCGCTCCAGAAGATGCTGTAAAATTAGCGTATTCTGGAAATTACTGTCCAAAGCCTCCCGGGGAACCGGCTGACGGCAAGGCGTGCGGACGGGCTCACCCCCCGCAAAGACAGACGTGGCGCGGTGCGACAAGGACTGTGGGACTCTTGCAACCCGGTGACTTGTACTCTCAATGCGCCATGGCGCGGGCGCACGCCGCGGCGCGCTCCTGGAGCAGCTCGCGCTCCCGGGCATTCCGAGTGAGCGAGGCCGCGCGCTCGAACTCGGTGCGGGCCTCCTCGAAGCGGCCCAGCTTCTGGAGGAAGTCGCCGCGCACGCTCGGCAGCAGGTGGTAGCTGCGGAGCGACGGCTCCGAGGTGAGCGCCTCCACCAGCGCGAGCCCCTCGGCGGGGCCGAAGGCCATCGTCACGGCGACCGCGCGGTTCAGCTCCACGACGGGTGAGGGGATGACGCGGGCCAGCACCGCGTAGAGCGCGGCGATACGGGCCCAGTCCGTCTCGTCCGCGGTCCGTGCCCGCGCGTGGCACGCGGCGATGGCCGCCTGCAGCGCGTAGGGGCCCTGCGCGCCGCCGAGCGCCTCCGCGCGCGCGAGCGCCGTGAGGCCCCGGCGGATGAGGAGCTGGTCCCAGAGCGCGCGGTTCTGCTCGAGCAGCAGCACCGGCTCTCCGGACGGCCCCACCCGCGCCCGGGAGCGCGACGCCTGGATTTCCATCAGCGCGACGAGGCCATGGACCTCGGGCTCCCCCGGGGCGAGCTCGGCCAGGATGCGGCCCAGCCGCAGCGCGTCCGCGCAGAGCTCCGGCCGCATCCAGTCGTCACCGGCGGTGGCCGAGTAGCCCTCGTTGAAGACGAGGTAGATGACCTCCAGCACCGAGGCCAGCCGGGCGGCCAGCTCCTCGCCCCTTGGGACTTCGAAGGCGACCTTCTCCTCGGCGAGCGTGCGCTTGGCCCGGACGATGCGCTGCGCCACGGTGGGCGCCGGGACGAGGAACGCGCGCGCAATCTCCTCGGTCGTCAGGCCGCCGAGCAGACGCAGCGTGAGCGCCACGCGCCCCTCCGTCGACAGCACCGGATGGCAGGAGATGAACATGAGCCGCAGCAGGTCGTCGCCCACGGTGTCGTCGAGCGCGGCGTCGAGGTCCTTCACCGACGCGTCCTGCTGCTCCTCGAGCTCGTGGCCCAGCTCCTCGTGCTTGCGCGCGAGCAGGTGACCCCGGCGCATCACGTCGATGGCCCGGCGCTTCGCGGTGGCCATCAGCCAGGCGCCCGGGTTGTCCGGGACGCCCGACTGCGGCCACTTCTCCAGCGCGGCGACGAGTGCGTCCTGCGCGAGCTCCTCGGCGAGGCTGACGTCTCGCACCATCCGCACGAGCCCCGCGATGAGCCTGGCGGACTCAATCCGCCAGACCGCGTCGATTTCGCGATGCATCCCCGTAGCCGTCACGGGGCGGGACTAGAGCAGCTTCCTCCGTCGATGCAACGGTTCCGTGGGGCGGGCTACGGATACGCCGGCAACACCGGCGCGTCCTTGAGCCGCGAGGCCTTCGCGTCCTTGCCGGACAGCAGCGGCTCCTTCACCGGCCACGGAATGGCCAGGTCGGGGTCGTTCCAGAGGATGCCGCGCTCCGTCTCCGGCGAGTACAGCGCGGTGCACTTGTAGTGGAAGTCCGCGGACTCGCTCACCACGCAGAAGCCGTGCGCGAAGCCCGGCGGCACCCAGAGCTGGCGGCGGTTCTCCACGGACAGCTCCACGCCCACCCACCGGCCGAACGTGGGCGAGCCCTTCCGGATGTCCACCGCCACGTCGTACACCGCGCCCGCCAGCACCTGCACCAGCTTGCCCTGCGCCTGCGGCTCCTGGAAGTGCAGCCCGCGCAGCGTGCCCCGCGCCGAGCGCGAGTAGTTGTCCTGCACGAAGGGCCCGGAGATGCCGGCGTCCGCGTAGCGCTTCTCGTGGAACATCTCCATGAAGAAGCCGCGGTCGTCGCCGAACACCTTCGGCTCCAGGATGAGGACGCCCGGAAGCTCCGTCGCGATGACCTTCATGACACCGCGCCCCGGTTCGCGACGAGGTCCAGCAGGTACTGGCCGTACTCGTTCTTGCGCATCGGCTCCGCCAGCGCCGCCAGCTGCTTCTCGTCGATGTAGCCCATGCGGAAGGCAATCTCCTCCGGGCACGCCACCTTGAGGCCCTGCCGGCGCTCGATGATCTCGATGTAGTTGGACGCCTGCACCAGCGACTCGTGCGTGCCGGTGTCCAGCCACGCGTAGCCGCGCCCCATCAGCTCCACGTTGAGCTGCCCGCGGCGCAGGTACTCGGCATTCACGTCGGTGATTTCGTACTCACCGCGCCGGCCCGGCTTGAGGTTGGCGGCGATGTCCACCACCTGGTTGTCGTAGAAGTACAGGCCGGTGACGGCGTAGTGGGACTTCGGCTGCGCGGGCTTCTCTTCGATGGAGATGGCGCGCTTGTCCGCGTCCAGCTCCACCACGCCGTAGCGCTCCGGGTCCTTCACGTAGTAGCCGAACACGGTGGCGCCCTTGTCCCGGCGCGCCGCCCGCTGCGTCAGCTCGCTCATGCCGTGGCCGTAGAAGATGTTGTCGCCGAGGATGAGCGACACCGGGTCCTTCCCCACGAACTCGCGGCCGATGACGAACGCCTGGGCCAGCCCCTCGGGGCGCGGCTGCTCGGCGTACTCGAAGCGCACGCCCCACTGGTCGCCGTTGCCCAAGAGCTCCCGGAAGCGCGGCAGGTCCTGCGGCGTGGAGATGATGAGCAGCTCCCGGATGCCCGCCAGCATCAGCGTCGTCACGGGGTAGTAGATCATCGGCTTGTCATAGACGGGCAGCAGCTGCTTGCTGACGACGCGCGTCAGCGGGTACAGCCGCGTGCCAGAGCCACCGGCGAGGACGATTCCCTTCATACGTACACCTCGTGTCATGCCTCCGCGTCCCGGCCGGGCCTTCCGGCCGTGGGCCCACCGGACTCGCGGAGGATGCGCGGCCCCTGGGGGCCACGCGGGAAATGTCAGGCGCCCTGCGCGGCCTTCCAGGCCGCGTGGAAGCGCGCCAGCGATTCGGCCAGCTCCAGCGGCCTGGCGGCCAGCTGGGTGCGCACCTTGTCCGTCTTCAGGCCGCTCTTCAGCGGCCGGGGGCTGGCCAGCTTCAGGTCCGCCATGCGCGTGGGGGTGATGAGCTTCACGTCGAAGCCGAACACCTCGCACAGCGCCCGGCCGAAGCCCACGCGGTCGATGACGGTACCGCCGCAGGTGTTCCACACGCCGCCCAGCCGCCGCTCGCCCAGCTCCACCAGCATGGCGGCCACGCTGTCCGCGAAGCTGGGGGACACCACCTGGTCCTCGAAGAGCTTCACGGGCTGGCCCTTCTCCAGCGAGCCCACCAGCCACGCGCCGAAGTTGGGGCGCCCCGCCGCGGGCCAGCCGTACACCACCGCCGTGCGGGCAATGGCGCAGCCGGGCACGAAGGTGCGCGCGGCCTGCTCGCCCATGTGCTTGGTGAGGGCATAGACGCCGCGCGGGTTGGGCAGCGCCTGCTCGTCATACGGGCCGGCGTCGCCGTCGAAGACGTAGTCCGTGGACACGTGCACCAGGTGCGCCCCGGCCTGGCGCGCGCCCCGGGCCACCGCCGCGGTGGCGGTGACGTTGGCGGCGAAGGCGGCCTCGGGGTCCTTCTCGCACGCGTCCACCTCCGTCATGGAGGCGGGGTGGATGACCACCTCGGGGGCGGCGGACGCCAGCGCGGCGGCCACGTCCGCCTCGCGCGTCAGGTCCACCTCCACGTAGCGGTAAGTCCCGCCGGTGCGGCGCGGGCCGCGGCCCAGGCCCACCACTTCGTGCCCCTGCCGCTCCAGCAGCGCGCAGACGCGGCTGCCGACGAGTCCATTGGAACCGGTGACGAGAAAGCGCATGGCGGGCCTACGCCGCCCGGCCGTGCAGCCGGGTCTTGTATTGGGTGTCGAAGTACTGGCGGTACGCGCCGCTCATCACCCGCTCCCACCAGGAGGGGTGCTCGACGTACCACTTCACCGTGTCCGCCAGGCCCTGCTCGAAGGTGTGCGCGGCCTTCCAGCCCAGCTCCGCGCGGCTCTTCGACGGGTCGATGGCATAGCGCCGGTCATGCCCCGGCCGGTCCGCCACATACTTGATGAGCGACTCCGGCTTGCCCAGCAGGCCGAGGATGCCCTTCACGATTTCGATGTTCTTGCGCTCCGCGCCGCCGCCCAGGTTGTAGACCTCGCCGGCCTTGCCCTTCTCCAGCGCCAGCAGCAGCCCCTGGCAGTGGTCCTCCACGTGGAGCCAGTCGCGCACGTTGGCGCCGTCGCCGTAGACGGGCAGCGGCTTGTCGTGCAGCGCGTTGACCACCATCAGCGGAATCAGCTTCTCGGGGAACTGATAGCGCCCGTAGTTGTTCGAGCAGCGCGTCACCACCACGTCCAGCTTGAAGGTGTGGTGGTAGGCCAGCGCCACCAGGTCGGAGCTCGTCTTGCTGGCCGAGTACGGGCTGGAGGGCTGCAGCGGCGAGGTCTCCGTGAAGGCGCCGGTGGGGCCCAGCGAGCCGTAGACCTCGTCGGTGGAGACCATCAGGAAGCGCTTGATGCCGCGCGCGCGGGACGCCTCCAGCAGCTGCTGGGTGCCCAGCACGTTGGTGGTGATGAAGACCTCGGGACCGAGGATGGAGCGGTCCACGTGGCTCTCGGCGGCCAGGTGCATCACCGCATCGATGGAGTGCACCGCCATCAGGTGCTCCACCAGCTCGCGGTTGCCGATGTCGCCCCGGACGAAGACGTGCTTCGGGTCACCCTCCAGCTCGGAGAGGTTCTCGAGGTTGCCCGCGTACGTGAGCTTGTCGAGGTTGACGATCTTCCAGTCCGGCCGCTCGCGCCGCAGGTACTTCACGAGGTTCGAACCGATGAAACCGCAACCACCTGTCACCAGGACATTCATTGACGTACTCACCACACGGGATTTGGAAGCCGAAATCTGAAAGGCGCCTCCGTATCGGAGCGGGGGGAGGCGCGTCAAGGTAAGGCAACGGCCGCGTAAGCGTTGGACCTACCAGGGTATAGAGGCTACCAGCAGGGTCGCCTCCCGCCGGACAGGCAGGGGGACGACGCGACGCCCTCCTGGAAGGCGCTCGACTTTTCCCCTGTTCCGAAACCGGCTAGAAGGCCCCGCACGTCCAAGGGGAAAGCATGGAAAACCGTCGCGGCCTCATCGTGCTGCTCGCCTACAACGAAGAGGAGTGTATCGGTTCCACCGTGGCGGAGCTGCGTGAAGCCCTGCCGGGGATGGACGTGCTCGTGGTGGATGATGGCTCGGCGGACCAGACGGCCGCGCGCGCCCGGGAGGCGGGAGCACACGTGCTCACCCACCCCTTCAACCTGGGCGTCGCCGCGGGCGAGGCCACCGGGCTGCTCTACGCGTCCCGCCAGGGCTACCAGCGGGTGCTGCGCATGGACGGCGACGGCCAGCACGACCCGGCGTCAGTGCCCATGCTGCTGGAGGCGCTGGACGCGGGGAAGGAGCTGGTCATCGGCAGCCGGTTCGCGGGCGTCACCACGTTCCGCTCCACCTGGCTGCGCCGCTTCGGCAACCAGTTCCTGTCCCGGCTGCTGTCCACGCTCACCCAGCAGCGCATCACCGACCCCACCTCCGGCTTCCGGGGGTTCGGCCCCCGCGCCATCGCCTTCTTCGGGCGCACCCACCCGCATGACTACCCGGAGCCCGAGAGCGTCCTGATGGCCTCGCGGCAGGGCTTCCCCATCACCGAGGTCCCGGCGCGCATGCGCCCGCGCCGCACCGGCACCAGCTCGCTGACGCCCTGGAAGTCGGCCTTCTACATGGCGAAGGTCTCCTTCGCATTGCTCATGGAGCGGGTGCGCCCGGTCTGAATCCCATGTTCCGCTCGAGTCTTGTCGGTGTGGCCTTCGCGGCCCTCTTCGCGCTCGCCGTGCTGCTGTCCGCCCGGACGCGGCGCACCAACGAGCGCCATACCTTCGCCTGGCTGATGGTGGCCGCCGCCGTCGCGGGCCTGTCCCTGTGGCGCGACGGCGTGGACGCGCTCGCCCGGGCGATGGGCATCTACTACCCGCCCTCCGCCCTCTTCTTCCTCGCGTGCACGGCCCTCATGTGGCTGGTGTACCGGCTGAGCCTGCAGGTGGCCGAGCAGCGCAAGCAGCTCACGCGCCTGGCGCAGGAGGTGGCCATCCTCGCCGCCGCGGAGCAGGTCCGCAGCGGCAAGCCCCGGACCGAGTCCGAGCGGGCTCCCGCCACGTCCCCGCAAGACACGTACGCTGCCTGACATTCCGCCCCGCGGTCCTGACGGGCAGCGCGTCGCTCCGGGCGTCCCTCACGACCAGGGGCACCGCATGACCTCGTATGATGTTCATGCGAGACTTCCAGCTGGATGGAGACGGAATTGGCGGGCCGGTCCGAAGCTCCACTTCGGCTGGCCACATGCGTACATCCGCTTTCCGAATCGTTCTCTCCGTCGCACTGCTGGGCCTCTCGGCCTGTGACGAGGACCCCACTCCCTCACTGAGCCGCATCACCGCGCCCGGGGGCTTCCATGCCGACCGCGTCGTCCCGCTGCGCCTGGAGGGCCGGGACTTCGACGCCGAGGCATCCTCGAACCTCGCCCTGCTGGTCGCGGCGGACGGCTCCACCCGCGCGCTGCTGGAGGTCACCTACGTCTCCGGCACGCAGCTGTCCGCCGTGTTTCCCCCGGACACACCCGAGGGGACGTATGACGTGGTGCTCTCCTCCGACGGCCACCGCTCCGAGCTGAAGGCCGGCCTGGAGGTGTCCTATCCGGACCTGGGCGTCCTCGTCGCGGAGCCCGCCACGGCCTGGGAGCTGCGCGAGCAGGTGGTGACGCTGCGCGTGCCGGACAGCGCCGAGGGCGCGTTCTCCTCGGTCCCCCGGGTGGTGCTGCTCGCGCCGCGCCGCAACGAGCCGGGCCGCGCCGTGGAAGTGCCCCTGCGCGTGCTGCGCGTGCAGAACCAGGAGGTCGTCGTCGCGGTGCCGGGCTGCACCGCCCCATGCGAGGACGCGCTGGTGCCCGGCGGCCCGTACCCGGTGCGCGTGGAGGACCCGCTGGGCTTCGGCGCGCTGGAGGGGACGGCCCTGACCATGCGGGCCGGCGGGCCTCCCGCCATCACGAGCGTGACGCCGGCGGAGGTGACGCGCGAGCAGATCGCCGCGGGCCTGACGCTCACCGTGGAGGGGCGTGACTTCACGACGGACGACACCGTCCGGCTCCGCGCATCCGAGCCAGGGACGCCCCCCGAGTGGAGCTGCGCCCTCGAGACGACGCGCCTCTCCGAGACGCGGCTGGTGGCGACGCTGCCTCCGAACCCCACCGGCGACTGTGCGCTGACGCTCGACTTCTACCTGGTCCGCGTGGAGCGCACGGGCACGTCTGATGCCGCGAGCTTCTCCGGGCTGACCGTCCACGGAGCCCTGAACTCCGTGCGCATCTCCGGAGGCATCATCTGGAGTGACCTCCACAGAGCGGACAGGTACGCAGCCGTCGTGGCGACCGACGACCAGGGCCACCCGTACCTCTACACCCTGGGCGGTGACTCCGACTTTGCCACCCCGAATGACCTCACGGCGACGGACGTGGTGCGAGTCGTGGGAATCTCCTCCACCCATGAGCCCCAGTCCCTGGGGAAATGCAGGCGTCAGGGGCCCACCTACGTTTGCGAGACCCCGCACCTGGGTCGCTCGCCGCTGCCGGTCGCACGCCATGGAGCGACGGCCATCGCCCGGCTCGTCCCGGGAGACACCTCTTACATCTACGTGATGGGAGGTACCGACAGCCAGGGCAAGGCCCTGAGCGACGTTGCCCGGGCCCACGTCCTGCGCACCGCGGACGCTCCCCGGGTCCAGGGACTGCTCGCGCGCTACGGGGGTGGAGGCACGCTGTCCGCGGGAACGCTCCGCTACCGCGTCTCCGCCCTCTTCCCTGCCGCCCATGCCTCCAACCCTGGCGGCGAATCGCTGGCGTCGCCGGCGCTGTCGGTTTCGCTGGGCGAGGACGGCGGCCAGGTCCGGATGCAGTGGGCCTGCGTGCCCGGCGCCGACCGCTACCGCGTCTACCGTCTCGCGGATGCGCCCAGCGCCAGCGGGCTCCTGGCCGAAATCGACGCACCCGCCTCCTGCGGGACGCAGCCTTCCTCCGGCGTCACCTTCGAGGACACGGGCAGCGCCACCCCGTCAGACGAGCAGCCGTTGATACCGGGGGCCCTCAGCCGCTGGACGAACCTGCCTGGCGTGGCGCTGACGGTGGAGCGCGCCGACGCGGCCGCCCGCCTCGTGGGCGACACCGTCTACGTCGCCGGAGGCGAGTGCACCGGCGGCTCCTCCGCCTGCCCCACCGCCACCCCCCTGTCCTCCGTGGAGAAGGCCTCCTTCGCACCGGGCAGCGGCGAGCTCGGCCCCTTCACCTCCGCGGGCGCCATGCTCCAGCCTCGCGCCCGCTTCTCGCTCGCGCTGGCCGACGCCCGCACCGCTCCGGCCCACATTCCGGACGGCAGCGAGGCGTGGCTGCTCGCCGTGGGCGGTGACGCCGGTGGCACCCTCGTTGCCTCGCCCGTGGTGGAGGTGGCCCGGGCGCATGCGGCCTCCGGCCCGGCCCCCACCCTCTCCTTCTCTCCGGCGGCGTACGCGCTCGCCCCGCGCACCGAGGGCTGGGCCGAGGTGGTGGGCAACCGCCTCGTCTCCATGGGGCACACGGCGGATGACTACGTGCTCGAGGCCAGCCCGGTCTGCAGCCGCGATGGGACCGCGGCGGTCTGCGCGGCCGGGGCTTTTGGTGGAGAGCCCCAACCGCTCGACTCCGACATTCAGCACCGCGAGGTCCAGGGGCGCCGCTACCCCACGGCCGTCCAGTTCCGGGGCTCCGTCTACGAGGTGGGCGGCTACTGGAGGGAAGGCCCTCAATCGCAGGGACTGTTCGTCTACGACTTCTGACGGACGTCGGGCCGCGCGCTTCGTTCCACCGGCAGGGCCCTTCGGGGCCCTCGCCACGCGCGCCAGCAGGCCAGCACGAAGAGCGCCCCGGTGAGCACCCCGTTGAGGCCCAGCACCCACGCGAAGCTGCCCGCGCCCACGGCGACCTCGAAGTAGCCCCGGGCCCTGGCGAGCGGGCGGGTCCAGCTGCGCTCGGAGAGGGGCTGGAAGAGGGGCTGCCCCTCGCGCCCCCAGTACGCGAGCGCGCCGTCGTGGAGGGAGCTGACGACCAGGGCCACCTCGCCACCGTGGACGTCCGGGGGCAGCTTGAGCAACAGGGGCTCGTTGTCCACCACCACCGTCTCACTCGCCTCGCACCGCTCGCCGGCACAGACCTCGAAGCGGACCCGCGGCCGGGTGAGATAGGTCGCCGGATGGATGAGGAGCCCTCCGATGGGCTCGACGCTCTCCGGCAACCTCAGCACGTGGCGCGCACCGGAGGTGAGCGGCCCGATGGGCTCACGGGGCCGCGCGTCGGCCTTCACGGTGACCTTCAGGGGAGCTTCCCGGACATCGCGGGACAGGAGGACGCAGGCGCCCGCCACCGGCAGGGTGAACAACAGGAGGGCCGCGCCACCGAGTGCGAGCCTCGCCGCGTGCGTCACGTCGTCCTCAGGCTCACCAGGTACAGGCCCAGGGTGATGAGGAGGATGCCCCCGAAGTTCACCCAGCTCGTGGGCTCGCGCAGGAACACGCGCCCGATGAAGAAGAGGCTGATGTAGGCCAGCCCGCCCAGCAGGGGCAGCGCACGCGAAAGCTCGAAACGGGACAGCACGTAGACCCAGCTGATGACCCCCAGCCCGCACAGCACCACCCCCGCGATGACATGCACGGAGAGCGCGAGCGGGAGCAGATGGTGGCGCAGGAAGTCCGGCATGGAGGGCGTGGCGCCCGCCAGCCGCAGCATGACGCCCTTCTTGAGCAGGACCTGCCCCGACAGGGAGAGGCCCAGGGTGATGACGAAGTAGAGCAGGATGGAGGCTTGGGGCATGAGGCGGCTCAGGCGTTGAAGATCATGTCGCGCAGCGAGATGCGGTGGTTGCGCAGCAGGCGCCAGAACTCGGCGGGAGACAGCCTGCGGGGAGGGCGGCTCCGGCGAAGATGGGCCGGGCTGGCGCGCAGGGCCTCCCAGTGGCCCTGGACGAAGGCCTTGAACAGCGCCCAGCGCGGGTTCCCGTCCGCCGCCTGGCCCTTGCCCCGCCCGTTGAAGAACGCCCAGGCCATCAGCCCATGGCGGTAGAGGCTCCAGGCCGGCACCAGGGCGAGCATCGGCGCGGGGAAGTTGCGAAGCGTGAGCAGGTAGTGGTTGCGCTCCACCAGCCGCAGCTTCCAGGGAGAGTAGGTGCTGCTCGAGGCCGAGTACTTGTGGAAGACCACGGCCCGCGGCGCGGAGACGGCCCCATACCCGGCCCAGCGGCAGCGCAGCCCCAGGTCCGAGTCCTCGCAGTACGCGAAGAAGTCCTCCGCGAAGAGGCCCACCTCGTCCAGCATCGCCTTGCGGTAGAGCGCGGCGCAGCCGCTGGGCAGCAGCACCTCCTCCAGCGCGTCGTACTGCCCCGTGTCCTGCTCGCCGCGCCCGCGCCCCTGGGCGATTCCATCCGCGCACATCACCAGCCCGCCCACCGAGTCGATGAGCGCGCGGTCGAAGAAGTTGAGGATCTTCGGCGCCACCATCCCGGCCTTCGGGTGACTCTCGGCGGCGCGCACCAGCTCCTCGAGGAAGCGCGGCTCCGCCTCGGTGTCGTTGTTGAGCAGCACGATGTGGGTGCCCCGCGCCACGGCGATGCCGATGTTGTTGCCCCGGGCGAAGCCGGTGTTCTCCTGCAGGGGGATGAAGTGCGCCTCGGGCATGAGCTCCCGGGCGCGAGCCAGCGAGCCGTCCACCGAGCCGTTGTCGACGAAGATGACCTCGAAGTCCCGGTACGTCTGGCGGGCCAGCGAGCCGAGACAGTCAGCGAGCAGCTTCTCGCCGTTGAAGTTCACGATGATGACGGAGACGGTGGGCATGACTCAGGCGTAGTAACGAGCGAGCGTCCGGAGGATGGCTGACACGTCGAGGACGAGGAGCGTGGGCACCAGCAGCCATGCCGCGTCAAGCGGCGAGCGCAGCGCGTGGGAGAGCCAGCGCAGGCCCAGCACCCACGCCACTGCATGGAGCGGGAAGAGCGGGAGCAGGTAGCGCCCCTGGATGAATGGCATGCCCGTCTTCCGCATCACGACGAGCTCCAGCGCATGGAGGGCGACCATCAACCCCGCCGTGCCGCCGAGCCCCAGGAGGACGACGCCCCGCTCCTTCGCGGTCGCCCTGCCCCAGCCCAGGGCCAGGCCCGCCGCCCCCAGCGCCAGCAGGTACATCAACACCTTGAAGTACCCGGCTCGCACATAGGTATCCACCCAGCCCCAGACCATCCAGTACATCTGGACCCAGAGCCACTGGAAGCGCGGCAGGTCCAACACGTAGCGCTCCACGTACTCCCGAACCGACAGCGCCATCACCGGAGCGGAGAGGACGGCGCCGGTGGACGCCGGCCAGAGGAGCGTCCATGCCACCGCCACCACCACCGCCGGGGCGAACGTGAGGCCCGCCAGGGCCCAGGAGCGACGCTGCCGCGGGCCCAGCGCGGCCCCACAGACGACGAAGAAGACCGGGAGGCACAAGACGAACGTGGCCTTCGACAGCACGCCCACCAGCGCGAACAGCGACGCGGCCAGCAGCGCGCGACCGGGGGGAACGGCCGGCCGGGAAGCGCTGGAGAGGGCCGCGAGCACACAGGCACTGCACGCGAAGAGGCACGCGTCGTTGTTCACCACGGCGGACATGAAGCCAATCATCGGCTGGGTGGCCCCGAGCAGCGCGAGCAGCACCCCGTCCCAGACCCGGCCAAAGAACGAGACGCCCAGCACGAACAGGCCGAGCGCCGTGACACAGGCCCAGAGCACCGACACCATCCGGCTGGCAAACAGCCGCTGCATCAGCGAAGCCTCGGAGGAGACCGCGTAGCCCACGGCGGCGCTCGCGTAGTAGGCGGGTGGGTACGTCGCGGCAGGCCCGCACCCCGTGGTTGCCCGCGCCGCCCGGTCACCCACTGGCAGCACCGGCAGCTGCTCCACGGACGGCACGGCCCGCGGGGGGTTGATGGCCCCCTCCAGCACGCCGCGAATCAACGTGTGGGCCTCCGCGCTGTGGGGCGCGCAGTAGATGTCGGGGACGGGGAGCGTCCCCTCCTCCCCCAGGCGCTGCACGTAGTTGAAGTGCGCGGGCTCGTCCGGGCCATGGAACGGAGGGATGAGCCCGGCCAGGAGCGTCCCTCGCACGAGGACGACGCCCACCACCAGCGCCGCGGCAAGCCACTTTGCCTTTCCCTCTTCCACTGCGAATGCTCCCGTCAGGCGCCTCCCCTTATGTCAGGCCCCCTGCAATGTCGAGCGAGCCCCGGCCCCTGACCGGAACACGCCGCCAGCCGCCTGGCCGCCAGCCTGTGGTTGCCTTTACCCTCCCCAGGGAAACGCGTAGAAGGCGCGTTGGACTTTCAATGGGCACGCATGCCTCCCCAGGACGTCTGAGGCCTGCCGCCACCCGGCGGGAGCTCGCCACGGCCGGAGCCATGCACGAAACCCACGCAGCCTGAGGGCCCCGAGGGGCTACCCTCACCTACCTCGACCATGCTTCCGTCCCCGCTTCCGTCATCCAGTCCCGCGCTGCCGTCCGCGCCCCCCGCCCCACTGCCGCCCCCCGCCGCGCGCTCCTCCGCGCGCGCGCCCGTCCTCTTCTTCGTCGCGGTGGCGTCCCTGGTGGGGCTCGTGACGACGTTCCTCACCCCGCCCTTCCAGGTGCCGGACGAGCCGGTGCACTACTACCGTGCGTTCCACATCTCCGAGGGCCACCTCGTCGCGGAGAAGGTGGGCAACGATGCGGAGTCCGTCGGCGGCATGCTGCCTCGCAGCATGATTGAGACGGTGGACATCACCATGCGCGACATCCCCTTCAACGCGCATGTGAAGGTGGACCGGGAGCGGATGCGCAAGGCCCTGGACCTGCCGCTGGCGCCCGGCGACCGCGTCCCGTACGGCTTCGCGGCCGCGTCCGTCTACTTCCCGCTCGTCTATTTCCCGCAGGCCCTGGGGATGCTGCCCGCGCGCCTGTTCGAGCCCGCGCCCGTGGTGTTGTTGTGGGCCGGGCGGCTCGGAAACCTGCTGGCGTCCGTGGTCCTCATCGCCCTCGCGCTGAGGCTGCTGCCCTTCCATCGGTGGACCTTCGCCCTGCTGGCGCTCACCCCCATGGTGCTCTTCCAGCGCACCTCCGTCTCCGGAGACCCGCTCACCTTCAGCGCCTGCGTGCTGCTGATGGCCGTCGCCTTCCACCTCACCTTCGTCCACCGGGAACGGCTGCGTCCGGCCCAGCTGGGCCTGTTGCTGGGGTGCGCCGTGTTCGTGGCGCTCTGCAAGCAGGCGTACCTCCCCCTGACGCTGCTGTTCCTGCTGCTGCCCGTGGCCCGGCTGGGCTCCCTGCGCCGCTATGCGATGGCGCTGGCGGTCGTCGTCGCGGTGCCCACGCTGCTCCAGCTGGCCTGGTCCGCCACGGCCAAGGCCGCGTACCGCCCGGGGGCGGTCTCCGCGCAGATTGCCTTCGTCCTCCAGAACCCCTTCAAGGTACTGGGCTACCTCGTGACGAGCTTCTGGGCGGACCTCCCCCGGCTGTCTCGCGAGTCCATCGGCAAGTTCGGGTGGCTCGACACCCCGCTGCCGGATGCGGGGCTGGTGGCGCTGGTCATCCTCGTCCTCGCCGTGGCCCTGCTGGACGGCCCCACGGAGGAGCGCGTGGGCTGGCGGGTGCGCCTGCTGTCGCTGGCCATCGCGCTGGGGGGCTTCCTGCTCGTGCACGCCATGCTCTATGTCGCCTGGACGCCCGTGGCAGCCGAGCAGGTGCAGGGCGTGCAGGGCCGCTACCTGCTGCCCTTCTTCCCGCTCCTCGTCGTGGCCATCGCCCCAAGCCTCCGGATGTCCCGGACCCCGGCCTGGCTCAAGCCAGCGCTCGCCGTCGTCTTCGGGGGTCTCTCCGTGGGCCTGACGCTCACCGTCCTGTACCAGCGCTACTACGGCGCGGTGTGAGCCCGCCCGCGGTGGAGCGGGCGCGGGGAAGGCACCGCCAGCGGCGGCACGCCTCCTGAGGGCCCGGGCCCTGGAACACGCCGCGGGGCGCTGGCGCCCCGCGGCAGCGGTGCCTCAGCCGGTGGCGAGCTCGCGCGCGGTCGGCGCCACCACACCGGCGAGCAGCCCGCGCAGCTCCGCGCCCTGCGCCACGTAGTCGCGCACGGCCTCCCGCTTCGGGTTGCGGTAGTGGGCGAGCCGCTCCGGGTGGGCCAGCAGCTCGCGCACCGCGCGGCGGAAGCCCTCCACGTCGCTCATCTCCACGACGTTGCCATTCACGCCCTCCACGATGGCCTCCACCACGCCGCCGGCCGCGGTGGTGATGACCCAGACATCCCGGGCGAGCGCCTCGCGCACCGACAGGCCGAAGCTCTCCTTGCACTGCGAGGGCAACAGCAGCACGTCGACGCCATCGAAGAAGTCGTCCATCCGCTCCTGGTCATACGGCGGGACGACCTCGACGCGGCCCTTCAGCTTCCAGTCCTTCGCGTCGATGGAGGTCCGGCCCATGCGCAGCATGATGTCGGTCATCTTGAGGACGTAGTTGTCCTCGGGCAGCGTCTCGAAGACGTCCTTGAGCCAGGAGTAGCCCTTGTGCACCGCGTTCCCGCCCAGGTACGCGAAGCGCACCGGCGCCCCCTCGGGCCGGGGCGCGCGCGGGCGCTCGGGCAGCAGCACCCCGTTCGTGTTGACCACGATGCGCTCCGGCGCCACGCCGTTGGCGATGTAGAGCTGGCGCTGGAACTCGCTCGGGGCGAACAGCAGGGCCGCGCCATCCAGCACCTTGCGCAGGGCGAAGGTGCGCTTGAAGGTGAAGCGCAGGTCCGGCACGCACTTGGAGCACACGCGCAGGTCGATGGTCTTCTGGTGGCAGGCCTGGTTGTCGCCGCGGACCATGAACTGCCGCTCGCACAGCCACCACGCGTCGTGCACGGTGATGGTGTAGGGGATTCGCTCCGCGACACACGCGGAGGCCATCGACGCGCTCAGCATCTGGATGGAGTGGAAGTGCACCACGTCCGGCCGCGCGGCCTTGAGCGCCTGGGCGAAGAGCTCCGCCATCTTCGGGTTCTCGTAGTCCTGCGCGCGGTCCCCTCCCCGCGGCAGCTGCGCCGCGATGACGGGCAGCCCCTGCGTCTCGTAGCGCACCACGCTGTACGGCTCCAGCGGCGAGTCCATGATGCCGGTGAAGACGGTGACGTCACAGCCCTCGGCCTGGAGCCGGTGGGCCAACTGCTCCGCGACGATGGTGGCGCCACCGAAGCTCAGCGGCGCGAAGAGGACGTTCACCTCCATCACCTTGAGGCGCGGCGGGGCCGGCGCCGGCAGGTGCCGCACGACGGGCATCAGCCGCTCGGTCGCCACCACCGCGGGGTCATAGCGCGCCATGACGGCCCGGTGGGCCTCTTCGCCCATCCGCTCGCGCAGCCCCGCATCCTCCACCAGCGCCGACAGCGCCGCCTCCCACTCCGCGGCAGTGGTGGCAATCATCCCGTTGCGGCCGTGCTCGACGATTTCCCGGAAGGGCCCCGAGCCGGAACACACCGTGGGCACCCGGAAGACGGAGGCCTCGATGAACTTGATGTTGCTCTTGGCGTCGTTGAAGACGGTGTGCTCCAGCGGCGCGATGCTGATCTGCCATGACGCCAGCGCGCGCAGGTAGTCGTCCGCCTCCAGGAAGGGGATGCGGAACACGCGGCTGGCGACGCGCTCGAAGCCCTCCGGCAGCTCCAGGTAGCCATGGATGGCGAGCCGCACGTGCGCGTGGCGCTCCATGACCTTCAGGATGGCGTCCGCCGCCATGGCGAAGTCGGCGTCGTGCGTCCGGGTGCCGCTGCCATAGCCGATGGTGACCGTGTGCGTGTCCACGCCCACGGGACGCCGCTCCAGCTCCGCGGCCAGGGCGAGGATGCCCTGGTCCAGGCAGTTCTCGACGACGTAGACCTTGCCCGGGACGACCTGGGCCATGCGCTCGGCGATGGTGGGCGTGCTCGCGATGGCGTGCTCGCAGAGGCTGAGCGCCTTGCGGTAGAGGCGTGCGCCGTCCAGCAGCAGGTCGCGCTCCTGGTCCGGCAGGCGCTGCACGTTGGTGTTCCGCCGGTACTCGTCCACGTCGAAGATGAGGTCGTCGACGTCGAAGAAGGTGTGGAGCCCCAGCCGCTTCGCCTCGCCAATCATCTCCTCGACCGCGGGGAAGGCCGGCACGCGGTAGAAGATGACCAGGCCGTGGAACTGCAGCGCCGTCTTGCAGTCGGCGTGGTCGTTCCACCGCAGGACGGTGACCTCGTAGCCCAGCCGGTGGAGCATCTCCACCTTCTGGTCCACGCGGTAGCGCTTGCACTGGGGCAGCGACAGCTCTGCGATGATGAGGATGCGCCGCCCGAAGCTCGCCCGGGAGCGCTCCGTCAGGGGCGCCGACCAGGGCAGGCGCGGGTCGGGAGCGCGAACGGCCTGGGCCTGCGACTGGGCCGGGACGGTGAGGGTCTCGGTGGGCGCCTGGGCCGGGACGGCGCGCGCGCGGCGCCAGCCCTGCTTCGGCAGCTTCACCAGGCCGGAGCCCACCTTCTGCAGGGTGCGCTTGCCCAGCTGGTAGTAGTGGCCGCGCTTCGTGCCTGGCGGCAGCACGCGCTCACGCATGGCCCAGTAGCGGTTGACGAGCTTCCAGCCCAGGCTGCCGGAGATATGGGCGAGCTCGTCGCGCTGGCGGGCCAGCTCCTTGTCCAGGTGGGCCACGTGTGCGTCGCGCTGGTCCAGCTCCGAGCGGAGCACGCGCTGGGCGGCCTCGGCCCGCTCCAGGCCCGCCTCACGCTCGCGCAGCATCAGCGCGTCCGCCTGCGCCCGCCGCGAGGCCGCGGCCAGCTCCTCCTGCAGCGCGGCGACATCACGGCTGGCCTCCGCGTGGCGTGTGGCCACGGCCACGCGCTCCCGCTCCAGCCGGGCCACCTCCGCGTCCAGCAGCTCGCAGCGCACGCGCAGCGACATCCGAGAGCCCAGCTCGGCGAAGAGGGAGCGGAAGCGGGCCGCGTCCTCCACGGACAGCTCCGCCATGGCGCGCACGCCCTCGGGCGGCTCGGCGCCCACCGCGAGCACGCCCAGGCCGTGGCCGTGCTCGAACTCGAAGGACGGGTAGCGGCCGCGCAGCTCCTCCCACAGCCGCCAGACGCCGAAGTTCCGCTCGCGGACCTGGGTGTCGTGGAAGAGGATGACGCCGGTGCGGCTCAGCTTGGGCAGCCACTGCTCGAAGTCCGCCTTGACCTGCTCGTACTCGTGGCAGCCATCGATGTGCAGCAGGTCGATGGAGCCGTCCTCGAAGCTCGAGAGGGCCTCCACGAACGTCATCTGCATCAGCCGGGAGAAGCCGCCATACCGCGGGTCATGGTGTGCGCGCAGGTCCGCCAGCACCTCGGGGCCGTAGGCGCCCGCGTGCACGTCGCCCGTCCACGTGTCCACCGCATGGCAGCGCGTGTCGAGCTTCAGCTCGGACACGGCCTGGCAGAAGGCGCAGTAGGACACCCCCGAGTGCGCCCCGAGCTCCACGAGGACCCGTGGCCGCACGAGGTCGATGATGAACATCCCGAAGGGGACGTGCTCGACCCACGCGGAGGAGGCCAGCAGCCGCCTGGGCGTGGACAGACAAAGAGGATGGTCCAGCGGATTGAGCAGTTGATGCATGGTCGATGTTCGTCGAAGGGTGCGAGCAGCCCGGCCGGAGGCTGCCACGGCCGCTTCTCCATGGCATCTGGCGTGGGGAGCGTCAAGGTGGTGGCTCCCCTCCTGGGCAGGGAGTGGAGTCACCCTCCACTCCCCTGGCCGCTCAGGGGGGCATCGTGCGGCGGGGCGGCATCGTACGAGGAGGCCAGGCGAGCCGCAGGTCCTCCCAGTCCAGCGCGTGGTTCGGGCTGTGGAAAGGGTCGGCCCGCAGCGCGTCGCCCCAGCGCGTCCGGAGCCAGGAGGCCGCGGCGGCCCGCGAGTCCCCGGCTTCGCTCCCGGCCGCGTGCGCGCGCCAGGTCAGCTCCGCGTACGGCGTCCACACGGTGCGCAGGCCTCGCTCCCGCAGCCGCAGGCACAGGTCCACGTCGCGCCACGCGTCCGGCAGGTGCTCGGCGTCGAAACCTCCCGCCGCCTCGAACACGGCGCGGCGCACCGCCAAGCAGGCCGCGCTCACCGCGGAGAACTGCTGGATGACCGTCGCCCGCCCGACGTGGCCGGGCGCCGCGCGAACCAGCCCCCGGTGCGGGTGGCCCGCGATGCCCTCGGCGCCCATCCCCAGCACCAGCCCCGCGTGCTCCACGGTGCCGTCCGGTGCGCAGAGCTTCGCGCCCACCGCCCCCACCTCCGGCCGCAGCGCGTGGGCCACCAGCTCCGCGAGCCAGCCGGGCGCGTGGGGCTCCAGGCGCGCATCCAGGAAGACGAGCACGTCGCCACGCGCCTTGCGCGCGGCCTGGTTGGAGGCGGCGGAGGCCCCCCCGGCGGCACCCGACGCGGCGAGCCACTCCACCTCCGGGTAGTCCGTCGCCCGGCCCAGCGCTTCGCGGAGGGCCTCGGGGTCCTCGCCCGCGGGTGCGTGGAGGATGACACTGACGGAGGGCGGCGGGGACGGCAGCGGGTAGCGCACGCGGTGCAGGGCGGCGGCACCGCCCGGCTCGATGCGCGCGCCGCTCGCGGTGCGGTCCAGGTGCTCCTGCAGGGCGCGGCGCGCGGCGGTGCTGGCGTAGTCCTTCTCCCCCACGTCGAGCGCCGTGGAGCCGGGAATGGCGCGCCAGTGGTACAGCACGCGCGGCACGTGGCGGATGCGCTCCGGCGTGGTGCGCTCCACCACGCGCAGGGCCAGGTCGTAGTCCTGGCTGCCCTCGAAGCCCAGGCGGAAGCCCCCAATCTCACGCAGGCGCGCGGTGCGGTACACGCCCAGGTGGCTGATGAGGTTCTGTGAGCGGAACAGGTCCAGGTTCCACTCCGGCTTGAAGTACGGGTCGTAGCGGCGGCCCTGGCCGTCCAGCTTGTCCTCGTCGCTGAAGACGATGTCCGCGTCCGGGTGCGCGTTGAGCTCCTCCACCACGCGGACCAGCGCGTCCTCCGGCAGCTCGTCGTCATGGTCCAGCAGGGCGACGAACTCGCCCCGGGCCAGCTCCAGCGCGGAGTTGGAGGCCGCGGAGATGTGCCCGTTGGTGGCCCGGACGGTGAAGCGGATGCGCGCGTCCCGCGCCGCATACTCCTCCAGCACCCGGCGCACCTCGGGACGCGGGGACGCGTCGTCCGCGATGCACAGCTCCCAGTGCGGGTAGAGCTGGGCCCGCACCGAGTCGAGCGCCCGGCGCAGCCACACCTCGGGCGTGTCGTAGGTGGGCATCACCACGGACACGAGCGGCTTGAAGGGCAGCGCGTCCACCGTGCGGCGCAGCTCCTCGCGGTCCGTGTCGGTGAGCGTCCCGTACTGGCGTATCCAGTCCTCGTAGCTCTCCAGCGACAGCAGGCCGCGGGACTTCTCGCCGAGCACCCCGTCCAGGCCGCGCAGCCCGCCCGCACGCAGGGTGCCGAGGTAGCGGCGCGCCACCTGGGGAATGCGCTCCGGCTCGCGCAGCAGGCGCAGGGCCAGCGGCCACGCCATGCGCAGCGTCGCCTCCGCCTGCCCCAGCTCCACCGCGCGCGCGTCCGCCAGGTGGAAGCGCGTGCGCCGGTTCACCGGCCCCAGCCGCAGCGCGCGCGCCGCTTCCGGCAGGCGCACGAGCGCGCGCACCCGGCCACCGCTCGCCTCGGGAAGGCGGATGCTCACCGCCGCCCCCTCCCCGCCCGCGTCCACCAGCAGCACGGGGGAGGCGGCGTCCGCGGACTCCGTCTCCAGCGTGAGGGACAGCTCCGTCCAGCCCGAGGGCAGCGCCCCGGCCTCCGGCCTCAGCTCCAGCACGGCGTCGGGCCCGTCCGCCTCCCAGCCGTAGCGCCCGCCCTCCACCCGCGACGTGCCCTGGCCCGGCACCGCGGCCAGGCCCACCTGCCGACGCACCAGCCCCCGACGCATCTGGCGCAATGGCCCCTTCGCCACGCGGGACCACACCCGCCGCACCTTGCCGCCTTCCTGCTCCGCCATTCGCCTCAGCCCCTCCGCGGCACGTCGCCGCCGCGTCCATCGGCCCCGAAGTGGGGATTGCAGAAGGGGTCACCCCGCCCCGCGCTCAGCAACGGCCCCACCCGTGCGCGCAGCTTCTCGGAGTCCGCCGCCACCCACGCGGCTGGCGCCCCCTCCGTGCTCACCAGCCGTGCATGGGGCGTGTACACCACTCGCAGCCCCCCGCCCACCGCGCGAAGGCACAGGTCCACCGCGCAGGCCTCCGCCGACCCGAGCGCCTCGTCCATGCCCCCGAGCCCCTCCAGCACCTCGCGCCGGCTCATGGCACAGGCGCCCGACACGGCGAGCAGCTCGCGAGGCCAGTGTGAGCCACCGAACGCGGCCAGCGCCGGGTCCGGCAGCCCGGAGAAGAGGCGCACCACGCTTCCGTCCGCCGCCACGCCCAGGCCCGCGTGCACCACCTCCCCCGCCGGCGTCACGAGGCGGGCGCCCACCACGCCCACGTCCGGGCGCAGCGCCTGCGAGGCCAGCTCTGACAGCCAGCCCCGCTCCGTGGGCACCGTGCCCGCGTCCAGGCGCAGCACCAGCGCGCCGCGCGCCTCCCGCAGCAGGCGGTTGGCCACGGCCCCCGGCGTCAGCCCTTCGGGAAGTGCCACGCGCCGCACGCGCGAGTCGCCCCCGGCGCCGGGCGTGCCCGCCGTGCCGCCCGGCCACGGCAGCAGGACCTCCAGCTCCACGTCGTCCGAGGTGTCCAGCAGCGCCGCCAGCTCGGGCGCGGGCGCCCCTTCACCGAGCGCGAGCAGCACGGACACGCGCGGCCTTGGCGGCAGCGGATGGCAGATGCGGTAGAGGCCGGGCGCGTGCGTCTCGACCTCGCCGGCCTCGCCCAGCCTCGCGAGGTGCTCGGCCACCGCGCGGCGGCCGGCCTCGGAGGCCGCGGGCTTGGCGCTGGCGTCCGTGGCGGTGGAGCCCGGCAGCGTGCGCCAGTGGTAGAGCACCTGGGGGATGTGGACGAAGCGCCGCGTCCGCTCCAGCAGGCGCAGCACCAGGTCGTGGTCCTGCGCGCCCTCGAAGCCGGGGCGGATGCCGCCCACCTCGCGCACCAGGGACGCGCGCACCACGAGGAAGTGGCAGACGTAGTTCACCGCCCGCAGCAGCTCGGGTGACAGCGCCGGCTTCAGGTAGGGCGCGAAGCGCCGCCCCTCCCCGTCCACCTTGTCCTCGTCCGAGTAGAGGACGTCCGTGTCCGGCGCGGCCTCCAGCCGCAGCGCCACCTCGGCGAGCGCGTGCGGCGCCAGCAGGTCGTCGTGGTCGAGGAAGCCGATGAAGTCCCCCGTGGCCAGCGCCAGCGCGGCATTGGTCGCACGGGCAATGCCCTGGTTCGCGGAGAGCCGGGTGAAGCGGATGCGCGGGTCCTCCTCGGCGAGCCGCCGGACGGTGGCCTCCACCCCGGCGGAGCGCGAGCCGTCATCCACGATGCACAGCTCCCAGTGCGGATATACCTGCGCCCGCACGGAGTCGATGCATGCCCGCAGCACGGGGCCCGGCGTCTCCCAGGCGGGCGTGACGAGGCTGAACCGGGGCCGCCGCTCCAGCCGCTCCACCGCGGCGGCGGCGGCAGGGACTTCGCGCGCCTCCTGCTCGCGACACCACCGCGCATGCACCTCCGGCGCGGGCAGGGCCAGGACGGGCCGGGCCACGCCCAGCAGGTGGCGCAGCCTCAGGACACAGGCGTGGTTGAAGGCCACCTGCCGCCGCCACACCTCGCGCCACAGTGGCAGCAGCGCGCGCGGTGCCCGGACGTCCGCCAGCACGTCACAGCGCGCCTCCAGTGCGTCCAGCCTCGCTCGCGCGCCGTCCGTGCGCAGCGGCCAGGACGGGCCGGACAGCAGCTCGACGACTGCGAGGTTCCAGGCGCGCTGGGCGCGCACCCACGGCTCCCGCAGCCACCGGGCCACGTCGCGCCCGGAGGCTCGAAGCACGGCCGGGTCCGCCAGCGGCGCCAGCTCCGCGCGGACCCGGGCCGGCAGCCGCGGCCCTGGCGCCTGCAGCAGCTCCGCGAGCAGCGCATCGAACTGCGCCTGACGGGCCAGCAGCGCATGCTGCACCGGCCCGAGTCCCGCCACCGCCAGCCGCTTGAGCCGGGTGATGGCGCCGCCCCAGCGCGCGCGATGGGACGGGGGCACGTCGAAGCCCATCACGTCCGCGAGCGCGGCCAGCGGCACGGGGGCAGGACCACCATCGATGGGACTCGCCATGGCGCGGTCAGGGCTCGCGGCGCACGAAGGCATCCGGCGGCGGTCCGGCGGGAGGGGCCTGCAGCAAGCTCCCCCGCGCCAACCGGTCGCCGGGCGAAGACGGAACCTGGACGCTCGAACAGGGCATTCCCATCGACTCTACACCTCGCCTCCCGGGGAGGCCCTCCATAACGGGGGAGCAGACCCGGCATCCAGCGCCGCGAGCACGGCGGCCCCGTCCGGAGACCTCCGGCGAGAGTCCCGCCGGACGGCCGAGCGCGGTTTCCGTTGGACTTCCAGCCAGTTACGCCTCCCGGACCTCATGCCTGGCGGATGCAGGCGAGCGCGGCGCGGGCGGAAGGTCCCATTGCGGCGCGCGAGGCCCGGCATGACCGTAGTGGGACGGAGAATTCCACCATGGCCGAGCGCGACAGGAAGCAGGCAGGCATCCAGGACCCGCAGGACTACTACCGCAGCGGGGCGGGCCCCCGGCACCAGGCGCAGGAGAAGGACGGCCAGCGGCGGGCCGGGACGCGGACTCCCGCGCCAGGAGAGGACCGGCAGCAGGAGCTGCACCCGCACACCATCGACCCGACGGAGCGCACGCCGGGCGCCATCCTGGACGAGTTGCCCGATGGTGACGGCCCGCGCAGCGATGCCGGCACCAACCCCCTGCCCGACGTCTACTGGGCGGCCTACCCCGGCCAGAAGCCCGACGAGGAGTGAGCGCCTGCGACAGCGTCATGGCACGTAGACGGACACGGGGATTCGCGCGGGTCGGCAGCAGCCAGGCCCCCGCGCTGCCACCGGGTCAGCCCGGTCCGCATCGGGGAGGTCGCTTCATGAACCTGGCGGAGTGCCCGGCTTTCCATCAGGCGGCGCATCCTTGTTGAGGACGTTGAGCAGCGCGGCCTTGGCGTGGAAGGCCAGCCCCATCCCCCAGCCGATGGCAGGCCACTGCACCCACCAGCCCGGACCGCCGAGCAGGTCCATGATGGTGAGCCCGCCCATGACGATGGTGTAGCTGAGGCCGTGCGTCGCGAAGTCGATGATGGCCTTGCGCACCCGCTGCCGGTCCTCCTGCTTCCGGGCGCGGGCGGCGAGCGCGGCCTCCACTGCGGCCTCGCTCAGCCCCATCTCCCGGGCCATCGCGTGCACGTCCTCGCGGGTGAGCGGCCGCTCCGCGTCCCCCGCCAGCGAGCGCGTGGTGGCCTCGCGGATGATGTCCGCCGCCTCTTCCTGCGAGAAGCGCGTGGGAGGTTGCTGCCGGGTGTCCGCCATGGTCCACGGAAGCTAGGACGGACCGCCGGCCGCGTCGATATGCCGGAAGTCACACCGCGGCGCTCCGCGTCGAACGGGAGCGCGCGGCCATGGCGCTCACCGTTACCCTGCTTTCGCCGCCATTCGCGAAAAGCGGAGCGCTCGACTACGCTCCCACCTCGTGACGCCCTACACGATGCTGCACCTGGCGCTCGCCGGAGCGTGTCTCGTGCTCGCGCTGGTGCACTTCGCGACCTGGGCCGCGGTGCGCTCCCAGCGCGTCCAGCTCTGGCTGGCGTCGAGCTTCCTGGCGTTCGCGGTGCTCAGCATCACCTCGGGGCTCACCAGCCGCGAGGCCAGCGCGGTGTTCGCCGACACGCGGCCCTGGCTGCTCTTCGGCGCCCTCACGTCAGTCCTCCTCCCCTACCCCCTCCTGCGCGTCGCGTGGTCGCTGCTGGACGTGCCGCTCACGCCCTGGCGGCGGGTGATGCTGGGCGTCACCCTCTCGCTCGGCGTGGTGCGGGTGGTCGACGTCTCCAGGGCCGTGCTCACGCTGCCGGTGAGCGGGATGACCTCGGAGGAGCTCGTCCGCGCGACGGGCCTGAGCCTCCCGCTGTTCTGGCTGCTGGCCACGTGCGTGGCCGGCACGTGGGCATTCGAGTCGACGCGGCTGCTGAAGCGCCGGGGAGCGATGGCGGCGGCCGTGTTCGTCGCGTCGCTCTGCGCGCTCGCGCTCCTGGGCCGGGAGCTCGCCATCGACGTCGGCTGGAGCACGGGGCCTCCGCTCTTCGCGCTCGTGGGGATTCCATTCCTCCTGCTCGCCTCCACCGCGCTCGCCATCCTCACCGCGCGCTCGCTGCGGGGCGCGGACCTGGGGACGGGCATCCACCGCTACCGCCGGCTCGTCCGGCTCGGGCGCGGAGGCATGGGCGAGGTGTGGCTCGCGGTGAGGACGGGCCGCGCGGGGTTCCATCGGCTCGTCGTCCTCAAGCGGATGCTGGACGAGGGCGGCGGCGAGGACCCCGCCGTGCGGCTCCACCGCTTCATCGGAGAGGCCCGCACCGCCGCGCGCCTCCACCATCCGCACATCGTGTCCGTCTATGACCTCGGGCAGGTGGACGGCGGGTGGTTCATCGTCATGGAGTACCTGAGCGGCGTGAATGTGCTCGAGCTCGTCCGGCGCGGCCGGAAGGGCGGCACGCTGCCGCTCGAGGTCGTCGTCGAAATCTGTCAGCAGGCGCTGCGTGGGCTGGCCTACGCACACGAGCGCGGCGTGGTTCATCGCGACATCAGCGCGGACAACCTCGTCGTGTCGTTCGACGGCGTGGTGAAGATTGTCGACTTCGGCATCGCCCATGGCTCCAGCGAGGAGCAGGAGCGCGTCTCGGCGACGGTGACGGTGCCCTCGGTGACGCGGCTCACGGAGGTCGGCGGCATCATCGGGAAGCTCGCGTACATGCCGCCCGAGCGCCGCGAGGGTGCCGCGGCCACCGCGTCCGGCGACCTCTTCGCCTTCGGCTGCGTCCTCCACGAGCTGCTGTTCGGCGGCCTCCCCGGTGCTTCCTCGGGGGCGCCCCGGCTGCCGGACCTGGAGCGCCCCGACGCGCCCGCCGCGTATCGCATGCTCCGGGACGTGGTCGACGTCGCGCTCCGCCCGCTGCCGGAGCAACGCTTCACGGACGCCTGGGCCTTCCAGCGCGCGCTGGAGCCCATCCGGCACACCCTTCCGGCGGTCGACCTCGCCCGCTGGCTGAGGGAGAACTTCGAGGAGCGCTGGCTGCGCGAGCGGGCCCTCTCGGAGCTCGGCGACCCCACGCCCACCGAAGTGGAGGCGCTGCTCACACGGCAGCTGCCCGCGCCTCCCAGCGGAGACCCGGAGGCCACGCGGCTCGTCGGACCGCGAGCCGCGCCAGCCGTCGGGGAGCAGGAGGCAACGACCCTCCTCCAGCGCCCCCGCTGAGGTCCGGCAGGCGCGCATCGAGCCTCCGGCCTCCGGGCCTGTACGTCCGGCCTACTTCTTCTTCTCTTCCTTCTCCTTCTTCTTCTTCTGCTTCTCCTTCGTCGTCAGCTTCGGCTTGTTGTCCTTCTTCGCCTTCTCTTGACCCTTGGGCACGGTGCGGCTCCTTGCGCTCGACAGCGGAGGACCCCACCCTACCGCGCTCGACGGGAACGGCAACGTGCTCGCGCAGGACGCCGGGCAGGTCGTGGAGGGTACGCTCCCGGCGAGAGATGCCCGGAACGCGCCCACACACCACGGGCGGCGTTCCGCGCGGAGAAGCCCGAGGCCCTCGACCTGGTGGGCCTCGAGGGTGCACTCGACGTGCGTCCCAATTTCACATCAGTCGTTATCACATGAAAGCGACGCGCCCCTATCGGATGACCGCGCGGGCGGACGCCGCGGCCGAGACGGGCCGTCGCATCCTTGCCGCGGCTTCCGAGTTGTTCCTCACCCAGGACTACGAGGACGTGACGCTGCAGGCAGTGGCCGACCGCGCGGAGGTGACGCTCCAGACGGTGCTGCGCCGCTTCTCCTCGAAGGAGGGGCTGGTGAGCGAGGTCGCGGAGGTGATGGGGCCGCGAATCGCGCGAGCGCGCGCGGTGACGACGCCGGGGGACGTCGCGGAGGCCGTGCGCAACCTCGTCGGCAGCTATGAGGAGATGGGCCTGATGAACTGGCGGATGCTGCGCCAGGAGCACCGGATTCCCGTCCTTCGCGAGCTGCTCGTGGGAGCGCGTGCGATGCACCGCGCCTGGGTCGAGGAAGCCTTCGCCCCGCTGCTGCCACGACGCGGGGCCGAGCGGGAGCGGCGCGTGCTGCGACTCTTCGCGGCGGACGACTTCTACCAGTGGAAGCTGTTCCGCATCGACCTGGCGCTCTCCCGCGCCGAGACGGAGCGGCTCATCCAGGACCCGGTGGCAGCGCTCGTGAAGGAGGGGACATGAGGCGTTTCCTGTTCGTGATGATGGACGCCGGAGGCAACGTGCCGCCGCAGCTCGGCATCGTCCGCCGCCTCGCCGCGCGCGGCCATGCGGTGCGGGTGCTCGCGGACCGGGTGCTGCGGCTGGAGCGCGCGAGCGACCTCGCCGTCGAGGAGCTGGAGTCGCTCGCGGGGTCGACGGCGGCTGCGGCCTGACGGGGAGCCGCTCCCGCTCGATGCTGGCACGCCCGGACGGCCTGTCGGCCGGGCACAGCCGTTGGCGGGCGATGCTCCGCCCGCCAACGCTGCTTCGACTCAGCCCGCCTCGTCGATGTAGACGGTGCAGCTGCGGGGACCGCCACGAAGCTTGGTCTTGATCTTCATTGGGTGCTCCTGGTGTGAGGACTGCGTGAGCTCTCCAGCACGCGAGGGAACCCTTCCCGCGCGCGAGGAGTGCGGCAGTAGAGAAGAACAGGCTCTGTCGCCGCCAAAGCAACGCCGACACAAGTGTCACTCATCAAACGCCGCAATGCGTTGGCCCTCCGCGCCATCCGCGTGAGGACGCTCCGGGCCTACGGCGTCGGCGACGCACCTGGCGTGGTGGACGCTCCGGCGTGGGAGGCGGGGACCGCCGACTGCGCGGCACGCTCCGGCGCGAGGTGCTCGAGCAGCAGCGCCGCGACGGCCTCGGGCGCCTCCAGCGGCGCGAAGTGGCCCACGTCGGGCAGGTAGCGCACCTCGCACGGCCCCAGGAAATAGCGCTCCAGGCCGCGCGCGAGGTGGCGACCCAGCGCGATGTCGCGCTCCGCCCAGACCAGGCGGAAGGGAGCGCGGATGGGCGGAGGCGGGGAGAAGATGCGCTTCAGGGCACGCGGGGCGAGCCGGCCACGCACGGCGCAGCGGTAGTAGGCGAGCGCGGCGCGAGCAGCCGCCGGCCTCGCGAAGTTGGCCGCGTAGGGAGCGAGCTTCTCCGGCGGCACGCGCTCCGGATGCACCATGGCGGCGCGGATGGCGTGCGGCACCCACCGCCCCCCGCGCGAGGTGAGCAGGCGCTCGGGCAGCCAGGGCAGTTGGAAGAAGCCCACGTAGCTGCTGCGCAGGAGTTGGTCCGGCCGCCAGACGCGCCGCGACATCACCGCGGGGTGCGGCGCGTTCACCACCGCGAGCCGGTCCACCCGCTCCGGGTGGTGCATCGCCAGGTGATAGGCGATGACGCCACCCCAGTCATGCCCCACCACGTGCACGCGCTCACCCGGGCGCAGGCGCTCGGCGAGCCGCACCACGTCGTCGGTGAGGGTGTCCAGGTCATAGCCGTCGTCCGGAATGTCCGAGCCGCCGTAGCCGCGCAGGTCGGGCGCCACGCAGCGCAGCCCCGCGGAGGCCAGCACGGTCATCACCTCGCGCCAGCTCTCCGCGAGCTCGGGGAAGCCGTGCAGCAGCAGGACGAGCGGGCCGCGCGAGGGCCCCGCTTCCAACAGGTGCAGGCGCAGGGAGGGCAGCTCCAGGAAGCGCGAGGTGACGTGCGTGGGGGCCATGCGCGAGGGTAGGGCTCACCCAGGCGCCGTGGGAGGGCCCCGGCGCCCCCGCACGGCGCCCGGGCAGGCAAGCGAGGGCGCCACGGCGGCCCTAACCCACGCCCCACAGCCGTCGCGCCTCCTCGGCGATGACGTCCGGACGCTCCTCCGGCCAGAACAGCTTGCTGCCCTCCAGCCGCCGCACGCCGCGCGAGTTCCCGAAGGCCCGGTCGAGGTAGCCAGGGCTGTCCGGCGAGAAGAGGGTATCCCCCGTGCCCCAGACAATCCGCGCCGGCACCTTGCAGCGCGCGAGCGCCGGAGCGATGCCCTCCAGCGGATTGCGCTCGAGCGCGGCGGCATAGGCATGCGCCAGGGCCTTGCCGCGGGGCGAGCCCACCAGCGGTGCGAAGTAATACTCGATGGCCTCGTCGGTCGGATGCGCCGGGTCCGCGTAGCACATCCCTCCGATGCCCTGCGCCGAGCGCGCGAGGGCCTTGTCCGCACGCCAGGGCACGAGCCACTCGTCCACCCACTTCCCGGCCTTCGCCAGCTCGATGACGGGCATCAGCGCGGGCGGAGGGCTGTCGTGCTCCTCGTCGCAGTTCGTCAGCAGCAGCGTGCGGACGCGCTCGGGATGCCGGGTGACCAGGAGCTGGGCAACCGCGCCACCGCTGTCGTTCGCGACCAGGTCGACCGTCCGTATCGAGAGGGTGTCCAGCAGCGCCACGAGCATGGCCACCTGGGCGTCGGGCGCGACGCTCTGCCCGTCGGCGACCTCCGTGTAGCCCATGCTTAGGAAGTCGGGCGCGACGCACCGGCGGTGGGGGGACAGGCGCTCCAGCGCGCCCCGCCACTGGAAGCTGTTGAGGGGGAAGCCATGCAGGAAGAGCGCGGCGTCCCCGGCGCCCCGCTCGACGTAGGCGATTCTGCCGAAGTCCGTCCGGGCGAACCTTCGCTCCGCACGGAAGGCCGCGGCATCCAGCGGGCTGACAGTGCCCGCGCCTCGCGGTGACGTGCCGCCGCCCGCCACGCGGGACGTGCACCCGGCGAGCGCGCCAGCCATCAGCGCACCGGCCGTCAACTCCATGAACTCCCTGCGACGCATGCTGCCTCCCTGGAAGGGTTCACCCGTTCGATGGGCGGCATTCATGGACGCGTGAGGGCCTGGAAGCTACGACCTCGGGAGTCATGACTTCATGACCTCCGAGGTCATAGCGCCCATGTCGCGAGGCCGTATCATGCCGGGGATGGACTCCTCCGCCTCCCGCTCGCCGCGTCCCGCTGCTGCCGCCGCGCACGTGGGAGAGCTGCTCCGGGAATGGCGCGCGACGCGGCGCCTGAGCCAGCTCGACCTGGCGCTGACGGCGGGGCTGTCGGCCCGCCACCTCAGCTGCGTCGAGACAGGAAAGGCGCAGCCCAGCCGCGAGCTGATTGCGCGGCTCGCCGATGCGCTCGAAGTGCCGCTGCGCGAGCGCAATGCGCTGCTCGTGGCCGCGGGGTATGCGCCGAAGTACCCGGAGACGGGGCTGGGCACCCCGCAGCTGGCGCAGGTCCGCCGCGCCATCGAGGCCACCCTCGCCCACCAGGAGCCCTATCCAGCGTTCCTCCTCAACCGGCACTGGGACGTGCTGATGGCCAACGGCGCCGCGGCCCGGGTCAACCGCTTCCTCCTGGGCGGCAGGGCCAGCGCCCACGGGAACATGCTGCGGCAGCTCTTCGACCCGAAGGACCTGCGGCCGGCCCTGGCGAACTGGGAGGAGGTGGCCGGGGACCTCATCCGCCACCTCCACAACGCGGTGGCGGCGGCCCCCACGGATGACACCGCCCGCGCCCTGCTCGACGAGGTGCTCGCCTATCCCGGCGTGCCCACCCGCTGGCGCACGCGCGAGCTGGGGGCCACGTCCTCACCGCTGCTGACGACGGTGTTCCGCCGGGACGGCCGGGAGCTGCGCTTCTTCTCCACCCTGACGACCTTCGGGACACCGAGGGACGTCACCATCGACGAGCTGCACATCGAGTGCTGCTTCCCGGAGGACGAGGCCACGGCGGAGACGTGCCAGCAACTGGCACGCGAGGACGCGGGCGAGGCCTCCGGCGCCAGGCGCGTGTGAAGCCCACACGCCTGGCGGACCGGGCCGGGCCGGACTACTTGTCGCGCGAGAGGACGACCACGCTGTAGGGACCGAGCTCGCTGAGCGTCCCGCTCGCGGGCAGGCCGTCCTTGCCGCTCCAGCGGCCGCCCACGTCGAAGCTCTTCGCGTTGCCGAAGTCGCCGGAGTAGCCCTGCCAGTCGCTGTTGAAGCGCACCTTCCAGGTGCCGTCCGAGGGCAGGCCCAGCTCGTAGTTGGAGAGCTGCTTCCCACCGAAGTTGACGACGACGATGGTGTCGTCCCCCGGCCCGCCCTTGTCCCAGCGGTGGAAGGCGACGACCTTGTCGTTGTTGTTCACGTGGTGGACGTTGACGTTCTCCCCACGCAGGCCCGCGGTGTTGTCGTTCCAGTTGCGCCGCAGCTTGATGAGGTCGCCATAGGCCTGGTTGATGCCGGCGAAGGTCTGCTTCTTCTGCCAGTCGAGCGGGTCGCCGTCCTGGAAGTGGCCGTCCTCGAGGAACTCCTGCCCCTGGAAGAGCATGGGGATGCCGGGGCTCGTCATGGTGAGCGCCGCGCCGATGAGCGAGCGCTTCTTGGCGTGGTAGCCGCCCGCGTCCCAGCCGCCCACCTCACTGGGCAGGCGCTGCTTGCCATTGGCCACCTCGTCGTGGCTCTCCGTGTAGATGACGCGCTGGGTGGCCTGGCCGTTGTACTTGAAGCCGATGGCCCGGGCGACCGCGTCCATGTCCCGCTCGCTGTCGGAGAAGGCGGTGAGGGCGGCGCGCACCGGGTGCACGAAGTTGCTGTCCCACTGGCTGTCGAAGCCCGCGCCCTGCGGATGGGTGACGCCCGGCTCGTTCCCCAGGTCCTCGGCGATGATGAGCTTCTGGGGGAACTCGCGGTTCACCGCGTCGTTGATTTCCTTGAGGAGCTGCCAGCCCTGCGGGTTGACCTCGCCATTCGCGTTGCGGATCTCCTTGGTGGCGTCCAGCCGCAGGCCGTCCATGTGGTAGTCGCGCAGCCACATCATCGCGTTGTCGCGCAGGTAGTCGCGCACCTCGTGGCGGCCGTAGTCCGGACGGGTGTCGCCCCAGGGCGTGCTGGCGCGCGAGTCCGTGTAGAAGTAGCTGCCGCCCTTGCCGTACGTCTCGCCGTCGAAGTCCCAGTGCGGCACGTCGCTCGGGCCCAGGTGGTTGTAGACGACGTCCATCACCACGCCGATGCCGCGCTTGTGCGCCTCGTCGACGAAGCGCTTCAGGTCATCCGGGCTGCCGTAGGCGCTCTCGGGCGCGTTGAGGAAGGCGGGGTTGTAGCCCCAGCTGAAGTCGGCGGCGAACTCGGCCGAGGGCATCAGCTCGACGACGTTGATGCCCAGGTCCTTCAGGTGGTCCAGCTTGTCGATGGCGCTCTGCCAGTTGCCGGGGCCCCAGCCGGGCGAGTCGTTGAAGGTGCCCACGTGCATCTCGTAGACGACCGCCTCGTTCCACGGCGGCATCTGGAACTCCCAGTCGTGCTTCCACTGGTAGGCCTTGTGGTCGACGATGACCGAGTTGCCCGTGGAGTTGGTGACGTCGTTGGCGCGCGGGTCCCCCTTCCAGCGCCAGTCGCCGTACTTGCCCTGGACGACGTACTGGTACTGCTGGCCATGGTGGGCACCGGCGACGTCGAGCGAGAAGTTGCCGCTCGGCTCGCGCTGCAGCTCCACCGGCTGCCAGTTGCTGAAGTCGCCCGCCACCTGCACGCGCTGGGCATTCGGTGCCCACACCCGGAAGGTGGTGCCTCCGTCATAGGGAACCGCGCCCATGCCGGGGCGGCTGGAGGGCTGGGCCGGTGCCGTGAGCCCGGTCCGCGCCGTCGGGAGGGGGCGGCGGGCTTCCGCCTGGGGCAGCGCCCGTGCAGCGGGGCCCCGATCCGCCGGCGAGGGCTTCTGACGCTGCAGCTCGGCGCTGCGCTGCTGGCGGACATCGTCGAAGAAGTCCTTCACCGGCGCGCGCGGGGGCGTGGCGGTGGCGGCCTTCGCGGGCGCCTGCGGGTCCTTCGCACGCGGCTCCTTCGCGGCCGGGGTGGAGGACGAACTGGAGGTGGAGGGACGGCTCGGCTGATGGATCCGGGATGACATGACTCGGCCGTGGAGGTGGGGGTCCATCCGCAGTATCGCCCGCGGAGGGAGTCGGGTTGCGTCGTGCGGGCTCATTCCTTGTTCCCTGATGAACGACGCCTGCTGTGAAACATGTATTCCCTGTGTATCAAGCCGGTCTTACGGCCTCCGGCCCGCTGTCGCGGCGCGCGGCTCATGCCGCGTCAGCCACTGGCGCACCTCCCCGAGTGAATGCTGGCCGGCCTCTCCCGTGGCCTCCAGCTCCGTGCGGGCCCGGCGGGCCCCGGTGAGCGCCTCCTCACGCCGGCCCTGCACCATCAGGGCGCGGGCCAGCGCGAAGCGCGTCTCCGCCAGGTCCACGGGAGACGTCGGGACGGACTCCAGCAGCTTCAACGCCTGCGCGAAGAGCGTTGCCGCCTCGGCGCCCTGCCCGCGCGCCAGGTGCACCTCCGCCATTCCCTTCAGCGGGCCGCTCGCGCTGGAGACGTGGTCTCTTCCCAGCTCGCGGTAGATGCGCAGGGCGCGCTCGTGATGGGCCCACGCCTCGTCCAGCCGGCCCAGGGCCCGCAGCACCTCCCCCATCTCCGTGAGCGAGTAGGCCACGTCGTCATGCCGCTCGCCGTAGGTCTTCAGCCGCACCGCCAGCGCGCGCTGGTGCCACTCCCAGGCCTCCTTCTGCCGCCCGAGCCGGTGGAGCACGATGCCGATGTTGCAGGTGGCGAACGCGACGCTCGGATGCTCCTTCCCCAGCGCCTTCTCCTTGATGACCAGGGAGCGCTCGAAGAAGCGCAGCGCGTCCTCGTTCTGGTGGCGCAGGAAGGCGAGCACGCCCAGCCCGTTGAGCGTGAGCCCCACCTCCGCGTGCTCCGGCCCCAGCGCCTTCTCGCGGATGGCCAGGGCCCGCTGCAGGTACGGCCGGGACTCCTCCAGGCGCCCCATCTCCGTCAGGGCAATCGCCAGGTGGTTGGCGGAGGCGGCCACGTCCGGATGCTCCGGCCCCAGCACCCGCTCGCGCAGGGACAGGGACTGCTGCTGCAGCGCGAGCGCATTGGGCAGGTCATCCATCTCACGGGCCAGCGTGCCCAGCATGTGCAGCGAGGCGGCCACGTCCGGGTGCTCCGGCCCCAGCAGCTTCTTGCGCAAATCAAGCCCCCGCTGGGACACGTCGCGCGCCTCGGCGAAGCGGGCCTGCCCCCGCAGGACGCCGGACAGGGTGTGGAGCGTCAGGGCCACGTCCACGTGCTCGGAGCCCAGCTCCTGCTCCTGCAGCTCCAGGGCGCGCCGCAGGTGTCGGACGGCCTCCGCCGGCTTCCCCGCGCGCCAGAAGAGGTTGCCCACGTGCATCGACAGCGCCTGCTCCAGCCGGGCCGGCCTGTCGAGCGAGGCCACCACCGCCTCGGCATGGCTCGCGTGGCGCTGGCCGTCCTCGACGCGGCCCTGCTGGACGCCCACCGTGTTGACGAGCTGTATCCACGCCATGGCCACCAGCTCGCGCTGCCGGGAGCGCTCCGCCGCCAGCAGGGCCTCGTGAAGGCGCTTCTCGGCTTCCCGCAAGTCCCCTGCCAGCCCCTTCAGCGTGCCGAGCCACAGCAGGGCCTCCGCCTGCAACGCGGAGCCGGGCGGTGCGCGCTCGGCGGCCTCCCGCGCCAGCTCCGCGCCCTGGGCGTACCGGCCCGCGCTGCGCAGCACCCGGGCCCGCGCCACCTGCGCACGCAGGGCAGAGGGCGCGGCTGCCTCCTCGTCGAGGAGACCGGCTTCGCCCGGGCCACACTGCGTGACGGGGATGAGCGTGCGCACGGACTGCACCGCCATGCGGGCCACCTCCTCGTCTGCCTGCCCGAACAAGTCCCCCAGGGCGCGCAGCTCGTCGCGCCGCCGCTCCAGGCAGAGGCTTCTCTGGCGGTAGCGCTCCTCGGGCTGCTCGGCCCGCACGCGCGTGGCCTCGCAGTTGTCCCGCGTCTGCGACGACCAGGCGCTGGAGTACGCGTTCAACAGCGGCTTCACGCGTGTCCAGGCATCCGCCGCGAAGGGCGTGGAGAGCGCGGCGAAGGCCCGGGCGGCCTCGGCCTGGCGGGCCCCGTCCCACAGGCCCTCCAGGCTCGCGGCCTCGGCGCACGCACGCTGCTCGCGCCCGCTCACGTAGGAGAAGAGGCCGCCCCCGGCGAGCACGGCCAGCGCGACGCCGGCCACGGCGAGCCAGCGCGTGCGCGCGACTCCCAGCTCCGCTTCCAGCGCCTGGAGCAGCGCGTCCATGGAGGGGTGGCGCGCCTGGGACTCCAGGGCGAGCCCGCGCAGCAACGCGCGGCGGACTCCCGCGGGGACCCGCACGTCCCTGGGAGGGGGAAGCGGCTCGCCGAAGCCCTCGTCGAAGGGCCGGCGCCCGAAGAGGGCCTCGTGCAGCGACACACAGAAGGCGAACTGGTCGGAGCGCGCGTCGGCCGGCGCCCCGGCCAGCACCTCCGGGGCCTGATAGCCGCGCGTGCCCGCCACCCCGCTCCGGCGGGGGCCCCGTGCTTCGGGCTCCGCCTCCCGCAGGGCGAGGCCGAAGTCCGTCACCCGCACCCGCCCATCCGTGCCCATCAGGACGTTGTCGGGCTTGAAGTCCCGGTGCACCAGCCCCGAGGCGTGCGCGGCCGCCAGCCCCCGCCCCGCCTGGAGCAGCACCTGGAGCGTGTCGCGCCACGCACGCGGGGCCGCCTTCAGCCAGTCGCGCAGAGTGCCTCCCTCCACGAGCTCCATCGCCAGGAACACCTGGTCCTGGTAGCCGCCGGTGTCGTGCACGGAGACGACGTGCGGGTGGGAGATGCGCGCCAGTGCCTGCGCCTCCTCGAGCAGGCGCTGCTGCCATGCGGGCCCGGTGCCCCGGCCCTCCACGTCCGTGCGCACCAGCTTGAGCGCCACCTTGCGGTCGAGCTTCGGGTCATACGCCGCGTACACCACGCCCATCCCACCCGAGCCCACCGGCTCCAGCACCACGTAGCGCCCCACGCTCGAGCCCCGCATCAACGGGCGGGGCGACACCGGCGTGGCCGACGGGGCTGACGCCTCCGACGCATCCGTCACCGTCGGGCTCCCGGAGGAGGTGTGGCTGCGGCATCGCTCACACGTCTCCCGGTGCGCCGCGAGCTCCCGCTGCTGCTCCGGGGGCAGCGTCCCCATGCGCCAGGCCCTCCAGGTCTCGACGTCCGGGCAGTGCATGTGTCCCTTCCTCCTGAGTCCCACCCCGAAGGCTGACACGGGTGTGTCATCACGTGACAGCCCGGGGAACCCGTGCGCACGGGGTTCTCCACGCAAACTGGCGTAACTCCTGGCATACGCGTTTAACGGGAAGGTCACTTCGGCTGGCATGTCGGTTGCCAAGGCAGCGGGCGTCACACCGTCCCCTCAACCCCGGAGGTTGCATGCGCACCTGGAAACCCCGCCCTGGCGCGGGCTACGCGCTCGTTCTCGCAATGCTGTTCCTTGCCCTGGCCCCGTCACAGGCCGCCGCCCAGCAGACCACGGTGCAGCGGCTCGGGACGCCCTCGCTGTCCGCCCAGCCGGGCCAGACGGTGACGCTCGGAATGCGGTTCAACGCCGTGCCGATGCCGGAGAACTATTACGTCTTCGTGCACTTCGTGGACGCCAACGGCGTGCAGCACTCCACGCTCAACGCCGACCACCTCCCTCCGGTGGGTACGTCGCAGTGGAGCGGCGCGGTGGCCTACAACGTCACCAAGACGCTGCCCTCCAACCTCGCGCACGGCACGTACACGATTCGCGTGGGGCTCTACTCCATGGCCGCCCCGCTCAACCGGATTGCCCTCTCCGCCGGCACCGGCGTCACCGTGGATGGTGAGAGGCGCTACACCGTCGGCACGCTCACCGTGGGCAACCCCCAGCCCACCACGTCCACGGTGCTCCAGCTCTCCAACCCGAGCCTGTCCGCGCAGCCGGGGCAGACGGTGACGCTGGGCATGCGGTTCAACGCCATCCCCATGCCGGAGAACTACTACGTCTTCGTGCACTTCGTGGACGCCAGCGGCGTGCAGCACTCCTCGCTCAACGCCGACCACCAGCCCCCGGTGGGCACCTCGCAGTGGAGCGGCGCGGTGGCCTACAACGTCACCCGGACGCTGCCTTCCAACCTCGCGACGGGCACGTACACCATCCGCGTGGGGCTCTACTCCATGGCCGCCCCGCTCAACCGCATCCCGCTCATCGCCGGCAGCGGCGTCACCGTGGATGGTGAGACGCGCTACACCGTCGGCACGCTCACCGTGTCGGGCGGCACCACCACGTCCGGCGGGCCTCGCGGGCAGGACGCGAACCAGTACGTGCTGACCTTCTCCGACGAGTTCGACAGCGGCTTCAACACCAGCAAGTGGAACGACCACATCTGGTACGAGTCCCCGAACCCGACCATCAACTACAAGGTCAGCAACAGCTCGCTGAAGATCTGGCCGCAGCGCGACGCGAGCGGGAACTTCTTCAACCGCACCATCGACACGGACGGCAAGTTCTCCCAGACGTACGGGTACTTCGAGATGGAGGCGAAGCTGCCCATCGGCAAGGGCGTCTGGCCCGCGTTCTGGCTGTATGCCCACCCCGGCAATGACCGCCCCGAAATCGACATCATGGAGGCCTACCCCGGCGGCGGCCCCGGCTCCTGGTGGGGTGACGCCAACCTGCACCCGGTGAACTACGGGCTCACGCTGCACAAGGCCAACGCGGACTACACGTACCACGAGAAGCCGTACGAGACGAAGCTGCGGGACTTCGCGCCCTACACCAACGGTGTGGACCTGTCCGCCGCCTTCCACACGTACGCGGTGAAGTGGGAGCCGTCCGGCATCACCTTCTACTTCGACGGGCAGCAGCTGGGGCCGAAGTACCAGGACACCGCCGGCTACTACAACCGGCCCATGTACATCCTGCTGGACCTCTGGTTCGGCAGCGCGAGCGGCACGCCCGACGGCAGCACCCCCACGGGCGAGGGCAACTCGTTCGAGGTGAAGTACGTCCGCGCCTGGCGCTTCAAGTAACCTGTCGCCCGGAAGCAGGCCCCCGCCCCACCCCGGGGCGGGGTCGCCTGGGGCGCGATGCGGACGGGACTGGACACACAGGAAGACAGCCGCTTGAACCAGGCAACGCCGGAGCCGCCGCGCCCCGGCCTCGTCTTCATCTTCTCGGGGGGTGCCCCCCTGTTCCGGTCGGTGCCGCTCGACGGAAGCCCTCTGGTGCTGGGCCGTGAGGACGCGGGCGGCCAGCCGCTGCCGGACGAGCGCCTCTCACGCCAGCACGCCGAGGTCCGTCGAGAGGGCTCGGGCTGGCGCGTGGAGGACCTGGGCAGCCGCAACGGCACGTACGTGGACGGGGAGCAGGTGGTGGGCAGCCGTGCCTTCCCAGCGCCCCGGGTGCTGCGGCTGGGCAACACGCTGGCCGTGTTCCATGAGGACGTGCGGCGGCTGGCCGGCGCGGACGTCGTCGTGAGCCCGGACGCGGTGCGCGGCCCCACCTTCGGTGCCGTGCTGGAGCGGGTGGCCCCGGCGGCCCTGGCCGGGGAGACGCTGCTCATCACCGGCGAGAGTGGCACCGGCAAGGAGCTGGCGGCGCGGGCCTACCACCAGTCGGGCCCCAACGCGCGGGGGCGCTTCGTCGCCGTCAACTGCGCGGCCGTGCCCGCCAGCGTGGCGGAGCGGCTCCTCTTCGGCTCGCGGCGGGGCGCCTACTCGGGCGCCGATGCGGACACGGACGGCTACCTGCAGGCCGCCGACAAGGGCGTGCTCTTCCTCGACGAGGTGGCGGAGCTGCCGTCGGAGGTCCAGGCCAAGCTGCTGCGGGTGCTGGAAACGCGGGAGGTGCTGGCGCTCGGGGCGTTCCGGGCCCAGCCGGTGGACGTGCGCGTCTGCTCCGCCACGCACAAGGACCTGCGTGCCGCGGCGGCCGCCGGCCAGTTCCGCGCGGACCTCTACTACCGGCTGGCCCAGGCCGAGGTGCACCTGCCTCCGCTGCGAGAGCGACTGGAGGACGTGCCCTGGCTGCTGGTGCACGCGCTGAAGGGCTCCGCCGCGCCGGCGCTGCACGCCACCTACGTGGAGGCCTGCCTGTCGCGCCCGTGGCCCGGCAACGTGCGTGAGCTGCTGGGAGAGACGCGGAGCGCGGCGCGTGCCGCTGCTGCCTCGGGGAGCCGCTCGCTGCGGGCCGAGCACCTGGACGCGGAGGCGGGCGTGGCGCTGGCCTCCCCGCCGCCGCCGGCCACCGCGGCACCACAGCTGGACCGGGCCGCGCTGGAGGCCACGCTGGCCGAGCACGGCGGCAACGTCAGCGCGGCGGCACGGGCGCTCGGCCTGCACCGCACCCAGCTCTACCGGCTGATGCAGCGCTGGGGGCTGGGGACGCCGTAGGCGCGTCAGTAGTAGTGGGTCACGATGGTCGCGACGTCCGCGGCCGCGTATGAGACCTCATCCCCGGCCTCTTCCGGGAGGACCACGGCCAGTGGCTCCGCCCGGTCGAAGGACAGCGCCCCCTCCACCCCAGCACGCGATGACACACATGTCTTCGCCCGACACCTCTGGCTCCCAATCAGGCCCTTTCATCCACCGCCCTCCGTCGAAGTCGTCGACGCTCCACGACCGGACCGCCTCCGGGGTGCGGTGGAGCGCACTGCCTCGACGAACGCGGCGAGGGCCGGCGGCACCTGGCGGCGGCTCGGGTAGTAGAGGAAGTAGGCGGGGAAGGACGGACACCACTCCCCCAGGACCCGGATGAGCCGGCCTGCGGCAATATGGTTGGCCACCATGTCCTCATAGATGAACGCCAGACCCTGCCCCGTCAGGGCGGCGGCCACCACCAGATCGACGTCATTGACGATGAGCGGCCCATCGACCCGGACCTGGAACGTCCGACCGCTCCTCTCGAACTCCCACGAACCGAGCGCTCCAGAGGTCGGCATCCGGTAGTTGATGCAGCGATGCTCGACGAGCGCCCGCGGTGTCTTCGGCACCGGGTGCTCCGCGAAGTAGGAAGGTGTCCCCACGACGGCGAACCGCACGTCCGGGCCGACGCGCACCGCGACCATGTCCCTGGCGACCTTCTCGCTGAAGCGGATGCCCGCGTCGAAGCGGCTCTCGACGATGTCGGTCAGGCGGTCATCGATGCTGACCTCGACGCGGATGTCCGGGTACTCACGCATGAAGCCGGGGAGCACGGGCCATATCACCGTGGCCGCCGCGTGCTTGAACGTGGTGATGCGTACCGTGCCGGCGGGCTTGTCGCGCAGTCGGTCCAGGTGGGTGAGCCCGGCACTGATCTCCTCGAACGCGGGGCGCAGGGTCTTCAGCAGCTGCTCGCCCGCCGCGGTCGTCGCCACGCTTCGGGTCGTCCGCGCCAGCAGTCGCACCCCCAGCCGGCCTTCGAGCGCCTTCATCGCGTGGCTCAAGGCGGACGGAGACATGCCCAGCTTCGACGCGGCGCGCGTGAAGCTCCTCTCCTCCGCAATCGCCACGAAGGCCGCCAGGTCATTCAGCTCGTCGCGCTTCATTGCTGCACATATCTCACAAGTCCATGCGGATTGTTCCGTCTAATCAGCAGACCGCCCAAGGTCTATCTGTGTCGCGTGTCAGCCGTCCTGGCTCACCAAAAGGAAGAAAGACAGATGCGCTATAGACAACTTGGCAACACCGGCCTGCTCGTGTCCGAGCTGTGCCTCGGCACGATGACCTTCGGAGGCGGCGACGTCTGGAGCAGCATCGGACAGCTCCAGCAGGCAGAGGCGGAGCGGCTCGTCGCCCGCTCCCTGGAAGCAGGCATCAACTTCATCGACACGGCGGACGTCTATTCCGCCGGCAAGTCCGAGCTCATCACCGGGGCGGCCCTGAAGAACCTCGGCGTCAAGCGGACGGATGTCGTCCTGGCGACCAAGGCCTACGGTGCGACCGGGCCGGGGCCCAACGACCGGGGCGCCTCGCGTGCCCACATCATGGACGCGGTCAAGGCGAGCCTGCAGCGGCTCGGCACCGACTACATCGACCTCTACCAGATGCACGGGTTCGACTCCGTGACGCCCGTGGAGGAGACGGTGCGGGCGCTCGACGACCTCGTCCGCCAGGGACTGGTGCGCTACGTCGGCTGCTCCAATGCGCGTGCCTGGCAGGTGATGAAGGCGATTGGCATCGCGGAGAAGTTCGGCTGGGCACGGTTCGAGAGCCTGCAGGCCTACTACACCCTGGCCGGGCGTGACCTCGAGCGCGACACCGTCTCGATGCTGAAGGACCAGAAGGTCGGTCTGCTGGTGTGGAGCCCGCTGGCGGGTGGCCTGCTCTCCGGCAAGTTCGGACGCGACCAGGCCGCTCCCGAGGGTGCACGCCGCGTCAGCCTGAACTTCCCGCCGGTCAACGAGGCCCGGGCCTTCGACTGCATCGACGCCATGAGGCCGATTGCCGCGGCCCATGAGGTGTCGGTCGCGCAGGTCGCGCTCGCGTGGCTGCTACACCAGGGCCATGTGACCTCGGTCATCGTCGGCGCGAAGCGGGTGGAGCAGCTCGACGACAACATCGCGGCGACGAAGCTGAAGCTCTCGACTGCCGAGCTGGAGGCGCTGAACGCGGTCAGCGCCCTCCCGGCGGAGTATCCCGGCTGGATGTTGGAGTACTGGGTCGACCAGCAGCGCCTTCCGTGATGAAGCGTCCGTCAGGAGGCGCCGGCTCGCCTGGCGCTTCCCGGCGGCATGCCATTGCAGGCAGGCTGGGCGCCATGAAAGCCCTGCACCGCAAAGACCTCTATGGCTGGTCCCGCTTCGACGAGTCGCGCAACCTGGACTTCCACAGCGTCCTCTGGGTCCGCCCGGAGGGAAACGTGGTCTTCGACCCGCTCCCGCTGTCCACGCATGATGCCGCGCACCTGCGCTCGCTGGGTGGAGTGGCCTGGGCAGTGCTGACCAACTCGGAGCACGTGCGCGCCACCCGGGAGCTGGTCGCGGACTTCGGTGCGAAGGTGGCCGGCCCCCGCGCCGAGTCCGAGACCTTTCCGCTGAAATGCGACCGGTGGCTCGCCGATGGCGAGACGCTCGTCCCAGGCTTGGTGGCCCTGGAGTTCCACGGCTCCAAGACGCCCGGCGAGCTGGCCTTCCTCCTGGAGGACACGACGCTGCTGACGGGGGACCTCATTCGCGGCCACCTGGGCGGCCGGCTCAACCTTCTCCCGGACGCGAAGCTGAAGGACGCCGCCCGTGCGCGGGCCTCCGTCCGCGGCCTGCTGGCCAGGACGCGCATCGACGCGGTGTTGGTGGGGGACGGCTGGCCGGTGTTCCGAGGCGGACGCGCGGCACTGGAGGAACTGGTGGCCGCGCTGCCACACGACACCTGAGCCTCACCCGGCTCAGGCGTTCTTCACCGGGAACAGATGGAGGTACGGCCTTGCCTCCTCGACCACCCGGGCGAAGGAAGGGCGCTCCATCAGCCGGGCGAGATAGGCCGCGGTGTTCCGGTAGACCTCGCCGAAGGGCACCACCTTGTTGGCATAGAACAAGGCGGGCGCCGCGGCACAGTCGGCCAGGGTGAAGACGTCGCCCATGGCCCAGGGCTTCGTGGCCATCTCGCGCTCGATGATGGCATAGGCGGTCCGCAGCGCCTCCCTGGCCAGCTCCACTCCGTGCGGATCTCCCCGCCCTTCCGGACGCAGATTGTCGGTGACGATCTTCTGCATCGGCTCTTGGACATAGTGGTCGTAGAAGCGGTCACTCAGCCGCGTCCGCAGTGCGAGCTCCGGCTCCTCGGGAAGCAACCGCACCCGGCCCGGGTACTGCTGGTCCAGGTACTCGATGATGATGCTCGACTCCGGGAGCGTGCGGTCCCGCGCCTCGTCGCGCAGCACGGGGATCTTCCCAACGGGCCACAGCTGCAGGAACTCGGCACGTGAGGCCTCGTTGCCGAAGTCGACGAGGTGCGGCTCGAACGGCGTGCCGTTCTCGTAGAAGGCGATGATGGCCTTCTGGCAGAAGGACGCGAATGGATGGAGATAGAGCTTCAGCGACATGACTCACCCTGGCCGTGACTCGCCGGCTCTACACGCCGCCGGGCGTCAGAAGAATAGTAAGGCAGTTGCTTAACTATTCCGGCGCGCCCCCTGAGTCAAGGCGGTGATGCGCGCCCTTGCCTGCTGCCGTGGCCCCGGGAGCGGTAGACTCGTGGCCATGACTGCTCTCGCGACGGGCGCGGACTCGCTCCAGCGCAAGGCCCTCATCTCCGGTGGCGTGGCCTTCGGGATGTTCAACCTCGGCTGGGTGTGGGTCGCCATTGCGGCGTCCGCCAGCGCCGGAGACAGGGCCTTCTTCCTGCCGCTTGCGCTGCTCGCGGCCATCCAGACGGTCGCGGGCTTCCGGGGGCTCATCAGCACCGTGCAGGCGCGCAAGCAGCAGGAGATGGGTCTCGGGCTGGCGCTCGTGTGGGGCTGCGGCTCGCTGCTCCTCGGGGTCCTCGGGCTCGTCGGAGTGCCGCTGTTCCTCCTGCTCCAGAGCGGAGGAGTCAAGCTGGGCATCACCCACTGAGGAGTCACCGCGAGGGGACGTGTCAGACACGCCGAGCAGGATGCGTCCCGGCCGCCAGCTCACGGGCCATCACCCCTACGAGTGGAGCATCATCTTGTCTGTCAGAACGTCGTTGAATCAGCGGTTCGCGGGAGCGGTCGTGGCCGGTGCGGTGGCGTTGCTCGGCTGCGGTGGCGACATCCCGGAAAAGGCCGCTCATGCTGGCGACACGGGTGACGCCCCCTCCATCGAGTCCGCGTCAGCATCGCTGGGGGCGAGCTGTGTGCTCGGCGATGGGTACGTCATCGCCAGCGGTTCGAGCAAGACGCTCTACCCGGTGTCGTGTCCCTCCGACTGCTACGACTTCCCCGATGGGGGACTCGACCTGGCCCTGTTCTGCAAGGACGGCGTCCTGGGCGAGAATGATCCGCTCCTGACTGGCGGAACCGTCGGCCCTCCGTTCCGGGATGCCTCCACCTTCAACGGCTACAGCAGGTGCAGCGTGATCCCGACCGCCCTCTGGGCGCAGAGCGCGGACCGGAAGACCTGCGTGAGGCGCTGACCGCCCGCCCCCACCGGCTTGCACCCCACGTCCGGAGCACATGACTCCGGGCGTGGGGCCCGCCGGGTGGATGGGCCCCGTCGAGCGTCAGAGCACCTCGCGCAGGTTGCGCTCCGCCGTGCGTACCAGGCGCGAGACGTGCTTGTGGAGCCAGAGGCCGAAGGGCTGGATGCGCTCGGCCTTCGTTGCCCTCGGGAGCTTCTGGAGGCTCTCGTCGAACGGGATGATGGGCCGCTCGCCCGTCGGGGACACCGCGCGCGGGTCGAACGCGAAGGACCGGTGGGTGTGCCACCCGCCATGGAACACCTGGAGGTCTTCCAGGTCGGTGTTGCCGGTCGCCTCGACCAGCGAGTCGGTGTCGTAGAGCTCGTCGGCAATCTCCAGACAGCTCCAGCCGCCTCCCGCGATGTTGCCGCACAGGAACGAGGGCAGCTCATCGTCGACGGCGCTGTCGAGAATCCAGGTGATGGAGCCGTAGACTCGCAGGAAGTAGCTCCAGCTCGACTCCTTCTTCCCCGGCTTTGCCGCCTTCACGTCCTTCCAGCGCCCGAGGCGCTGCTTGTGCATGCGGGTGAAGAAGGCCACCTCCGGCTCGACCGAGGCCACCCGCTTCCGCTCCTTCTTCACGTCGATGAGCTCCGCGACGAAGTGTCCCGTGGGGATGCGCTCGTGGAGGTCCCTCAGCATCGCGATGGCCGTGTCGACGGCCTCATATGCGTTCTTCGGCTTCGCGAAGGTGGGCCCCTTGGGTGGAGCGGCCCGGGTGGGCGTGCCCTTCGCGGGCTTGGGCTCTGGATTGGGGTGTGCGGCGCTGGTGAGCTCGATGTTGTAGAGTCTGAAGCCGGCCTTCTCCCTGGCACGGATGCACTTCTCCGTCCCTGCGATGGCGGCCTCACGGCTCGCGGCGGGCGTTTCGTTCCGGAAGCCCTCGAACATGCTGGCCCCGTCGACATGGACACTCCAGCCGGTCGACGTGCCCTTGAGGTACTGGCGAACCGTCACGCGATTCTTCGTCACGTTCCATGGGGTGCCCTCACGGAAGCCCAGCGCCCGGTAACGCGCGAGGAGGGCCTCGATGTCCCCGGCTGGGACGAGCCGGTAGAGACTGGCGCCATTCAGCACCCCCCGGCGCAGCACCGCCTGGTCTCCTCGGAACTCCACGTCGACGTAGAGCTGGCTGCCGCGCAGGTCGTACAGCGTGACGCGCCCGGTGACGGGGGCGCCGAACTGCTCCGCCTCCGGGTCGTGCTTGTCGCGGACGCCCTGGCTCCACACGCACAGCTCCCGCATCCGGGTATTGGGCGCGAAGAACCAGACCTCATCCTTCGTGTCGAGCACGGGGTCCGAGTACCAGATTGGCTCGCCGCCATTGAGCTTCTCGAGACGTTTCCAGTTGGACATGGGCGCTTCTACCCGCTCGCACGACTCCGGCCAACCCGCAGCCCCCACGTCGAGCCCTCGACGCTGGGGGGTGGAGAGCGACGCGTCCATCGTCGCGCCACTCATCTTCACCTACGTGCTCGGACACTGAGCCAGGTCGCTCCCGAGCTCGGAGCCGGGGCGGAGGCCGCATTCGGCGGCAGCCGCCCCGCTGCGCCGGCCCCACGCCCTCAGGGCTGGTACGCGCGGACCGAGAGCGCCGTCATCTGCGCCATGAGCAGGTACTGCTGGCCCATGCGCCGCAGCTGCGGTTCGAACTCGGGGCGCTCCAGGCTCGCCTGCTCGATGAGCCACGCAATGGACGCCTCCGCCGACTTGAGCCCCGCGAGGAGGTCCCTCGGCGCGACGCCTGCCGCGATGCGCTTCTTGAACATCTCGGTCTGGCTCTGGACGTACAGCTCGGGCGTCCGGTTCACGAGCCCGCTGATGAGGTTGTCGAAGGACTGCCCCACGGCCGCCAGCGTGGGCCCACGCGGCGCCTCGACGTACGACTTGATGTTGGCGTTGCAAAGACTGCCGTAGAAGTACTCGACGGCTTGGTCGCGATTCGCTCGGTAGAAACTTTCCAGATGCTGCTCAGGCGTCACGTTCAGGCTCCAGGACGGCGCGCAAGCAGCGGGGGCTGCTCGAACGCTGACGTCGGGCACCATGGTAGAGGCCACGCTGCACCGTTCCAACGGGTCTCCACCGCCCCGGGAGCCTGCCTACTCGCCCGGCGCGCACTCGACCTCTCCTGGCAGGTGACACGTGCGACCAGGACGCACCGCGTCCCGTGCGCAGGCAGGCCCGGGTTTGGAGCCCGGCGGGCCGTGGCCCCAAGATGTCCCCGGCTCCGAACGTCTTCCCCACCGTCCCCGAGCACCTGCATGAACCCTGAATCCACCCTTCCCGCCTCCCGGCAGCACGGGCCGCTCGGGCCGCTCGCCCTCTCACTCTCGGGCGGTGGCTATCGCGCGGCGGCGTTCCACCTGGGAACGCTGCGGTTCCTGGACGGCGTGGGCCTGCTGCCCGACGTGGTGGGCCTGTCCACCGTGTCCGGCGGTACCCTCACCGGACTGGCCTGGGTGGTGAGCCAGATTGACGGCAAGCCATTCCCCGAGTTCTTCGACGCCTACTCGGCGTACCTGAAGCGGACGAACGTGATTGGCGAGGCGCTGACCGTGCTGACCACGGACCGCGAGCACGACAGCCACAACTGGGCCAGCCTCATCCGCTCCGCCGCGGATGTCTATGCACGGCCCGACTTCCTCGGTGAGCGCAACCTGGGCGAGGTCCTGGGCGCGGGCGGGCTGCAGCTCCAGGAGGCCATCTTCAACTCCACCGAGTTCCACACGGGCCTGGACTTCCGCTTCCGGCGAAGCAACAACCCGGGCGCGCTGCTGGGCAACCAGAACTACCCGCTCCCGCGCTCCGTGGCCCAGCACGTCCGGCTGGCGGACATCGCGGCCGCGTCGTCCTGCTTCCCGGGCGGCTTCGAGCCGCTGGTCTTCCCGCAGCAGTTCCACTGGACCTCGGAGTTCCCGCTCGCCGCCGCGCTGGATGAGCTGGGGCCGGGCTTCAACGGAGGGCTGCCGCTGATGGATGGCGGCATCTACGACAACCAGGGCGTGGACAGCCTGCTGCTGGCCTTCGACGACTCCCAGCCCCCGCCCACCCTGCTCATCTCGGACGTCAGCACGCAGGACACCGAGATGTACAACGTCCCCGAGAACCCGACGAAGCGCGGCTGGGTGACGCTGAACGGCGTCTCCTGGATGGGATGGGGGCTGTTCTTCCTGACCCTGGCGTCCGCGGCCATCCTGGCATGGCACGGGTTCAAGACTGCTCGCGCGGGCACGTGGGAGCTGGAGGACTCCTTCCTGTACCTGGTCCCCGGCTTGCTGACCGCGGCGGTGACGGCGGCGCTGGTCTGGGCCCACCGCCGCCTGGCGGACGTCAACGTGCTGCTCCAGGAGCAGTTGGACCTCGATGCCTGGCCGTCGTTCCAGAAGCTCACGGTGCTGGAGTTCGTGCAGATGGTGGTGCTGCGAGGCACCTCGCTGCTGGCGCTGACCTCCAGCGTGTTCATGAAGCGGGTGCGGGGGCTGGTCTTCAGCCGCGTGTACAAGGACTCCCGGTTCGCGGGCCGGCGGATGTCGAACCTCATCTACGCGCTCACGGTGAACCGCCCCCGCCTGTTCGCCGAGCACCCGTGGCTTCAGCCCGGACCGCACCTGGTGGCGCTGTCCCAGCAGGCCTGCCAGATGCCCACCACGCTCTGGTTCACGGATGCCCGTCAGTTCAACACCCTGGCGTCCGCCGGAGAGGCCACCGTCTGCTTCGTGCTGCTGCGCCACATCGTCGAGCGCCGGCAGGGACAGTACGAGTCAGAGGGCCAGCCGCTGTACGGCCTCTTCCAGCGGCTGCGGAAGGAGTGGGCGGTCTTCAACCAGGCCAGCCGCCAGCCCGAGGCCCAGCGCACCTCCGTGGCGGCCTGAGCGGGGCGCCCGCTCTTTTCAATGCCTGTCATTCCCCTCCTTTCGGAGGGGTCTTTTGCCGTCACATCCGTGCAATGTCGCCTCTCTCCGTGTCCGGGGCAGTCCCGCCGTCACGGCCCCCGCGTGGGTCCAGGGAGCGTGTGCACAGTCATGCCCATTCCATTGAGCGACACGCAGCGGATGACGCTGCGCGCAATCTGTGACACCGCCGTACCGCGCATCGAACGCAAGGACGACCCGGACGGCTTCTGGGGGCGCCGCGCCACGGACGTCGGCGCCGACCAGGCGCTGTGCGGGGTGCTCGACGGCATGCCGCCCGAGCAGCGCACCGGGATGCTGCAGCTGCTCGACGTGCTGGCCGAGCAAGACTTCGTCAGGATGTCGCAGCCGTCACGCGAGCAGCTCCTGACCAACCTCTCATTGGCCTCACGCGAGGCGGGCGCTGGCGTGGGGGTGCTCGTCACCCTTGCCATCTTCTTCACCTACGGCCTGCCGGATGCCGCCGGGCGCAATCCTGCCTGGAAGACGTTCGGCTATCCGGGTCCCACCTCGGCGGCAGTCCCGGAGCCCAAGCCGCTCCAGCCGCTGACGCCCGTTGCAGACGCCATGCTCCAGGCAGACGTGGTGGTGGTCGGCTCGGGAGCTGGCGGCGGGCTCATCGCCGGCCGGCTGGCGCGGGCCGGGCTGAAGGTCATCGTGCTCGAGGCGGGCCGCTACCTGAGCGAGGCGGACTTCCAGCAGCTGGAGGTGCCCGCCTACCAGCACCTCTACTGGCGCGGGGGCCCTACGCCGACGGCGGACCTGAACGTGTCGCTGATGGCGGGCGCGTGCCTGGGCGGCGGTACCGTCGTGAACTGGACCAACTGTCTGCGCACCAGGCCCTGGGTGCGACAACAATGGGCGACGGAGTTCGGCCTCGAAGACGTCGCCACGGAGGCCTTCGACCGGCACCTCGACGCGGTGTGGCGTGAGCTCGGCGTCAACGACCGCTGCTCGGAGCTGAACCGGCCCCAGGAGGCGATGCAGCGCGGCGCCCAGGCGCTGGGCTGGGCCTTCTCGAAGGCCCACCGCAACTGGGACCCGGCCCGGCATGACCCCGCCCGCGCCGGTCACATGGGCTTCGGCGACGCCTCGGGAGCCAAGCGCTCCACCGCGAAGACCTACCTGCGGCAGGCGGCCGACCATGGAGCGGAAATCCTCGTCGGCTGCTTCGTGGAGCGGGTGGTGGTGGAGCAGGGCCGCGCCGCGGGCGTGCAGGCCCGCTGGACGGCCGCCGACGGCAGCCGGAGCGCCCGCATCACCGTGCGCGCGCCGCGAGTCGTCGTCGCGGCGGGAGCGCTGGAGTCGCCCGGCATCCTGCTGCGGTCGGGAATCGGCGGGCCGGCGGTCGGCAAGTACCTGCGCCTGCACCCGTGCACCGCCGTGATGGGGGACTACGGCACGGACATGCAGTCCTGGTGGGGCGCCCCGCAGGCCGGACTGGTCGACCACTTCGCCAACGTCCAGGACGGCTACGGCTTCCTCGTGGAGGGCGTGCAGTACACCACGGCGCTCGGCGCCTCGGCCGTGCCCTTCACGACGGGCCTGGAGCACAAGCAACTGATGGCCGACTACCGGGACGTGGCCACCTTCATCGGCATCATCCGCGACCACGGCCACGGGCGGGTGACCCTGGACGCGAACGGGATGACGGTGCCCTGGTACGACCTGACCGACCCGGTCGACGTGCTCAATACGCGGCGTGCGCTGGAGGCGCAGGCCCGCCTGCACCACGCCGCGGGGGCCCGGCGCATCCTGATGCTGGCGCAGGGGCTGCCCACGTGGCGCATCGGTGATGACCTGGACGCGTTCGTGGCCCGCCTGCAGCGCGTCCCGCTGAGGGCTGGTGGCGCCCGCCTCTTCGCGGCCCACCAGATGGGGACCTGCCGGATGGGAACGGACCCCACGACGAGCGTGGCGACCCCGCGCGGCGAGCTGCACGACACCCCGGGAGTCTGGATTGGGGACGCCTCGGCGTTCCCCACCTCCTCCGGCACCAACCCGATGATCTCCATCATGGCCCTGGCCTCGCGGACCGCCGACCACATCGCGCAGACGGCCGGAGTGCGGACCACGCTCACCGAGAGGGTATCGGCATGACGAGCACCTCGCCCCAGAACAAGCACCTGCGGTTCTTCATCGGCGGCAGGTGGGTGGACCCCGCCGGCACGGAGACCCTCGAGGTCATCAACGCCGCCACCGAGGAGGTGATGGGCCGCGTGCCGGCGGGCACGGCCGAGGACGTCCACCGGGCGGTCACCGCCGCCCGGGCCGCGTTCGACGGCTGGGCCGCCACCCCGCTCCAGGCTCGCGTGGAGCTGTGCAGCGCGGTTGCGCGCAAGCTCCAGGAGCGTCAGCAGGAGATCGCCGTGCTGATTGCCCAGGAGATGGGCACGCCCATCAAGGTGTCGATGATGGTGCAGGCCGCGCTGCCGGCCATCACCTTCGGCTCCATGGAGCACCTGGTGGAGCAGTTGCCCTGGGAGCAGCGCCTCGGCAACTCGCTGGTCGTCCGCGAGCCCGTCGGTGTGGTGGGTGCCATCACCCCGTGGAACTACCCGCTGCACCAGCTTGCGGCCAAGGTGGCTCCCGCGATGCTCGCCGGCTGCACCGTCGTGGTGAAGCCCAGCGAGGTGGCGCCGCTCAACGCCTTCCTCCTCGCCAGCATCATGGAAGAGGTCGGCGTGCCGCCGGGCGTGTTCAACCTCGTCACCGGCTACGGGCCGGTGGTGGGGGAGGCCATCGCCGCGCACCCCGACGTGGACATGGTGTCCTTCACCGGCTCGACGCGCGCGGGACGGCGGGTGAGCGAGGTGGCCGCGGCGACGGTGAAGAAGGTGGCGCTGGAGCTCGGTGGGAAGTCCGCGAACGTCATCCTCGACGACGCGGACTTGCAGACCGCCGTCGTGGACGGGCTGAAGAAGTGCTACCTCAACTCGGGCCAGACGTGCTCGGCGCTGACGCGGATGCTCGTGCCCCGGGACAGGCTCGGCCTGGTGGAGGCCATCGCGGCGGCCACCGTGCCCCACTTCAAGGTGGGCAACCCGCTCGACCCGGAGACGGCCCTGGGTCCGCTCGTCTCCGACGCCCAGCGGACGCGGGTGCGCGAGTACATCTCACGTGGAATCGCCGAGGGCGCGAAGCTCGTGTGCGGCGGTGCCCAGCCGCCTCCGGGCCTGGAGCGCGGCTACTTCGTGGCGCCCACCGTCTTCAGCGAGGTGACGCCCGGGATGACGATTGCGCGGGAGGAGATCTTCGGCCCCGTCCTGGCCATCATGCCCTACGACACCGAGGACGACGCCGTCCGCATCGCCAACGACTCGATGTACGGCCTCTACGGAGGCGTGTGGTCGTCGGACACCGAGCGCGCGCTGCGAGTCGCCCGGAGGCTGCGCACCGGCCAGGTGGAGCTCAACGGCGCGGCCTTCAACCCGCTGGCTCCCTTCGGCGGCTACAAGCAGTCCGGACATGGCCGCGAGCTGGGCCCGTACGGCGTCCTCGAGTTCACCCAGGTCAAGGCGGTGCAGCTGTAGTCCCTCGCTACTTCACCTTGCCGCCGAGCAGCACGAGGATGGCGGCGGCGGCCTGGTCGATGGCGGGCTCCCGGCCGCTGATGACGTCCGCGTACACGAACGCCTCGCAGATGCGCACGATGACGTAGGCGAGCGTGTCCAGCGGCAGCGGCGGCACCAGGTGTCCCAGCGCCGCCTCCCGCTCCAGCGCCGCGCGCACCAGCTCCACGTTGCGGCTCTGCACCGTGCTGCTCTTCGAGGTGAGGACGCGGAGCGCGAACTCCGGGTCGCTCTCGATGAAGCGGCGCAGCGGAGCGAAGGCGAGGGTGGCCCGCATCGTCCGCTCGCACGTCCCCGCGATGAAGGCCGCGCCGCGTGCCTTCACCTCGGTCCGGGCCCGCTCGCTGAACGGCTGCTGGATGGACCAGATGATTTCGCCCAGCAGCAGCTCTCGGCTGCCCACCCAGCGGAACAGCGTTGCCCGGCCCACCCCCAGCTCCCGAGCCAGCGCGCCGATGTCGATGCGTTCTCCGGCGAGCCACTTCTTCCGTGCCAGCTGGAATGCATCCAGGGGCGTGGCCTTCACCTTCGCCCCCTGCCCCGCCAGCTCACGTGACAGGCGTGTTGCCTTGGGAGCGGAGGCCCTCCTTGTGCCCGCCCGCTTGGGTCGAGATGACTTCATGCATCGGCAATAGCCACATTGACACCAAAACTCAACGTGATTCACTCTGCCAACGTGACTCACCCGGCTCGCGGCCCGAGGCTGCGAGAGAGGAGCTGGCATGAGCAGCACGCACTACGCGCAGCACGGCAGTGTGGCGGTCATCCGTCTGGACAACCCACCGGTGAACGGCCTCGGTCACGCGGTCCGCGCCGGCATCGTCGAGGGCTTGCGGAAGGCCGAGGCGGACGCGGCCATCAAGGCGCTCATCCTCATCGGCTCGGAGCGGGCCTTCTCCGGCGGCGCCGACATCAAGGAGTTCAACACGCCCAAGGCGCTGGCCGAGCCCAACCTGGGCACCGTCATCCACCACGTGGAGACCTCCACCAAGCCGGTCATCGCCGCCATCGGCGGCGCGTGCATGGGCGGAGGGCTGGAGCTGGCGCTCGGCTGTCACTACCGCGTGGTGCAGCCCGGGGCGCAGATTGCCCTTCCCGAGGTGAAGCTGGGCCTCCTGCCCGGCGCGGGCGGCACGCAGCGGCTGCCGCGCCTCATCGGCGTGGAGGCCGCCCTCAACATGATTGTGTCCGGCGCCACCGTGCCCTCCGAGCAGCTCAAGGGCACGGCCCTCTTCGACCACTTCGTGGAGGGGGACCTGCTCGCGGGCGCGCTCGCCTTCGCACAGGTCGTCATTGAAGAAGGCCGGCCGCTCAAGCGGGTGCGGGACCTCACGGTGACGCACCCGAAGCCGGAGGCGTTCTTCCTGTACGCCCGCACGGCCGTGGGGGCGGCGTCCAAGAACTTCCCGGCGCCGCTCAAGTGCGTGGACGCGGTGGAGGCCGCCGCCACCCAGGGCTTCGCGGAGGGCCTGGCGGTGGAGCGCGAGGCCTTCGTCCACCTCATCCAGACGTCCGAGTCGCGCTCCCTGCGGCACGCGTTCTTCGCCGAGCGCGCCGCCTCGAAGGTGGCCGGGGTGGCGGAGGACACGCCGGGCCGTCCCATCCAGACGGTGGGCATCATCGGCGCCGGCACCATGGGCACTGGCATCGCCATCAACTTCCTCAACGCCGGCATCCCCGTGGTGCTCCTGGAGATGAAGCAGGAGGCGCTGGACCGCGGGCTCGGCTCCATCCGCAAGGTCTACGAGGGCCAGGTCGCCAAGGGGAAGCTGAAGCCCGACAAGGCCGAGCAGCGGCTCGCGCTGCTCAAGCCCACCCTGACCTATGACGACTTCCGCCACGTGGACCTCGTCATCGAGGCGGTCTTCGAGGAGATGTCCGTCAAGGAGGCGGTGTTCCGCAAGCTGGACGAGGTCTGCAAGCCCGGGGCAATCCTCGCGAGCAACACCTCCACGCTCGACCTGAACCGGATTGCCGGCTTCACCCGGCGGCCCCAGGACGTCGTGGGTGCACACTTCTTCAGCCCCGCCAACGTGATGAAGCTGCTGGAGGTCATCCGGGGCGAGAAGACCGGCAGCGACGTGCTCGCCACCGTCATGCAGCTGGCGAAGACCATCAAGAAGACCGCCGTGGTGTCGGGCGTCTGCGACGGCTTCATCGGCAACCGCATGATTGCCATGTACCAGCGCGAGGCGCTGCTGATGCTCGAGGAGGGGGCCTCCCCGCAGCAGGTGGACGGCGCCATCGAGGCGTTCGGCTTCGCGATGGGGCCGCTGAAGATGGCGGACCTGGCGGGCGGCGACATCGGCTGGGCCATCCGCAAGCGCCAGTACGCGGAGCGGCCGGACATGCGGCGGGTGCTCATCGCCGACCGGCTCTGTGAGATGGGGCGCTTCGGCCAGAAGACGGGCTCCGGCTTCTACCGCTACGAGCCCGGCCGCCGCGACGCCCTGCACGACCCCCAGGTGGACGAGGTCATCGACGCGAGCCGCAAGGAGCTGGGCGTCACGCCGCGCACGCTGAGCGACGACGAAATCGTCCAGCGGTGCGTCTACGCGCTGGTGAACGAGGGGGCGCGCATCCTGGAGGAGGGCATCGCCCAGCGCGCCTCGGACATCGACCTAGTCTACCTGTCGGGCTACGGCTTCCCGGTCTTCCGGGGCGGCCCGATGCTCTATGCCGACACCGTGGGGCTGATGAACGTGGTGCGCACGATGGAGGGCTTCGCGGCCAACCCTCGTGGCCACCGCGCGTTCTGGCAGCCCGCCCCCCTGCTCGCCCGGCTCGCCGCCGAGGGCAAGTCCTTCACCTGATTCTCGCGGGAGAAATCCATGACCGACGTCGCAATCGTATCGACCGCCCGCACCGCGCTGGCCAAGTCCTGGCGCGGCGGCTTCAACATGACCCACGGCGCCACGCTGTCCGGCCACGTCATCCAGCACGCCGTGCAGCGTGCCGGCGTGGACCCGGCCGAGGTGGAGGACGTCATCTTCGGCTGCGCCCTGCCCGAGGGCACCACCGGCAATGACGTGGCGCGCATGGCGGCCATCCGCGCCGGCCTGCCGGTGAGCGTCGCCGGCGTCACCGTCAACCGCTTCTGCTCCTCGGGGCTGCAGGCCATCGCCATGGCGGCCCAGCACATCCTCGTGGACGGGGCCGGGGTGATGGTGGCCGGCGGCGTGGAGTCCATCTCCACCGTGCAGGCGAACCTCAACACCACGTACCTCAAGGAGGAGTGGCTGGCCCGGAACAAGCCCGAGCTGTACTGGACCATGCTCCAGACGGCGGAGACGGTGGCGGCCCGCTACAAGATTCCCAAGGAGGCCCAGGACGAGTACGGCGTGCGCAGCCAGCAGCGCGCGGCGGCGGCGCAGGCCGCGGGGAAGTTCAACGACGAAATCGTCCCGCTCACCACGCTGATGGGCACCGCGGACAAGGCCACGGGCGCGCTGGGCACCCGTGAAGTCACCGTGGCCGCCGACGAGGGCATCCGCCCGGACACGACGATTGCCGGGGTGTCGGGCATCCGCTCCGCCGTCCCCGGCGGTGTGGTGACGGCGGGCAATGCCAGCCAGTTCTCCGACGGCGCCTCCGCCTGCGTGCTGATGAACGCGAAGGACGCTCAGAAGCGCAACCTGAAGCCGCTGGGCTACTTCCGTGGCTTCGCGGTGGCCGGGTGCGAGCCGGACGAGATGGGCATCGGCCCCGTGTTCGCCGTGCCGAAGCTGCTGAAGCGGGCCGGACTCAAAGTCGACGACATCGGCCTGTGGGAGCTGAACGAGGCGTTCGCCGTCCAGGTGCTCTACTGCCGCGACAGGCTGGGCATCCCGGACGAGCGGCTCAACGTGAATGGCGGCGCCATCGCCGTGGGGCACCCCTATGGCATGACGGGCTCGCGCCTGGTGGGGCACGCCCTCATCGAGGGGAAGCGCCGAGGCGTGAAGCACGTGGTCGTCACCATGTGCGTCGGCACCGGCATGGGCGCCGCTGGACTCTTCGAGGTGGCCTGAACATGGACCTGAACGACACCGCCGAGCAGCAGGCATTCCGGCGCGAGGTCCGCGCCTTCCTCGCCGCCGAGCTTCCCCCGGCGCTGAGCCACAAGGTCCAGCACCGGCAGCGGCTGGGCAAGGAGGACACGATTCTCTGGCAGGGCATCCTCCACAAGCGTGGGTGGGGAGCCCCCGGGTGGCCGAAGTCCTTCGGCGGCACGGGCTGGAGCGCCATCGAGCAGCACATCTTCGAGGAGGAGGCCGCGGACGCGGGCGCACCCCGGCAGCTCGACTTCGGGCTGCGGATGGTGGCGCCGGTCATCATGGCCTTCGGCAACAAGGCGCAGCAGGAGCGCTTCCTGCCGCGCATCCTCAGCGGGGAGGACTGGTGGTGCCAGGGCTACTCCGAGCCGGGCGCGGGCTCGGACCTGGCCTCGCTGCGCACGCGCGCCGAGCGCAAGGGGCAGCACTACGTCGTCAACGGCCAGAAGGCCTGGACAACGCTCGGGCAGCACGCGGACTGGATTTTCTGCCTGGTGCGCACCAGCACGGAGGGGCGGCCCCAGGAGGGCATCTCCTTCCTGCTCATCGACATGAAGAGCCCGGGCATCACCGTGCGCCCCACCATCATGCTGGACGGCGAGCACGAGGTGAACGAGACGTACTTCGATGACGTCGAGGTCCCCGTCGAGAACCTGGTGGGCGAGGAGAACCGCGGCTGGACGTACGCCAAGTTCCTCCTCGGCCACGAGCGCACCGGCCTGGCCAACGTGGGCCAGTGGAAGCGGCTGCTCAAGCGGCTGGAGCAGGTGGCCCGCCGCGAGACGGCCTCCAGCGGCCGCCCGCTCATCGAGGACGCGCGCTTCCGCGACAAGCTCGCCCAGCTGAAGGTGGACCTGCTCGCGCTGGAGGTGACGCTCCTGCGCGTGCTGTCGGCGGAGGCGAAGGACGCGAAGAAGGGGCTGGGGCCCGTCGCCTCGGTGCTGAAGATCAAGGGCACCGAGATTGGCCAGGCCATCTTCGAGCTGACCATGCAGGCCTGCGGGCATGACGCCCTGGCGTATCTGCCCGAGGCGCTCGAGCCGGGCTACTCGGGCCCGCGGGTCGGAGGCGAGCACGCGGCGGCGGCGGCAGGTGACTACTTCAACATGCGCAAGCTGAGCATCTTCGGCGGTTCCAACGAGATTCAGCGCAACATCATCTCCCAGATGCTCCTGGGCCTGTGAGGCGACCGGACATGGACTTCAGCTACACCGAGGAACAGCAGGCCCTCCAGGACTCGCTCCGCCGCTTCCTCACGAAGGAGTACGACTTCGAGAAGCGCAAGCACATCTCCCGCTCCGCCGTGGGCCACAGCGCCGACCACTGGAAGCAGCTCGCGGAGATGGGCGTGCTCGGGCTCGGCATCCCCGAGGCCTACGGCGGGATGAACGGCAGCCCCGTGGACACGATGCTCATCATGGAGAGCTTCGGTCGCGCCCTGGTGCTGGAGCCGTACCTGCCCACCGTGGTGCTGGGTGCGGGGCTGGTGCGCGACGTGGGCTCGGAGGCGCAGAAGCAGGCCCTGCTGACGCCCATCGCCATGGGCGAGCTGCTCATGGCCTTTGCCCACTACGAGCAGGGCAGCCGGTATGCCCTGGAGCACGTCGCCACCACGGCGAAGCGGGACGGGGACGGCTACGTGCTGAGCGGGGCCAAGTCCCTGGTCCTGTCCGGGGCGCAGGCCGGCAAGCTCATCGTCTCCGCCCGGACGTCCGGAGGAGCGCGCGACAGGACGGGTGTGTCGCTCTTCCTCGTGGACCGCGGGGCCCCGGGTGTGAGCCACCACGGCTACGTGACGCAGGACGGAGGGCGCGCCGCGGAGGTGAAGCTGTCCAACGTGCGCGTGGGCGCGGACGCCCTGCTCGGGCAGGAAGGCGCCGCGCTGCCGGTCATCGAGCGCGCGGTGGACCTGGCCATCGCGGCGCTCTGCGCCGAGGCCGTGGGCGCCATGGACGCGCTGCTCGAGACGACGCGTGAGTACCTGAAGACGCGCAAGCAGTTCGGCGTGCCCATCGGCAAGTTCCAGGTGCTCCAGCACCGGATGGCGGACATGCTGATTGCCACCGAGCAGGCCCGGTCCATGGCCATGGTCGCCGCGGTGAAGGTGCAGTCCGAGGACGCCGCCGAGCGCAGGCGCATGGTGTCCTCGGCCAAGGCGCTCGTGGGGCAGTCCGCGCGCTACGTGGGACAGCAGGCCGTGCAGCTCCACGGCGGCATGGGCGTCACGGACGAGCTGAGCGCCGCCCACCTGTTCAAGCGGCTGACGGTCATCAACACCCTGTTCGGTGACGCGGACCACCACCTCGCGCTGGTGAGCGACGGGCTGCTGGTGGCGTGAGCTTCCCCGAGGGCCGTGCTCCGACGTCCGGGCTGTCGGAGCACGGCCACGGCGGCTACGGCCTCGCCAGCTCCTGGTCCTGCAGGACCTTCCACATCACCTTGCCGGTCGCCGTCTTCGGCAGCGTCTCCACGAACTCCACCACCCTGGGGACCTTGTAGGCGGCCATCTTCTCCTGGGCCCAGTGGATGATGTCCTCGGCCGCCGCCGTCGCACCGGCCCGCTTCACGACGACGGCCTTCACCGTCTCGCCGCGGTAGCCGTCCTTCGCCGCGATGATGCAGCACTCCTGCACCGCCGGGTGCTGGTACATCATGGACTCCACCTCGGCGGGCCAGACCTTGAAGCCGCTGGCGTTGATCATCCGCTTCAGGCGGTCGGTGAAGAAGAAGAACCCCTCCGGGTCCATGTAGCCCAGGTCACCCGAGCGGAAGAACCGCTTGCCGTCGAGCTCGGCGAAGGCCTCCTCCGTCTTCCGCGGGTCATTCCAGTAGCCCTTGAACACCTGGGGCCCGTGAATCCAGATCTCCCCCACCTCGCCTCGCGGCAGCTCCTTGAAGGTGATGGGGTCCACGATGCGCGAGTCGACGTTCAGGTAGGGCACACCCAGGCATTGCTGCTTCATGCGCTGGCGCGGGTTGATGTGTGAGGCGGCCATCGTCTCGGACAGGCCATAGCCTTCCATGTACTGCTGGCCAGTGAGCTCCAGCAGCTTCTGCGCGACGGCCGCCGGCATGGCCGCGCCGCCCCCCGAGACGAGCTTGATGCCGGAGATGTCGTATTCCCCCAGGCGCGGATTCGAGAGGAAGTCGATCAGCATGGTGGGAATCAGCGTCCAGGTCGTCACCTTGTAGCGGGTGATGAGCTGACCGGCCACATCGCGGTCCCAGCGCGGCAGCATGACGACCGCGCCGCCGATGTAGAGGGTGGCGTTCATCACCGACTGCATGCCCGTCACGTGGAAGGCCGGCAGCACCGCCAGCGCGACATGGTCGGGCGCCACCGGGCCGGACCAGGTCGGCGTCGCCACCGCGTTGAACATCACCGAGCGGTGCGTGTGCACACAGCCCTTGGGTTTCCCCGTGGTGCCGGACGTATAGGGCATGCAGGCGAGGTCATCCGGGCCGGCCAGGTGCTCGCGCGGTGCATGCTTCGCCGCCAGCGCCTCCTTCCAGGGCACCACGCCCGGCAGGGCAGGCACGGCATATGGCGCGCGCACGAAGTCAGGCACGTTCAGCTCGGTGGGCGCGAGCAGAGAGTCGGAGTAGGCCGCGACCACTACCTTCGAGAGAGCACTGCTGCCAATCAGCGGGGCGACGCGGGAGAAGATCTCCTGCGAGACGAGGGCCACCTTCGCGCCGCTGTCCGTGACGTAGTGTCGCAGCTCCTCGGTCAGCAGCATCGGGTTGACCGGGACGGCCATCGCGTCGGCCCGGAGGATGGCGTAGAACGCGATGAGGAACTGCGGGCTGTTCTGCATGTCCAGCAGCACCCGGTCTCCACGCTGCACGCCACATTCCTTCTGGAGATAGCCGGCGAGCGCGAGCACCTCCTCGTGGACCTGCGCGTAGCTCAGCACCGTGTCGTAGAAGACGACCGCGGGCCTCTTCGGGTAGCGCAGCGCGGACACCTGAAGATTCACATAGAGACTGGTGTCTGGAATGGAGATGGAATACGGCAGGCCCACCGGCCAGTGAGCGTAGTGGGCGGTGTTCATCGCCTTCGACTCCGAGCTTGGAATCATCATGGACTCGACATCCTCCTGAGGGGCGGTGGACGAGGAAATGGCTGACATCGAGTGTCCGGCGCCGCTCGAAGCAGAGTCAAGGAAGGCGTCCACGACCGTCGAGAGCAACACCGCTCTCACGACGTTTCGCAGTGCGGAACATCGCAGCGGAGGCTGTCACCCGGAACGTATGCCATTGATTGACGCAGCGCGCTTTCGGGGGTTCCGACGCGGGCTCACTTCATCCAGCGTGTACGAATCCTGCCGTTGACGACCTCGACGGCCATCCAGTCATCCGTGTAGGCGGCCGGGCAATCACACGGGACCTCCTTCAGGTGCTCCCGAACCAGGCGGAGCTTGTAGCCGCGCGGCGTCGTCAGGATGGCCACCGTGCCGTCCTTCGACTGCCCCAGGCTCTGCCGCACGTCGAGGAGCTTCCCTGTCGCCGCCTCGATGAGGGCCACGCCCACGAAGTCATACCCGGGGCGGCCATCCCGCTCGAAGAACACGAGCACGCGCTGCCCGTCCACCGCGAAGGCGGACACGGGGGAGGAAGCGGCTCCCGCGACGTGACAGAGCGACCTGCCGTTGGCGAGGTTCGGGATGGGGCGGTACCAGCCCTGCTCCAACGGGAGTTCGGCCTTTCTCCCCTGCCCCTCCACGAAGGCCCGCATGTCGTCCTCGGTGCACTCTCCGGAAGGGGAGTCGAAGCTCACCGAGAACGTGTGACTGCCGAGCTGGCACTCCAGCCGGAAGTCACAATTGGAGGGCTCGGGCGGCGTCGCGGGCGAGGAGGGCTCCAACGCGAGCGCCCCGCCCCCCAGGGCTCCGCCCAGCAGCACCGCCACCACCATCCAGCCGCGTGTCATCGCATCCTCCGCACGAGTCACATCTTGTTCCGGGGGCGAGACTACAGTGACCTCGTCGCAAGGCCACCCCCAAGCCCAGAGAGAGCCCAGAGCATGCGCCTCCGCCAACCCCTTGCATCCATCCTGGCTGTCCTGCTCCTCACCATCCTGCCCGTGTGCGCGCCGCCAGACACGGCCAGCGAGGGACAGCCCCTCGCGCCGACCGAGGCCGTCCAGGCGCTCACGCCCGGCGGCGGGCTGCGGTTCATGACGTACAACATCAAGCACGGGGAGGTAAGCAGCCTGGAGAGCATCGCCAGCGTCATCAACGGCCAGGCGCCGGATGTCGTCGCGCTCCAGGAGGTGGATGTCCTCACCCACCGCTCCGGCAAGGTGGACCAGGCCGCGCGGCTGGGGCAGCTCACGGGCCTGCACCATGCCTTCATTCCCGCGCTGCTCAGCTACGACGGCGGGCAGTACGGCCTCGCGGTGCTGTCGCGCTACCCCATCCGCTCCGTGCAGCGCTTCGCCCTGCGCTCCGCCGCGGAGCAGCGGGCGCTCGGCGTGGTGGAGGTGGAGCTGGACGCGGCGCATGTGATTCCCGTGGCCGTCACCCACTTCGGCACCACCGGCGCCGCGGAGCGCCTCAACCAGGCCGAGGACGTGAAGGCAGCCCTCGCGGGCAGGCCGTGGGCGCTGCTCGGCGGCGACCTCAATGCCACCCCCACGGAGTCCAGCATCACCAGCCTGAAGGCGATGCTGTCCGACGCGTGGACGCGCGGCGGCTCGGGCAATGGCTACACCCAGAGCGCGAGCTTCCCCACGCGCCGCATCGACTACCTGATGCTCGGCTCGGCCTGGACGTCGCCCGTGACGGCGGCCGTCGTCGGCGCGTCGTCCCAGTCGGACCACCGGCCGGTGGTGGCCACGCTCATCCTCCCCTGGAGCCAGTCGCTCTTCGGTGACCGCGTGCCCGCCAACACGGTGGAGGAGGCGGACACCCGCGCCGTGGAGGTGGGCGTGCGCTTCCGCAGCAACGTCCCCGGCACCATCACCGCGCTGCGCTTCTACCGGGGCACCGGCAACGCCGCAGGCTATGTCGCCCGCCTCTGGAGCGGCACCGGCACCCTGCTGGCCCAGGTGCCCGTCAGCGACGGCCGCATCCCGGGCTGGCAGGAGGTCCTCCTCCCCTCGCCCGTCTCCATCAGCGCCAACACGCTCTACGTGGCCTCGTACCACACGTCCAACGGCCGCTTCGCGCGAGACCCCTCCGGGCTCGCCAGCGCCGTCACCAGCGGCAACCTCACCGCACCCGCCAGCGCGAGCGTGGGCGGCAACGGCGTGTACGCCTATGGCGCGGGCGGCTTCCCGGCAGGCAGCTACAAGGACACGAACTACTGGGTGGACGTGCGCTTCGTCCCCGCCCCCTGATGGCCTGGCGACGAGGTGTCGCCAGGGCTCGGGGCGCGGTGCATCAGGCGGCCTGCACGGCCTGCGCCTTCACCGCCTGGACCTCGAGGGCGATTTCAATCTTCTCGCCCACGAGGACGCCGCCGGTCTCCAGCGCCTGGTTCCACTTGAGGCCGAAGTCGCGCCGGTCGACGGAGGTCTTCGCCTCGAAGGCCGCCTTGACGTTGCCCCACGGGTCCTTGCCCACGCCGAGCTGCTCGGCGTCCAGCACCACCTCGCGGGTGATGTCGCGGATGGTCAGGTTGCCGGTGACGCGCAGCCCGTTGCCGGACGTCTTCTCCACCTTCGTGCTCTGGAAGGTGATGGCGGGGAACTTCTCCACCTCGAAGAAGTCGGCCGAGCGCAGGTGGTTGTCACGCTGCTCGACTCCGGTGGAGATGCTCGCCGTGTCGATGCTGACGGAGACGGAGGACTTCGTGACGTCCTGCTCGTCCAGCGCCACCGTGCCGCTGAACTTCTGGAAGTTGCCGCGAACCTTCGCGATGACCATGTGGCGGACGGAGAAGTGGATGCCGGAGTGGGTGGTGTCGATGTTCCAGGTCGTGGTCGTCATGTGCGTGCTCCCTTTCGTGTTTCGTTGTTCGATGAGTGAAAGGTAGCGGTGGACGTGCCCCCTGATTAGATGGGCACGGCCGGAAGGACTGTTCCACCCATGGAACAAATGCGGAAATTGGCACCCGTCAACCAGCACCTCCTCGCCCGGGGGCCACGCGTCGTCCTGCGGGCTCCTCGCGCGGAGGACCAAGAGGCCTTCCTGGCGGCCACCCGGGCGAGCCGACGCTTCCACCGGCCATGGGTGGCCCCAGCGACCACGCCCGAGGCGTTCCGGGCGTACCTGCGGCGCAACGAAGGCGACGACTTCGAGGCGCTGCTGGCCTGTGAGCGCGAGTCCGACAGCATCATCGGCGCCTTCAACCTGAGCCAGATCTTCCGGGGCGGCTTCCAGAACGCGTACCTGGGCTACTGGGCCGTCCACGGCTTCCAGGGACGGGGACTCATGTCCGAAGCGCTGCAGCTCGTGCTCGGGTACACCTTCCGGACCCTGAAGCTGCACCGCGTGGAGGCCAACATCCAGCCGGGCAATGCCGCCTCCAGGGCCCTGGTGCTCCGGGCCGGGTTCCGGATGGAGGGGTTCTCCCCGCGCTATCTCAAGGTCGCGGGCCGGTGGCGAGACCACGAGCGCTGGGCCCTGTGCCGCGAGGACTGGCGCCCCACCCTCTCTCGATAACGTCGGCCACCACTCGCGCAGGGGTGCACGGGCCGTGCGGGTGGCTTGACTCGGAACCGGGGCGGGCGGCTATGCCGGCATCATGCGACGCGCGCTCCTCCTGGGTTCCCTCCTGCTGTCCCTCTCCGCTCCCGCCGCCGAGCCCTCACAGGCACAGGTCCTCAGGGCCGCGCGCCTCTTCGATGCCACGACGGGGAAGGTCGTCACCCCGGGCGTGGTGGTGGTGGCGGAGGGGAAGGTGGTGGGGGTGGGACCGAAGGCGCCCGTGCCGCAAGGGGCGAAGGTCGTGGAGCTGGGCGACGCCACGCTGCTGCCGGGCTTCATGGACGCGCACACGCACCTGACGGTGGAGCCCGGGCCCGACTGGCGCAAGGACGTCATCGACAGCTTCCAGCGCACCATTCCCGAGCAGACGCTGGACACGCTGCCCTGGGCGCGCACCACGCTGATGGCGGGCTTCACCACGGTGCGCAACCTGGGCGCGGAGGACTTCATCGACGTGGGCCTGCGCAACTCGATTGCGCGCGGCAACGTGGTGGGGCCGCGCATCCTCTCGTCAGGGTCGAGTCTGAGCTCCACGGGCGGGCACTGCGACTTCGGCAACTCGTGGCGCAAGGGGCTGATGGCCAGGGATGCCAGCCCCGGCGTGGCGGATGGCCCGGACGCGCTGCGCGCCCGCGTGCGCGAGACGCTCAAGTACGGCGCGGACCTCATCAAGGTGTGCGCCACCGGGGGCGTGATGAGCTTCAACGCGGAGCCCGACGCGCCGCAGCTCACCCAGGCGGAGCTGGACGCGGTGGTGGACGAGGCCCACGCGCGCAAGCGCAAGGTGGCCGCGCATGCCCACGGCGCGGAAGGGGCGAAGCGCGCCATCCGCGCGGGCGTGGACTCCGTGGAGCACGGCACCCTGCTGGACGACGAGGCCCTGGAGCTGATGAAGCGCAAGGGCACCTGGTACGTGCCCACCGCCTTCGCCTTCCACGGCGTGCAGGAGCTGGCGGACAAGGGAAACCTGCCACCGGACACCGTCGTCAAGCTGCGCGCGGTGAACCAGCGGCGGGAGCAGGTGCTGCGCAAGGCCATTGCCATGAAGGTGCGCATCGCCTTCGGCACGGACGCGGGCGTGTTCGTCCACGGACGCAACGCGGAGGAGTTCGCGCTGCTGGTCGCGGCGGGCATGTCCCCCGCCGAGGCCCTGCGCGCCGCCACGGTGAACGCAGCGGAGCTGCTCGGCGTGTCGGACCGGCTGGGGACGCTGGAGCCCGGGAAGCTGGCGGACGTCGTCGCCGTGTCCGGCAACCCGCTCCAGGACATCCGCGCCACCCAGAAGGTCTTCTTCGTGATGAAGGAGGGCGTCATCCACCGCCACGACACGCCGCCCTCCCCTGCGCCCTCGCGCTGAGCGCCGCCGTCACCGCCGGGTGAAGACGTCGCACAGCAGGAAGTCGAGCTCGTCTCCGGAGAGCCAGCGGGCGCTCACCCCCGTGAAGTCCGGCTCCGCCTCTACTTCAACCTGCCGCCAGAGGTCGTCCAGGCGGTAGCGCGCGGCGGTGCAGTAGACGTCCGCCAGGTCGCCGGCCTGCGGCTGGCCTCGCGAGGCCAGGGCCGAGGCGTGGGCCAGCGTGACGGACAAGGTGAACAGCTCGTTGCAGACCTGGTTCAGCAGGATGAGCGTCCGCTCGCGCGCATGGAGCACGCGGGAGTCCGGATAGCGGCGCGACAGCTCCAGGCACTTCCGGGCGAGCCGGTGTACCTCCCGGGCCGTGTGCTGGAGGTGCTCGCGGTTGCGGGCAGACAGGTGCTCGTCCACCGGAAGCGGCGTGGGAGGCGACTCCAGCTCGCCGGCCTGCGCGGGCGACGGGTAGTAGAGGGAGAACAGCCCCTCCCGCGCGGCCTTGTGGTCCACGAGGAAGTCCACGCCGCCCGCCACGCGGAAGGCCCGCGCGTCGCGCAGGGCGCGCTCCAGCGGAACCGGTACCGCGCCCCGTGCCGCCTTGCTCTCCGCCGTCTCGTAGCCCTCGGCGGCGAGCAGCGACACGGTCCGGTCCGTGATGCGCGCGCACGCCAGGGAGGCGATGTTCTTCGCCGCCACCTGCTCGAACCAGCGCACGGGAAGGTTGTCCGCCGTCACGCCCGTGAGGCTCCACCGGGCCACGCTCTCCATGGCGAAGACCTCGGCCGCGGTGGTGGAGACGAGCCGCTGGATTTCATCGAAGTCACCGAGCGCGCGCCCCTGGGCGAGCCGCCGGTGGAGGAACTCGCGCGACCACTGGAGGCACTTCTTGGAGAGCGCCATGGAGGCCGCCACGATGATGTACATGCGGCCCAGGGCGCTGAGCGGCTCCAGCAGCGGCGTGTTCCGCCAGTGCTCCTGCGACATCGCAAGCACCCGCTCCTTCGGCACCCGCACGTTCTCGAAGCTCAGCGCGGCGATGGGCAGTCCGCGCAGGCCCATCAGCCCGTGCTCGGCCCGGACGCGGAAGCCGGGGCTCGTCGTCTCCACGACGAAGAGGCTGATCTGCTCCTTGCCGTCCTCGCAGAGGGTGGCGGTGACGTTGAGCAGGTCCGCGATGGAGCCGTTGCCGATGTAGACCTTCTCGCCGTTGAGGACGTAGGCCGTCCCGTCCTCCGTGGGCGTGGCGGTGGTGGACGCACGTCGCACGGAGGCACCGATGGGCTCGGTGTCGGCCCAGCCGGAGATGGCCCCCTCGGCAATCCGGGCGCGGACATAGTCCCGGAGGGGACCTGCCTGGACCGCCTCGATGATGGCGCCCGCGCCCAGGCCACTGTGGATGGCCAGCGTGTAGCCCACCGGGAGGCACACGCTCATCACCGCCTCGATGACCCGGAAGGTGTTCAGCATGGAGAGCCCCCGGCCCCCCAGCTCCCGCTCCACCTGCAGCTTGTAGTAGCCCCGCGCGCGCAGGGCCTCGCGCAGCTCGTGGGAAATCCTCCCCGTGCGCTCCACCTCGTCGGGGTCCACGTGCTCCTTCAGGAACTGCTCGACCTCGGCGAGGACGGCATCTCCCTGCCGACGCTCCTCCGGGTCCTGCTCGGGGAACGCGCGGACCAGGTCCCAGCGGAGCCTTCCCGCGAAGAGCTGGCCCAGGAAGCCCTCGCGGCTGCGGGTGGCGGGATGGAGTGGTTCGCTCATGGCTTCAGGTCCTTGCGGGAGACGGTGGGGGGTGGCCCTGCCGCAGCCTCTCACCCAGGAGGTGCAGGAGCGTGTCCTTCTGCTCCCGCAGGTAGAAGTGGCCGCCGGAGAGCAGGCGCAGCTCGAACGGGCCGGTGGTGTGGGCCCGCCACGGCTCCAGGTCCTCTCGGGTGAGGTCGTCCTGGGTGCCGCCGATGACGGACATCGCGCAGTCCAGCGGCTCGCGGGCCTCGTGCCGGTAGGACTCCACGAGCAGCAGGTCCGCGCGCAGGCCCGGCAGGATGAGCTCGCGCAGCTCGGGGTCTTCGCGGAGCTCCACGGCCAGCTCGCCGTAGGTGGGCTCGAGCGCGGTGAGCAGCCCGTCCTCGTCCAGGTGACTCGCGGGGATGCCCCGGGCGGGCTGCTGTGGAGCGGGAGCCGCGGAGAGGAACAGCCAGCGAGGCAGCGCCCGGCCCAGGCCGCGCAGCCGCCGGGCCGTCTCGAAGGCCACGAGCGCGCCCAGGCTGTGCCCGAAGAAGGCGAAGGACGTCCCGAAGTCCACCGCGTCCACCAGGGTGTCCACCAGCGCGTGCAGCCGGGTGAAGGGCGGCTCCTCCGCACGCGAGCCACGGCCGGGGAGCTGCACGCCCCACACCTCGACGTCCCGGAGCGTGTCCGCCCAGCGCACGTACTCGCCCACGGAGCCGCCGCTGTGGGGGAAGCAGAAGAGGCGCACGGGGGCCTCGGGGCGCCGCAGGCGGCAGGCGAGCCAGGGAGAAGACAGGGTCATCATCAGCTCGAAGGAGGGCGTGCGGGTGGGCTAGAGGACGCCGCCTCTGCGATGTGGCGGGCCAGCCGGGCCACGGTGGGAGCGCGGAAGATGGCCTTCACGCGCAGGGGCGTGGCGATATGCGGACGCAGCCGCACGATGAGCTGCGCCGCCATCAGCGAGTCGCCTCCCAGCTCGAAGAAGTTGTCGTGGAGGCCGACCCGAGGCAGTCCGAGGACCTCCGCGAAGGCGGTGGCGATGCGGTGCACCGTCTCGTCTTCGCTCGCCGGCAGCCCCGGCGCGGCGGATGGAGGCACGGTGGCCGTGTCGTTCCGGGGTGCGCCGGGCAGACGTCCCTCGCCAGCGTCCGGCGCCTCGACCAGGTAGCGCTGACGCTCGGCGGGAGATACGGAGGCCGTATCGTTCCGGGGTGCGCCGGGCAGACGTCCCTCGCCTGCGGCCGATGCTTCCACCAGGTAGCGCTGACGCTCGAAGGGGTACGTCGGCAGGGGCACCCGTCGGCGCGGCGCGCCCGCGTGCAGACCCTGCCAGGAGAGCGACACGCCCGCGGTCCACAGGCGCCCGGCCGCGGTGAGTGCGCTGACCAGGTCGGACGTATCGTCCGCCGGGTGAGGGAGGGTGGCCACCGCGAGGTGCGTGCCCGCACCGGGATGCTGGCGCGCCAGCGTCGCCAGCGTCCGCCCGGGGCCCACCTCCAGGAAGATGCTGGTCGGGCCGGCGAGCAGCGTGCCCAGCGCATCGCCGAAGCGGACGGTGTGGCGCAGGTGCGCGGCCCAGTACGCCGGGTCCACCGCCTGCTCCGCGGAGACGACGGCACCGGTGAGGTCGGAGACCCACGGGAGCTGGGGAGGACGCCGCTCGACGCGCTGGACGCAGGCGGTGAACGCGGCGAGCGACGGCTCCACGAGGTGGGAGTGGCCTGCCCCCGGGATGCGCAGCAGGCGCGACTCCACGCCGCGCACCGTCAGCTGGGCCTGGAGGGCTTCGATGTCGGCCACCGCTCCGGACACCGTGCACTGCGCGGGGCCATTCACCGCCGCCAGGGAGAGCCCGTCCTGGAGCAGGGGCGTGAGCTCGGACTCGGGCAGCGGCACGGCCAGCATGGCGCCCGCGGGCAGGCTCGCGAGGATGCGCGAGCGCTCCAGCACCAGGTGCAGGGCATCCGCCAGGGAGAACACGCCGGCCACCGTGGCCGCGGCATAGGCCCCCAGGCTGTGCCCCACCACCGCGGCGGGCTTCACGCCCCAGCGCTTCCACAGGCGCGCCGCTGCGTACTCGATGACGAAGACGGAGAGCTGGCCGGTGACGAAGTCCCCCATCCGCGCGGAGGCCCGCTCGAGCGCGGCGGAGTCCGAGGGCTCGGGGTGGAGCACCGTGCGGAGATCGAAGCCCAGCAGGGGTGTCAGGCGCGCTCGGCACTCGTCCACGGCCTCGCGGAAGGCCGGCTGCGAGGCATACAGCTCGCGGCCCATGCCCACGTGCTGGCCACCGTGGCCGGGGAACATGAACACCACCGGGCGCTCTCCGGGCACCACGCCTGGTGCGCCCTCCTGTTCCGCCAGCGCACGGAGGACCTCGGGCGTGTCGTGCCCCACGACGAACCCGCGATGCGCGAGCGCGGGACGTCCCACCTGGAGCGTCCAGGCGACATCACCGAGGGGCACCTCCGGGTGCTCGCGCAAGTGGCCACCGAGCCGGTCCACGGCCCGCGCCAGCGCGGCGGGGCCATGGGCCGACCACACCAGCAGCTGTGGGGCCCGCGAGCGCTCGGAGGTGATTGACGCGGGGGCCTCCTCCAGCACGACGTGGGCATTGGTGCCGCCGATGCCCAGCGAGCTGACGCCGGCCCGCCGGGGAAGGCCACCGGTGTCCCAGGCCCGCAGCTCCGTGTTCACCCGGAAGGGGCTGTGCTCGAAGTCCACCTCCGGGTTGGGCTGCTCGAAGTTCAGGCTGGGAGGAAGCTTCCGGTGCTCCAGCGAGAGGACCGTCTTGATGAAGCCCGCCACCCCCGCCGCCGCGTCCGTATGGCCGATGTTCGTCTTCACTGAGCCAATCCAGCAGAAGTGCCGCTGGCGCGTGTCGAACGCCTTCGTCAGCGCGGCGAGCTCGATGGGGTCTCCCAGCCGCGTGCCCGTGCCGTGGGCTTCGATGAAGGTGATGCTCTCGGGCACCACCCCGGCTGCGCGTTGCGCGGTCTCGATGACGCGGGCCTGTCCCTCCACGCTCGGCGCGGTGAAGCCCATCTTCCCGGCCGCGTCATTGTTGATGGCGGACCCTCGCAGGACGGCGCGGATGGTGTCCCCGTCCACCAGGGCATCCGCGAGCCGCTTGAGCACCACGAGCCCGGCGCCATTGCTGCCTACGGTGCCCTGCGCGCGCGCGTCGAACGCACGGCAGCGGCCATCCGGAGACAGGGGCCCACCCTCGCTGTAGTGGCCGAAGCGCGGCGGCACGTGCACCGACGCGCCTCCGGCCAGGGCCAGGTCGCAGTCCCCCGCGAGCAGCGCCTGGGCGGCCAGGTGGATGGCGACCAGGGACGTGGAGCAGGCCGTCTGCACGGTGACGGCGGGGCCGCGCAGCCCGAGCTTGTAGGCCACCCGGCTGGTGAGGAAGTCCACGCCCGTGGCCAGCCGCAGCTGCCAATCACTGGCCCCTGCCAGCAGCTCCCGGCGGGAACGGAGCGCGGACAGATAGGACGTCTCGCTCCCTCCAGCGTAGAGGCCAATGGCGCCCCGGTAGCGCGCGGGGTCATACCCGGCATCCTCCAGCGCCTCCCGCGCGCACTCCAGGAACACGCGGTGCTGCGGGTCCAGCATGAGGGCTTCCAGCGGCGAGCAGCCGAAGGCCGCCGCGTCGAATCCGTCCGCCTCCGCCACCAGGCCGAAGGCGGGCACCTCCTCACCCACGGTGCGCTCACCAGGCGGCTGCTCGCAGGGAAGGCCATCCGGGCCGAAGAAGGTGATGGACTCGACGCCGCGCGCCAGGTTGGACCAGAACTCCGCGGCGTTGGCGGCACCGGGGAACCGGCACGCCAGGCCCACCACGGCGAGGTGCGCGGAGCGGTCCTCCTCCTCCAGTTCCAGGGAGGCACTCATTCCGCTTCCTCCCGGGTGCTGCTCGTGGCCAGCCGTTCCCGGCGGCTCAGCAGGCGCTCGCGTCCACTGCGCCGCTGCTCCTGGCGCTGCGCCTGTGCGGCCGCCGCCTCTCCGCCATCGTCCTGCCCCTGCAGATGCGCGGCGAGGGCCCGGACGGTGGGGAACTCGAACAGCTTCACCATGGGCACGTCATGGCCCAGGTGGCGTTTGAGCAGGTACTGCACCTGCGCCAGCAGCAGCGAGTGTCCGCCGAGGTCGAAGAAGTTGTCCTCCGCGCCCACCCGCTCCAGGCGCAACGTCTCGCACCAGAGGCCGGCGAGCTGGCGCTCCAGCTCGCTCGCGAGCGGGACCTGGGGGGCCTGCGTCGCGGGGGCAGGCTCGGGCAGGGCCCGCTCATCCACCTTGCCGCCGTGGGTGAGCGGCAGCGCCGTCAGCTCCACCCAGGCGGAGGGAATCATGTAGGCCGGCAGCGCGCGGGCGAGGTGCTCGCGCAGCCGCGCGGGAGAAGGCATGGCCTGGCCGGCAAGGGGGACGACGTAGCCGACCAGCCGCGGCTCTCCGCCCGGAGGACTCCAGGCGCGGACGTGGGCCTCGGCGAGCCAGGGAGACGTGCGCAGCAGCGCGGAGACCTCCGCCGGCTCGATGCGGAAGCCGCGCAGCTTCACCTGCGCATCCACGCGCCCCAGGAACTCGAGCGCACCGTCCGGCCGGGAGCAGACACGGTCGCCCGTGCGGTACAGGCGCGCCCCCGGGCGCGAGGAGAACGGGTCGGGGATGAAGCACGCGGCGGTGAGGTCGGGGCGGTTCAGATAGCCCCGCGTCACCCCGGCGCCGCCGATGTACAGCTCGCCCGCGACACCTGGGGGCACCGGCTGCAGCTCCGCATCCAGGACATACGCCGTGGCCCCGTCGATGGGCCGGCCGATGGCGGGCAGCGCCGCGTCCGGGCCGCCGGGGAGGACCTCGCCGGAGGTGGCCGTCACGGTGGTCTCGGTGGGGCCGTACTGGTTGAACAGCCGCCAGGGCAGCCCGGGCGCCGGACGCACATGGAGCCGGTCTCCGCCCGCGAGCACCGTGCGCAGCTCACACGCAGCAGGCCATGGCAGGGCCAGCAGTCGCTCGGCGAGCGCGGTGGGCAGGTCCGTGAAGGTGATGCGCTCGGAGAGGAGCCAGGCCTGGAGCCGCTCCGGAGACAGGCGCACGTCCTGTCCGGGGACATGCAGCGTGGCGCCGGCGGTCAGCGCGGGCCAGACCTCCGCCACGGACGGGTCGAAGGCCGGAGAGTAGAGGAGCGTGGTGCGACTGCCCGCCTCCAGGCCGAAGGCGCGGCGATGCCAGCCGACGAGCCGGGCCAGCGAGCCGTGCTCCACCATCACCCCCTTGGGCCGGCCCGTGGAGCCGGAGGTGTACATGACGTACGCCAGCTGGTCGGGCCGCACGGCGGTGGAGAGGTGGCCGCGTGGCGTACCAGGAGCGCGGAAGTCCTCGATGCACACCCGCGCCAGCGTGGCGGGGAGCCGCGAGGAGAGCGCTCCGGTGGTGACCACCTGGCGGACGCCGGCATCGGCGAGGATGAGCGCCAGCCGCTCCGCCGGGTGCTCCGGGTCCAGGGGCAGGAAGGCGGCGCCGGCCAGCATCACGCCCAGCTCGGCCGTCACCAGCTCGGCGCCCCGGGGCGCGCAAACGCCGACGACCGAGTCCGCCTCCTGCTGGCGCAGGTGCTCGGCCAGCAGCGTCGCGCGCCGGACCAGCTCCGCGTAGGTGAGTGCCCCCGCGTCGTCACGGACGGCCACCGTGTCGGGCGTTCGCAGGGCCTGCTCCAGGACCTGCTGGGGCACCAGCGGCTCGGTGGTGGACGTGGCGGGGCCATTCCACCCGACCAGGAGGCCATGGCGTTCCACGTCCGTGAGCATCGGCAGGCGCGACACCGGCGTGCCGGGGCTGGCCACCGCCGCCTCGAGCAGCCGCAGGAAGTGCGTGGACATCCGCTCCATCGTCGCGCGGTCGAAGAGGTCCCGGTTGTATTCCCAGATGAGCGAGATGCGGGCATCGCCTCGCGCCGGGTCTCCCAGGTGCCGTCCGGCATGTGGAATGGCGACGACGTCCAGGTCCACCTTCGAGGAGCCGTTGCCGCGCTCGAAGATGGTGCAGGACGCGCCGCCGAGCTGGGGGCTGGGCACGGCCGAGTCGTGGAAGCTGAACATGGCCTGGACGAGCGGGTTGCGGCCGGGGTCGCGCTTCACGCCCAGGGCCTCGACCAGCTTGAGGAAGGGATACGCCTGGTGCTCCGCCGCCGCCGTGGTGAGGTCTCGCACCTGGCGGACCAGCTCCCGGAACGACGGCGCGCCGGAGACGTCACACCGCAGGACGACGGCATTGACGAACATGCCGATGAGGCTCTCGACGTTCCGGATGCCGGCCCTCGCGGCGAAGGCCGAGCCGATGCACAGGTCCCGCTCCCCGGTGTAGCGGTGCAGCAGCGTGGCGAAGGCGGCGAAGAGGGCGTTGAAGAGGGTGACGCCTTCCTGCTGGCAGAAGGTGCGCAGCGCGCCGGGCAGCGCGGGCGGAAGCTCCAGCCGGAGGAGGTCACCGTTGAAGGTCTGCACGCGCGGTCGCGGACGGTCCGTGCGCAGTGGAAGCACCTCGGGCGCGCCGGCCAGCCGCTCGCGCCACCAGGTGAGCTGGGCCTTCATCGCCGGTGAGTCGAGCGCCGCGCGCTGCCACGCGGCGAAGTCGCCGTACTGCACCGGCAGCTCCGGCAGCGGCGATTCCTCTCCTCGCAGATAGGCGTTGTAGAGCGCGTCCAGCTCCCGCATCAGCACGGAGAAGGACGCACCGTCGTGGACGACGTGGTGCTCGACGAGGACGAGCTCGTGCTCGTCCGGGGCCAGGCGGATGGCGCTCCAGCGGACCAACGGCGGCTCGAAGAGGGAGATGGGCCGCCGCAGCTCCTCGCGGATGGCCTCCTCCCGCTGGCGCTCGCGCGCGTCCCCGGGCAGCCCGCTCAAGTCCAGCAGGGGGACCCGCACCGGCGTCACCGGCAGGACGCGCTGCCACGGCCGGCCGTCGGCCTCCTCGTAGGTGGTCCGCAGCAGCTCGTGGCGCCGGGTGATTTCCGTCAGCGCGCGTTCGAGCACCGCCAGGTCCAGCCTGCCCAGCACCCGGAGGGTCGTCTGGGCCTGATAGGAGATGCTGTCGGGGGACAGCTTCTGGAGGAACCAGACCTGCTCCTGCTGCACGGAGAGCGGCGCCCGCTGGCGGTCGGCGACACGGACCACGGGCGGCAGCGCAGCCTTCGCGGGAGCGGCACGTCTCGCCTCCAGCACCTCGGAGAGCGAAGCGATACGGGGGTGGGCGAAGAGCTCCCGCAGGGACAGGGAGAGGTGCAGCGCGTCTTCAATCCGGGTGGTGATCTGCGTGGCGAGGAGGGAGTGACCTCCCAGCTCGAAGAAGTCGTCCTCGATGCCGACCTGCTCCAGCCGCAGCACCTCCTGCCACACCCGCGCGAGCCCCTGCTCCAGCTCCGTGCGGGGCGCGACGTAGGGGCGGCTCCGGGGCGCGTGGGCGGCCGGAGCGGGAAGCGCCTGGACATCCACCTTGCCGGTGGGGCCGAGCGGGAGCGCGTCCACAACGACGAACGTCCGCGGCATCATGGCCTCGGGAAGCCAGGCCCGGAGGTGCTCGCGGAGCTGCTCCGTCCCGGGCACAGCGCGCGCATCCCGGGGCGCGAACCACGCCACGAAGGAGACGTCCCGAGCCTCCTCCCCGGTTCCGGTGCTCCGCGCCAGGACATGCGCGGCCCCCACGTGTGAATGGGTCAGCAGCGCGGCGGTGATTTCCGCGGGCTCGACGCGGATGCCACGGACCTTCACCTGCCGGTCCGCACGGCCGTGGAACTCGAGCGAGCCGTCCGGCAACCAGCGGCCGAGGTCGCCCGTGCGATACAGGCGCTCGCCGCCGGTGCGGGCGAAGGGATGGGGGATGAAGCGCTCGGCGGTGAGGTCCGGTACGCCCGCGTAACCACGCGCGAGCCCCGGACCTCCGATGAAGACTTCCCCTGTTTCCCCAGCGCCCACGGGCCGCAGCTCCGGGTCGAGGACATGGACCTCCGTGCCGTCGATGGGGCGGCCAATGGACGGCAGGCGCTCCTCCCCCGACGCGCCTCCAGGCGGGACGATGCCCGAGGTGCAGTAGATGGTGCACTCGGCGGGGCCGTAGCCATTCACTAGCTGGAATGGCAGCCCGGGCCTGGGGCGCACGTGCAGCCGGTCTCCGCCGGTGAGCAACAGGCGCAGGGCGCAGGCCTCGGGCCAGGGAAGCGGGAGCACGCGCTCCGCGAGCGGGGTGGGCAGGAAGACGAAGGTGACGCCCCGGGCCAGCAGCCACTCCTGCAGCGTCCGGGGCGACAGGCGGGTCTCCTCGTCCGCCGGCAGCTCCAGCCGCGCGCCCGCGGCCAGGGAGGGCAGGATGGACATGACCGACGCGTCGAAGCCGAGCGAGGCCATCACCCCGACGCAATCCTCGGGCGACAAAGCGAACGTGTCGCAGTGATACCGCGTGAAGGCGGACAGGGCGCGGTGGGGGATCATGACTCCCTTGGGCAGCCCCGTGGAGCCCGAGGTGTGGATGACGTAGGCGAGGTGTTCCGGCAGGACGCGCACGTCCGGATTCACGGCCGGGAACGACGAGAGCTCCACTCCCATGGGAGAGAGGACCTGGAGGCCAGCCGACGCGAGCCGCTCCACGGCAGGCCCCGTGCCGATGACACAGCCCACCGCCGCGGAAGTCGCCATGTATCGCAGGCGCTCGGGCGGAGTGGACGGCTCCAGCGGAAGCCAGGCCGCTCCGGCCTTGAGAACCCCCAGGACGGACACCACGAGCTCCACGCTGCGTGGGAGGCAGATGCCGACGATGGATTCCGGCCCGACGCCCCGCGCGAGCAACGCATGTGACAGCCGGTTCGCGCGCTCATTCAGGGCGGCATAGGTAAGGGAGCTGCCTGCCTGGCTCACCGCGACATGGGAGGGAAGTTCGGTCGCTCGTCGCTCGACGAGCTGGTGCACGAGGGGCAGCAGCAAGAGGCCTCCGGCCGGCGCCGCACGTGGAGTGCGACGCGCCCGCACAGGCGGGTTGGGGCTATGAAACAAGATGCTTTATCAGCAGCAGCCAGGAAGCCCAAGCCCCCCTGCCCCACCCTACGTGCGAGGGCAGCCTGGCTGTGCTCATCACTCCGTGGCACATGCCTCAGCAATGCCTGTCATTCCCACCCTGCACATTGACTTTTCTTTGGCGTCTCGAATAGAAATTCGCATTCCCTGCTCTCCACGAGACTCTTGATGCCCGCCTCCGGTCGGTCCTACGTGCGTTGGTGCCTCCCCCTATCCCTCCTCGTCGCAGCGGGAGTTCCGAGCGCCGACGCGCAAGAGCAGCACAAGCAACCGCAAAACAAACACGTGCAATTGCGCCTGCTCGGGCTCAATGACTTTCACGGCCACCTGAAGGCGGACGACCCGCCGCTGTCCCGGAGGCAGGACCCGAGCCAGACCCCGGTGGGCGGCGTCGAGTACCTCGCGACGACGCTTCAGCAGCTGCGCGCGTCCGCGCCGGGCTCCACGTTGACGGTGGCGGCGGGCGACCTCATCGGTGGCTCCACCTTCATCTCCGGCCTCTTCCAGGACGAGCCCGCGGTGGAGGCGCTCGACGCGCTGAAGCTGGATGTGTCCAGCGTGGGCAACCACGAGTTCGACGAGGGGACGACGGAGCTGCTGCGGATGCAGTACGGCGGCTGCCACCCCGTGGCCGGATGCTTCCTGCCCGGCGTCACCTATCCCGGTGCCCGGTTCCGCTGGCTCTCGGCCAATGTCGTCCAGAAGCGCGATGGGATGACGCTCCTGCCCGCCTACGAGGTGCGCGACGTCCAGGGGGTCAAGGTCGGGTTCATCGGGATGACGCTCGAGGCGACGAACACGCTCGTTTCGCCTGCCGGCGTGTCCACGGTGGACTTCCTGGACGAAGTGGAGACGGCCAATCTCTATGCGCGCGCGCTGGTCCGCCAGGGCGTGAAGAGCATCATCGTCCTCCTGCACGAGGGCGGGCTCCAGACCGGGGCCTACAACGAATGCGCTGGCATCTCCGGGCCGGTCGCTGACATCGCCGCGCGGCTGGACCCGGAGATTGACGCACTCATCACCGGGCACACCCATGAGCCGTACATCTGCAGCATCCCCGGTCCGGACGGCCAGCCGCGCCCCGTGACGAGCGCGGCCTCGTACGGCCGGGTCGTGACGGAGCTCAACCTCGTCCTCAACCGCTCCTCCGGAAACGTCATCCCGGAGCGGACCACCGCGTTCAACCACCTGGTCACGCGCACGGTGGCGAAGGACCCGGTCCAGACCGCCATCATCACCAAATGGAATGCCATGGCCGCGCCGCGCGCCGCGCGCGTGCTGGGACGCATCAGCGCCGACATCACCGGGGATGCGAGCGGCAACCGTGGCATCGAGACGCCCATGGCGGATGTCGTCGCGGACTCGATTCTGTTCGGGACCGAGGGGGCGAAGGGGGGCGCGCAGCTCGCCCTCACCAACGTGGGCGGCGTGCGGGCCAGCCTCCGCGCCGGCACCATCACCAATGGCGAGCAGCCGGGAGAGGTCACCTACGAGGAGGCGTACCTGGTGCTGCCGTTCGGCAACCTCCTGGTAAGCCTGGACCTGACGGGCGACCAGATTCGGCAGATTCTGGAGGAGCAGTACCAGCCGGTGCCGGCGCGCGGCGCGCGCCCCATGCTGGCGCTGGGGGTGTCGCACGGCTTCACGTATGAGTGGGACGCCACCCGGCCCCAGGGCAGCCGTGTGGTGCCGGGCTCCATGAAGCTGCATGGCGTGCCGCTCGACCTCGCGGCCACCTACCGGGTCGGGACGCTGAACTTCCTCGCGGACGGCGGTGACCTCTTCACCACGTTCACGCAGGGGCAGAACCGCCTGGGCGGACCGGAGGACCTCGAGAACCTCGCCGCCTACCTCGGCGCGGTGGGCCTGCTCTCGCCGCCTCCGGACCGGGTGACCGGGCTGTAGTCGTCAACAGAGCGCACGACGTCCAGCACTGCGACGCTACACGCCAACGCGTCGCGGCGTATTCAATTGAACGGGGCCTGCTGCCTCGGTGCTTGACCGGGCCACCTGTCGTGCTTCTACTTTTCGCACTCCTCGCGCGGACCGGCTTGCCTGTGCGCGCGCAGGAGCTCACGCAGTACACACCAGGAGTACACACATGAAGATCAAGACCAAGGTTCGCGGCGGTCCCCGTAGCTGTGGCCCCGCGCCCGTGCTCGCCTGATTCACTTCGCTGCTGTCGACGGGCGGAGCATCGCCCGTCGACGGCTGTTTCCGGGCAGCCTCCAGCTCAGGGAGCCCTTCACTCAGGCTTCAGCCCGCCCCCGGTGCGCCCGCCTTCCCCGGCGCCGCTCCTCCGCGGGTTCGGGTGCGCGCCAGCGTGAGCCTGTGGCGCCGCGGCTCCACTCTTGTCAGGCGCCGTCCCCGGCGGATTCCCGCCCCGCCTTCTCCGCCGCCGCCTCTTCGACGCAGCGCCGCCGGACTGCCCCCCGAGCTCTCGCAGCACGCGCGTGCGAACGCCGCTCTCCAGCTGCAGCTCCTGCATGAGCGCATGCGCCTGCCGCGCCCCCTGCGGGTGGCGCAGCGCCTCGCTGAGCCGCTCGACGATATCGATTCGCAGCGCCACGGGACCGAGCACCTCGTAGCCGAAGGCACGCGCCTCCCGGCCGCCCAGCGCCACGGCGTCGAGCACCGGCGCCCCCGGAACCCCCTGGGGGGAAGGTCTCTGGTGGAACAGCGCCGTCAGCATGCAGCGCCTCTCCAGGGCATGCGGCGCGAGCGCTTCGGCGACATAGAGGAAGCGCTGCCCCTCGCGGACACCTTGCGCCCTCAAGCGCTCCCGGGACTCCTCGTCCAGGAGCCGCCACTGCTCGCGGGCCTCACCCTGGGAAATCACACCCAGCCCCTCCGCGAGGCGGTAGGCGAGCCCCCGCGTCGCCGCGGAGCGCCCCGCGCCAGCGAGCGCCTCGGCCGGAAAGCCGCCCATCGCCTCGGTGACCAGGTCTCTCGCCAGTGCCAGCAGCCGGCGCTCGAGCCGCTGCCGCGCGCCTCCCGTCCACACCTCCGGCTCAGCCAGCGCGAGCTGCGGCGAGCGCCGGTCCTTGCCGCGAACCAGCCGGGCCAGCGGCTGCCCCTCGAACGAGATGCGTCCCAACGCATCCACCTCGAAGGCCTCGTGCGTCGCGTCGACCACCTGCTGGACGAACTGCTCCTCCGTCATCGTGCCGCCATCACCGAGCGGCGCCTCTCCCAGCAGGAGCCCCAGCTTGGCGAAGGGACTGTCCGACGTGGGCGGCGGGTGGGCCGTGGCCCTCACGAAGCGGCGGGCGCTCTTGCGTGCCGCCCGCTGCACGAAGCGCTCCACCAGCCGCTCATGAAGGGCATCGCCCAGCGCGTCCTCGATGCCGCGGGTGCGCGCCTGCCAATGCTCCGCGTCGTGCAGCCAGCCCGAGCGATGGCTGATGTACGTCCAGATGCGGATGGCCGCCAGCCGGTCCATCAGCGTGTGGATGTCTCCCGAGACATCGTCGAGCGGCGACACCTGCTTCGCCAGCCAGTCAGCGTCCAGCCTCCCGTCCCCCGCGGTGAGCTGGAGGAAGGTCTCCCGCAGCAGCGCGACGTGCTGACCGAAGAGCCCCTTGCGGAAGTCCGGAATCTGGCAGACCTGCCACAGCAGCTCGACCGTGGCCCGGTGGGTGGCGACGTCCCGAACGGCGGGGACGTGCGAGAGGTCCTTGAGCGCGTCGAAGTCGTCCGCGCGCTCCACCCGGACGAAGGCACTGTGTCCCGGGGCCCGCGACAGCGAGTCCAGCAGGGCCTCCGGGCTGGAGAAGTCGAGCGCGGCATTGCGCCAGATGAGGCTGCGCACTGCAGGGAACCGGTGTGACTCGATGGCGGAAATCGTCCGGGGATGCAGCTCGGGCAGCGTGTTCAGGGTGCCGAAGCTGCCGTCATTCAGGTGGCGCCCCGCGCGGCCGGCGATCTGCGCCAGCTCGTCCGGGAAGAGGTCCCGCTGCTCGGCGCCGTCGTACTTGGAGAGCGCCGCGAAGGCCACGTGGTTGAGGTCGAGGTTCAGCCCCATGCCGATGGCGTCGGTGGCCACGAGGTACTGGACCTCGCCGGACTGATACATCGCCACCTGGGCGTTGCGCGTCCTCGGGGACAGCGCGCCCAGCACCACGGCCACCCCGCCCCGGAGGCGGCGCAGCGACTCGGCGAGCTCGTACACGCGGTCCGCGGAGAACGCGACCACGGCCGAGCGCGGAGGCAGGCTCTTCAAGGAGCGCGTCCCCGCATAGCGCAGCTGGGACAGGCGCGTGGCCCGCTTCAGCGAGACCTGCGGGATGAGCGACTGCACCATCGGCCGCATCGTGTCCGCGCCCAGGAACCAGGTCTCCCGGCGTCCCCGCGCATGGAGCAGCCGGTCGGTGAAGACGTGCCCGCGCTCCCGGTGGGCCGCGAGCTGGATTTCATCCACGGCGAGGAAGTCGACCTGCTTGTCGGTCGGCATCGCCTCGACCGTACATATCCAGTAGTCGGGACGCGGCGGCAGGCGCTTCTCCTCGCCCGTCATCAGCGCGACGCGCCCCTCCCCCACCCGGGCGGTCACCCGGTCGTACACCTCACGAGCGAGCAGGCGCAGCGGCAAGCCGATGATGCCCGAGTCGTGCTCGAGCATGCGCTCGATGGCACGGTAGGTCTTCCCCGTGTTCGTGGGCCCCAGCTCCGCCACGACGACGGACGAGCGGCTGGATGGGCTGGAGTTCATTGGCGGAGTTTAACCTCGCGAGGTGCCTTCCGCCCCGTGAGGGCAGCCCCACCTGGAGGCCCGGCCTGTCTCCCACGCCGGGCTACCGTGGGAGCCCCATCGCCGCCTGCGGCAGCTCCTCGCCCGTGCCCACGCGCCAGGTCACGCCCCGCAGGCCGCAGTCGCGAACGAGCTGTTCCACCACCGGGCCGTAGTTCTCTTCCACCCATTGGCGGAAGTAGACGTCGGGCGCGGCCAGGATCAGACAGCCGTCCTGCACATCCACCGGACGCGCCTTCTGGAGCCACAGCAGCGCGTAGCGCTTGCCCTGGTCATGAAGCCGCATGAGGCACTGCTGCCACGTGCGTCCCGCCGGGGTGGACACGTCCACGGACGGCGGCGAGGCCCCCTCCGAGACCTCACGCGCCTCGTTCGCCTCGTGCGGGACGTAGCGCACCCACACCTTCGGTGAGCAGAAGGCCACGGCCGTGCCCGCCGGCTGGCGGGAGCGGCCCCAGTCGGACTGGAGGTAGCCGCGGCAGGCCGACAGCAGCCGGCCCTCGTCGCCGCCCACCTTCGCCAGGGCGTGCCGGTACCAGTCCTTCCAGACCACCGGCATGTCCTCGCGAGGAACGCCCCGGAAGGACTGGGCGCGCTCGGTCTGGAAGCGCTCGAAGAAGGCCTCCGCCTGTCCGGGGGACACCGCCGCTGCCGGGGCTTCCGGCTCCGACTCGACGGAGGGCTGGGACACCGGCACCAGATGTGTGCCGTGGAGGGAGAGCTGGATGGGGTCGCCGTCCACCGACGGTGCCTCGTCCGCCGGAGGTGGCGGGGGAACGGGCGCGAGATGTCCCGGGGACATGCCGAGCTCGATCTCCATCGCTGCTGCTGCAGAAGAAAGAGTCTTCTTCTCGTTCTCCCTCTCCCTCTTCCTTCTAGCGGCGGATGTCCCGGGTGCGTCCGCGGGACGTCCGCCGGACGCGGCGGCGGCCTTGTTGGCGCGCTCCCGGCGCTTTCGCTCGGCTTCCTTCCTCCTCTTTTCGAGGACTTGCACGTAGCGGTCGCAGAGCGTGAGCCGGACGGAGTCCCCTTCACGCACGAGGATGCCGGTGCGCAGCAGCGTGTCCCAGAAGGCTCCGGGGGCGCCCGTCCACCGTACGGCGCCCTCGACCGCCTCACGCCAGATGGCCTCGTCCGTGGACGTGTCCCTGGACGTGTCCGCGGACGCGTCCAGCGGACGTCCGGCGGACGCGGCGAAGGGTTCGAAGCGTCCGGAGGGCAGGGCCTGCACGGCCCAGATCTGCAGCTCCACGATGGCGCCCAGGAATGCACGCCGGTCCATGCCCAGCAGGCGCGCGGCACCCACCACGGCGAGGCTCAGGGGAAAGCCCACGTCGACCTGAACCCAGTCCAACCCGCTCACGGTCCCTGCCTCCATGGGCCCGCGCGTGAGGCGCGGGCCCGTTGCGTACTTCCGGTGCTCTCGGGTGTCCGCATCCCCTGCTTGCCAGTGCGCGAGACACCCAGGTCACGCACTGCCCATGCCTGTTGCGCCCTGTCGTCCTTCCAGGAACGGAAGGGCGTCGGGCGCGTGAGCTGATCGCGGCCCTCCACTACGACAGAGCTGTGTGGGTGATCCAGGCCGGCGCGATCTGTGTCGCGTTCAGGCAACCGTCTACTCCCCGGGTCCGCTGATCCACGCGAAATCACGGGGCTGATCAGGACACTACAGAGCGCGACAGAGCTGCAGCGAGCTGGAGCACGCGAGCAGGTGGGCACGAGACCTACGGCGTCGGGTGGCGAGGCCCCGGGTTGGAAGCAGGAGCGGCGACGGGCGTAGGCTTCGAGGCCATGGACCTCATCGTCGAGAACGGACTGGTGTTCGATGGGCTGGGGACTGCGCCGCGCCGCTGCCACGTGGGCATCCGCGAGGGCACCGTGGCCACGCTGTCCGAGGCGCTCATTCCGCGCGCGCCCCACACGCGCGTCATCGACGCCACCGGCCATTGGGTGACGCCAGGCTTCATCGACTTCCACACGCACTACGACGCGGAGGTGGAGCTGGCGCCGTCGCTCTCCGAGTCCGTCCGCCACGGCGTCACCACCGTGGTCATGGGCAGCTGCTCGCTCAGCCTCGCGCTGGGCACTCCGGAAGACCTGGCGGACATGTTCTGCCGCGTGGAGGCCATTCCCTACGACACCGTGCGCGCGCTGCTGGAGGAGCGCAAGCAGTGGGACTCGCTGGGCGGCTACATGGAGCACCTCGAGGGGCTGCCGCTCGGGCCCCATGTCGCGTCGTTCCTGGGGCACTCGGCGCTGCGCGCGCACGTCATGGGCCTGCACCGCAGCCTCGAGCACAGCGTCCGTCCCGGTGAGGACGAGCTGCGCCGCATGGAGGCGCTGGTCCGCGAGGGCCTGGACCTGGGCTACCTGGGCCTGTCGGTGATGACGCTCAAGTGGGACAAGATGGGCGGCTCGCGCGATGTCCGCAGCCGTCCCCTGCCCTCCACCTATGCGCGGTGGAGCGAGTACCGCCGCCTCACGCGGCTGCTGCGCGAGCGCGGTCGCATCTTCCAGGGCGTGCCCAACGTCAGCACCAAGGTGAACGTGCTGCTCTTCCTCCTGGAGAGCGCGGGCCTGGGGCGGCGGGCGCTGAAGACGTCGGTCATCTCGATGATGGACGCGCGCTCCAGCCGGGGCATCCACCGCCTCATCGGCGCCATGTCGCGCTTCGCCAACACGCTGCTGGGCGCGGACTTCCGGTGGCAGGCGCTGCCGGAGGTGTTCGACCTGTGGGCGGAAGGCATCGACCTGGTCGTCTTCGAGGAGTTCGGCGCGGGCGCGGCGGCCCTGCACCTCCAGGATGCCGTGTCACGCTCGGAGCTGCTGAAGGACGCGGCGTACCGTGAGCGCTTCCGGAGCCAGTGGACCAACCGCTTCCTCCCGCGCGCCTTCCACCGCGACTTCAACGAGTCGCTCATCCTCCAGTGCCCGGACGCCAGCGTGGTGGGGAAGTCCTTCGCGCAGGTGGCGCGCGAGCAGGGCCGGCACGCGGTGGATGTCTTCCTGGACCTGGCCGCCACGCATGGAGACGCGCTGCGCTGGTACACGGTGATGGCCAATGACCGGCGCGAGGAGCTGGAGCGCATCTGCCAGCACCCGGACATCCTCGTGGGCTTCTCCGACGCCGGCGCGCACCTTCGCAACATGGCCCACTACAACTTCCCGCTGCGGCTGCTGCGGCTGGTGCGCGAGGCGGAGAAGCGCGGCGAGCCCTTCATGTCCGTGGAGCGTGCCGTGCACCGGCTCACCGGGGAGATTGGCGAGTGGTTCGGCCTGGATGCCGGAGTGCTCGCCGAGGGGCGCCGCGCGGACCTCACCGTCATCAACCCCGAGGGGCTCGATGCGAAGCTGGATGAAATCGCCGAGGCGCCCATGGAGAACTTCGGAGGCTTCGTCCGGCTGGTGCGTCGCAATGACGCCGCGGTGAAGGCGGTGCTCATCTCCGGGCGCGAGGCGGTGAGCGAGGGCGCGGTGTCGCCAGCGCTGGGCCGCGAGCGCGGCTTCGGGAAGCTGCTGCGGGCCCGGGCCTGAGGGGCCGCCCCCCCCCCCGCGCGGCGAGCAGGGGCGCGGCCCGGTCGCTCGGCTGCAACGGTGACGGCGAATCGATAACGCAGGGAGTCTCTTGCGACTTGAAGGAGCGCCGCGCTTCACAACCAGTGAACGGGTTTCGCCTCGGCTGCGCCTGGGACCGCGGGCGCAGTTGACCGTCCGACACCACACGCCCGGCATTCCGGATGCAGTCAACCGCCTCGAAGGAAGCTGCCAGGTGGACGGAACGCTCTACACGTCGCAAGGAAGCACGGACCTGCTGCTGCTGAAGCTGGCGCCCTGACCTGCTTCCGGTAGGTCCGTCAAGGCCAGGCCCGCAGGACGCAGGCCGGTTCCCAGCCGAGGTGTGCGTCGTGGCAGCATCGACCTCGGCGTGGGACGCGGGCTAGAGTCGGCTCGTCACTCGGCTCGCGGAGACGGCTCTCTTGGTGATCCTGCGCAACGTTACAGATGAAGACCTCCCGATCTTCTTCGAGCACCAACGGGACGCAGTCGCGCTGCGCATGGCCGCATTCCCGTCGCGGGAACGCGATGCCTTCCTGACCCACTGGCGCACGAAGGTTCTCCGCCCCGAGAACGTGACCCGCACCATCGTTGTTGGCGGCCTGGTCGCTGGGTACATCGGCAGTTGGGAACAGGACGGCCAGCGCCTCGTCGCCTATTGGATGGGTCGCGAGCACTGGGGCAAGGGCATCGCGACACGGGCGCTCTCGGAGTTCCTCGTGCTCGAGCCGATTCGTCCGCTCCATGCGTGGGTCGCTGTCCACAACGTCGGGTCGACCCGCGTCCTCGAGAAGTGTGGCTTCCGCACGGTGGCCCAGGAGAACCCGCAGCACGCGGACGGAGTTGCTGAGGTACTCATGGCGCTTGGTCCGAAATAGGAAGACGGCGCCCTCCATGGCATCCCCGCGCTCCGATTGACTCCTGGTGGAGTTCATTCGCACCACCTCCGTCATGCCCGGCACCCTATGCTCGGACCTGAGCAGGCGCGAGGTCCACGCGCTCCCAGGCAGGGTGGGACGTCCTTGTTAGGGTGCGCCCCCGGACATGGAATCAGGCATGGATGCGGTCGAACTGACGCGAGTCGGGTGTTTCATCCTCATCGGCGCGCTGCTGGTCGTGGCGGTGCTCCGGCAGGGACGGTGGCGCGACTGGCTGCGCGACACCCGGGCGGTGTTCGCCCGGCATGGCGTCAAGCTCGAGGACAGCGAGACGTTCCGCTGGGTCGCGCGGCCGCTTGAAGACTCGGACGCGGAGCTGCGGGGCTTCGTCGAGGACGGGAATCCTCCCGGCGCGGACCCCGAGCAGGTGGGGACCGGGAGCATCTCCCTGCTGAGGGTGCCGCTCCCCGGTGACGGGCTGCTGGTGGTGCCCTCCGACCTCGTCGAGCCGCTCCTGGGGCCGCTGCCCCCCGTGCCGCGCGTGCGCACGGGGGAGGCCCGGTTCGATGCGGCGTTCGCCCTCTTCGCCCACGGTGGCGACCTGCCCCGCTGTTCAGCCTGCTGCCCTTCCTCGCCTACCTCGTGGTGAGGAACCTCTCCCGGCTCAGGCCCGCGGTGCCGCCAGCGTCGTAGCGGCACCGCTCAGGTGTCCGCGGCGAACCTCCAAATCCGCGTCCACCCGGAGGGGAGCTGCGCGATGCTGGGGACATGCACCCTCCCCTTCTCGACCCGCATGCCGGGCCCGACGCCCTGCCAGGCGCCGTCCTCCTCGATGCCCGCACCGGTGCCGACGTCTACGCGGCCGGGCACCTGCGAGGCGCGCTGCATGCCGACCTCGAGCGCCACCTGAGCACCGCCAGTGAGCCGGGCACCGACCCGGCCCGAGGTGGCCGGCATCCCCTTCCGCCGCTGGAGCGCTGGCGTGCCCAGGTGGGCGCCTGGGGCATCGGCCCCGAGACACCGGTGGTGGTCTACGACGACAAGTCGGGAGCCAATGCCGCGGCACGGGTCTGGTGGATGCTCCGGGCCCTGGGCCACCGCGCGGTCCGGGTGCTGGACGGCGGACTCCAGGCCGCGGTGGCGGCGGGCTGGGAGCTGTCCACCGAGGTGGCTCGGCCCATGGCAGTGAGGCCCTACCCCGCCGACGCCTGGCAGCTGCCCACCGTGGATGCGACCGCGGTGGACGCGCTGCGCTCCCAGCCCCACGCGCGGGTCGTCGATGTGCGTGCCGGCCCGAGGTACCGGGGAGAGACGGAGCCGCTGGACCCCATCGCGGGCCACATCCCGGGCGCGGTGAACCTGCCCTTCACCGAGAACCTGGAGGGAAGCCGCTTCAAGTCGCCCGAGGCACTGCGCGCCCAGTACCTGGCCCTGCTCGGAGACGTGGCGCCGGAGCGACTCGTCGTGCACTGCGGCTCGGGCGTCACCGCCTGCCACACCTTGCTGGCCATGGAGGTCGCGGGCCTCCCCGGGGCGGCGCTGTACGTGGGCAGCTGGAGCGAGTGGTGCCGCCAGCCCCGTCCACGCGCGTAGCCCGGGACAGGCATGGAGGGGGTGCGTCCAGCCCCAGGGGCGAGGCGTGCATGCCATTCGGATTGCCTGAAACCTCGGAGGAGGAAATCTGTATCGTTTCTCTTGAGGAAGCCAAGCACCCGCGGCCCATTCGCGCCGGGGCGTAAGGACATACAGGGGGAACCATGCCGACCTGGCGTTTGATATTGACCGCGCTGTGCGTGTGCATCGCCGTGCAGGGCTGCTCCGGCTCCGAGCCCGCACCCGCACCGGACGCGGGAGGGGTGGAGGATGCGGGCAGCGACTCGGGGACGGAGCCGGTCGATGCCGGGAATGACGGCGGCCCGTCTGGGACGGACGGCGGAACACCGGGCCCCAACGCGGTGCGCGTCACGCGGCTCATCCGCGACCTCACGGGGGACGCGCCCCAGGAGCAACCCTGGGTCTTTCCCCCGGACTCCCTCGAGCTCTTCGTGGTGGAGGGCGAGTCCTTCGTCGAAATCCCCGGCGCGCCCGGTGCGCCCGGCGAGTACGTGTTCCCGGACGTGCCCCGCGTCACCTACTACCTCAGGGAGGGGCTCACCTGGGTCGTCACCAGCGAACGCCAGGTGGACCTGGGTTACAACAAGACCTTCCGGGACGACATCGAGTATCCGGAGAACGGGTCGTGGGCCCGGCTGAGCCTGGGCGGCCTCGAGCCCTGGCATGCGCGGAGTGACACGCCTCAGGGGCCACAAAGGCTCCCTCCGTACTCCCGGCTCGACCTCATCTCCGATGAACTGGGCAGCCGTTCGAGCTTCTTGTTCCTCTCCATGAGGGAGGGAGACACTCACGTGTACCAGGAGACAGACGTCGCCACCATGCCCCAGGTCGAGGCGGCCCGCGGGGACCGGATGCGCGTGGTGCAGTCTTCTCCGCGCGAGCTGGGCCCATTGCCCGACGGGGGCGTCCAGCGCTACCTCGCGGCGGTCCGCGCCCATCACCTGGCCCCGGTCTCCCATGACGGCTCCCAACCCCTGAACATCTCCGGGGAGCTCCTGCCGCTGCCCATGCAGGAAGTCGCGTTGGATTGGCGGCGCCCGGCCTTCGAGCCCCTCGCTGCAGCCGTGCACCCCACGGCCAGCCCCAACTCGGCCCATCTTGGCCTCCGGGCGGCTTCGCCCGAGCCGGCCATCGAGGGTCAGCGGGGTCCCTCAAGCGAGCTGGCTACCCTGGGAATGGCCGCAGATGGGTTCGCCGATGTCTCGGGAACGCTCGTCTATGGAAATCCTTCGAGCCGCCTCCCGGGCGCGCTGGCCGTGATCACCCTGAGCTTCGACGTCCCCGTCGAGCTTCCCGGTGAAGCACCCTTCAACATGTGGGCCACCATCACCATCCAGGAGCGGCCTTCCCAGCTTGCGAGCGGGCCGCTCACACCTCGCGTCGAGCCTCCGCGCGCCCTCACCCTGGACGGGACCGAGGCCTACAGCCCGCGCACGCTCGCAGCCGGCACGCATGTCCTCGCGTGGCAGCCGCCTCGGAGCGGAGCTCCGGATGCCTATCTGGTCAGGCTGCTGTGGTTCGAGCCAGGGGTGCTGAACGTGATTCCCGGCTCCATCATGTCCATCTACCTGGACGGCAGTGCCACCTCCGTCCGTGTGCCGCCGGGAGGCCTGCAGCGAGGATGGCACCACCGTTTCAGCGTGGAGGCCATCGTCTCGGAGGGGTTCTCGCCCTCGAAGAGGCCCCAGTCGATTGGCAGTCGCTACATCATCAGTCGTGCGCCGACCTTGAGCGGACTGCTCAGCGTTCCCGCGCAGGCGCCTTGAGCCGCCCGGGCACCACGGGCCTGGCCCGTGGTCGCGTGTCCCTGGACCTGGGCGAAGCCGCAGCAGGCCTCGCCCTCCTTGCATGCTTACACCCGGGACGGTAAGACGCAGCCCAACTGAATCTGCAAATCAATCTCAGATTCCCCGGGAGTTCCATGAAATGCCTTCGTCTCGGCCCTGCGCTGCTCGCGCTGTGGCTCGTCGCCTGTGGTACGGACGTGACGCCCTCGCCGGGCGTGCCCGCGCCCCCGGCCATCCAGGTGCTGTCACCGGTGGCCGGTGCCTCTTTCGAAGCGCCCTCGGTGCGGCTGTCCGGCACGGTGGGCACCGCGGGGGGGCTGGCCTCGCTGACGGCACGGGTGAGCGGGGGTGAGCCGCACGTCGCCACCTTCACGGAGACGCAGCGGGGCCAGTACGCCTTCACCGTGGACGTCACCCTGCCCGAGGGTGAGAGCGAGGTGCGGCTGGAGGCGGAGGACACGGTGGGAGGACGCGACTGGCGCACGGTGCGCCTGCGCTACACGCCGGATGTCACCGCGCCCCAGGTGCTGGTGCGGTCGCCGGTGGCGGGACAGGCCCTGAGCGTGCGCCGCGTCCGCGTGGACGCCCTCGTCACGGACGACAAGGGCGTGGTGTCCATGTCCTACGCGCACAACGGCGGCGAGGAGCAGCCGGTGCCCTCCAGGCTGGATGCCACCGGCAGCCTCGCCTTCGAGCTGACGCCCCGTCCCGGGCCCAACCAAATCGTGCTGCGCGCCCGGGACGCGCGCGGCAACGAGGGCGTGAGCACGGTGGCCTTCCACTTCGGAGGGCTCGCGTCCGCGGGCGGGCTGCACAGCGGCGTGCTGCGCGGCGGGCGCGTCTACGCGTGGGGCCGCAACAACCGCGGACAGCTGGGCCTGGGCGACGCGGTGACGGCGGACCAGAAGGCGCCCCAGCCCGTGCCCGGCCTCGAGGGTGTGGCCTCCATCGCCTTCAACCAGAACTTCGCGGTGGCGCTGCGCTCGGACGGCACGGTGTGGACGTGGGGGGAGAACGCGGACGGGCAGCTCGGCCTGGGCACGCCTCCCGTCACGGGCGAGCCGCACACCCCGGACGTCACCCCGCGCCGCGCGCCTTCCCGGGTGCCCGGACTGGAGGGCGTGGTGGCCGTGGCGCCCGGCTACCGGCACTCGCTGGTGCTGCTGGAGGACGGCTCGGTGCGCGCCTTCGGTGACAACACCAACGGGCAGCTCGGCGACGGCACCGTCGAGTCGCGGGACTACCCGGTGGCCGTGCAGGGGCTGACGGACGTGGTGAAGCTCATCGCCGGCTCGATGCACTCGGCGGCGCTGAAGCGCGACGGCACCGTCTGGCTCTGGGGCCGCAACACCTACGGCAACCTGGGCGCGGGGAGCGTGGACCCGGATGCCCACGCCACGCCCGCGCAGGTGCCCGGGCTGGTGGACGTCGTCGACCTCGCCAACGGGAGGGACCATGTGCTGGCGCTGCATGCGGACGGCAGCGTCTCCTCGTGGGGGCTGAACGGCAGCGGGCAGCTCGGCACGGGCGAGAAGGGCGACCCCGTGGCGACGCCGGCGAAGGTGAAGGGCCTCACGGACGCGCAGGCCGTCTTCGCCAACGGCAACTTCAGCTTCGCCCGGCGAGCGGACGGCTCGCTGGTGGGCTGGGGGCAGAACTTCAACGGGCAGCTGTGCGTCGGTGACAACGTCGACCGGTCCGAGCCCACACCCGTCTCCACCCAGGTGAACCCCGTGGCCACCATGGGCATGGGCGCCACGCACGTGCTCGCCCTGCGCGGTGACGGCTCGCTGTACGGGTGGGGGTGGAACCTCAACGGCTCGCTGGGCCCCGACGCCGTCATCGACCGGTGGTCGTACACGAATCCCATCTCGGTGCCCTTGCCGTGAGGCAGCGTCGCGCCCTGACCGCCCTGCTCTGGTCGCTCGGCCTCGCCGCGTGCAGTGGCGCGGAGGGCACACCGCCCTTCGTCGAGCCACCGACTCCCGACGCCGGCCCCGAAGCACCACCGCCGCCCCCTCCCCCTCCGCCGCGCCATGACGTGGTGGAGGACGGCGAGGACCGTCCCGGCGGCGCCACCACCGTGGCCACCCCGGGCGCTGTCACCGCCTTCAAGCGCCCGGCCGCCAACCTCACGCTGGAGCGCCGCGCGGAGTTCTTCATCGGCGAGGCCGTCTTCGAGGCGGACTGGCTGCCGGCCCCCAGCGCCTCCCGTGCGGAGCGGGACGGGCTGGGCCCGCTGTTCCACTCCGTCTCCTGCGTCGCCTGCCACGTGGGCAGCGGCCGGGGCCGCCCACCCGAGGAGGGAGAGGTCGCCGACACCCTGCTGGTGCGCCTGTCCGTGCCCGGTGTGGACGCGCACGGCGCACCCGTCCCCGAGCCCACGTACGGAGACCAGCTCCAGCCCCGCGGCATCCCCGGTGTGCCCGCCGAGGGCCAGGCGCGCATGCGGTGGACGGAGGTCCCCGGCACCTTCGCGGACGGCGTGCCCTACTCGCTCGCCGCGCCGGAGCTGCTGCTCACGGAACTGGCACACGGCCCGCTGGCACCGGGCACGCGCACGTCGGCCCGCGTCGCCCAGCCCATGATGGGCCTGGGCCTCCTGGCGGCCGTGCCCGAGTCGACCTGGCTGGAGTGGGCGGACCCGGACGACGCCGATGGCGATGGCATCTCCGGCCGGCCCAACCGCGTCTGGAGCCGGCGTGAGGGCCGCGCGGTGCTGGGGCGCTTCGGGTGGAAGGCCAACCAGCCGGACCTGGAGCACCAGAACTCCGCCGCGCTGCTGGGCGACATGGGCCTCACCTCGCCGCTGTTCGCGGACGAAGGCTGCATGGAGGTCCAGGCCGCGTGCCGGGCGGCGCCCACGGGCGGCGCCCCCGAGGTGAGCGAGCGGCAGTCCCGCGCGCTGGACTTCTACTCGCACACGCTGGCGGTTCCCGGGCGCGAGCGAGTGGACGCACCGGAGGTCCTCGCGGGCAAGGCCGTCTTCCACCGCGTGGGCTGCGCGCGCTGTCATCGGCCGTCGCTCACCACGGGCACGCTGGCCGGCTACCCGGAGCTTTCCGGCCAGCGCATCTGGCCGTACACGGACGGGCTGCTGCACGACCTGGGCGAGGCCCTGGCGGACGGGCGCGAGGACTTCCTCGCCACCGGCCGGGAGTGGCGCACGCCGCCGCTGTGGGGCCTGGGCCGCACGCGGGCGGTGAACGGGCACACCCGCCTGCTGCATGATGGCCGGGCACGCTCACCCCTGGAGGCCATCCTCTGGCACGGCGGTGAGGCCGAGGCCGCGCGTGAGGCCGTGCGGCACCTGACGCAAGCGGAGCGCGATGCGCTGGTGGCCTTCCTCGACTCCCTCTGACGCGGGCATGCAGCCCATGCCGCGACTGAGTCCCGAGCGTATCGTCAGCACCCGAGGACGAACGGTGAGAGGATGCGGCTCGGAGGCAATCCATGATTCGAGCCGCCACGCTCGCCTTGTTGCTGTGCAGCTGCGCGACTTCCAGTGAGGGACTGAGGATGGGAAACGACGGGACTCCTGAAGGACGACGCCCCCTGCGCAAGGGTGACCCGGAGCCGGTCTTCGAGTTCGAGCCGGGGCCGCCGGTCACCGACACGCCGGGCCTCAAGACCTGGCTCGAGGCCCACCGGGGTGAGCGTCTCCGGCTGCCTGTCGTCATCGAGCTCGGGGAGCCGGGCCACCGCTTCGAGCGCTCACGCGTCGGGGACGTCGAGCTGCGGGTGACGGACCTGGCACTGGGCGTACCCCTGGACGAGCGAATCGCGCAGAAGTGCGGCCGGGAGGCGAGGCGCTGCGCGCTCTGGCTCGAGGGGCGCTACGGCGAGACGCCGCCATTCCCCGACGACCTCCCTCAATACGAGGTGCTCAAGGTCGGCGAGGTCGTGGACGAGAAGGCGGAGCTGAAGGCCGAACGCGCGAAGTGACGCCAGGAGTCGCTGGCGTCGCGCCATCTTTGCATCCACCCGCCATCAAGGGCGCGGCCGTGCCCCCGGCTCTTCCCAGGCCAGCGCGAGCTCGGTGAGCCAGGTGGAGGAGGAGGCCGCGTCCGTCGTGCCCACGCGCAGGAAGGTCTCGCGCAGGGGCACGGCCGCGACGCGCTCGTGCGCATGGAGGTGGGCGAAGAGCCGCGCCCAGGAGGGGCCCACCGAGTCGGGTGGCCCGGTATGGACGAGCGTGGCCGCCTGTACTTCCGGCAGCTCCTCCACGTGGACGCCCTCGGGCCGGGCTCCGGGAGCCAGGGGCACGCACCAGGAGATATCCGCATCGTCCTCGCGGTACTCCGCCTCGTGGTAGAGGCAGAAGGGCGCACCGGCCACGTGCGGGCCGCACGCGGCGAACAGGCGCGGGAAGAACACCGACGCGTCCGAGTAGCGCCCCCGGGCCCGGTGCACGGCGGCCCGCACTCCGGGAAGCCACCGCTCCTGCAGTGGCGGAGGCGCGCGCAGGTACGCCTCCGCCTGTTGCTGATGCCGCAGCAGCGTGTCCAGCGCCAGCACCGACCGCTGAGCGCTGGCCGCTTCATCGGCGAGCCGGGCGCGCACCCTCGCGAGCTGCTCGACCAGGGCCGCGCCCTGCTCCAGCTCCTCGAGCACCCCGCGAATCTCCTCCAGCGACAGCAGCAGGTCGCGCAGCGCGCGCAGGGTATGGGCCTGGGCGATATCGCGCTCGGTGTAGTAGCGGTAGCCCGAGGAGGAGTCCACGCGCGAGGGCAACAGCAGCCCCTTCTCCTGGTAGAGGCGCAGCGCCTTCACGCTCAGGCCGGTGATTCGCGACACCTCGCCGATGGCGTACAGCAATCCGCTCACGGCTTCACCTCATCGAGAAAGGCGCGCAAGGTGGTGGCGAAGGCCTCGGGCTGCTCCTCGAAGGGGAAGTGCCCGGTGCCCGCCAGCTCCACCAACTGCGCGTGAGGCAGGGCTTCTACCACGCGCGCGGTGGCGGCACGCGGCTGCAGGTCCTCGGCGCCGTGGATGACGAGGGTGGGCGCACGCACCCGGCCGAGCCAGGCGCTCCAGTCGTGGTGGCGTCCCAGGCTGAGGTAGAGCCCCAGGGACAGCAGCCCTCCCGGCCTGCCGGACTCGGGCAGCCGTGCACCGGGGCGCTCCTTGCGCACGGCCTGGGTGTAGAGGAGACCGAAGCGCTCGAAGTGCCCGGCCAGCGTGGCCTCGTCCTCCTTCAGGCGCGCGGCGAAGTCCAGGGTGTGCGCCAGCCACGCCTCCATCGCTCGCCGTCCCTCCGGGTCCAACCGCGCACCGACCTGGGTGAAGAGGTCTCCGTCCCCCGCGGGCATCGTCACCAGGGGCGCGGGCGCCACGAGCACGAGGGCCTCCACCCGCTCCGGCCACTCGGCCGCATAGAGCGCGGCCACCAGCGCCCCGAACGAGTGCCCCACCAGCGTCAGGCGCTCCTTGCCGAGCAGGCGCCGGATGCGCTCCAGGTCCGCCAGCTGCTCGGCGAGCCCCAGTCGCGCCTCCACTTCCTGCATGGCCTTCCACGTTCCGTCCGCTGGAGCGCGGGTGAGAGGACGGGAGGACGCGCCGCAGCCGCGCTGGTCATAGAAGTGCCAGCGCAGCGCATCACCGGTGAGGGCGGCCGCGCGCCACGGTGCCGCGGGAGGCACTCCCGGGCCGCCATGCACGACGACGACGTCCCGGCCCTGGCCCACGGCCACATGGTGCAGCTCCACGCCCGGCGCCACCTGCCAGCGGGGTGCGTCGGGCCGCTGTCCGGAGGGCACCTCCAGCGTCTCCCCTCGCGAGGCCAGCGTCTGCTCCACCGTGCCCGGCTGGAAGAGCCCGCGCCCCATCCACCACCACGCCCCCGCTGCCACGCCCACGAGCAGGACGAGTGCGCCCAGTGCCACCACCATGATGTTCCTCCGCGACCGCTGTCTGGATGACATGCGCGGAGGGTGGCGGTCTCCCCCTGGGGGAGAGTCAAGCGCCCCGGGTGGCAGTGCTCAGATGCGGCCTTCCTGCACGAGCGCCCGGGTCCGCGCCAGCGTCGAGAGCAGGGCCTGCTTGTAGCCGCGCTCCTCGCTGTCCATCGTGGCCTGCTCCTTCCGCTCCTGCTCGCTCCCCGGCTCCGCGTTCCTCAGGCCCAGCAGGCAGTAGAACTTCAGGTGCAGCGAGCCATCGGCGGCTTCGAGCACCTCGTTGACGATGACGCCCTCGCGCGGCCCCTTGAACTGGTGGAAGGACACCTTGGTCCGGGGCTCGAAGGTGATGATCTCCTTCACGTCGTCGCCCAGGATGGTGGCCTCGCGGATGATGACCTCCTCACCGTCGGCGACCACCTCGCACCTCGTGCAGACGCCGGGCGGCAGGAACAGCCTCGCATCACGCGCCTTGAGGACGAGTCCCCGCCAGAGCTGGTCGCGGGTGAGCGGGAGCTCGCCCGCGGGGTTCACGGGCACGGTCGCGGTTGAATAGATCATGGTCGGCGTTCCTGTCTCGAGCTGCGGGTGTGGACAGCCCCGCTGCTACCGGGCCAGCGGGCATGGGTCATGAATAGGCGGGCCCCGGCCTTCACGGAAGTTGATGTTGGAAAGCCCAGGGCTTCAAGCGGTGAAGGCTCCCGCCTCCTTCTCCACCCGGCCCTTCAGCTCCGCCAGCGCGGAGCGCCCCGGGCCATTGCACGCCACCACGTCCACGATGGCGGCGGCGGGGATGGAGCGCGCGAGCAGGACTCCGTTGGGGGCCCGGAAGACGCGCAGCCCGGAGGCCCGGAGGCGCTCGGGGGAGATGACCAGCAGCACGTCCACGCCGGCCCGCTTGCCCACCTTCGAGTCCACCGTGGCGGCCAGGTGGACGTGGGTGCGCGCCGCGGAATGAACGCCCTCCCCGGAGAGGATGGCGCGCGCGGCGGCCACGGACGTGCCGTGGTAGAGGGTGGCGTCTCCGGACACCTCGTCCCAGCTGCGCTCCAGCCCGTCGAGCGTCACGGGGGTGCCCTCCTGCGAGTGGCCCTGCACGGCGCGCACCTGCTTGCCCCGCACCTCGAAGCGGGACTTGTTGTTCTCCGCGACCACCTCGTCGAGCTCGTCGCGAGACAGCCCCGTCATCCGCAGCACCTCGCCGATGTGGGCGAAGCCCGCGGTGTCCATGGCAAGGCCCATCTCCCGGGCGCCATGACGCAGCAACCAGGACAGCTTCTTCGACTTCTTGGCGAGTGCCTGGAGTTCCTTCTCCGAGCGGCGTGCGGTGGCCATGAGTGTTCTTCCTTTCTGACGCGAGGAACACTACCCGGCACCGTCCCCGAGCACGAATCGGTACTTCCCTCCAACTATCGAACCCATGGATAGTTCCACTCATGGACACGGATGGGCTTCGCGCCCTGGTGGCGTTCGCGGAGGCTGGCTGCAACCTGACGCTCGCGGGGCGCACCATCGGGCTGTCCCAGCCGGCGATGCATGCGCGGCTGCAGGGGGTGGCGAAGGCGCTGGAGACCGCCCTCTACGAGCGCCAGGGCCGGCGCCTCCAGCTCACCCCGGATGGAGCGCGCGTGCTCGCCTGGGCGCGCGATGTGCTCGAGCGGGAGCGGGCCCTGCGCGTGGAGCTGCGACAGGGCCAGGCGGAGGAGCGGGTGGTGCTCGCCTGTGGCGAGGGAGCGCTGGTGCACGTGGTGGCCGAGCGCATCGCCCCATTCCTCCGCGAGCGGGCCGGGACGCTCTCCTTCCTCGTGCTGGATGGGCCCGCCGCGGTCGCCGCGGTGGAGCGCGGCTCGGCGCACCTCGCGGTGGTGGCCGGCCCCGCATCCAGCCCTCCGGGCCTGCGCTCGCAACCCCTCGTCACCGCCGCGCTGCTGGCCGTGGCCTCGCGGCAGCACCAGCTGGCGCGGGCGGGGCGGGCGGTGGAGGTGGGGGCCCTGCTCGAGCACCGGCTCCTGGTGCCTCCACTCGGCCGCGCCCTGCGCGCCACGCTGGAGGATGCCGCCGCGGCGCGGGGCCGGGCACTCGAGGTCGCGGCGGAGGTGACGGGCTGGGAGGCGGTCTGCCGGCTCGCGGCCCTGGGCGTGGGGGTGGGCATCATCAACGACGTGGTGGCCACCCCGGACCTCGCACGCCTCGCCGTGCGCGGCCTGCCCCCGGTGACCTACCGGCTGCTGATGCGCCGTGGGCGCGGCACGCGGCTCGCCGAAGAGGTGGTGCGCAGCCTGCTCGGCTGACGCCTCGTCGCGCACAAGCGAAGCGGCCCGCCCCGGAAAGTCCGGAGCGGGCCGCGGGCAGCACTTTCAGCGACTAGAAGCGCACCTGCATCCGCACGCCGCCGTACAGCCAGGAGTGGATGGCCGTGTTCTCGATGTCCTCCGTCTCCTCTTCCTCGCCGTCGCCGGGGAGGCCCTCGATGTCGATGCGCATGGTGGTCGACGAGTACTGCGCCACGGTGTACGTGACGAAGGGGCCCACGGAGACGGTGTCGCTGACGTTGAAGTCGACACCGCCCTGGGCGTTGACGAACTCGAAGCCCTTGGCGGTGCTGCTGGCCTCGGCGGACACGCCATTCTCCTCACCGGAGATGGACAGGGTGAGGGTCTCGTAGCCCGCGCCCACGCCCAGCCAGGGGTTGATCTTCGCCTGCGGGGCGAAGTGGTAGGCCAGGTTCACACCGAAGCGCATCTGGCTCACGCCGCAGCTCACGTTGTCGCCATCGCAGTCCTCGTCCTCGGCCAGGAACCCGAAGCCATATTGGAACGAGCCACCCAGGTAGAGGTTGGAGTTGATGAAGTAGCCCACGTCCAGCTGGACCGGCACCATGCCGGACACCGAGTCGCTCAGCTCCGGGGCTTCGCTCCCCTCATTCTCCGCGCCGACGGCGCTGCCGAAGGGCACGCCGTAACCCGCGCGAAGCCCCAGGGAGAACCCGGGGCCCTTCTCGGAATCATCGGCAAGGGCGGCGGGGGCGGACAGGACGAGCGACAGCGCGGCGAGCTTGGGAAGGGTGGACATGGTCATGGGATGTGCGTGCTGCGTTGGAGTGGCTCCACATCGTCGTGGATGCGCCTCCTGACGGCCGCTCCCCCGCAGTATTCACGCCTGCCGCCCCGAAGAGACGGGCCCCCGCCGGTCCGGCAGGGGCCCACCGGGTGCTCCAGGGTTCTGGCTAGTCCTTGTCGCAGGTGCTGCCGCAGGAATCGAGGCAGTCGCAGAGCTTGACATTGCAGCTCGCGACGCAGGCGGAATAGCCCGCCTCGACACCGGAGCCACAGGAGTCAACGCACGCGATCTGCTTGTTCGTGCACGTCGTCGACTCCTCGGCCGAGCAGGCTGCATCGCCATCTCCACAAGCGGTGAGGCCCAGGGCGAGCGACATCGCGGCGAACAGGACAATGAGCGTCGTCTTCATGAAGAGGTAACTCCGTTGAGGTGGTGCTGCGTTGGGTGTGGCACGCCGTTTCAGCGCGCACGTGCGGGAACGCAGTGCAGCCCCCGTGCCCTCACCGTCGGCGGCATCCCCTTGGGCGCCACACGCGCCTCATCTCGCGGAGTTGGCGCGCGGGCCTCCGGGACGCACCCGGGAGGACTGTCCCCTGCCAGGGGACAACTGTCCCGGCTGACGACACTTCGGGCCCCGTCCTCAGCGCGCAGCCTCGAAGTCCACCCTCAGGGTGACGACGCCTCCCGGCTCGATGTGGACCGTGCGCTGCTCGGTCCGCCCGAGGACGGGGTTGTGGAAGACGACGCTGTGCCGGCCCGCCGGAAGGGGGTAGCGGGCCAGCGGCGTCCGGTCCACCTCGCGGCCGTCCACCGAGATGACCGCCCACGGCCGCGCGTCCACCGTCAGGAAGCCGGTGCCCGACAGCGGCTGGGGGGCCTCGGCCCGCGCGAGTCCTCGCCTTCCAGGGGCACCCGTGGCCCGTGAGCGCCCGCGGTCGTCCCCGGAGGCCGGCTGCGGGGAAGAGGGATTCAGCGGAGCCAGGTCCCGCGCCTGGGCGTCAGGCGGAGGGGGGAGCGACCCGGTGGAAACCGGCGCGGGTGAAGCAGCGCCCGACTCGTGCAGATGGGAGAGCGGCGCGGTGGGAGCCGGCACGGGTGAAGCAGCGCCCCCTTCATGAGGGATGCGCGAAGCGGCCGTGGAGGACGCCGGAGGAGCGAGCTCCCCGTCCGCCTCTTGCGAGAAGCGCGACCAGAGCCCGAGCGCGAGGCCCCCCACGGCCACGCTGCCCGCCAGCGCGAGCACCCTCCTCCTCGCGCGTCGGGAGGGGCGCAGCTCCGCCTTCACAGGCAGGGGGGCAACGCCCCTGGCTCCATCATTCGCGGCCTCCTGGACGGGAGGCCCGGTCCGGGTCGGGCGGGTGCCCGACGTCAGCGCGGCCGGCCGGAAGACGGCCAGCTCGGCGGCACACAGCGACTCGACGAGCGCGCCCAGCTCGGCTGGGGAGGCCACCGGCCCATCCATCAAGCCCGCGAGGAGCGCCCGCGCCGAGGGCAGCCGCGAGTCCCGCTCCCGGGAGGCCCCCTGCTGGAGCGTGTCGCGGATGCGCTCCGTGAGGTCCGGCCGGAGGAGCATGGCGTCCGGCAGCGTCTCGTGGCGGATGGCGTCCATGGTGGCCGCATCCGTCGCGCGCTGGAACGGCGAGCTCAGGGTGAAGGCCTGGTAGAGCGTGACGGCCGCCGCGAACACGTCCGCCCGCGCATCCAGGGGCATGGTCGCGTCCAGCTGCTCCGGAGGCATGTACGCGTACTTGCCCCAGGGGCGGCTGCTGCGCGTCGCCGCACTGGAGAGGACCCGGGCGATGCCGAAGTCACCGAGCAGCACGCTGCCCCGCGCGGACACCATGACGTTGGACGGGCTGACGTCGCGGTGGACGACGCGGAAGTCCTCGCCCGCCGGCCCCCGGAGCTGGTGCGCGTAGTCGAGCGCCTCGCACAGTCCGGTGGCCACCGCCCTCACCACGGGAAGCGGAAGCTGCCGTCCCTCGCGACGGCACGCGCGGAGGAGCTGCGACAGGCTCACGCCCTCCACGAGCGCCATCGCCAGGTAGTAGCGGCCGTCCGCTTCACCCGCGTCGAAGAGCTGCACGACGTGGGGGTGCTCCATCCGCGCGGCGATGCGGGCTTCCTCCAGGAAGCGCTCCACCAGCGCCGGCTCTTCGGAGAGGTGGGGCAGCAGCAGCTTGAGCGCGACGCGCTTCTCGAAGCTCGCCAGGCCCGTTCGCCGGGCGATGAACACCTCGCCCATCCCTCCCGCCGCGATGCGCGAGAGCAGCTCATAGGGGCCCACGCGCAGCCCCCGCATGGCGGGTCCGGCCATCACCATATGAGGAGATAACCGCCGCCGAGCGCCGCCGCCCCGCCGCCGATGAAGAGCCCCGTGGCCCAGCCCGCCTGCGTGCGCGCCCGCTCCGAGTGCCGCCGCGAGTCCCCCGCCCACGCCTCGCGCACCGCGGCGTCATGGGACTCGCCGGACCGCACCTGCAGCCAGGTGCCCCCCAGGCCCGCGGCGACCGCCACACCCAGCGACACCCAGCCCAGCCTCCGGCGGAGGCCCGGCGAGGTGGCGGGCTCGGCCTCCGGAGGGGGCACGGGCGCGAGGAGGGACTCCGCGACGACGCCCCCCCGGTTCCAGACGTGGGGTGCGTCCGGAGCACCGAGCCGGGCCAGCCCACTTCCCTCCGGGCCTCGCGCCTCGACATACCAGCGCACCGGTCCCGGCCCGTCTCCGGGGAGCTGGAAGACGCAGAGCCCCTCCTCGGGAACGGCGCGCAGCTGCCGCCAGTCGGTCTCGCGCGGGCCGCGCCAGCGCAGCACCACGGCCTCCACGCGCCGCCACGGGTCCACCACCTCCACGCGCACCAGCCCCTCCGCCGAGGGGAGCTGCTTGAGGGCGAGGTAGTCCGCCGGGAAGAGCCGGGCCTTCACGGCCTGGAAGGCCTCGAGAATCTTGGGCGAGAGGTCTCCCGGAGGCTCGGCGCGCGGGTCCAGCGTGAGCATCCGCGTGTAGCTGGCCTCCGCCTCCGCGCGTCGTCCCTCCGCCAGCTCACAGCGGGCCTTCAGCTCCAGGATGTCCAGCCGCTGGGCGCGCGTGTTGGAGGGGACCTGCTCGGCGAGCTGGAGCAGCGCCAGCGTCTCGGAGAAGTCCAGCGCCTCGTACCGTGCCCGCGCCTGGTCGAGATAGGGGTTCGCCGGCGCGGCCTGTCCCAGGACCACCAGCAGTGTCACGGCAAGCCACATGGCGCACGCATCCTAGCTCAGCCCCTGCCGCGCCCGGGCGCGAGCCCGTGCGTCTTGAGCAGCCGATAGAAGTAGGAGCGCGCGAGGCCCGCCTCCCGCGCGGCCGCGGAGGCCGAGCCGCGATGCCGGGCGAGCAGCGCCTCCAGGTAGCTGCGCTCGAAGGCCTGGAGGACCCGCTCCCGCGTCGCGTGGAAGTCCTCCTTCACGCCCACGCCCACGCCGGGCGCCAGCTCCGGCAACGCGGCCTCCGCGCCCAGCGTCAGGGTCCGCTCCACCGCGTTGCGCAGCTCCCGCACGTTGCCGGGCCAGGAGTAGGCGCTCAGCGTGGCGAGGCTCGCGGGTGACAGCGGGAGCGAGGCGCCGAGGGTGCGGGCGAAGTGCTCGGCCAGCAGCGGGATGTCGTCCAGCCGGTCTCTCAGGGGCGGCGCGCGCAGCACGATGCTCGCCAGCCGGTGGTAGAGGTCCGGCCGGAAGGTGCCCTTCTTCATGGCCGCCGCGAGGTCCCGGTGCGTGGCGGCGACGAGCCGGAAGCGGACGCTCCGCTCCCGCGTCTCCCCCAGCCGGCAGAAGCGCCCCGTCTCCAGCACGCGCAGGAAGACGGGCTGGAGCTCCAGCGGCAGCTCCGCCACCTCGTCGAGGAAGAGCGTCCCTTCGTGCGCGGCCTCGAGCGCGCCGGGCGTGTCGGCCACCGCGCCCGTGAAGGCGCCGCGCACATGCCCGAACAGCAGGCCCGGCAGCAGCGCCGGGGGGACGGAGCCGCAGTCGAACGCGTGCAGCGCCCCGGTCCTCCCGGACAGGACATGCAGCGCCCTGGCGATGCCCTCCTTGCCCGACCCCGTCTCTCCCTGGATGAGGACGGGCACGTCCACGGGGGCGACCCGCTCGACCTCCGCGAACAGCCGGCGCATCGCGAGCGAGCGCCCGAGCAGCCCCGCCAGCTCCGTCCGCTCGCTGAGCCGCTCGGGACTGGCGTCCGCGGGGAGCAGCGCGAGCTGCGTCCTGCCCAGGGAGACGATGGCGCCCAGGGGCACTTCCACCACCTCCACCCGGGCGCCCAGGTAGCGCGTCCCGTTGCGGCTGCCGAGGTCCCTCACCCGCGCGCGCGTCCCGAGCAGCTCGAGGCTCAGGTGCTGGCGGGACACGGTGTCGTCCGAGAGCACGAGCTGGCAGGACGGCAGCGTCCCCACCACCACGGTGCCGCCCTCGACGAGGACGGTGCGCCCCCGGTCCGGCCCCTCCATGACGAACAGCCGCGCCCGGGGCGGGGCATCGGGGTCCGTCTTCTCGGTGAGCGGCGAGGTGCGGGGCGTGCTCACGGGCCGTTCTCACAGTCGACGGTGGCCGTGCGCCAGAGCGCGACCTCGTCCACCCACACGGGCGCCTCCCCCTCCGCGGGGACGACGAGGCGCAGGGTCCCCACGCTGTTCTCCAGGAACAGCGAGGAGACCGTCACCTGCTGCCAGGTGTCGTCCAGCGGGAGCTCCTCGGAGTCCGCGACGTCGGAGCCATCGAGGATTTCGAGCACGGCGGTGCGCCCCGGGCCTCCGCGCACCCAGGCCGAGGCGCAGTAGAAGTCCTCCTCGGAGTCGAGGAGCGGCGGCGAGCGCGGGGTGAGCGTCACCGGTGTCGCCCCCCCTCGCGCCACGAGCCGCGCCGCGAGGGCGCCCGCGAAGCCCGGCGGCTCGGTGGACAGCACCCCCGTCGTCTCCCAGCCGTCCGTGCCCCCCTCGAAGCCGGAGTTGCGCACGAGGTTGGTGGGGCGCGCCGGCTCGTCACCTTCCGCGCAGCGTCCCGCCTGACAGTGGAAGCCCGGCCCGCAGGACTGCTCCAGGCCGCACAGCTTGCCCGTGACGTCGACGGCATCGGGAATGCAGCCCGACAGGGCGACGACTCCGAGCACGAACAGCAGGCCCTGTCGGTACGTCAGCACGGCGTGTCTCCTGAGCTTCCCAGCACGGCGCGGACACTACCGGCTCACCCCGCACGCGGCCAGCGTGCCCGCGCCCACCTCGGGCGGGACAGGCCGGCTCCCTCCGCGCGCAGCCGCTTCACCTCGTCACTGCGGCCCCGCGAGCCACGCACCCCACCGCACGAGCCGCGTGCCGCCCTCGGACTCACGCTTGCCACCGGCGACCACGCGCTCGGTGCCGCTGGCGAGCGGCATGAAGCGCGCCTCGTAGGGCAGGCCGGCGAGCGCCGGGGCCCACGGCTCGGCCGCGTAGGTCTGCGAGAAGACGCGCGGGACGCCCTCCACATTCTCCGTGCTCTGCTCGGTGAGGGCGGGCACGCCGCGGCCCTCCGCGGTGAAGGTGCCACGAATGGCAGACGCGGCCGCGCTGGGAGGCGATTTCTCCGAGGCCAGCGCCTCCCAGGGCAGCCCCATCAGCAGCTCCTCGAGGGGCTCCGGCTCGGCCTGGGAGAAGTCCGAGCAGGGAGCCGCGTTGGCGTCGACGGGGCCCTCGGCGCGCAGGAGGTAGCCGCGCTCGGCGGTGAAGCACACGCGGTGCACACCGGGCGTGGAGTCCACGTTCACGAACCGCTCGTAGTACGCGCCCGGTCCCAGGGGCCTGTCCATCGCGGGCACGGGGGCGTTGGCGTCGGCCGAGCCCTCGCGGAACTCGCGCAGCGTCAGCTTGAAGCCGCCCGGGATGTGGAAGCCCGCCGCCTCCGTGCTCGCCTCGAGCAGGCCGCGGGTGAGGTAGAGCGGGCCCGGCGCGTTGGCGTAGACGCGCGTGCGCAGGGGGCCGTCCACGGGGCGCTGGTCGCTGACGTAGCGCATGGCCTCCCAGGTGCGGCCCGCGCTGGAGGGCGTCTCGGCGGTGGCCTCGCCCCCATGGGGCACGTCGAGCGGGCGCGTCGTGTCCGCGCGCACGGGGACCAGGAGGTCCTGGGCGAGCCGCGGCTGCGTCAGGGGCTTGCCGGCCTCATCGGTGAAGGCCACGCGCACCCAGACCCAGGGCTGCCGCACGGCCACCACCTCCAGCGTCAGCTGACCGCCGAGGGTGCGCGCGGTGCCGCCGCCTCGGGGCTCGGGGCCCTGCGTCGCCGAGAAGGCGTAGGTGACCCGGTCACCCACGCGGGCGCGCCTCCAGGCGTCAGCGTCCTGCATGACGGCGGACTCCCGCGTCTGGGCGTCAGAAGGTGAAGGGCTGCTCGACTTCGTGCTCTCGCAGCCCGGGAGGAACGACAGGGCCGCGCCCAGCAGCGCGGCAAGGGGGAGGGTGGAGTGGCGCATTGGCATGGAGACCTGGAAAACCAGGAGTGTATTCACGCCCCGCGCCGCCGCGTACGTTTCCCAGGAAACTCCTGGCGCGCTGCGCCGAGAATGAATTCATCCGGCCGCGGTGCGTTGTGGGGAAGTCGACGCACTCCGCTTCGGGGGGTAGCTCAGACCCCAGGGCCGGTGTCCGATAACCAGACATCACTGTGCGGTTCCGCAACGCCCCGCCGCTCCAGGAGGAATCCGTAGCGGTGACGCTGGCTTGCGGAGTTGAATGTAATATTCATTTACAGGGGCGGATCTGAAACCTGGACTGCCGACACTCCAGGCAAAGCATCGAGTTCGGTTTTTTCCCTTTGTGGGGTTGATTGGCCCATCAATTGCTCAAGGGCCAGGGTGCGTCGTGCCGCGGCTGGTGCAGGCCAGGCGGACGGCGCATCCCCCCGCAGTCGGTTGTACGAGGAAATCTCCAATGCTCAAGTTCCAGAAGATGTTCAAGGGAGCGGCTGTCCTCGCGGTGAGCTGTGGCGCGGTGCTGGCCGGCTGCGGTACCGATGGGCAGGCCGAGTCCAAGGATGCGGAGAACGAGCAGATCATCTCCAACCTGGTCGAGGCCGGGTTCCCGGAGAACGACATCATGGTTGCCGACGGCAACGTGTACGTGGGCCTCGACGCCCACGTGACGCTCGAGGCGTCGCAGGAGATGCTCCAGTCTCCCGTGGAGACGCAGGAGCAGTACCGGACGACCAACACGGTCGGCACGAGCGTGACGCGCATCTGCGTCAACCCCACGTCCTCGTTCAACAGCTACTCGCGCCTGAGCGCGGGCCTGGACGCGGCCATCGCCAACTACAACTCGCTGGGCCTGCGCATCACCTTCCAGCGCGGCGGCAGCGGCTGCACGGCGAACATCACCGCGACGACCATGTCCGGCGCCGGCGGCTCCGCGGGCTTCCCGTCGGGTGGCCGTCCCTACGGCACCATCAACATCGGCACCGGCCTGCAGAGCTACAGCGCTGACGTGAACGAGCACGTCATCACCCACGAGCTCGGCCACGCCATCGGCTTCCGTCACTCGGACTACTACAACCGCAACATCAGCTGCGGCTCCGGTGGCAGCGAGGGCACCGCGGGCGTGGGCGCCATCCTCATCCCCGGCACGCCGAGCACGGCCACCGTGGGCGGCTCCATCATGAACTCCTGCTTCCGCTCGTCCGAGACGGGCGAGTGGACCAGCAGCGACCGCACGGCGCTGAACTACCTCTACTAAGAGATGGCACGACAGCCCCCCGGTCCATTCCTGACGCTGTGGGGCCCGTTTCTCGCGGGCACCGCGCTCCTGGGCATCCTGGCCTGTGGAGATGATGCGGTGCCCGAGGAGCCCCCCGTCTGCGGCACGCCGCAGACGGCGGAGGTTCGCGGCCAGTGGCAGTGCGGCCCGACGCTCGACTTCACCCCCATCAACAGCTACCGGGGCGGCTTCGCCGACGTCCAGGACAGGGAAGACGCAGTCGTCCTGATAGACGGGCGCTGTACCGGAACGCTGATTGAAGCGGGCGCAGGACCGGTGGTGCTGACCGCCGGCCACTGCGTCGGGCTCGGAGACCGGTCGCTGCTGGTCTTCAACTTCGAGGACTCGCCCGACGGCGACCCGCTGGTCACCGAGGGCACCGTCATCGAGCAGTCGCTCGACCCCGACTATGCGCTCATCGAGCTCGACACGCTTCCGGCCGTCACGCCCGTGCGGCTGACGAACCGGGCCACCGAGCAGCTGGCCATCATCCAGCATCCCCGGGGCCGGCCCAAGGTCATCGCCGAAGGCAGGTACCTGGATGCCTGCAACCGGCTCGTCTACTACTCGGACCTGGACACCCTGGTCGGCAGCTCCGGCGCGGGCGTGCTCAACCGCCAGGGCTACCTGCTGGGCATCCACACCGACGGCGACTGCGACGAGAGCGGCCGCGGAGCCAACAGGGGCTGGATGGCGGACGTGCTCGTCGAGGCGTCCCCCTACCTGCAGAGCGACGACATCGCCGACCGCTGAGGGGCGGGCCGGCCGGTCGGTGGACAGCCGGGCGCGCGGCCCCATGCGCGCAGCCGGAGACCGGGACGCGAGGGCTCCATAACTTGGCGCCGGACTCGCGGAGGTGCCCGATGCCAGCCGTCCTGCACAAGAGCCTCGACCTCGACGGGGTCCGCGTCTTCTATCGGGAGGCAGGCCCGCCAGGGGCGCCCGTCATTTTGCTGCCGCACGGCTACCCCTGCTCCTCCTTCCAGTTCCGCGCCTTCATGCCCGCGCTCGCGGACCGCTGGCGCCTGCTCGCCCCGGACTACCCGGGCTTCGGCTACAGCGACACGCCGCCGCCCAGCGACTTCGACTACACGTTCGACGGCTACGCCGACCTGCTGGACCGGTTCGCGCAAGCGCTGGGGCTCACGCGCTACGCGCTCTACCTGCACGACTACGGGTCGCAAATCGGGCTGCGCCTGGCCATCAAGGCCCCCGAGCGGGTGGCCGCGCTCATCATCCAGAACGGGGACATCTACGAGGACACGCTGGGCCCCAGGTACAGGACGCTCCAGGAGTACTGGGCGAAGCCGTCACCGGCGGGGCGCCGCAAGCTGAGCGAGGCGGTCAGCGAGGAGGGCTTCCAGGACGAGTTCATCGGTGAAGTGGCCGAGCACCTCGTCGAGCGAATCCCTCCGGACCTGTGGAACCTGTCGTGGCCTCTCATGCGGACGCCCCAGCGCCGCGAAATCATGGTCGGCCTGATGGAGGGGCTGAAAGAGAACCTCGGCTGGTTTCCCCGCTACCAGGCCTGGCTGCGCGAGCACCGCCCTCCCACCCTCATCGTCTGGGGGCCCCAGGACGGCTTCATGCCCGAGGCAGCGGCCCGCGCCTACCTGCGGGACCTGCCTGACGCGGAGCTCCACCTGCTGGACGGCGGACACTGGGCGCTGGAGACGAACCTCGACGAGGTAGTGACGCTGGCGCGGCGCTTCCTCGAGCGGGTGTACCCCTGGCCTGTCGCGCCTTCCGCCCCACCCCGCTGACCGGAAGCCCTCGACGGAGGCAGGGCCCGCGGGCCCGGCTGCCGGAGCGGAGAAGCTCGGCCGCGTGCGGACGTGCAGGCTCGGGCCGCACCGGCTGGAGGACGTGGCGGCGTGGGTGGCCTCCTACCGCCAGATGCTGGAAGCGCGGCTCGACAGCCTCGGTGAATTCCTCGAACGGACGAAGGAGAAGCAGCCATGAGCAGCCCCTCGCTGAAGCCCTCCCCTGCCCTCACCGTCACCACGCCCTCGGACCGGGAGGTCCGCACGGAGCGGGTGTTCAACGCCTCGAGGGAGCGCATCTGGCGGGCGATGACGGACCCGGCCCTCGTCGCGCAGTGGTGGGGGCGCGGCAACCGCCTCGTCATCGAGCGCCTGGAAGTCGTGCGTGGCGGACACTGGCGCTTCGTCGAGCATGCGCCCGACGGAGTCCACGGCTTCGAGGGACGGTTCCGGGAAGTCACGCCGCCCGAGCGGCTGGTCCAGACGTTCGAGTGGGACGGGATGCCCGGCTACGTCGTCATCAGCAGCATGACGCTCGAGGACCTGGGCGACGGCCGGACGAAGCTCGTGACGACGTCGCTGTTCCACACCACCGAGGAGCGCGACGGAATGCTCGACTCCGGGATGACCGAGGGCCTCGAGCAGAGCTACCGCGCCCTGGAGGCCGTGCTCGCGAAGCGCTGATTCCACGCGGCAGGCCGCCCGCGACGGCCCCGGTGTAGCGGGAACTGGTGGTGCCCCCACCCGATGACGCCGGGCGGGCGGCTACACCCGGAAGCCGCCGACGACCCCCTGGATGCCCTGGAACGCGAGGTTCAGCCGCTCGATGGCGGACTCCACGTCCCGGTTGGCCTGCACGCTCTCCTTCATCATCTTCGAGAAGTCCGTCACCACCGAGGTCATCTGCATGATGCCCGCGTTCTGCTGGGTGACGGAGCTGACGATGTCCTGGGCGGAGCTGCTGCTGTCGCGCACGGCCTCGGTCAGCTCCTGCAGGCTCTGGCCGGAGGAGAGGGCCTCGGCAATCCCATCCGCCATCTTCCGGTGGCTGGCGTCCACGGACTCCGTGACGGCGCGCACCGTGGCGTTCATCTCCATCAGCAGGGTGCCGATGCTCTGCGTGCTGCGCATGGACTGCTGGGACAGCGAGCGCATCTCCCGGGCCACCACCGAGAAGCCCCGGCCATGCTCGCCGGAGCGCGCCGCCTCGATGGCGGCGTTGATGGCCAGCACGTTGGACTGGTCCGCCAGGTCCTTCACCGTCTCCACGATGGCGGACGCCTTCTTCGAGCTCTCCGTGAGCCGGCCGATGGTGGGCATCAGCTCGCCCACCTGGGCGCGCAGGTGCTCCAGCGCCTCGCCGCTCTGCCGCAGGCGGGCCTGCCCCGACAGGCTCGTCGCCTCGGCGCGGCTGGCCACCGCCATCACCGTGCCCGCCTGCCGTGAGGCCTCGCGGGAGCTGGCCCCGATATCCCGCATGGCCACGGTGGCCTCTTCCAGGCTCGAGGCCTGGCGCGCCAGGTGCTGCGACTGCTCGCGGCTGATGTGCGACAGCCCGTCCACGCTCCCCGCCAGCTCCTTCAGCGACTCCCGGAGCGTGAGGGGGATGGTCCGCAGGCGGACCACCAGGCTGTTGATGCTCTGGGCCAGCAGCCCGATTTCATCCTGGGAGTGGATGCGGATCTCCTGGGTGAGGTCGCCTTCCTTGGCGATGCGCGAGGCCACCTCCGTCAGGCGCAGCAGCGGCTGGGCCACCTGCGCGACGAGCCACACGGAGAGCCCCACGAGCACGCCCAGCATGACGAGCCCCAGCAGCACCAGCCGCTGCTGGGAGCCCTTGTGCGCCTCCAGCGTGAGGGCGAAGGACTCCCGCATCTTCCGCTGGTCCTCTTCCATGGCCTGCTTCAGCGCATCCCGCACGACGCCGTAGCGCCTGGCCAGCTCCGGCAGCTGGGCGGCGGCCTGTGCATCCTTCTGAATCATCCGCTCGCTCGTCTCGCGGGCGATGCGCATGTAGTCGCGCAGCTGGGTCTCCAGCGTGTTCAGGCGCACCGGGTCGATGGCGGCGTTGGCACGCCCCTCCGCCAGCCGCTTCAGGAACTGCTCGGCGGTGGCGTCCGCCTCGGCCAGCTGCTCCGGGTCCTCGGCCGCCACCGCGTCCTGGAGCCCCCGCTGCAACTGCTCGAGGAGCACGTCCAGGTCCCGGCTGAGCATCACCGCGGGGACATAGCCCTGCTCAATCTGCTCCAGGTACCCACGCGTGCTGCGGCCGAGCAGCTCGGACAGGGTGATGATGGCCAGCAGGAAGATGGCGGCGAGGACGGGGAGCAGCAGGACCTTGTGCTTGAATCGCATGGAGCCGTGCCAACCCTCTCAGTCGACGATGTTGAGCACCTTCACCCCGGGGGTGGAGGTGCCCGCGGCCACGTAGCCCACCGCGCCGGGGTTGGCGCGAACGTAGGCGAGGACCTCGGCCTCGGAGGGCTTCTCGGGGGGCGGCACGTCCCGCCCGGAGAAGATGCGCTGCTGCCAGTAGGCTCGCACGGCGGGCAGCGAGCGCTTCAGCACCTGCTCACAGAAGGCAGCGCGCACCGTGGAGTCCTCGGCCAGGTCCACCGGCATCGCCGTCTTGCCCGAAGCCCACTGCGTGCTCTTCTTGAAGAACAGCTGCGCCAGCTGCGAGCGCTTCACCTCCGTCAGCGGGTTGGAGGGATGGACCACCACCTGGAAGACCGCCGTTTCGGCGCCCACGGTGGGCTGTGCCCAGAGCGTCAGGGTGAGGCAGGACACGAGGAAGAGGAGCTTTTTCATGGCGGTCTTCAGAAGCTGAACTGCGTGCCGAGCGACACGGTGCGCGTGTGGGGCTCGAGGCTGGCGATGGGCGTGGCCGGGTCAGCGGGCCGTGCGAAGCGGTTGCCGATGACGTTGTGGAACGAGAGCTTGAAGACGAACTGGGGGGTGACCCAGAAGTTCACGCCCACCGCGGCCTCGCGGTGGCGGAGCAGCGTGAGGGCGGAGGCGGGGAACCCGGGCAGCCAGCTGCGCGAGCTTTCCAGGCGTCCGGCCACCTGCCAGTGCTGGGTGAGGAAGTACGCCAGCTCCAGGTAGCCGGCCCGCGTGTCGGCCGCCTCGGAGAACAGGTTGAAGAACTCCGCGCGGGCCCAGAATGACTCGCCGAGGTACTCGGCGCCCAGCCCCACCACGCCGCGCACCTGGTGCTCCCCCTGCAGCTTCTCGGGGTCTCTCGACGCGTAGCCGGACGTGGTGAAGCGCAGGCCCTCCACCGGCGTCCACAGCGACAGGCGCCCACCCAGCACCTGCGCCGGGCGCTCACACTGCCCGGACGTGCCGCAGGCCGCGGAGAGCGGGTCCTTCAGGTCCAGGAAGCCGCCGTAGGCGTCGTACTCCACCATCCACTCACCGGTGACGCTGACGCGGCCGGTGAGCCCCACGCCGTCGTAGTTCTCCACGCCAATCGACGTGCCGCCATAGGTGCCCTGGGGCAGCTGGTTGAAGGGGCGCAGGGTGCCGACGTCGTAGATTTCGGAGTACAGCCCCAGGGGCAGCTGGTTGCGGCCGGCGCGCAGGCGCAGCTTGTCGGAGAAGGCCCACTCGGCGAAGGCGTAGTCCACGCTCGGCTTGAAGTCGGCGCTGGTGGAGATCTTCTCGAAGGAGAACTGGGTGTTGAGCGTCAGCCGCTCCACGGGCAGGGCGCGGAACATGAGCGTCGAGCCCATGTCGTGCAGCCCGACGTCTTGATTCGTGCCCAGGTAGTTGTTGCCCCAGCTCTTGCCGGTGGCCAGACGCCCGTAGCCATTGATGAAGAACTTCCCGTCCTCGAGCGGCATGCCGGAGGCGGCACCCGCTGCGAAGAGGGCGGTACACAGGACGAGACCACGGACGGCAGACATGAAGGGGCCTTTCAGGGACATCCAGGGGATGCCGCTGCTCGCTCCGCGCGATAACGCGCTCGATTACGTGAAGGACCCGTTCTGTATAATTCCAGTCACATTTCGTTGTCGAGGGCAGGCGGCCTCTTCTTCCCCTGGGGCGGGTAAAGCCATCCAGAGCAGGGAGGTGCCTGAGACACGTAAAACGTGTGTATCTGCTCCGACTGCCAGGGTGGGCCCGCACCCAGGCCAGAGCGGCCTGGCGGGGTTGTACGGAGCCTGCCTGGGGCGTCCTGAGACGGGAGGCACGCTGCTCGTTGCGGGACCGACGATTCGCGTCCGGTGCCGGGGCTGAACCGAACCCATGCGGGCAGTGCCGGTCCTGCGGCACCCAGGGAGGGGGTTCTGGACGGGGCGGCTGGACGGCCCTCCTCCGCCGTCGAACAGGCTTTGAAGGTTGCGCGCCACCTTCTTGACATGGAGGCTTCGCCGGTTTATTCGCTGATATTGAGAATGCGTATCATTTCCATCTGAGCGGCCCGCGAGCCCCGTGAAATGGCGCATCCCATCCCCCCCTCGCAGAAAGGCCGTTTCAATGCAGCAGCCTGTTGTCTCTTCTTCCCTGCGTGTCTCCACCGCGCTGCTCGCGCTGTCGCTGTTCGCCGGGTGTGGTGACTCGGACGAGAAGGACGCCGCCCCTGCGCTGTATGCCATCACGACGCAGCAGCTCGTGGCGGACCCGGTCGAGAGCTACGTCGTCGTGACGACCGAGGCCGAGCGGGCCGCGTCGCTCCCGCTGGACAACGCCATCAAGGTGCCGGGCCGCGCGCTCGGCGTCGGCATTCCGAAGTCGGGCTCGCTCTACGTGGTGAGCGACGCGAGCGCGACGGTGACCCGCTACTCGCTGAACGACGCCGAGCGGCTGGAGCCGTCCGGCACCGTGAGCTTCGCGAGCCTGGGCGTGACGGAGCTGGGAGAGTACCAGGCCAGCTTCCAGTTCATCTCGGAGACGAAGGCGTACTACTTCGACGGGGCCACCGCGCAGGTCGTCATCTGGAACCCGACGGCGATGACTGTCACGGGCACCATTCCGCTCGACGCGCTCACCATCCCGGAGACGATTCTCGCCTTCTCGGGCGTCGTCGCGCAGACCGGTGGGCAGCTCCTCATGCCCGTGGGCTGGCGTCCCGTGACGGGCGTGGGAATCACCCCGAAGGCGGGCGTGGTCTCCATCGACACGGCGACGGACGTGGCCACCATCGCCACGGATGACCGCTGTGGCTACACGCACGACATCGCCCTGGGCGCCGATGGGCAGGCCTATGTCGCGACGGAAGCCTACGGGGCCGCGGTGCGCCGCGTGGTCGGCGAAGAGGTCCCCGAGCCGTGCCTGCTCCGGTTCAATCCCCGGACGCGCGCCTTCGACCCGACCTTCTACCGCTCGCTCGAGGACCTGGTGGGAGGCGGAACCGCGGGCGCACTCATCCCGGGAGCGCAGGGCACGGCGTACGTGCGGGTGCTCGACGAGAGCATCGCTCCGGTCCTCGAGGGCACCCATCCGCGCACCGTGGCGAGCGGGACGGGCTGGCAGTGGTGGGAGCTGAAGCTCGACTCGCTGACGGCGACGCGCAAGGCGGACTTCCCGTCGACCTCGGGCAGCGTCTTCCTCTTCGAGTCGGAGAACCAGACGCTCTACACGGAGTTCGGGGCGGGCGCCTCGTCCACGACGTTGCATGTGCTGGAAGACAGCGGCAAGCCCACGCTGACCTATCAGGGGCTGTCCTTCTCCTTCCTCCAGCTGCGGTAGCGCTCCTCGCTTCACCCACTCCTGGAAATCCGATGCGAATCCCATTCCGAATCGTCGGCATGTTTGCCATTACCCTGTCGTGGTCAACTCCCGCCTTCGCCACCAGCACTGGCATTGCCGGCCAGTCCGGCAAGGACGGGGCGGCCTGCAGTGTGTGTCATCAGGGCGGTCAGCTTCCCACGGTCGAGTTCGAGGGCCCTGCGTCACTCGCGCCTGGAGCGACCGGCCAGTACACCTTCATCATCCGTGGCGGTCCGGCGAAGACGGGAGGCGCGGATATCGCCGTGGACAACACGCAGGCCAGCCTTCAGGGAGGGGCCGGGCTGAAGAAGCTGGGCAGCGAGCTGACCCACTCCGCGCCACGCCCCTTCACGGGCAATGAGGTGCGCTTCGACTTCTCGCTCGTCGCGCCTGCGACCGACGTCACGCTCACGCTCTTCGGCGCTGGCAACTCCTCCAATGCGGACCAGAGCAGCGAGGGAGACAGGGCCGCGTCGGCGAAGCTGACCGTGAAGGTGGGGAACGGAACCCCCGTCGAGGAACCGGCCCCGGGGGGCGGTGAGGACGGCGGTGGTGGATGCGCCGCCGCTGGTGGTGGGCCCGGCTGGGGCCTCATGGCGGCAGGGGCTTCGTGGGCCCTCCTGCGCCGCCGCCGGAGCTGATGCCCGGGAGGCAACGTCGCTCGCCGCGCCCCTCCCCACGGGCGCGGCGGGCGGTTGCACCGGGGCTCGAATAGTGCGAGCGAAGCTGCCCACCGGCAAGGGCACCTGGCCGGCCTTCTGGATGCTGGGCACCGACATCGACCAGGTCGGCGGGCCCTCGTGCGGCGAAATCGACATCATGGAGTACGTCGGCTTCGACCCGCCCCCTCCACGGCACCGTCCACACGCCGTTCTACTACCACCTGTACGCCATCGAGTGGTTCCCGGACCGCATCGGCTCCTGGGGCGGTCAGCAGGGCGTGGACCTGAGCCGGTTCCCGCAGCGCGTGTACGTGGACTACGTCCGTATCTACGAGCGCCAGCAGCCACCGTGCGCGGAGCGTCCGCCCGAGGCTTGCAGAGGTGCCGCTCGAGGACCGATGCCTGCGACAGCCGGTCGAGAAGCACCCAATTGATGGTGCTCAAATGCAACTCAAAGCCTCTCCATCCAGGAGCACGGACGCGCTCCAGACGCCTGGAAGCCGAGACGTCTGGGCGGGCAACGCAATAGCCAGACAGGCTTTTCGGTGTCGCGCCGACGCGACACAGCTCCCCTCCTGGATGCAGCCGCCTCTACGTGGGCGCCGACCTGGAACCCCGCCTGTAGTGCGGTGACCCCAATGTGCAGGGTGAAGCCCCCACTCTGCAGGGGGGAGCCCCCACAGTGCAGGGTGAAGACAACAACGTGGAGTATGGAGACCCCATTTCTCACATAGGACATGCGAAACGTTTTCTCATGTTTTGACGGTTAATCGCGTCTATTGCAAAGCCAATCAAAGCGCGTATAGCCTGACTGTGTTTTTCGCGGTCGGCCCCCCCAACGAGGAGCGTTTGACATGAGTCGTGGCTGGAAGTTCGACGTGGTGGTGTGGAAGGCAGCAATGATGTCTCTGGCCCTGGTGGGTTGTGGCGGCGAGGGAGTGGAAACCGCGCACGAGCCGGCGTCAGCCGAGTCCGCGCTCGCCCCAGCGGGCTGGGAGACCGTAGCGAATCAGTATCAGTACTTCACGCTGGACAAGCCTTCGACGGTCCGGTTCGGTGCGGGTGACAAGTGGCTCACCCGGGAGCTGCCGGCGGGCCGCGTGTATTGCTTCTTCAGCCCGGACCCCGCGCCTGGCCAGTTCAAGACGTGCGAGCGCAGCACGCCGACGGCCCCCCCGGCAGGCGGGCCGCTCAGCCCGGCCTGCGCCGCGTTCTACTCGCCCGACTTCGCGCTCTCCACCGCCCGCCAGGCGACCCCGGTTCCCACGTGGGCGAAGCCCGCCAAGGGCGTGGCCCTCTCGGAGCCCACGTACAAGACGTGCTTCGTGCGCGCCACCGACTACAAGGCGGACGGCGTCTCGGGTTTTGCCCGCAACGACTATTCGCGCCGCCAGGCCTTCAACGCGGACAGCACGAAGCAGCTGGTCTACGGCTACAACCTTGGGACCTGGCATGTGTATGACGCCAACACCCGGGTGCGCCTGAAGCAGCTGTCGGGCCCTGCCTCGGACGCGGAGCCGCAGTGGCACCCGACGAATCCGGACCTCATCTACTACCTGCCCACCAATGGCGTCGGCATGAAGCTCATCGAGCTGAATGTCAAGACAGGCGACACCCGCACCGTGGGCGACTTCGGCACACGGCTGAAGGCCCGGTGGCCGACCGCGCTCTATGCCTCGACGCGGAATGAGGGCTCGCCCTCGGCGGACCGGCGCTACTGGTGCTTCATGGTCGACGACGCCAACTGGGGCAGCCTGGGCGTGTTCACCTGGGACCGCGACACCAACACCATCCTGGGCATGTACGACACCCACGGCGAGCGGCCCGACCATGTGAGCATGGCCCCCAGCGGCAAGAGCTGCGTGGTGTCCACCGATGGGGCCCTGGGCACGACGGCGTTCTCGCTGGACTTCACCAAGCAGACCCGGCTGCACCACAAGTCCGAGCACTCGGACATCGCATTGGACGTCAACGGCGACGACATCTATGTGGCTGTCGACTATCAGGGCACCGGCGGGCCCGTGTTCATGGTGAACCTGCGCACCGGCGTGCGCACGGATCTGTTCCCGACGTACGTCGCTGGCACCGCGACGGCGCTGCACATCTCGGGCAAGGCCTTTGCCAAGCCCGGCTGGGTGGTGGTCAGCACCTATGGCGACTACGGCGGCTCCCTGCAGTGGCTGCACCGCAAGGTGATGGCCGTGCAGCTGAAGGCCAACCCGACCATCTACACGCTGGCCCACCACCGCAGCAAAGGTAACGTCGACGAGACCGACTACTGGCCCGAGCCGCACGCCAGCGTCAACCTCGACTTCACGCGGGTGGCGTTCAGCTCCAACTGGAACTCGAGCAACGACTTCGATGTCGACACGTACGTGGTCGAGATTCCGGCGGGCGCGGTGAAGTAGTCCCGCGGCGTGCTGGAAACACCCGAGGGCGCCCCGGCGCCCTCGGGTGTCGTTCGTAGCGCTCTGCCGCTTCTATCAGTAGAGGTAGTTCAACGCCGTGCGGTCAGAGCTGGTGAACTCGCCGTCCGTATCGGGCGACATGCAGGTGTTCATGATGGAGCCGCCCGGCGTGGCGGTGGTCGGCGTCCCGGGAATGAGGATTCCCCCCACGCCAGGGCCCGGGGAGCCGCCGCCGCCGGGGCCGCAGCTGATGGACGGATTGTAGGCGTCCGTGTGGAGCAGGCCGATGGTGTGGCCCAGCTCGTGGGTGATGACGTGCTCGACCACGTCAGTGCCGACGTTGTTCAGCCCGGTGCCGATGCCGATGGTGTTGTAGGGAAGTCCGCCCGAGGGAAGCCCCGACGAGACGCTGGTGCCGGCCAGGGTCTTCGCGGTGATGTTCGCGGTGCAGCCGGTGGTCGGACCGCGCGCGAAGGTAATCCTGAGCGCCAGGCTGTTGTAATTGACGATGGCCAGGTTGAGCCCCTGGCTGAGCACGGAGTAGCTGTTGAACGAGGCCGTGGGGTTGATGCAGATCTTCGTCACGGCGGTGCTGACGAGATTGGTGCTCCTGTAGTGCTCCTGGCTCCCCTCACCACGCTGGAGCAGCTCCCGGGAGGCCTCCAGGCTCACGTGGGTGTCGCGCCCCATGTACACGGCCTCATCGACGACCGTGATGTCGCCGGCCGGAATCCCCGCCTCGATGAGGTTGGAGATGATCTCCTGGTTCTCGGCCTGCACGTCGGCACCGCAGCCGGCCAGCAACGCGCCACAGCTCACCACGAGGACTGCTGCTCTCTTGAGCATCGGTCTTTCTCCCTCTTGTCCTGAAGCGGTTCTCCCCACGGTCCCCCCGGCTGGGATTGCCGGGGCGGCGCCCCGGGGCTCCAGGACATCCTACCTGCCCCTCCGCTGCTTCCCACGCCGAGGTCCGCGCGGAAGCGACGGGCGACGCTACCCGCCTCGCAGCCGGGCGAGGACGCTGGCGACATCGGAGACCCGGTCGGACCCGTCGCCGTCGGGCGACAGGTCGGTCTCGAGGAACACCGCACCCTCGAGCGACGCGGGCTCGCCGCGCGCACCGCCGAGCTTGCACCGGAGGAAGGTCGCGCCCGAGAGGTCGCGCCCGGTCCACAGCGTGCGCCGCAAATCGCAGTCCTCGAACTTCGCGCCCGCGGTCGTCGGGTACGGCCTGTCCGTCGTCGGGGCAAACCACGCGTCGCGGAACACGCAGCCCGCGAACACCGCGCCATCGAGGCGGGCGTTCCCGAAGCGCGCGTGCTCGAAGCTCGCTGCTGTGATGCGTGCGCCCGACCAGGTGCTGCGGTCGAAGTCGCAGTGCGGAAACGCGGTCTCCTCAATCACCGCTCCGTCGAACGTCGCGAGCCGCAGGTCGGTCTGCTTCCAGGTGCCGCGAGTGAGCTTCGCGCCCTTCAGGTCGATTGACGTCGCCGCGGCGCGGTCCATCGACACCTCCGTGAGCTCGCTGCGGCCGAAGCGCGCCGCGCCGAGGTTCGCCTGGTCGAACGTCACGCGCGCGAGCAGGGCCTCCGAGAACAGCGCACCGCCGAGCCGCAGCCCCTTGGCGTTGAAGCCTGCCACGTCCAGCCGCCCCTCCCCCGTGCGGCCCCGCCTGAGCCAGGCCTCGTGTGCGCGCAAGCTGTTGCGGTCGATGGCGCCGTGCTGGACGGGCGGAGGGTTGGCCTCACTGTCGAGCGCCCAGATTCGCGGCGCGTCCGCCGCGTAGCGCGCGAGGAGCTCGCGAATCCGCGCGACCTCGGCATCAAGCCATGCGGCCGTGTAGCGCGCGCGCCGCGCGACGCGGTCCCCGCGGGTCGCCTCGTCGAGCCGGGTATCCGGAATCACCTTCATGTTCGCCGGGACGAACTTGCGCAGCTCGAGCACGCACGTCAGCGCGTGATGGAGCTGACTCACGGTGGCCTTCCAGTCGACCGGGGCGAGCGCTTCGGGGTCCTCGCGCAGGAATGGCAGGACCCGGTCGTACTCGGCCATGAACTGGCCGACCGAGATGAGCTGCGACGGCCGGCTGTCCCCGAGCTCGTACACCGCCGCCGCGCCCTTCAGCGGGTCGCCCTCGGTCGCCCACGCGTGGGCGCGCCGCGTACCGCACTGCGGGCACGGCCCCGTCAGCGTGGACATGGAACCGCCGCGCGTCAGCTCATACTTCGCCGGCTGCCGGCTGCCGCAACCCGGGCACGGCACGAGCGAGGCCGCGAACCGCATCTCCTGCGTCGTCCGCGCGCGCGGCGTCCGGTCGGGCTCGGCCTGCCCTGTGCGCTGGTAGTAGTCCTCGAGCGCGGCGGCATCCGTGCGTGCCTTCTGCGCTTCGGAGGCGGCGCGCTCGGCCTGCTCGGCGTCCCCGGCGGGCCGCTGCATCGCCTCGAGCAGCTCCCGGGCAAGCCGCTGGCTCTTGCGCAGGAGGTCGTCGGCGTCGTCGCTCATGGGGACCGGTCCGTGGAAGGTCTCCCTGGCTTGCGGAGCAGCAGCAGGCCGGCCACCACCACGAAGGCCAGGGCGGACAGGGCGAGCGAGAGGTGGATGTTGGTCACACTCCCCAGCAGGCCCACCGTCACGCCGCTGAAGGCCCGCAGGCCCATGGCCGACATGCTGAAGAGCCCCAGGACGCGGCCCCGGATGGCGTCCGGCGCGTTCAGCTGCACGAGGGCCTGGGTCATGCTGCTGAAGGACAGCTCGAGGAACCCGGCCAGGAACAGCACGCAGATGGCCGCCGGATACCAGCTCATGAACGAGAACGCGAAGAGCGAGCAGCCCCACAGGAACGCAAGCTTCAACGCGGAGGCCGCCGTCGTCGTCAGCCAGGTCCCGCGCGTCTCGAGCAGGACGCCCGCGAGCAGCGCACCGGCCGCATCCGCTCCCAGCAGGAGCGTATAGGTCAGGCCGGGGTCTCCATGGCCCAGCTCATGGGCGAAGCCCGGCATCTGCGCCTGGTAGCTGTTGCCGATGAAGAAGGAGGCGGCCCCCGCCAGCACCACCATGGACGCGACCACGGGCAGCCCGCGCACGTCACGGAGCGTCTGGACGATGTCGGCGAAGCCTCGGACGGCACGCTTGGGGCCCGTCGTGCCCTGGCGGAAGTGCCGGCCATAGGGGGCGCTCACCAGCCAGAGCAGGAGGGGCAGATAGAACAGCGTGTTGACGAAGATGCCCCGGGTCGGCCCGAGCGTCCGCATGATGATGCTGCCCACTCCGGGGCCCACCAGGACGCCGAGGTAGCGCGCCGTCGCGTTCAGGCGCACCGCGCTGGCCAGGGAGCTCGTGCCCACGATGTCGTAGAGCAACATCTGGCTGGAGGTGCTCCAGAGGACTCCCGCGCAGCCATGGAGCGTGAGCAGCACCATCGCGTGCCACATCTGCAGGGAGTCCGTGACGAAGAAGTAGCCCCACCCGACCGACGCGGCGATGAAGAGCACCATGCCGGCCTGGATGAGGCGCCTGGAGTCGAACCGGTCATTGAGCGCGCCCACCGGCACCGAGAACATCAGGAAGGGCAGCCAGTGAGACACCACCGCGAACCCACCCAGCGCCGGCGAGTGGAACTTCTGGAACGCCACCCAGTAGCTGATCACGTGCTCGATGTTGTCGGCCATCATCGCCAACATGAACGTGATGAGAAACGTCCGGTATCCGGGGATGCGGAGCGCGCTCGTTCCAGCAGGAGGGGCGGCCACGGTGGAGGTCATGGGTGTTCACGCACGGGCAGTGGGAGGTCCCCCTTATCTCAGGCCCTGTCCAGGACGACCAGCGTCGGCTTTTTCTCGATTTTTACGTCTGTACTGATTTACTTTTATTTCCAGTTCAAGAGGTGCTCAAGTGATGTCTTCCCATTGACCGGTGTCTTGCCGGGAGGGTGTCTGCCATGAAGAGAGTCCTTGCCGCCGCTCTTGTCGTGACTGTGTCCGCATGTGGGGGTGAAGAGGGAGGTTCGTGGAACAGCGCGGAGGACAGCGCTGCCGGGGCGCTGGTGGAAACGAGCGCCAGTCTGGCCCAGCCCTCTCCCACCTTCATTCCCAGGCCCACCGGCGTCTGCCCCGAGTTCCAGGACGGGACGCTCACCTTCCGGCCGGCGGGAATCCCGGCCCGCTCGGTGCGCATCTGGATGTCGGACGCGGCGAGGACGCTGGATGGCCCGCTCGTCTTCTACTGGCACGGCACGGGCAGCTCGCCGACCGAGGCCACCACGGGCATCGGCGCGGCGCAGATTGAAGCCATCAAGGCCCAGGGTGGAATCGTCGCGGCGCCGGCGCGCGACCCCGCCGCGGGCACCTTCCCCTGGTTCTACGTCTCGTCCACGTCACGCGACGATGACTTCCGCGTGGCCGACGAGGTCCTGGCCTGCGCCATCCAGAAGATTGGCATCAATGTGAGCCGCATCCACAGCATGGGCATGAGCGCGGGAGGCCTGAACACCACGCAGATGAGCTACCGCCGCTCGGGCTACATCGCCAGCGTGGCGACCTACTCGGGTGGAAGGAGCTCCACGATTCCGACGCAGGACCCGACGAACAGGTTCGCCGCCATGATCTTCCACGGAGGCCCGAACGACCAGGTCGTCATCAACTTCCAGACGGTGAGCACGAACTACTACAACGACCTGAGGTCCAAGAACCAGTTCGCCATGCTGTGCAACCACGGCAGGGGGCACACCATCCCCACGGACGCGCGCGCGGCGGTCTGGCAGTTCCTCCAGGCCCATCCGTTCGGCACCGTCCCGTCGCCCTACGCGGGGGGACTGCCGAGCACCATGCCGAGCTACTGCCGGCGTTGAGCCGCGGCCGGCTCCGGCCTTGGACCGCCCTCTTCCGCGACCGGGAGAGGGCGGCCTTCGGGCAGCACCTGCACCGGCACGCCCACTTCGAGCCCGAGGCTCGGGATGACGAGGACCTGCGGCGTTGCGTACTGCGTGAGCGGCGTGGGGACGAGCTGCTCGCGAAACATTGTCGCGCAAACCCGGGGCTGAGAAAGCAGTTCTCCGTGAGGACGCTTCAGCCCGGAGTCTTGCGCACGGTGACATCGCCCGTGCGCGCGCCCGGCGCCTGCTCCCAGCCCGGGGCCAGCTCGAGCTCCCAGCCGTCCCCGGAGAGCTTGTTGCCGTGGGTCTCCAGGGGAAGGGGCACGGTGGCGCTCTTCCACGGCTCATCCACCAGCACGCCCGCGCGCACCGTCAGGCTCCCCCACGCGTCCACGATGCGCCCGCTCGGGTACACCGTGCCCGCACCTTCGATGGGCACCAGCTCCCCGGGCTTGAACTGGATGTTCATGCGCTCGAATGGCAGCCGCAGCACCGGCCCCTCCACGAAGCGCTTGCGCAGCGTCACGAGCCGGGCCTGGGCCACGCGCTCGCGCTCGGCCTCCCGCTGCTCCAGCTCCGGCGCACCGTAGGCCTTGCCGCGACTGGCGAGCAGCTCCTCCGACGGAGGCTTCGTGTCGAGGGACAGCGCGCGGGCCAGCAGCTCGCCCAGGTCCGCCCGCGCCAGGGCCTCGCGTCGCCAGCGTGCGCCGGCCGCGTCGTCGAGGAGCAGCCCGTACGCGGGGCCGGAGGCCTGCCCGAGGGAGCGCACCAGCGTGGGCTGCTTGGGGGTCTCCGCCAGCGCGGTCTTCGCGAGCGCCAGGCGCGCGGCGGCAGTCGGGGCACCCAGCCGCACACCGGTGTACTCGGCGAGCCCCTCGTTCTGCTCGAGCGCGCGCTCCTCCTCCGTGGCCTTCGGGAAGAGGGCGCGGCGGGCCGTGCGGAAGCCGAGCGCGTCCTGCACCGCGGCGCGGCGTGTGGCTCCGCGCGACTCCAGCGCCCGCGCGAGCGCCCGCCATTCGAGCTGCAGGAGGGTCCTGCCCCGGGCCGAGTCGAGGTGCGCATTGGCCCTGTCGCCCGTGGTGAGCCCCTGGCGGCGCTGGAAGTGGTGGAAGGCCTCGTGCGCGAGCATCACGCGCAGGGCCGTCGGGTCCTCCGGCAGGGGCCAGAGCAGCTGCACCCAGAGGGTTCCCGCCCACTCCATGGCGGTGTTGGCGACCGTCACCTGTGGCGGCAGCTCGCCGGTGAAGGGCGGGCCCGGGTACCTGCCCTGCTTCGGCGCCTCGCTCGCGATGAAGCGCCGGCTCTGGTCGTCCACCACCAGCACGGGCGCGCAGAGCGAGCCGCCCCAGAGGGCGCCCGCGTCAGCGCGGCACGTGCGCTCGAGCTCCTTGAAGGCGCGGGTGGCCGCCCCGACCTCGGGCCCGGGCGCCGCCGCGTGGGCTGACGCCGTGGACGCCAGCGCCAGCGTCAGCACGAGACCTTGGACAGGACGGCGGGCAGCCATGCGTTCTCCTTGGCGGGGGACGCGTCAGCCTCGCACAGCGCCGGGCGGTGACTGGTGACGCCAGTCACCAGCCGGTGAGCGCCGTCACCGGGTGCACCGCCTTGGCCCACGCCAGGGTTCGTGGAACCTGTTGAAATCACAGGACCTCGGGCGGGAGGCCGGACGCGGGAGGGCTGGCACGAGACATGCTCTGATGTCAGGACGTCGCCTACCTCCTACTCCAGAGGCTCCCCCATGAAGCTCCGCACCAAGCCCTCCTTCTCCCTCCCCAAGTCCCCCTCCTCCTCGTCGTCCTCCTCACGGCCCCGGAGCCCTGACACGTCCGCGAAGCCCACTGCTCCGAAGCTGACGGACAGCGAGCTCCAGACGGGCAAGAGCAAGCTCAAGCCGACGGACTACGGTGTGGCGCACCCGGACCTGCAGGGCATCCGGACGCGCCGTGACAGCGGCCAGTCGGGCGCGGACTTCGCGGACTTCACGTCGGACGTGCGCAACTCCACGCACAAGCTGATGGGCAAGCCCGAGGGCCACCGGCTGATGACGGAGCTCAACGGCCGCACGCAGGCGGTGAACCCCGGCGTGACGGGCACCCTGAACAAGCCGGTGACGGTGGCTGACATCGCCTCGGGCCGGAACGACGCGCGCATGCCGATGTCGCACGCGCCCCGCCACGAGAACACCTTCTCCTCGATGCGCCCGGCGTACCGCTACGACGGCCAGCCCGGCGCGGGCCGGCCCAGCAACATCAAGTACAACGAGCTGGACACGGGGCCGCGCTTCAACAGCCTGGGCCACGAGTCCGTCCACGCCTGGCGCGCGGCCAACGGCCTCCAGGTGAGCCCCCTGGCCATCAGCAAGCACGACAACGCGGACGTGTTCCAGCGTTTCCCGTCGCACTCGGCGGACATGAAGGACACGCTCGAGACGCGCCTGCGGCTGACGGAGGAGTTCGAGACGGTGGGCCTGCGCCCCACGCCGCACACGCCCGCGGGCTGGGCGCCCAGCGAGAACAAGCTTCGCGCGGAGCACGGCCTGCCGTCGCGCCTGGACTACTCGGGCATGCGCCCCACCGGGAACCAGAACGACGCCAACCTGAGCAACTACGACGCGGGCTCCGACAACCGCAACTTCTTCCAGAAGCTGGGCGGCCAGCCCACGCCCTTCGGCCGCATCCTGAACGACCTGGAGGGGTAGGCCGGCACGAGGGACGCAACCCGCTGATAGCTGAAGCCGTTTCCACGGAGCACTCCCCCTGGCCACCGGCCAGGGCGAGCTGCCGGCGTAGGCGAAGCCGCCGGCAGCAGCGGCGAAGGGCTCAGGAGGACTCGCGGCCGAAGCTGAGACGCGCCCGCGAGCCGCCACCATCGGTGTTGCCCAGCGCCTCGGTGCGCTGGGCGCTCTGCTCGGCCAGCGCGTTGGCGTCCGCGTCCTTCGCCGCGTCGCCGACGACGAGCATGCCGCCGCCGCGGTGCAGCTCCCACGCGGAGCCCACGGAGTCGGCGAGCTGCTGGCCCGACACGGCGTACTTGGAGCCGTTGCCCGTGTCCTTCACCACGTAGTTGCCCTGGTCGTCCTTGCCGTCGACGACAATCCAGTGGGAGTCGCCGGCCACCTTCGTGTCCACGCCAGTGGCGAGCCGGTTCGTGTCCACCTGGACGACGGCCTTCTCACCGCGCGCGAGCGCGTCGTTCACCGACGACATGTCGAAGTTGGCGGTGCCCTTCTTCACCTCGATGCCCTCGAACGCGAGCATCCGGGCGAGCTCCTTCGGGTCGGTGCCCCGGCCGTCGGTGAAGCGCGACTCCAGCGTGTCCATGTGCTGCGCCGCGGACACCGGGTCCTTGCCCGCCTTCTGCGACAGCATGGTGACCACCGCGGCGCCGCAGTTGACTTCCTTCGTCTGCCGGAGCACCTCCGGCGCTCCCGCCGGCTCGAAGCTGTCGGCGAAGTAGCCCTTCAGGCAGTCCAGCTCGGTCGGAAGGGAGTCCGCGGCCGGAGTGGGCGCGGAGGGCCGGACCTCCTGCTGCGCACGGGTCTCCGAGGGCCTGGCGGTGGACTGGAAGCGGTTCACTCGCATGGGGGTCTTCCTGAGAATTGGGGGGGGAAGCCACGATGGCTTCAGCCCCAGTTTATCTCCACTTTCCGGAGAAAGTTGCCAACGTGCGTCATCCGGCAGCGCCGCCGGGTTCGATTCCGTGCTTTCGCAGGAGCTTGCGGAGGTAGACGCGGTCGATGTTGGCCTCGCGGGAGGCGCGGGAGATGTTGCCCTCGCAACGCTCCAGGAGGTTTCGCAGGTAGTCCCGCTCGAAGCCCTCCACGAGCTGCTCCTTGGCCTCCTTGAAGGGGAGGTCCAGGTCGACGGCGCCCGGGCGCCGCTCAGTGTCGGGAGACTCCAGGTCCTGCAGGGCCTCCTCGCCCAGGTTCACCACCTGCTCCACCACGTTGCGCAGCTCGCGCACGTTGCCGGGCCAGGGGTACTGGGTGAGCAGCGCGCGCGTCTGGTCCGACAGGGCGCTGGGAGGCCGGCCCGTCTGCGTGAGCATGGTGTCGATGAGCAGGGGGATGTCCTCGGGCCGCTCGCGCAGGGCGGGCATCGTCACGCGGAGGACGGCCAGCCGGTGGTAGAGGTCCCGGCGGAACTTGCCCTTGCTGACCGCCTTCTCGAGGTCCTGGTGGGTGGCCGTCACCACCCGCATGTTGACGGTGATGTAGTCATTGGCGCCCACCCGCTTCACCTGGCGGCGCTCCAGCACGCGCAGCAGGCGGGGCTGGAGCTCCAGCGGCAGCTCGCCGACCTCGTCCAGGAAGACGGTGCCGTTGTGGGCCCGCTCGAAGGCGCCGGCACGGTCGCTCTGGGCGTTGGTGAAGGCCCCCTTCACATGGCCGAACAGCTCGGACTCGATGAGCGAGGGGGCCACGCCCGCCAGGTCCACGACGACGAAGGGCCCGCTGGCGCGGCGGCTGGCCTGGTGGATGGCCTCGGCGCACAAGTCCTTGCCGGTGCCCGTCTCGCCGTGGATGAGCACGTCCGCGCCGCCCGGGGACAGGCGCTCCAGCAGGGTGAACACCTCGCGCATGCGGCGGCTGGTGCCCACCAGCGCCCCGAAGCGCTCCCGGTTGGAGAGCAGCAGGGTGCGCTTCGCCGTCTCCTCCGGCACCAGCTTCAGCTCGGTGGTGCCCAGGGTGATGATGGTGCCCGGGTGCAGCTCCAGCTCGGAGAAGCGGCGGCCGTCGCAGGAGGAGCCGTTGCGCGAGCCCAGGTCGGTGGCCACCACGTGCTCTTCGTGGACCTTCAGCCGCAGGTGCTCGCGGGAAATCGTCTTGTCGCTGAGGACGATGTCACACGTGGGGGCCTTGCCCAGCAGGTACTCGGGCCGGGTGAGCGAATGGCTCTGGCCTGCTTCGGGGCCTGACAGCACCAGCAGCTTCAGCCGGACACTGCCCTGCCGCGCGCGGTTCAGCGTCTGCGTCGGCTCCAGCAAACGTTCCTCTTCCTTCGACGGGGCCACGGGGCGGGACGCTAACACGCCCGCCTCGGTGCGCCACCTTGCCGGGACTTCAGCGCCGGGCCTTGCGAGCAGGCTTCCGAGCAGGCCGGGGCGGCGGCTCGGGAGGAAGCGTCGCCAGCCAGGCGTCCACGTCCGCCGCGCGCTCCTTCAGGCCGGCCTCGCTGAAGCGCTCGCGGGCCTGCACCGCCTGCCCGCGAGCCTCTGGCGGCTGCCGGAGCTGCCACAGCGCCCTCGCCAGGGCGAAGCCGGACTCCGCCAGCACGTCCGGCGGCGCCGAGGCGAAGGAGACGGCCTGCCGCAGCGACTCCACCGACTCGCGCGCCCTGCCCAGCCCCAGCAGGGCCTGGCCCACGCCGTCATGGGAGTACTGGAGCCGCTCGTCGTCGGCGGGCAGCGCCCGCTGCTTGATGGCCAGCGCCTCCTCGTAGGCCTTCAGGGCCTCGTCGTAGCGCCCCAGCGCGTGCAGGCACATGCCCACCTCGTCCAGCGCCTCCGCGTAGGCGACGCTCGTGTCGCCCCGCGTCGCCTTGCGGATGCGGGCCGCCGCGCTCGCGTGCTCCAGCGCCTTCGCGTCCTGCTTCAGCTCCCGCAGCGTCAGCGACAGCATGCCGTGGCGCTGGGCCATGTCCGGGTGCCAGGGGCCCACCGAGGCCTCCGTCTGGGCCAGCGCCTCCTCCAGCAGCGCCACCGCCTTCTGGGGCTCGCCCGAGTCCAGCAGGGCGCCGCCCAGCATGAAGGTGGTCCGCGCGCGCTTGGGGTGGCCCGGCGGCAGGGCCTGGGCCTGGAGCGCCCGGGCCTGCTCCAGCAACGCGCGGGCGTCCTCGTAGCGCTGCTGGGACAGGGCGAGGTTGGACTGGTTCACCCGCACGTCGGCCTCGAGCACCGGCTCGCCGCCCAGCCGCTGGAGGGTGGCCAGCGCCAGCTCGCCCCAGCCGGCGGCCGGCTCGAAGTGCTGCTGCCCGTCCTCCACGTAGAGCAGCTTGTTGAGGATGGCGACCTTCAGCCGGTCCGCGCGCCCCGCCTCGGCGTCCCGCATGGCGGAGAAGAGCAGCTTCGCGGCCTCGGGGGACTGGCCGTTCTGCTCCTGGAGCCAGCCCAGGTGGAAGCGCAGCTCGGCGATGAGCGGAAGGTGGCCGGTGGCCAGCACGGCGGCCTCCAGCTCGCGCACCGCCGTCAGCGCCAGCGGGTAGCGGCCGGCGTCCACCAGGGCCTTCACGCCCGCGAGCCGCTCCTCCAGCCGCTCGATGTCGGCGCGCTTCGCCGCGTCCGTGGGCAGCCGCTGCTGCTCGGCGAGCGACTCCTCGTCCTCGCACTCATGCAGCGAGGGCAGCGCGTGCACCGCGTCCAGCGACTTCTCCACCAGCGCCGCGTCCGCGCTGGCCAGCAGCTCCACCGTGGCGCGCACGTCCTTCTGCCGCCGCGCCAGGCACCCCGTCCGCCGCGTCAGCAGCTCCTCGGTCTGCACGCCCTGCACGTGGGTGGCCTCGCATGCCTCCGTGCTCTGCCGCTTCCACGCGGCCGCGTAGCCGTCCAGCACCTGGCTGGCCTTGTCCGCCAGCTCCTGTGCGTAGGGCTTGCCGGTGGCGAGGAAGGCCGCCTCCACCCGCTGGCGCGCCTGGGGGCTCCAGGCCTCGTCCATGCGCGCGCCAGCGGCCGCGCACACCCGCGACTGCTGGTAGAGGACGCCGCCCACCAGGGCCACGCCCACCGCCGTGGCGCCCGCGGCCGACAGCCAGCGGCGGCGCCGGGCCACGCGGTGCTCCTGGGAGAGGGCGCCCAGCAGCTCCGTCATGGAGGCGAAGCGCTCGGCCGGGTCCAGCGACAGCCCGCGCATCACCGCCTGCCGCACCCAGGCGGGCACCTTCACGTCGCGCGGCGGCTCCTGGATGAGGGCGGGCGGCGGCGGGGCCTTGGGGGCCTCGCGCACCAGGGGCGCCGTCACCCGGAGGGGCTCGGTGAACTCCGCGCCGGCCGGCGCCCGGGGCTTCAGGGAGGAGGCATGGGCCTCCATCTTCTCGGGCTCGAAGGGGCGCTGGCGGTAGAGCGCCCAGTACAGCGCCACGCAGAAGCTGAACTGGTCCGAGCGCGGGTCCAGCTCGTCCCCGCGGAACTGCTCCGGGGACATGTAGCTGGGCGTGCCGATGATGCGGCCCGCCTCGGTGAGCGGCGTCTCCAGCATGCGCCGCTCCGAGGGGAGCGAGGGCTCATCCCCCGCGGGCGGCTCCTCGCGCGGCAGTGCCCCCACCGGCCGCGCCAGGCCGAAGTCGGTGACGAAGACGCGGCCGGTGCGGCCCACCAGCACGTTGGCGGGCTTGAAGTCGCGGTGCACCAGCCCGGCCTCGTGCGCGGCCTGGAGCCCCCGGCCCGCGGCGAGGAAGGTCTCCAGCACCTCGCGCCAGGAGCGCTGCCCCTGCTTCACCCAGGAGCCCAGGGTGCCGCCGTCCACCAGCTCCATGGCGAGGAAGACGCGGTCGCCCCACACGTCCACGTCGAAGATGGGGATGACGTTGGGGTGCGAGACGCGCGCCATGGCCTGCGCCTCGCGCAGCAGCCGCGCCCGGGCCTCTTCCGTGTCCGTCCGGCGGTCCGCGTGCAGCAGCTTGAGCGCCACCTTGCGGTCCAGGTCCGGGTCATAGGCGGCGTACACCACGCCCATGCCGCCCTGGCCCAGCTGCTTGAGCAGGAGGTAACGCCCCACCTGGGACACGGGAGGCCTGTCGTCGCGGTGCGCACGTGGGCCCGACGCGTCGGACTCGCGATTCCCCGTGCCTGCTCGCCCCCTGCCGCTGTCTCTCATGCTCATGTCGGATGCACCCGGCCCGACTCTAGCCGCGCCCCGCCGGGCCTCCATGTTCTGGTCCGACGTCTGGCTGCTCGCTGACAGACCCGGTGTCAGCGGTCACCCGCCTCGGGTGAGCCAGGGTGGGATGAGCGCCTGCCGCCCTGCCCAGGGTCCCTGTTTCCCGGAAGCCCGTCTTCCGGAGCGGAAGCGCCAGCGTCACACCCGCCGGCGCAGGGGTTCCCGCGCCGCGCGCCACGTCGCGGGGATGGACGAGTTCCCCGCGCTCAACGCGACGATTCCGCCCACGATGGCGCAGGTGGTGTCCCTGTCTCCGAAGCCGGCCACGGTGGTCCAGAGGGCCTCCTCGAAGGAGTCGAGGTGTCTCGCCGCGCACCACACGGCGAAGGGCACGGTGTCCTCGGAGATGACCTTCTGCCCACTGCCCAGCTCACGCGCGGCCGAGGAAGGACTGGCATCGGGTGACCAGGCCCTGGCCTTCTCCAGCCCCTGGCGTGTCGCGCCTGTTGGCGTGGCGTCCAGCACCGCCTCGAACAGTTCCCTCGCGGAGGCTCGGGATTCCGGCCACTGGCAGGCCCACGCCGCGGCAACCGCAATGGCAATCGCCCCCGCCTGTCCCTCGGGGTGCATGTGTGTCACCTCGGCGGAGGCGCGCGCCTCGGACACCACCTGGCTCAGGTCGCCCGCGAAGTAGGCCCCCAGGGGCGCGACTCGCATGGCCCCGCCGTTGCCCATGGAGCCCTGGCCGTCGAACACCTCCGAGGCCACCTCACGCCATGGCACACCGAGCCCTATCTTCTGCAGGATGTCATGCGCCGTACCGCCATAGCCGCGATTCCTGTCGCGGCGGTAGCGAGTCGCGAAGAGGCGCGCCAGCACGTCCTGGTCGACACGGCCGTGGTCTTCCAGGACCTGGACGACGGCCAGGGCCATCTCCGTGTCGTCGGTGTACTTCCAGGGTGCGCGGGGAAGGTCACGCTGCTCCACCAGCGGCTGCATCACCTCGTGCGGGCCGAAGAAGCGCTCGCCGAACGCGTCCCCGATGGAGAGGCCCTCCAGCGAGACGAGCGCCCGTGCCATCCGCGCAGCGGAGTCAGTGGCAGCAGCTCCAGGACGTGGCTCGAGAGGCATCATCCAGACCTTATTGGCAGCCGCGGTGCATCGCTACCTGGAAGCCAGGTGCCAGGGGCCTGACGGACGGTGCGCCAACCTCTCCGGTGCAGCCAGACTGTCGGGAGCTCATTCCCGCACAGTGGCCCGCCGCCGACACGCGGCCTCATGCTCGCGCGCCGTGGCCGCCGCCGCGCCCTGCCCCGCGGCCTCCAGCAGCGCGGCGGCGCGCGCGTAGAGGTCCGCGGCCCGGCCCGGCAGCAGCGCCTCCACGTCCGCCTCCGCGGCCCGTAACAGCAGGGGCACCGCGTGCCCGGGAAGGCCGGCCTCCATGAAGTGCTGCGCCACCACCCCGGGCGCCACCCGCCGCGTGGCGAGCACCTCCGCGAGCCGGCCGTGCAGCATGCGCCCGAGCGCGGGCGGCACCGCCGCGACCACGGCCTCGCGCAGGAGGTCGTGGCTGAAGCCCTCCTCCCGCAGCACCCCCGCCGCCTCGAGCTCCGCGGCCGCCTCGCTCAGCGGGAGCGGCCGCTCCTCGAGCACGCGCGCGGCGACCTCGAGCGAGAAGGCCGTACCCGCGAGCGCCGCCACCCGCGCGAGCGCGAGTGCCCGCGGCGAGAGCTGCTCGAGGCGCCGCTGGAGGAGCGGGCCCACGCGGCCGGGAGGCGGCAGCCGCTCGGGCCACCCGCCCTCCCACGCGCCCGTCTCCACCAGGTGCTTCACCGTCTCCACCACGAAGAGCGGGTTGCCGCCCGTGTAGCCCGCCAGCGCCTCCGCGTGCCGCTCCACCCCGGGCAGGCCGAGCCCCTCGAGCAGCGCGCGCACTGCGTCCGGGGTCAGCGGCCCGAGCTCCACCAGGCGCGCCTCCCCCGCCTCCACCATGGCGTGCATGAGGGGGTGCCAGTCCGCCCCGGACTCCGGGCCGGGCCGGGTCGTCACCAGCCAGCGGGCGACGCCGGGCCCTGGGCGCGCGGAGGAAGGACGGGCGCGGTGCCTGGCGTACGCGTACCGTCCCACCGCCGCGCTGGCCGTGTCGTTCTCGTGCGCGTCTTCCGCCACCATCACGTCGCAGCCTTCGAGCAGCAGCGCCATGGCCTCCGCGGCTGCGTCGTAGAAGCGCAGGCGGCCCGCCTCGTCCACCAGGGGCGAGGGGCGCTCGCCGGGCTCGCCCAGCTCGGGGAGGATGCGCAGCAGCTCGCGGCGCACCCATCCGGGGAGGGTCACCTGGGGCTGCTGCGCCATCCAGCCGCGCAATGAGCGCGCCAGGCTGGAGTAGGGCACGTCGCGGTCACCCACACGTCCGGGCAGCAGTGCCCAGCGGCCACGCGACTCGGCGAAGTCGGTGGCCAGGCGGCTCTTGCCGACGCCCGCGGGCCCCACGAGGAAGAGGAACTGGCCCGCCTCCCAGCCCTCCTCGAGCGCGCGCCACGCCTCCTCGCGCCCGGCCAGCACCGGCGGTCGCAGCAGGCCTGGAGCGAGGGGCCGGCGCACTCCGCCGGGCACGCGCACCGGCAGCGGCGCCCCCTGCGTGATGACGCGCCCGAGCGCCTCCGTCTCCGGCAACGGCTGGGCGTCCAGGGCCTGTGCCAGCGTGCGCCTCAGCACCCCATACACCTCGAGCGCCGCGGAGCGCTGCCCCTGCAGGTAGAGCAGGCGCATGAGGTGGCGGCCAGCCTCCTCGGAGGAGGGGTCCTGCTGCAGCCAACCCTCGGCCACCGCCTGCGCGGCGCGCAGGTCCCCCTCCGCCTCGAGCTGCGCGAGCACCTCGACGCGTGCACGCTGTCGCCACGCCTCGAGCGCCAGGCGCGCCCCTTCGAGCCAGCGCTCCAGCTCCGGGCTGTCGGGCGTCACCACTCCCTCGAGCAGCCCGCCCGGGTGGCGCACCACCTCGGCAGCGTCTCCCGCCCGGGCCGCTTCGCGCACGCGGGCCACGTCCACCGCCAGCGAGGCCGCCGGCATCAGGACGCTCTCGCCCTCCACCAGCGCCGCCTCGCCCGCCAGCGCCCGGAGGCGGCGCAGCAGTTGGACGAGGTTGTTGCGTGCGGTGCGGGCCGGGCTGTCGGGCCAGAGGAGCGCTGCGGCCCGAGCGCGCGCGGTCGGCCCCTCCAGCGCGAGATAGGCGAGCAGCAGCAGCGGGCGCGGCTGGAGGGGGACCGGGCCCGAGGGTCCTTCGAGCATGGGGGCCGGCCCGAGCAGGCGCAGGTGCCAGGGGCCAGGGCCGCTGGAGGAGCGCGCCATGGGGCACCTGTATAGCGCCGCTGTCCCCCGGAACGGAGGTCTCCGCGCCTGCCCGCCTCCCCTCCCTGCTCAGCTCGCGGTCGCCGCGGTGGGCCCGTGAGCCTCGAAGCGCTTGCCGAAGAACTCCAGCAGCGCTGCGTTCACCTCCCGTGGGCGCTCCAGGTGGAGGAAGTGCCCTGCCCCCTCGAGGAGTCGGAAGGAGAACGGACCGCTGAAGAAGCGCTCCTGGCCGAGGTACGTCTCCGGGCCTGCCGTCCCGTCCTGCGCGCCGTGCAGGTGGAGGGTCGGCACCTCCACGTTGGCCATCGCCCAGCGCCGCGCGCGTCCGAAGGTGAGGGAGGACAGCGCGCGGTAGTAGGAGAGGACCTCGCGCTCGCGCCCCCGCAGCGCCTCCTTCACCGCGGCCAGGTGCGCCGCGTCCTCCTGGTAGCCAGGGGACCACTTGCGCCACAGGCGCTCCACCAGTGCGAAGTTGCTCGCGCGCAGCCGCGCCTCCCCCAGGAAGGGCACCTGGAAGAGGAAGACGTGCGAGGCCCGCCGCGCCTGCGCCGGCACCAGCGAGGCCGGCAGCGAGGCACGCACGTGGGGGATGGCGAGCGAGGCGAAGTGGGAGATGCGCTCGGGCGCCATGCCCGCCGCGACGTAGCCCATCACCCCGCCCACGTCATGGCCCAGCCAGCGGACCGGCCGGCCCGGCGAGTAGCGCTCGGCGAGCTGCAGCAGGTCGCCGACCACCGAGACCGCGTCGTAGCGCCCGCTGCGCGCCACCCCGCTCGGCGCGTACCCCCGCAGCGTGGGCAGCACCACCTGGTAGCCGGCCTCCACCAGGGCGGGCACCTGCTTGCGGAACGTCTCCGGGGTGTCCGGAAAGCCGTGCACCGCCATCACCACGGGCCCCTCGCCCACCACCCGGCACGCGAGGGTCACGTCCTCCAGCACCACTGTCTCTCTGCGGTTCATCGCCTGGCTCCGTGCGTCTTACCCGGGGCGCGCATGCCCCGGGGATTCGCAGCGCGTCCTCGCAGGGGGTGGATGACAGGAGGATGACGGGCGGCACGCCGCGGTGTGGGACATGATTGGAGTGGCTCAGCGGGCCAGCCGTGCTCCCGGAACCAGGCGGACGAGCAAGGCCGCCAGCGCCGAGGCGGTCGCCAGCAGCGTCACGGCCATCCATCCCCACCGGGCCAGCACGAAGCTTCCGCTCGCCGAGCCGATGGACATGCCGATGAACATCCAGACGAACAGCACCGCGTTGAGCCGGCTGCGGGCGGCGGGGTCGATGCCGAAGACGATGGTCTGATGCGCCACGAGCGTCATCTGGGCGCCGAGGTCGAAGCCGATGGCACTGGCGGCAATCAGCCACAGCCGGGTGTGCGGTTCGAGCCACGGCGACGCGAACATCGAGGCGAACGAGAGGACCGTCAGTCCAGCGCCCAGGCGGGTGACCACCTCGGGGCCGAAGCGATCCGCGAGGCGGCCCGCCACCGGCGCGCCGAACGCACCGGCCGCGCCGGCCAGGCCGAAGGCACCGGCGGCCGCGCTGCCCAGGTGGAAGGGGGCGCCATGCAGCATCACGGCAAGGGTGGACCAGAACGCGCTGAAGCCCACCGAGAGCAGGCCCTGGGCCAGCGCGGCCCGGCGCAGGGCACCGTGCCTGTTCCACAGTCCCGCGAGTGAGCCCAGCAGGGCGCCGTACGAGAGCGTGCTCGTCGGCTGGAAGCGGGGCAGGCCGCGCCAGGCCGCCACGCCCACCAGCGCCACGCTGGCGGCGGCAGCCACGTACATGGCGCGCCAGCCGAAGTGCTCGGCGACCCCACCGCTGATGACGCGGGACAACAGGATGCCGAGCAGCAGCCCGGTCATCACCGTGCCGACCACCTTCCCGCGCTCGCGCTCGGGGGCAAGGGTCGCGGCGGCCGGCACGATGTCCTGCGCCAGGGTCGCCGTCAGGCCGACGGCGAAGCTCACCATCAGCAACAGGCGGATGTCCGGGGCGAGGCCGCCCAGCAGCAGCGCCACACTCAGCAGCACGGCCTTGACGACGATGATGCGGCGCCGGTCGAAGCGGTCGCCGAGCGGCGTCAGCAGCAGGATGCCCAGCGCGTACCCCAGCTGCGTGAGCGTGGGCACGAGGCCCACCGCGGTGTCCGAGGCTCCGAGGGCGGCCCCCATCACCCCCAGCATCGGCTGGCTGTAGTAGATGGACGCCACCGACAGCCCGGCGCTCGCGGCCAGCAGCAGGCGCAGGCCGCTCGACAAGTGCCCGCTGCCACCATGGCCGGCGGTCGGGGCCGTGGCGGCCGAGGCTGCTGCGGGCCCGGGGCCGGTTCCGGCGGTTTCATGTACGGCACGAATGAAGGACATGTGATTCACCCTGGCGCTGCGAGTCGAAGCAACAGTGCGCCAGAGGAGGAGGCATCGGTAGTAGCGTGCTCCGCACAGCGGTTATACGGCAAGCGTATGAGCCGCCCTGGAGTGCGCCCTCATGCCCCACCCTTCGAAGCCGGCCCGGCCGCGTGTCTCCCAGCGGCGGGTCCGCCCCCCTACCGCGCCAGCCACCGCCGACCGGCTCGAGTTGATGCAGACCTTCATCCGCATCGTCGACGCGGGGAGCCTGTCCTCCGCCGCCGCGCAGCTGGGCACCACGCAGCCGACCGTGAGCCGGCGGCTCCAGGCGCTGGAGCGCTCGCTGGGGTTGCGGCTTCTCCAGCGCTCCACGCATGCGATGAAGCTCACCGAAGACGGCGCGCGCTGCTACGAACGCGCGAAGGAGCTGCTGGCCAGCTGGGAGATGTTCGAGGCCGACCTGCGTGGCGCGAACAACGAACCGGAGGGCACGCTGCGCGTCGTGGTGCCCCATGCGTTCGGGCAGCAACTGCTGGTGGAGCCGCTGACGGAATACCTGAATCGCCACGCGCGGGTCTCCGTCGAATGGCTGCTGCACGACCGGGCGGTGGATTTCATCGGGGACGCCATCGATTGCGCGATTCACGTCGGCGAGGTGCATGACCCCAGCGTGGTGGCAATCCGCGTGGCCGAGGTGCCACGCATCGTCGCGGCCGCGCCGTCGGTGCTCGCGGGCCTGACCGTGCCGACCCATCCCGACGAGCTCGCACGGCTGCCCTGGCTGTCACTGCGCACGTTCTACCGCAACGAGATATCGCTGACCCACGTGGACACCGGCGAGGTCCAGCCCATCAGCTTCCATCCACGCCTGAGCACCGACAGCCTCTATGCCCTGCGCAGCGCCGCGGTGAACGGCCTCGGCGTCTGCGTGGGCTCGTCCTGGGTCCTCCACGAGGACATCGTGGGCGGCCGGCTCCTGCACCTGGTGCCGCACTGGCGGGCCGCGCCCTTGCCGATGTACCTGCTCTACCCGGCGGCGCGGTTCCATCCGGTGAGGCTGCGCAGGTTCGTGGAGCTGATGCGGAAGACCATCCCGGCGGCCCTGGCGGTGGCCACACGCGAGGGATGAGCTGACGGCCGCGTGAAAAAAGAGCCCACACGTGACTTCCGGCACATGTGGCCATGGGCAGGGCCCTTCATATTGCCTCGCATCCACTCGCCGCACCCCGAGGCACACCATGAAGCTCCTGCTCGCCGCCGCCCTGCTGCTGGCCGCCAACGTCCATGCCGCAACGCTCACCCTGGAGCTCAAGGGTCTGACCCAGAAGTCCGGCCACGTCTTCATCGCCGTGCACTCCAGCGCTGCGTCGTTCAACGGCAAGGGCGAGCCCGCGGCCGTGCGCCGCGTGGAGGTGACCGACACGAAGCTGACCATCACCCTCCCGGACCTCGCGCCGGGGGACTACGCCGTGAGCCTGTTCCACGACGCCAACGGCAACAACAAGCTGGACACCAACCTCATCGGCATCCCCAAGGAGGGCTACGCCTTCAGCAACAACGTGGGCGCGCGCGGAAGGCCCGCGTTCGACGAGGCGAAGTTCACGCTGGGCGCCGACGGCACGACGCTCACCCTCAACGTGTTCTGAGGCGACGCCATGGACCGCCGCACACTGCTGCAGGGGATGGGCGCCGCGCTGCTCGCCGGCTGCACCTCGGGCCTGCGTCCCGCCGCCGCGCCGTCCCGGGCTCCCGACTGGGCCCTGGGCTGGCGCTCCCTGACGACGGACGCGCTGGCGCCCGTGGAAGCACGCGTGCAAGGCCGCTTCCCGGACGCGCTGCACGGCACGCTGTACCGCAATGGCCCCGGCCGCATGGAGCGCGCGGGCCAGCGCGTGAGCCACTGGTTCAACGGCGACGGCATGGTGCAGGCGTTCGGCGTCTCGCCCCGCGGCGTCACCCACCACGGGCGCTTCGTGTCGACCTTCAAGTACCAGCACGAGGAGCGACTGGGCCACTACGCGCTGGGCACCGCCGAGCTGCCCGCGCGCGGCAACGATGCGCACAACACGGCCAACACGTCGGTGCTCATGGTGGGCGGCGAGCTGCTCGCGCTCTGGGAAGCGGGCTCCGCCTACCGGCTGGACCCCGAGACGCTCGAGACGCGCGGCACGAAGGACTGGTCACCGGAGCTCACCGGCGTGCCCTTCTCCGCGCACCCGCTGCCCGAGCGCGACGGCAGCTACTGGAACTTCGGCCTCGCCCCCTACGCGGACGAGCACGGCCTGATGGTGCTGTACCACTTCAGCGCCGACGGGCGGCTGCTTCAGTCCTCACACCTGCCCATGCCCTTCCCCGGCTACGCACACGCCTTCGCGCAGACGGAGCGCCACCTCGTCGTGGTGCTCGCGCCGCTGCTGTGGGAGCAGGAGCGCGGGGTGACGTGGTTCGACGCGGAGGCCTGGCAGCCGTCGCTGGGCACGACGGTGCTCGTGGTGGAGAAGGCGGACCTGACGCGTGTGGTGCGACGGGAGCTGCCCGCGGGCTTCGCCTTCCACTTCGGCCACGCGTGGGAGGACGGGGACCGGCTGCGCGCGTACGCGTGCTGGTACGAGGACGCGCACTTCATGCACCTGACGCTGGACCAGAACGTCCAGGGACGGGTGAAGGGTCTCCAGCCGGCGCTGCTGGCACAGCTGGAGATTCCCCTGGGCGCGGGCCAGGGCCGCGTCACGCGCAGCCCCCACGGCGCGGAATTCCCTGTCGTGGACCCGCGCGTCCCGAGCCGGCGCGGGAGCGCGCACTTCGTCACGCTCGAGACCGCGGACCCGAAGCTCCCGCACAGCGGCGCCATCGCGCGCATCGACGTCGAGCGCGGCAAGGTGCAGCACTTCGACTACGGCCCGGGCATCATCGCCGAGGAGCACCTCTTCGTGCCCGGGGGACCGCGCGAGGGCCAGGGCTGGCTGCTGGGCACGTCACTGGACTGCGTGCGCGGCCAGACGCGCCTGGCGGCGTTCGACGCGGAGCACCTCGACGATGGGCCCGTGGCGCTCGCCACGCTGCCGCGCGCGCTGCCGCTGGGCTTCCACGGCACGTTCCGGAAGGGGTGAGCCGGAACAGCGCGCCTCGTGCCGCCGCTCGAAGGCCGCGGCGTCAACGCGGCGCCGTGGGCCCTCCCGCGGGTGCGTTCCTCGGGAGCACCACCGTGAAGGTGGCCCCTCCCTCCTGCGTTCTCGTCAGCTGGAGGGTTCCGGCGTGGGCTTCCGCGATGTGGCGAGCCATCCACAGGCCCAGCCCGAAGCCCCCGTAGTTCGTGACGGGCGCGGCGCGCTCGAAGCGGCCGAAGATGCGCTCCTCGTCACCGGACGGGACACCTGCGCCATGGTCCGTGATGCGAATCGACGCACGGCCCGCGTCCTCCGCCACGGCGACCTCCACGGGCTGGCCCATCCCGAACTTGAGGGCGTTGTCGAGGAGGCTCTCGACCAGTTGGCGCAACCGCGCACGGTCATAGAGGCCCTCGACGGGCGCGCTCGCGCTGAAGGTGAGGGGGCAGCCCGCGCGCGCGGCCTTCTCGCGCGTCTCCTCGACGACGTTGCCAACGACTGTCGCGAGGTCGAGCGGCTCAAGGGTGAGCTCCAGGCGCCCCGAGACGAGCTCCGCGACGTCGACGAGCTGCTCCACCTGGCGCGTCAGCCGGTGGAGGTGCCGCTCCACGGCAGGCACCCGGGTGCGCACCTCCTCGAGAGGCTGCGTGGCCCGCTCCGCGGAGGTGATGCCGCGAATCAGCGAATGGACGCTCAGCGCCAGCGCGCTCAGGGGCGTGCGCAGCTCGTGGCTCACGACGGCGAGCCACTCGTCGCGCGCCTGCACCTTGGCGCGGAGCTGCTCCTCGGCGAGCTCGTGGCGCGCCACGTCCCGGCGCACGCGCGCCATCTCCAGCTGGGTGCGGACACGGGCCAGCAGCTCCCGCGCCGAGAAGGGCTTCACCAGGTAGTCGTCCGCGCCGCTGTGCAGCCCCTCCACCGTGGCCTCATTGCCCGCCCGGGCGGACAGCAGGATGATGGGGATGGCGCGGGTGCGCTCGTCGGCCCGCAGCGCCTGCACCAGGCCGAAGCCGTCCAGCCCGGGCATCATCACATCGGACAGAATGAGGTCCGGCGGCTGGGTGCGGGCCGCCTCCAGCGCCTGGATTCCGTCTGTCGCCGTCTGGACGTTGGGGAAGCTGCGCCGAAGCAGCCCGGCGACATAGGTGCGCAGGTCCGCGTTGTCGTCCACGAGGAGGATGCGGGCCTGCAGGTCCTCCGGTGGCACCGCGAGCGTGTCGGAGCTGGCGGTGTCCGCCTCGGCCCCGGTGCTCGAGGACCAGCGCTGGGCCTCCTCCAGGAAGGGCGCGGCTCCACTCGGGGACGCGCGCGTCCTGAGCGTCTGCTCGACCCGCTCCCTGGGAAGGTGCGCCGAGCCCCGCGACAGGCGCACGGTGAAGGTGCTCCCCTCCCCCTGCCTGCTCGTCACCGTGATGGTTCCGCCATGCAGCTTCACCAGCTCCTGCACCAGCGCGAGGCCGATGCCGGTGCCCTCATGGCTTCGTCCTTGAGGGGCGCGCGCGCGATAGAAGCGCTCGAAGATTCGCGGGAGCTCTTCTTCGGGGATGCCCACGCCCGTGTCCTGGACGGTGAGCACGGCCTGCATGTCCGCCCACCCGAGGGTGACACGGATTTCTCCCTGGTGGGTGTACTTCACGGCATTCGAGAGCAGGTTCAGGACGATCTGCTCCCACATGTCCGGGTCTACGTAGATGGCCTCGGGCAGCGGTGGGCAATCCACCACCAGGTCCAGGCCCGCGCTTCGCGCGGCGGACTCGAAGGCGCTGGCCAGGCTGCATGTGAAGGTCGAGAGGTCCGTCGGGGAGAAGGTTGCCTGCGCGCGGCCCGCCTCCATCCGCGAGAAGTCGAGGAGGGTGTTGACCAGCTTGTAGAGCCGCAGGGCATTGCGGCGGACCAGCTCGAGCGGCTCTCCTTCCAGGGCCCGCTGCGTCTTCGACAGCGCATCCTCGATGGGGCCGAGAATCAGCGTCAGCGGAGTCCGGAACTCGTGGCTCACGTTGCTGAAGAAGGCGGTCTTGGCCTGGTCCAGTTGGGCGAGCTCCTCCGCCCGCTTGCGCTCCTGCTCATAGGCGCGCGCGCTGGAGATGCTGGCGGCCAGCTGGCGTGCCAGCAGTTGCAGGAAGCCCCGGTACTCGTCATCCAGCGCGCGCAGCGGGCTGAGCCCGACGACGAGCACGCCCGTCGAGTCCGCATCCGCGCCCATCGCCACCGGGAGCACGAGGGCGCGCGTCGCGGGCTCGGGCCAGGGCCCGCCCGGAAGGGGGCCGAACTTCGAGTGGAGGTCTTCGAGCAGGACCTCCTGCCCCGAGCGGGCAACGCTCTCGAGCGGCCAGGAGGCGCTGTCGCCCAGCTTCAGCTCGGTGGGCGCGGCGCGCGCTCCCTGCGTCAGGCCGGCGCAGCTGACCAGGCGGGCCCTGCCCGCGTGGACGGCGTAGAGGAGGGCAAAGGGCACGTCATGGCCGGCCTGCGAGAGGACGTCCCCCAGCGAGCGGTAGATGTCCTCGACCTTCTTGTCGAGGGCCGTCCGGATGGACAGCTCCCGGAGTATCGCCAGCCGCCGGTCACCCACCACCTGCCGCGTCGTCTCGCTCGAGATGGCGAAGAGGCCCGCGATGTCCCCCGACTCGCCGATGGTCGGATTGTAGGACCAGGTGAAGTAGGCCTCTTCCCTCAGGCCGCCGGGGCGGCGCGCGAAGTTGACGTTCCCGTTCTCGATGAACAGGGGCTCGCCCGTCTCGTGTACCCGCTTCATCAGGGGGCCCAGGAGGGTCCACTCCTCGGCCAGCGCCTCGTTCCCGCGCGCCCCCAGCGTCTGCGGATGCTTCGCGCCCAGGATGGGCCGGAACGGGTCGTTGTACAGCATGATGAGCTCGGGCCCCCAGAAGAGGATGATGGGATAGGGGGAGCGGAGCATCGTGCTGACGGACGTGCGCAGCGACTGCGGCCAGCGCTCGGGCGGCCCCAGCGGGTTCTGGGACCAGTCGTTGGAGCGCATCAGGGCGCCCATCTCGCCACCGCCCTGGAGGAAGCGCTCCTCGGAGGCTGGCCGCGCCACGGGCGGCGGCGCCGGGCGGTGAGCGGACGGGACCGCGGACAGGGCCGCCTTCGCCTGCTGGGTCAGCGGCAGTGAGAAGGAGAAGGTACTGCCCGCGCCAGGGAGGCGCTCCAGCTGGATGCGTCCACCATGGCCTTCCACGATGCCCTTCGCGATGGAGAGCCCCAGCCCATGGCCCTCCCGCCGCTTCTGGGCCGCGTGCCAGTAGCGGTCGAAGATGTGGGGTCGCGCCTCGGGAGGGATTCCGGGGCCGGTGTCCGTCACACTGAAGCGGACGTCCCCGGTGCCCGGCTCCGACATGACCCGCACCCGCACGCTGCCGCCCGGGGGCGTGAACTTGAGCGCGTTGGAAAGGAGGTTTCCGAGGACCTGGAGGATGCGCTCCTTGTCGCAGGGCACGGGCGGAAGGCCGGGGGAGACCTCCAACCGGAGCGAGATGCCCTTCTCCGCTGCCTGCGCTTCGAAGGCCTCCCGGACCTCCTGGACCAGGGCCTCCGCCGCATGGGGCCGGGGCTCGAGGGAGAGGCTGCCGGCGTCGATGCTCGCCAGGTCCAGCAGGTCTCCCACGAGCCGGTTCATCCGGCCCACGGAGCGCAAGATGGCGTCCGCGTGCTTGCGTCTGCTGGCATCGCGCTCGTCCTGCCCCAGTGAGCGCTGGAGGAGCTCCGTGGCGGCGCTGATGCTGCTCAAGGGAGCGCGCAGGTCGTGGCTGACGATGGCCAGCGTCTCCTCGCGTGAGCGCGTCGCACGCTCGGCTTCCGCGAGCAGCCGGGTGGCCTGCTCCGCATGGGCGCGCTCGGACTGGACGGCCTGCCGGCGCAGGTGGGACACCATCAACTGAGCGTTGACGCGGGCGAGGAGCTCGTTGGCGGAGAAGGGCTTGACGAGGTATTCGTCGGCGCCGCTCTTCAAGCCCTCGATGGTGGCCTCTTCCCCGGCCCGCGCGGAGAGGAGCACCACCGGGATGGTCTGGGTGCGCGGGTTCCCACGCAGCGCACGGACCAGCTCGAGGCCCGTCATGCCTGGCATCATCACGTCGGACAGGATGAGGTCCGGAGGGTCCGCCTGTGCCGCGGCGAGCGCCCGCGCACCATCGCTCACGGCCTCCACCTTCCCGTGTGGCGACAGCAGGCGCGTGAGGTAGGTGCGCATGTCGGCGTTGTCGTCCGCCACCAGGATGTGCGCCCCCTCCTGGCGCGTGGAGGGGGGCGCCGGAGCCGTGGGCGGCGGCGCGAGCCGGGCGGAGGTCGGGGCGTCGTTCCACTGGGAGGCCTCGGCGAGGAACGCGACAGGTGCCAGCCCGGTGGAGGGTCTCGGCCGGGGGGCACCGAGCTGCTCCCTGGGCAGGTGCGAGGTGCCCACCGGGAGGCTCACGGTGAAGGTCGTTCCCTTCCCGAGGACGCTCCTCACCGCCACCGTCCCGCCGTGCAGCTTCACCAGCTCCCGCACGAGCGACAGGCCGATGCCCGTGCCCTCGTGGCTCCGCCCCTGCGCGCCCTCCACCCGGTGGAAGCGCTCGAAGATGCGCGTCAGCTCCGCCTCGGGGATGCCCGTGCCCGTATCCTGGACGGTGAGCTCCACGTGCCCGCCCAGCCACTTCAGCGCGACACGGATTTCGCCCTCGAAGGTGAACTTGAAGGCGTTGGAGAGGAGGTTGAGGACAATCTTCTCCCACATCTCCGGGTCGACATGGACGGCCTCCGGCAGCGGCGGACACTCCACCACCAGCTCGAGGTCGGCGTTCGCGGTCGCCGAGTCGAAGCTGCTCGCGAGGTCCCGGGTGAGCGCGGCGAGGTCCGTGGGGACGAAGGAGACCTGGGCGCGCCCCGCCTCGATGCGGGCAAAGTCCAGGAGCGTGTTGACGAGCTTCTGGAGCCGCAGGCCGCTGCGGCGCACCAGCTCCTGGCGCTCGCGTTGTCCGGGAGGGAGCGGCTCCCGGACATCCGCGAGGCCGTCCTCGACGGGCCCCAGCATCAGGGTGAGGGGGGTGCGGAACTCGTGGCTGACGTTGCTGAAGAAGGTCGTCTTGGCCCGGTCCAGCTCGGCGAGGGCCTCCGCCCGCTTCTGCTCCTCCTCGTAGGCGCGGGCGTTGCTGACGGCCGTGGCGATGTGGTCCGCCACCAGCCCCAGAAACCCCCGGTAGTCGTCGTCCAGCGGGCGCCGCGCGCTCAGGCCCGCGACGAGAAAGCCGTGGGGACGCTCTGCCCCCCGACGGGAGATGGGCAGCACCCAGGCCGAGTGGGGCGCCTCGGGCCAGGTGCCGCGGGGCAGCTCGCCGAGGCGCGCGCGCACGTCGGAGACGAGCTGGGCGCGCTGGGTGGCCATCGCCTCGGCAAAGGGCCACGCGGGGCGGGCCGGGCCCGAGTCGAATCCCGCGGAGGCGGCGGTGTCCGCGCCCCACCCCGCCGTGGCCACCAGGTGGGGCTGCGCGCTCGTGTCATCCAGCCGGTAGAGCAGGACGAACGGAAGGTCGAAGGGGTTGCCCTCCAGCGCCTGTGCGGCTTCCTGCCAGGCGGCCTCCTCCCGCTTCACATCCCCCGCGCGTGACGCGAGGTCCCTCAGCGTCCGCAGCCGCCGCTCCCCGAGGACGCGGACGGTGGTCTCCATCACCGTGACGAGGACACCCCCGACGCCCGCGCTCTCGTCACGGATGGGGCTGTAGGAGCAGATGAAGTAGCACTCCTCGGTGAACCCATGACGGTCCAGGGGCAGCAGGAAGTCCGTCATGCCGACGGCCTTTCCCTCCATCACCCCTTCGAACATCGGACCGATGATGTGCCAGATTTCCGCGAACGTCTCGCGCGTGCTGCGCCCCATGGCGGCGGGGTGCTTCGTCGAGCCCAGGATGGGGCGGTAGCCGTCGTTGTAGAGCTGGACGAAGTCCGGCCCCCACGCGATGTACATGGGGAAGCGCGACTCGAGCAGGATGCTGACCGCGGTGCGAAGGCTCTGGGGCCAGCGCTCCACGGGACCGATGGCCGTCATCGACCAGTCCGTGGAGCGGATGAGCGCGCCCATCTCCCCCCCACCCCTGAGGACCTCGTCTGCCGTGCGCTCCGTCTCGGAGGAGCGCTCGACAGCCGAAGCAGCCGCTGGGGGGGCCCTGCGCGAATCCGTCGAGTGACTCATCGGAACTTTCGCTACCACACACCGTTTCGGGTCCAAGCCGGATGAGGCAGAAGGTTGGAACCTCAACGCCCGGCCCCTCGCTCCGAATCCCCCGCGAGCGCCTTGCCCGTGGGGGTGGTGGGGCCGGGGGGGCGCTTGCCCGCCCGGGTGCTTGCCGGACGGTCATGCCGCGCGTGTCCCTGCTACCTCACCAGGTGGCCTGGCCGTCTGGGACACATGGTTGGTAGCGGTAACGCCGTGAAGTGGGCCCCACGAGGTTGAGGTCGCGGCGACTCGAGTTGATGTGCCACTGATTCGAGAGGGTGCAGTCCGGGTGGGTGTTGTACTCCACGCTGAAGACAGCCTTGCCCTTCGCGATGAAGCTGTCCTTGAAGAGCTCGCACTCGTCGTACTGCCAGCACTGCTCGGTCAGGGCCCAGTCGAAGTGGTCCACCAGCTCCGGCGCTTCGGTGTTGTTGCCCTTGAGTCCCACCGACAGGCCGAGCGAGTGGGCCATGTCCGCGATGGCCTTGTTGTAGGCATTGTTCTGAGCCTTGGTGATGGGGAAGCCCGAGTCGTTGCTCCAGACCTCCGTCTCATCCGGCTCGACGGCGTCGAAGCCCTTGTTCTTGCACCAGTGGAGCATCCGGTCCCGCATGATGGGCAGGAGGATGTCCATCTGGCGGATGTCGAGCCAGTACGAGCCGTCCCAGCCCTCATCCGCGTTGCCGATGACGGACGCCGGGAAGCGCGCCTTGTCCGAGCGGTAGTCCTCGTAGACGCCCGCATCGAAGTAGCAGATGACGATGACGTCCGGTCCGAGGGCATGAAGCTGCGCGACCGTCTCAGCCGACGTCAGCTCCCCGTCGAGGTCATACACCTTCTTGTGGGGCAGCACGTCGCGCGGGAAGACGAAGTCCTGGGAGAGCTGCCAGTGCCAGTGGATGGGCTGCGCGGGCGTGGGGCGCCACCAGCCCGTCGGAGTTCCGGCATCGGTGACGGAGGTCCCCGCATCCGCGGGCGGTGTTCCCGCGTCCACGAGCGCCGTGTTGACGCTCCCGGCGGAGAGAGAATCGGACGGAGCGCCCTGACCACCGCAACCAAGAATGGGACCCAAGACGAGAGCGGCGACCATCGAAAGTTTCGACACAGTTATCTCCCTGAGCGTGCCCGGCGCGTCCGGCCCCGGGCCGCGGCACGGTCGCCACATATGAGTCATCTGTCATCGGGTTTCAATTGTGACCCGGAGGTCCTGGGACGGACCGCTGTGGCACGGACACGTCGAAGTCCGCGGTGAACTCGGAGCGCTCCTCCGGCGTGAGGTCGGGCGGCTGCTCGCGCCCGCTCTGCGCGGCGAGGACCGCCGCCTCCATGACCGAGACCACGGCCAGCGCCTGCGTGGCCGTCACCGGACTGGCCCCGGAGCCCGACAGCCCCTCCCGCAGTGCGCTGTAGTACCGGAGGTAGTCTCCCCGGGGCGCCACCGTGGGCGTCCCGTTCCGCGAGTCCCCGGTCAGCAGCAGCCCGGGCGCGGGGTCCACGCCCCAGCCCTCGGAGCCCGGACGCCTTCCCGCGCGCAGCTGCTCCTCCTGCGAGTCCATCCCGTACTTGAGCCACGAGCCCTTCGTCCCATGGACGGCGAACCGGGGCAGTCCGCCCGCCACGAGCATGGACGCCTGGAGCACGACGTGCCGGCGCGGATACACGAGGGTGACCTGGCACCAGTCATCCACCTGTGCCCCATCGCGGTGCCGGGCCAGCAGGGCGTGGACCCTGTCCGGCAGGCCGAACAGCTGCAGCGCCTGGTCCACGAGGTGCGGGCCCAGGTCCTGCCAGACGCCCGCGCCCGGCAGCGCCTGCTCACGCCAGCGCTGGCGGACCTCCGGGCGGAAGCGGTCGAACCGCGACTCCACATGCGTGACGTCCCCCAGCAGGCCCGCGGACACCACGGCCCGCAGCGCGAGGAAGTCGCTGTCCCAGCGCCGGTTGTGGAAGACGGACAGCGTGCGCCCGCGCTCATGGGCGAGCGCCCGCAGCGCGCGGGCCTCCGCCAGCGTGACGGTGAAGGGCTTGTCGACGACGACGTGCTTGCCTGCCCGCAGCGCGGTCTCCGCCAGGGGGGCGTGGCTCGCGTTGGGCGTGGCGATGACCACGAGGTCCACGTCTGGATGCGTGGCCGCCTCCTGCGCGGACGACACCAAGGTGGCTTCCGGTAGCCGGGCCCGGACGGCCTCGGGCTGGCTGGAGGCGACGACGCGCAGCTCCAATCCCTCGGTGGCCTGAATCAGCGGGGCATGAAAGGTCCTGCCCGCGAAGCCGAAGCCCAGCAGCGCGACGCGGAGGGGGGCACGTCCTGAAGGGGGAGGAGTCATTGGCAGTGGATTGGAGCACACCGCTGCATCGGCCCGCATGGCCTCGTTGCGAAGCCCGGCATGGGCAGGAGGCGGGCGTCGACGAATACATTGCCCAATGTGAGCGCGCGAAGGGCTTCGCGCGCCCCTGGCGTTCCACGCAGGAAGCCGCGCCCCGAAGGCGGCCGCCAAGAAGAGCCCCGGCGAGGAAGCCCCCTCCCTCCCTCCGCCGCGGAAGCCGGCGGCCAGCAGGGTACCGCCGGGCGGGAAGTCTCCAGCGCGGATGACCTCGGAGGCATCCACCCGCTCGGGACTGTTGTCTTTCAGTTGCAGCTGGAGTCCGCCCCGGCAACTCCGGCGGCCATGTCCTGACTCCGCGCGCGAATCCTGGGACGGCGTTCGTGCGCAATCCTCTTCGGAGCGGTGAGTCCGTCATGAGTGAGGGCACGCGCTGGATGCGGCATCAATCACTGTCTGGGACGTTGGTACGACGTTTGTATTGGTTGAGTGCAGTCACCTCCCGAGGCGCAGCGGCCGGGGGCCGGGGCGGCGGGCAGGCGACATCTGCAACGAAGATGCAGTGGCAACGGGCGAGGAGCGGGAAATGTCTGGGTGGAAGGTGTGGCAGCGGGTGGGCAAGGTGGTGGGCGCGACGGCGGGGTTGATGTTGCTGACCCATTGCGGCGGAGCGGAGGAGCAGACGGGAGCGCAGGCGCAGCCCCAGGAGGCGGAGTCCTCGAAGCAGGCGGCCAGCTCGGACGCCTGCCAGCCGGTGGTCCGGCACTCGGACATCTGGGTGAGAGCGACGGAGGATACGTACGCGACGGCGTCCCAGCCGGACGCCACGCATGGAAGCGAGCAGCTGCTGCTGGTGGACGGGGCGCCCCAGCTGGAGGCGTACCTGCGCTTCCAGGTCGACCCCTACCTCCTCCAGGACGTCACACTCACGCAGGCGCGGCTGCAGCTGTTTGCCACGGATGGCAGCAGCGACGGGCCGGCGCTCTACCGCACCAGCGGGAGCTGGGACGCGAGCACCCTGACGTGGAACACCCGCCCCGCGCGCGTGGGCAGCGCCCTGGGCGACCTGGGCACCGTCGCCAACAACACCTATGTCGAGTACGACGTGACCTCGGCCATCTCGAGCGCGGGCACCTACGACTTCGCGCTGGTGCCGACAGGGGGCAATGGCGTGGACTTCCAGTCGCTGGAGTCCTTCGCCAGCCAACCGCAGCTCATCCTGACCGTCGCCCGCACCTACTGCGCGCGCCGGGGCACGGGAGGGGACGTCACCTGGGGCCACTCCCGCGGCGGTGAGAACGACCAGTACCTGCGGGCCATGGCCATGGACCCGCAGGGCGGCTTCGTGGCCGCCGCCGACTACTTCCACAGCGGCAACTTCGGCGGGCAGCCCCTGACGTCGCCCTACGGGTTCGCCCTGGTGAAGTACGCCGCGAGCGGGGCGCACCAGTGGTCGCGCGTCTACGTCCAGTCCAACCTGGACAGCCAGCTTGCCGCCACCGACATCACCCTCACCCCGCTGGGAAACATCCTCGTGGTGGGCGCCTACCAGGGCGCTCCCGACTTCGGCGCGGGCCCCCTGCCCTACATCAACGGCTCCAACTGGGGGTTCTTCGTCGCCAAGTTCGCGCCCGATGGCGACCCCGTTTGGTCCCACGGCTTCGCTGCGTCCGGAGAGGGAAACAACATCCGGGCCTATGCGGCCTCGGTGGCCACCGATGCCAACGGCAGCCTCATCGTCACCGGTGACTTCACGGGCTGGCTGAACCTGGGCGGTGCGGAGCTCGAGTCCGGGGAGTCCTTCTCCCAGTACGGCATGTTCCTCGCGAAGTTCTCCTGGGAGGGCGCGCACCTGTGGTCGCTGGCGGTCCCCGCGGGCACCAGCAACCCCTGGAGTGACAGCACCCTGGGCCGGGAGGTGGTGACCAACGCGGAGGGGCGCATCTACGTCGGCGGCCAGGCGGGCACCGGCCGCCTCGGCGCCATCAGTGACTCGACGCCGTTCGTCGCCGCCTACAGTCCGGAGGGGACGCTGCTGTGGTCCCGCGCGCTCTACGACGCGAACGGGCACGTGGAGTCGCTCGCGGTCATGCCCGACGGCGGCGTGGCCTTCGCCGGCGCCTTCCAGGGCTCCTTCAGCTTCGCGGGCACCACGCTCACCAGCCTCCCGGACTCGGCGGGCTGGTCCACCATGGACGGCCTGCTCGGCGTGCTGTCGCCGACGGGCGCCGACACCTGGGCGAAGGCGCTGGGCAGCTCCAGCTATGACATCATCCACCGCCTCGACGCGGACCCTTCCGGGAACCTCTCCTTCGCGCTGCACACCAACGGCCAGGTGGACCTGGGGGGCGGCGTGCTGAGCCACCCCACGCAGAGCGGCTACTTCCTGGCGCGCTTCACCTCCTCGGGTGCGCACCGCTGGTCTCGCGTGCTGGCCCCGGAGCTCATCCCGATGGGACTGGAGACCTCGCCTGACGGCGGGACGGTGCTGGGCGGCGTATTCGACCGCCCCGTCACCGTGGACAGCACGACGTACCCCGCCCCCGGTGGCAACGACGAGCTGCTGTTCCTGAAGCTCGCCCCGTAGTCCTCACGGCCGCGTCCACGGGCCTGGCGTCCGGGCAGGAGCCTCTCGGCTCCTGTGACCGGGCGCCGGGCCTTTGAGGCGTTCGTGACCAGGACCGTCCACATCGTTGGATTGTTGCTCCCCTGGAGGTGCCTGGGCTTTATGGGATGCGGCGCTCATCCAACACCCTGATAAGACGAAGGTGAGGATGGACGAAAAGATGGACGTGCTTCCCGGCTACACCCTGGACGCGCTCGTGCGTCAGGGGGAGAGCGCAGCTGTCTACAGGGGAGTGTCCGCTACCGGTCGCCGGGTCATCGTCAAGCTGCTGCGCTCCCAGCAGCCCTCTCCGAGAGAGCTCGCGGAGCTCCGCCATGCGTTCGAGCTCGGGCGTGAGCTCGACTCTCCAGCCGCGGTGCGCACGCTGTCCCTGGAAGCGTCTGGCGAGCGCTTCGCCCTGGTGTTCGAGGATACGGGAGGACGCTTCCTCGACGAGCTGCTCGGGGCTCCGATGGAGGTCGGCCGCGCGCTCGACCTGGCCGTCGGCATCGCCGAAGCGCTCGCCGACCTCCACGGCCACGGCCTCATCCACAAGGACGTCTGCCCGGAGAACCTGGTCGTCGGCCCTGGGCCGGGCCACGTCCAGCTGACCGACTTCGCCCTCGCCTCTCGCAGTGGGAGCGAGCGCTCGGCGCTGCTCCCCATGTCCAGACAGGTGGTGGGGAGCCTCCCGTACCTCTCGCCCGAGCAGACGGGTCGCATGCACCGTCCCATCGACGCGCGCACGGACCTCTACTCGGCGGGTGTCGTGCTGTACCAGGTGTTCACCGGTCAGCTGCCCTTCCACGCCGAGGACCCGCTCGGGTGGATTCACAGCCACCTCGCCCGCATGCCCCGCCCGCCCGTGGAGCTTCAGCCCCACCTGCCGGCCGTCGTGTCGGAGCTGGTGCTGCGCCTCCTGGCCAAGGCGCCCGAGGACCGCTACCCGACAGCGCACGCGCTGCTCATCGACCTCCTGAACTGCCGCCAGCAGTGGACCTCGAACCAGCGAATCGAGCCGTTCGCCCTCGTCACCGGCGACGCGCTCGGACAGCTGCGAGCACCTCAGCTCATCAAGCTTCGAGAGGCCGAGCTCGAGCAGCTGCGCTCCGCCTTCGAGCGGGTGGTGGCCACGAAGCACCCGGAGCTGTTCTTGGTGATGGGAGAGGCGGGCGTCGGCAAGTCGTCCCTGATGGTCCAGCTCAGGTCCACGGTCCTCGACAAGGGCGGCCTCTTCCTGACGGGCAAGTTCGACCAGCAGCAGGAGGCGCCCTACGCGGCCTTTGCCTACGCGTTCCAGGCCCTCTTCCAGCAGCTTGCCGAGGAGGAAGCGCCCCTCAAGGCCCGCTGGCGAGAGCGGCTGGATGCGGCGCTCGGTGCGAGCGGGCAGCTGATTGCCGACCTCATCCCCGAGCTGCGCCTGGTGACCGGGCGGCTGCCGGAGGTCGCGCCGCTGCCTCCCGTCGAGGCCCAGAGCCGCTTCCTCCAGGTGTTTCGACAGCTCCTGGAAGCGCTCACCGAGGAGCACCCGGTGACGCTCTTCCTCGACGACCTGCATTGGGCCGACGAGGCCAGCCTGCGGCTGCTCCAGCACCTGGTGTCACACCCCGCGCCCCACCCCCTCCTCATCCTCGGGGCCTGCCGCGACCGTGACAGGGCGCCGTCCGACCCGCTGGCGGTCACCCTCGACCAGCTCGAGAAGGGTCAGACGCGGGTGACGGAGCTCACCCTGCTCCCGCTGTCGTTCGAGGACTGCGCGCACCTCATCGGAGAGGCGCTCGGCGCCGACCCACGGACCCTCGCGCCGCTGGCGGCGTTGGTCTGCGACAAGAGCCACGGCAACCCCTTCTTCACCGTCCAGCTGCTCTTCGCGCTCCATCGCGCCGGCCTGGTCACATTCGACCGGGAGCGGAGCGCCTGGCGGTGGAGCGCCCACCGCATCCTCGCGCTGGAGCTGAGCGAAGACGTCCTCGAGCTGATGCTCGACAAGCTGCGACGCCTCCCAGCCGTCACGCAGGAAGCGCTCAGGCTCGCGGCCTGCCTGGGGGCGACTGTCGAGCTCGAGCCGCTCATCGTGACGAGCGGCTTCTCGGAGGAGGCCCTGCGCACCGCGCTGGACCTGGCCGTGCGCGAGGGGCTGCTCCTGCGCCTCGACGGCAGCTATCGCTTCTTGCACGACCGCGTGCAGCAGGCCGCCTACGCGCTGCTCGAGCCCGAGGCGCGTGCCGCCACGCACCTGCGCATCGGCCGCCGGCTGCTCGCGCACACCTCACCGCAGCTGCTGTCCGAGCGGGTGTTCACCCTGGTGAGCCAGCTCAACCAGGGCGCGCATCTGATTGAAGCGCCGGACGAGCGCATTGCCATCGCTCGGCTCGACCTGCTCGCCGCCAGGCGCGCCAAGGCCGCCTCCGCCTATGGCGCGGCGCTCCGCTACATCCAGGCGGGCCTGGCGCTGCTGGCTCCCGAGCCATGGACGACCGAGCATGACATTGCTCAGAGCCTCTACCTGGAAGAGGCCGAGAGCGAGCTGTGCGCCGGCAATCTGGACACGGCCGAGCGCGTCCTGACGCTCCTGCTTTCCCATGCGCGCACTCCCGCCGAGCGCGCCAGCGCCTACCGGGCGCAGATCGACCTGCACACCACCCGGGGCGCCCTGGGCCCGGCCATCGACAGCGCCAGCGCCTGCCTCCGCCAGTACGGCATCGAGCTGAGCCCCCATCCCACGCTCGAGCAGCTTGGGGAGATGGATCGCACCGTGGAGCAGCTCCTCGGGGAGCAGGCCATCGAAGCGCTGCTCGGCCTGGCCCCCATGCGAGATGCGGACACGGAGGCCGCCATGAGCGTGCTGGCCGCCTTCCTGCCGACGGCCTACTTCTACAACCCCCAGCTGCACCACCTGGTGGCGTGCCAGATGATGCTCCTCACCCTCCGGCATGGACTGACGTCCGCCTCCGCGGTGGGGCTCACCGCCTACGGCTTCGAGCTGGTCATCACCCACAAGCAGTACGCCAGGGCCGCCAGCTTCGCCCGCGTGGCGCTCGCGCTGGTGGAGCGGCACGGCCTGGTCGCGGATGAGGCGAAGGTGTGCCTGCTCGTGGGCGTGACCCTCCTCCCCTGGGTCGAGCCGGCGCGCTCCCTCTACACCTTCCTCGAGCGGTGCCTTCGCGCGGGAAGGCGTGCGGGAGACGTGTTCTTCGTCTGCCTCGGGCTCTTCCACCGCTGCCTGCTGGCGCTGGCCGCGGGCGAACGGCTCGAAGAGGTCGAGCGCGCGGCGCGGGCCGCCGCCGATTTCACCCGCGGCGTCGGGAACGAGCCGCTGCTCATCTGTGCCGAAATCGACCAGCACTTCACCCAGGCGCTGCGCGGCCGCTCTCCGGCGCTCCCTCTCGAGCGGCTCGAGGAGGCGGCCCTCGCCGAGCGCGTGAGGCGCAACCCGCTGTTCGTCAGCTTCTGGTACCGCTTCCACCGGCTCGAGCTCCATCTCGTCCTGGGCAACCGCGCCGCAGCGCTCGCCGAGGCGCGACAGCTCTCCGGCCTCATCGTCTCCCAACGGGGCCAGTACCCTGAGGCCCATGCCGTCTTCATGGTCGCCCTGGCCCTGGCGGCCCATGGCGAGGAGGCCCCCGCGGAGGAGCAGGCACAGTTGAGGGCCGAGCTCGACGGCCATCACGCCTTCCTCAAGAACCTGGCGGCTTTCTGTCCAGCCAACTTCCTCGCCTTCGAGGCGCTGGTGACGGCAGAGGTCGCGCGGCTGCACGGACGTGCGGAGGAAGCCGGGGAGAACTACGAGCGGGCGCTCCGGGCCGCGCTTGCGAGCGGCTACGTCCACTATGCGGCGCTGGCAGGCGAGCTCGCCGCGAGCTTCTACCGTTCACGCGGCCTGCGCACCATCGCCGAGGCCTACCTGGAGGAGGCCTGGCGCGCCTACCAGGAGTGGGGCGCCGAGGCCAAGCTGCGCCAGCTCGAGCAGCTGCACCCCCGCCTGGAAGAGCGCCTGTCGCGCGTGCTCCCCCACCACCGGTACGCGGAGCCCGCGCAGCTCGACGCGCGCGCGATGGTGCACGCATCACAGGTCCTCTCCCAGGAGATCGTCCTGCCGCGGCTGCTGGAGAAGCTCCTGCGGAGCGCGCTCGAGCAGGCGGGCGCGGAGCGGGGCTACCTGCTGACGCTCGAAGCAGGCCGTCCCCTCGTGCGGGTGGCAGCGCAGCTGACGGAGTCCGGAATCCAGGTCTCCGTCTTCGGCGAGCCCGCCGCCCCCGGCGCCGAGCTCCCGGGCTCGCTCCTGTCGCACGTACAGAGGATGCGGCAGCCAGTGTTGCTCGACGATGCCTCACAGCCGAGCCCCTTCTCTTCGGACCCCTACTTCGCCTCGCTGCGTGTGCACTCGGTGCTCTGCATTCCACTCGTCCGGCAGGCCGACCTCGCCGGCATGCTGTACCTGGAGAACAACCAGCTCGCGGGGGCGTTCACGTCCGAGCGGATCCTCACCCTGGAGGTGCTGGCCGCACAGGCCGCCATCTCCCTCGAGAACGCCCGCCTCTACCAGGCGGCCGAGGAGGCCGTCCGCGTGCGCGACGACTTCCTGGCCATCGCCTCCCACGAGCTCAAGACCCCCATCACCGCCATGAAGCTCCAGGTGCAGTCCATCCGACGGGCGATGGACACGCGGGAGAATGGAGCGCACACGGAGGACCGGCTCGTCCCCCTGCTCAAGGCCTTCGAGCGCCATGTCAGCCGCCTGGCCTATCTGGCCGACGAGATGCTCGAGGTGTCACGAATCAAGGCGGGCACGCTGGCGCTGGCGCTGGAGGAGCTCGACCTGTCCCGCCTGGTGCGGGAGCAGGTGGACACCGTGGCGGAGCGCCTGAAGGCCGTGGGGTGTCCCGTGGAGCTCGAATTGGAGGAGACGGTCGTGGGGCGGTGGGACCGCATCCGCCTGGGGCGGCTCGTCAGCAGCCTGCTCCTCAATGCCATGAAGTTCGGCGCGGGCTGTCCCATCACCGTGCGCACACGCAGGACTGGCGACTTCGCGCGTCTCGAGGTGCAGGACCGCGGAGGCGGGGTGGACCGTGCCGACCAGGCGCGCATCTTCGAGCGGTTCGAGCAGGCGGCACCCGCGCACCACTATGGCGGGCTGGGCCTGGGGCTCTATCTCGCACGTGAGACGGTGCGCGCCCACGGCGGCACCATCTCCGTGGAGAGCGCGCTCGGCGCCGGCGCCACGTTCGTGGTGGACCTGCCCCTGAGTCCTCCGGGGCCGGCTGGACGTGGCCCCGCCGCTTGATGACTACCCGATGGCGAACTGGTAGCCACCGTTGGGGTTCTTGTTGATGAACGTCTCCAGCTCCTCCGGCGGGACGGTGTTGACCTCGGGCTGCGCCGGGTCCTTCACGAGGAAGTTGCCCTGCTCGTCCATGCCCGTCACCACCACGTAATGGCCGGAGGGCTTCACGTTGGGGTCCTTGTTGGGGCCCAGGGAGTGGACGTCGCCGTTGGCCACCACCAGCTTGCCCTGCTTGAGCTGGTCGGCAATCCAGTCCACGTCCGCGCGCGGCCCGCGCTGCTCCGACTCCAGGCCCATCTTCTCCGCCATCTTGCCGATGGCCTCGACGTCCGTGCCGCCCGTCATCTTGCCGTCGACCTCGTTCAGGTGGGTGATGAGCTCGGCATCCGTCATCTCACTCCCGTACCCGAGGGAGCGGGCAATCATCGCCATCGAGGTGGGGCCGCAGTTGGCCTTGCCGTTGCTGTAGCCGTTCTCCTCCCCGGCGGGATGGTACTGGTTGATGTACGGGACCTCGCCGAAGGGCTTGTGGCCCACCCCCTCGTCGTGGAGTGTATCGACGCTCTCCTTCTCGGAGAGGGTGCCCGGCCCCATGCCGTCGCTCGCCTCCGCGGGGGCCTCCACCTGCTGCGCCGCCGGGTCCAAGCTCACCGGCGCCCGCTGGGAGCTCACGGGCGTGAAGCTCGACGCGTCGGGGCTCTGGGCGGCCTTGTCGACCAGGGTGCGGAGCTCCTGCGTAATCTCGCGCAGGCTCCTGCCAATCAGCGCCTGGAGTTGCTCCAGGCCCGGTGCGGCGCCCGCGGGCGTGAAGCTGTCCCGGGACAGGTCGAGCGGCTGGGCGCGCGGGCCGCGGCCCTGCTCCGCCACGGGCGAGGCGGTGGCCGGCCGGGCGGGGGCGAGGGGCGAGGCGACGGAGGGGAAACCGAAACGACGCGACGACACGGGGGAGAACGACATGGCGACCTCGGGTGGCTGCGGGGGGCTGAGCTGCGCTTGAAGACATCATCGCCAGCCATTTATTTTTGTTTCCTGTCGCCATTGATTTCCCAGACACCGCTCCCGGCCGCGTCTCGGAGGCGTATCAATGCATCATCCAGGAGCGGAGCGCCCCGGACTTCCAGAGGGAGAATGGGAGGGATGAACGCGCGCCAGGGCGTTTCGCAGACACATTCCCGAAATGGCGAAAGTGATTGCAGCATCCACGGACACGCCCCATGAATGGCGCAAGCGACTGCGCCGCTCCATGGCGGGTGCGGACGGACGGCCTTCAATGCGATGACGGGCTGAGCGGGAGGGCGTCCCAGAAAAGTGGATTTCGCCACCTTTTTTCCCGCGCCCGCCCTCGGAGCCGGACGTCGCTGGAGACAGCGGCGTCCGGCCCGGGGACTTGGATTACTTGTGCTGCCGCCCGACGGAGACGTTCGAGCGCATCAGGGACGGTAGGGACCGCCGGGAACTCCCCACCCCCACACGGGCATGGGCGCATCGGAGGCGACGGTCGCTCCGGCCTGGGAGTTGATGACCGCGAGCCGAGAGCCCCACTCGATGTAGGCAACGAAGGCCGAGCGGAACTCGGGGTCCGCTGGAAGCCCCAGCTCATCCGCGGTGTCCAGGAGCAGCTCCGACCAGCGCCGACGCTGCGCCTCCGTCAGATGGCGGTCGAGGTGATGACGAATCATCTCGGGATGGCCACCCTTTTCGGCGCTGTAGCGCGCGGGCCCGCCCAACACCTCGCCCAGGAACAGGGCGACGTGGGCCGGATGCGCCGCGGACATCTGAGCGAAGACGGGGCCCAGGAGCGCGTCATCGCGCACGCGCTCGTAGAACCGGGCCGTCAGCCGCGCGAGCGCCTCGGCACCTCCGGCCCACGCATACAGCGACGGCACGGAGTCAGGGCTCGTGGCCCCATCGCCCTTGACTCCGGAATCGCTCACGGACGGCTCCCGGCGCTCTCGACGTTGTAGTGCTTCATCTCCTTGATGTCGGAGAAGAAGGGCTTGACGAGCGCGAAGAACTTCTGGAACTGGGCGCTTCCGCGAAACCCCTTCATGTGGCCCTCGACGGAGTCCCACTCGATGCGGACGATGAAGTTGCTGGGCTCCTCGACGCCCCGGCTCACCTCGTAGCGCAGGCAGTGCGGCGAGGCTTTCAGGTGCTCGCCCGCCTCGCGATAGGCATCGAGAAAGGCCTGCGCGCGCTCGGCGGGGACTTCGTATCGGATGTACTCCACGACCATGTTCCGCTCCTTGTTCGAGGTGGGCTTGGGCTGAGGTGTCGAGGCGGCGATTCCCGTCGTGGCCACGGCGGCCACGAGGATTAGCAGGGTCAGACGACGGACGTCGAGGTGCACTGGCGAGCTCCAGGGAGAGGACATGGGCCGGGGATTCGAGCGTGTGTTCCCGTCCGGGGGTGACAGAGTACTGACGGGCGGGACCCACCTGCTTCGTCATGCGTTCCGATTTGTTGGCCTGGCGTTCCGCGAGGAGAGGATGACGATGGACCCACTGTCGGCGGTGCTTCGCGGGATGCACCTGAGCGGAAGCATCTACGCCACCTGGGAGCTGCGCGCGCCTTGGGGCATGGACCTGCCTGGCGGCCCCTTCGCCGCGTTTCATCTGGTGGAAGAGGGGGGTGGCTGGTTGCGGCTCGGTCGCGACGTCCACCGGCTGGAGGCCGGCGAGCTGGTGGTGCTCTTCAGGGGCCAGGCCCACCAGCTGACCGCCACGAGGACCTCCCCCGCCGTCCCGCTGGGGCGCCTGCTCGCGCGGCACGCGCCCGTGGCGGGCGTTCATCGCGCCGGAGGCGCGGGAGAGCTGGCCCGCCTGGTGTGCGGCAAGTTCGCCCCGGAGGGTGGCCAGGACCTCCGCATGCTGCGCGGGCTTCCCCCGTTCGTTCACCTGAGGCGCGAGCAGCTGGCGTCTCTTCCCACGCTTCGCGCGCTGCTCACCTCACTCGCCCATGAAGCGTCGTCCACCGCCCCCGGAGCCGCCACGGCCGCCGCGCGCATCACCGACGCGCTCTTCGTGCAGGTGCTGCGCGCCCTGGTGCTCGACTCGGGGGAGGCTCCACCGGGCTGGCTGGCCGGGCTGCGGGAGCCTCGACTGGCGGAAGCGCTTCATCGGCTTCACACGGAGCCGGCGCGGGCCTGGTCTGTCGCGGAGCTGGCCACCCAGGTGGGGATGTCCCGCACGCGCTTCGCCACGCTCTTCCAGCAGCGCATCGGGCAGCCCCCGATGACCTACCTGGCGAACCTCCGCCTGGAGCTGGTCGCGCAACGGCTGCGGGACAGCGAGGAGTCCATCGCCGAGATTGCACACGCGGCTGGCTTCGCGAGCCAGACGGGTCTGAACCGTGCGTTTCGCCGTCGCTTCCACCAGCCGCCCTCGGCCTTCCGTCGCGCCACCCGGGGAGGCGCATGAGCCGGAATGGGACCTGCTCCTGGGGATGGAGACCTGGTGTAACGTCTCCGTGCGGCGCGGCGTGCCGGACGTCGATGTGCCCCCCGGAGCGCTCTTGAACAAGAACGACAAAGCGGCCCGGGTCCGCGGCCAGCTGCGCAAGCCCGACCCCTCGGACGAACCACCTGCCGTCATGGGCCGCCAGGCCCGAGCCGCTCCCGCTCCGCTTCGAACGCGGCGACCACGGCGTCGATGAGGGCGCGCACGCGCGGTCAGCGCCGTCATCCACACGTAGAAGCGCCAGCTCCCGTCGGTGCTCATCCACAGCAGCCGTCCGAGGAAGCGGGGGCCGGCGATGGAAGCCGGCGTCAGGGTTCCTCGGGGGCGGCGGCTGCGTCCTGGTCGCCCGTCTTCGCGGACCCGATGACGTCCTCAACCCAGGTGAGCGCCGCCACCATGGACGGAAAGCCGATGGTGGTGAGCGCGAGCAGCGCCACCTGCCGGACCTCGTCCGGCTGCATGCCCGTGTAGAGGCACTTGCGCGCGTTGCTGTGGACACCGCCCTCGAGTCGCGCGCCGACGGCGATGGCGAGCTTCACCAGGCGCCGCTCGCGCTCGGACAGCGGGCCTGCCGCGTGGATGGCATCCCCGAGTGCCTGGAAGGCGCTGGCCACCTGCGGGTAGCGCGCGGTGACTCCCCGGAAGGTGTCCGGGAGCTTCATGTGGTCTTTCTCACGAGTCTCGGCCATGGCCGGGGCTCTAACACAGGCCGCTCCCTCGACCGCGTCGTCGCCCCGACGGCAGCGCCGGAGCCGTCCACATCTGTACCGTTCTGCCTTCCCCAGGTGTGCAGGCCGCGACGCCCGGCGAGCCGGAAGGTGCCGGCTGAGCCCCAACCCACGGCGCTCCGTGCTTGCGGCGGGTGACTGCTGCGGACAAGCTCCGCGCCTCATGCTCAAGTATCTGCTGCGTCGTGATTCGAAGAAGGGGCTCGCACTCGTCACCGCCAACTTCGGCGGCCTGGACGTCGTCAAGCCGCTGCCGCCGCGATTCGGAATCGACGCATTCTACTACACGGACGAGGCGACGCGGGACGCGACCTCCGTAGAGGCCCGACGCACGTGGACGCGAATCCTGGTCCCCAACTACCCGCGCTTCGACTTCAGTCCACGGCTGCGCGGCCGGTACTTCAAGCACCAGATCCACCGGCTCGACGAGGTGCGGGGACACCGCTTCCTGGTGTGGGCGGATGCCTCGCTCGCCCTCCACGACCTCGACTTCCTCCGCGAGGGCGCGAAGCGCCTCGCGAAGCTTCCGCCCCACAAGCGGGTCCTGCTCGTCCCCCACCCGGACCGCCGCACCATCCAGGAGGAGTTCGACTTCATCGAGTCGCAGATGAGCAAGGGCGACGAGTACCTGCGCGTGCGCTACGCCGAGGAGAAGATGCGCGAGCAGATGGAGGACTTCCGCGCGCGCGGGTGGAGCCTCCAGTCTCCGCTGTGGTGCGGCACCATCTGGATGATGGAGAACTCGGAGCTGCTCCGGAGCGCGTGGGACGACTGGTGGGACCAGAACCTGCGCTTCGGGATGATGGACCAGCTGTCGCTGCACCCCGTGCTCGCACACCGCGGCATCGAGCCGCAGCCGCTGCAAATCAACCTGTGGAACAACTCCCACTTCAGCTGGGTGAAGCACGTGAAGCTGGCGTAGGCCGATGGTCTGGATGGCGAAGCCGTTGTCATTGGGGAAGAAGGCTCCCGTGAATGACGTCGCCACCCCTACCACCGTCACGGTGGTGCCCTGGGGCTGCTGGCGAGCCTCGGCGATGGAGCCGTCGCAGGGCTTCGCCAGGACGGGGCTAACCTCCCGAGACGCCCTTCCCCCGGGGCATGCGGCCCAGCGCCGGCCGCAGCACCGGTGCATGGCGGGCCAGAAAGTCCCACAGCCGGCTGGCAACCGGCCCGTGCGGCCGGTCGCGCCGGCGCGCTGCCACGAGCTCCTCGGTCACACCGGGAAAGTGCCGTCCGGCGATGGACAGCAGGCGTCCGTCCCGCAGCTCGGACTCGATCATGAACCGCGGCAGGTGTCCCCACGCCATGCCGTGCAGAATCAGCTCCTTCTTCATGAGCTGGTCCGGCACGGAACACTGAGGCGCGCCTTCCACCAGGAAATGGCCCTGTTCGGCAGGATGCCTCGCCGAGTCCCGAATCACGCACTGGGTGAAGGCTTGCATCTGCTGCGGCGAGATGGCGGTTGTCGGCTGGAAGGGCAGGAAACCCGGCGCCACCACCGGCACCATGGCGACGCGGCCCAGGTCAATCCACTCCATCCGTACGTCGCCCTTGGGAACACGGTGCACGATGAGGTCGGTCTCGTCCTCCAGCAGCCGCTCCCAGGGACCGCTCACCGCCTCGAACTGTAGATGCAGCCGCGTCTGCGGACATTGCGCGAAGAAGCGGCTGACCAGCTCCAGCACCGGCGCTAGCGGACACAGGTCCCCGAGCACCACGCGCAGCTCGGCCTCCTCCCCCATCGCCAGCTGCCTGGCGTGCGTGTGCAGCTCTTCGGCCTCACGTAGCAGGGAGCGGGCCTTGCGATGGAAGGCCCGCCCGGCCTCGGTGAGGCGCACGCGGTAGCCCGAACGGTCCAGCAGGCTCAGGCCCAGCTGGTGCTCCAGCTTGGCCACCGCGGCGAACACGGAAGGATGCGAGCGGTGCAGCCGCTCGCCCGCGGCCTGGAAGCTGCCGCCGCTCACGACGGCGTCGAAGCACTGCAACTCATGAAGCGTGAAGCCGGACATTGTCGAAGCACCCTACAAGGTCTTTCCAGACTTTGTAGTGTCCCTCCACCGCCCCGGCTCCTAGAGATGAAGCGGTCCTCACCCCATTCCTGGAGCCGACATGGAATCCCAGCCCCCCGCCTTCATCTCCACCGGCGATGGCGTGCGCATCGCGTACCGCTTCGACGGCGCGCCGGACAAGCCGGTGTTGTTGCTCTCGAACTCCATCGGTACCGACCTCCACATGTGGGACGCCCAGGTGCCGACGCTCACCGGACACTTCCGGCTGCTGCGCTACGACGCACGCGGCCACGGCGCGTCCGACGTCCCCACCGGGCCGTATTCGCTGGACCGGTTGGGGCGCGACGCGGTGGAGCTGCTGGACGTGCTGGGCCTGCAACGGGTGCACGTGCTGGGCCTGTCCCTCGGCGGATTCGTCGCGCAGTGGCTGGGAATCCATGCGCCGGAGCGCGTCGACCGCCTGGTGCTGGCCCACACCGCCGCCTACCTCGGCCCGGCCCGGCAATGGGACCACGCCATTGCCGAGCTGCTGGCAGCCCCCGACATGCAGGCCACCGCGGAGATGTTCCTGCGCAACTGGTTCCCGGCCCGCATGCTGCAGGCGAACGACAGGGTCGTCGAGGCGTTCCGCCGCACGCTGCTCGCCATGCAGCTCGAGGGTGTGGCCGGCAGCTGGGCCGCGGTGCGCGACGCCGACCTGCGCCGCACCGTCGCGCTGGTCCGCAACCCGACGCTGGTCATCGCGGGAGCGCACGACACCGTCACCTCCGCCCGCCACGGCGAAGAGATTGCCTCCGCCATTCCCGGCGCGCGGCTCAAGGTCCTGCCCGCGGTGCACTTGTCGAACGTCGAACGGCCGGCGGAATTCCTGGACGCCGTGGTGACCTTCCTCACGGAACGGACCTGACGACGCCCCCCACCGCTGTGCGTGAGGCATTCTGGTCGACGCGCCACGACTCGCCCGAATCGCGCGGCCATCAGCGAGCCGGCTTCTGAAGAAGGCGGGTGCCCGCTTCCGGGCACCCGCCAGGGACTTCAACGAGGTGAGACTACACTCTCAATCTCAGTGCATCTGGACCGACCAGCCAGCACCAGGCGGGCCCCGGTATGCCTCAGTGCTCCGGAACTGGAAGGGTGCGACACCATTGCTGAGATGGATGAGGCTGTAGCTCGGGGCGTTCGGGTCACTCGGGTCATTGACTTGCATGACTGTTGGGTCGCGCAAGGCAATATCCATCAGGCCATCACCGTCTACGTCCGCGGCAAGGGGCTGGTAGTGCGCGCCGACAGTCCCTGCGAATGCAGGCTCGCCAGCAAAGGTGCAGTTGCCGAGGTTGCGCATGAAGTGCCACGTGCCCGTAGTGGTGTCGCGCAAGGCGAGGTCCACAAGCCCATCCCCCGAGAAGTCCGCGACCAGGGGCTGGTAGTGCGCGCCTTGCGCCCAGGCGAACGAACAGTGCCCCGCGAACTGGTAGTTGCCGAGGTTTCGCGTGAAGTGCCACGTGCCCGTAGTGGTGTCGCGCAAGGCGAGGTCCACAAGCCCATCCCCCGAGAAGTCCGCAACCAGGGGCTGGTAATGGGCGCCGGGCGACCAATCGTATGGGCCCTCTCCCGCGTAGGCGCCTGGAGCGACATGGCGCATGAAGCTCCAGCGCCCGGTGGTCGTGTCCCTCATGGCGAGGTCCAGTTGGCCGTCACCCGAAAAGTCGGCGACCGCAGACTGGTAATGTGCCCCGGAAGCCCAGCTGAACGACTCGTTGAAGTTGGAGTGGCCCGCCAGGTCGGACCTTCCTCGGTAGAATTTCAGCCTCCATTCTCCAGACGCTGCGTGGCGGAAGGTGAAGATGGGCTTGTTCCGACGAAATGCCGTGACAAAGTTCTTCAGAAGGCCAACGTACAAGTCACGCTGCGCAGGGTCTGGGTGGAATGTAGGCTCGAGGTCAGCTGAGCCCTCCCATCGAAAGGCGTCCGCCATGTGCGAGTATGGATAGGCCCAGGATGCGTTGCCATGCGCATCGACGCCTTTACACGCCGGCAGGTCAGGCACCGTCGAGCAGTTCTGTGCGCCTCCCTCATTCCAGGACCAGATGATGGCGAACGTCGGTTGAACGTCCAGCGCCTCGCGTGCCTGCATGCCGAAGGTCTGCCCGTTATTGCGCCAGAGCTGCGCGTCGCAATCAAAGTCCGAATCAGTTACCGGGTTGTGGTAGGTCCCCTGGGCCATATTCATGGCGCAGCTGCCCACCGCCGGAGTCACGGACACTTCCTCCGGCCATCCGTTCTGGAAGGCAAAACGGCGCTCACTGCCGGGACGTGTGACATCCTTGTACGACCAGAATCTGCCGGATTCTTTCAGGCCTTCCATTCTCCGGACCGTGAAACGGCTTGTCGTGCAAACTGAAGGTTGTGTAACATTGCCGCTGCCATAGAGGTAGAGCGGACGGCCGCCGAAGCGAAAGAATACCGCCGGGTCATAGCGTCCATAGAACTCGGCCCAGATTGTTTCAGGCGTCGTAAAAGCGTTGTCGCAGGCTGGCCCGTGGAAGACGACACGAGGAGTGGCCTTCCCAGCATGGATTCGCTCCTCGAAGACCTTCAGCAGTGCATGCGTCGGCTGCTTGAACAGGTTGTAGCGAAGCTCGGCGTTGGTGAAATCAAGGATGATGAAGTCCACGCCTGCCGCAGCGAGGCGGTCGGCATGGTCGTGGATGAGGGGCCGGTTGGGAACCATCGGGCTCGGCTTGACCTCTCCGTTGTAGTCGATGTCTGCGACGGGGCCAGTTGCTGCATTTCTACAGAGCTCAAAGGGTTTGTTTGGGTCGTCCTTGTTGAAACAGAGCAGCTTCTTGTCACTGCCGTAATACAGTTTGTCGCCGCGCCCCGTCAGGAGCGCCGCCTGTTGCTCGGGCGTCAACTGCTGCCGCTCCGCGTCCGACAGGGTCCCATCGATGAGCGTGCCGTTGGCATCTTGATAAAGCAGATATCGGTACTTCACGACGGCTTCGCGGGTGCCGTCGGGATTCCCCCACAGGGGCAGGCTCCAGTGAAACCGCCCCGCGCCGCACGGCTCTGGGTCGTCCATGAGGCAGGTATCGTGGAAGATGTTAACGCTAGTCCGGAAGTCCCAGAAGTGCCAGAAGTCAGCCTTTGTATGGAAGCTGACGCCAACGAACTTGTTGGCCGAGGTGGGGTATGCGAGCGATTGGGTGCCAGCCCTCTGCTTCGTCGCCTTGGGTGTCGCGGCCGCTTCAGCCGAGCCTGCCATCACGAACAGGGACAGCAACAGAGAGGCGCAAGCAAGAATGGGGCGAGGGCGAAACTGGCCCATGGCCATGAGGGCGGTACTCGCCTGCAGAGGGTGTGCCCAGCGATGCTGTGTGATTTTCATGGATGTCGATTTCGTAGGGGCGGCTGACTCATCGAGTCACCTTCCATACGAAGGGACGGGGCGCAACTGGCTGGGCTGTCAGCGCGAAAAGCGAAGCCCCGTGACACCTTGCTGGCGACTGGAGCGAGCCTGGTGCAGGAACAGGCAGTCCAGCTGGTGACGCGGGTCCCATCGCAGAACCGCACCCAGGCGACCACGAGCTGTCACTAGCGACGCTTGCGCCGATTCGACCAATCCACCCGCGACCAGAGGCTTGGCGGAAACGGCTCGAGCGGGCCCTGTTTGTCAGCCAAGACCTTGCGCAGCGCGGGAAGCGCTTCGAGCGAGCTCATGTCCACGAGCCTGGAGCACCCGCGGAGGTCGATGGACCGCAGCTCGTCCATTCCCTCCAGCCCCCACAGGGACGTGAGCTGGGTGCAGCCACTGAGGTCCAGGTGCTCCACGCCTCGGAGGTGGCCCAACTGCCGGATGGAGGCGAGCGGGCTGTCCTTCAGCACCAGCTCGATGGGGACGTCCGTCGGACTTCGGTACCCCAGGAAGACGGCAGTGGGCACCCGGTCGAGCGAACGAAGCTGCCGGGCGTAGACGAAGCCGAGCGCGCACAATTTCGGAAGGTCCGCGATGGGCGCGAGATCGGTCGCGGTCAGCCACGTGATGTCGAGGGTGCGCAGTCGTGGCGCGCGCGCCAGCAGGCGAAGCGCCGCGTCGTCGACGGAGCCCACCTCGAGCGAGGTCACGGAAAGTCGCGAGGTCTGGCTGTACCTGTCCAGCGAGGGGAGCTTGAGCCGCAACTCCTCGGCGTCGGGAAGCGCCGTGACGAGGGCGGGGTCCGCGTCGTCCTCAGTGCCGGACAGGCTCAGAATGGGGACCCGGCACCTCGCGATGACCCTGGCGGCCGTGGCGGAGAGGCGCCCGGAGAAGGAGAGTGAACGCAGCGCGCGGAGCGTCGTGAGCGCCGTGAGGTCGTTGCCCTCTTCGGGAAGCGCGAGCTCCAGCGATTCGAGGGGAAGGTCTTCGAGGCCCGTGGTGGAGAGGGGTTGGTGCTCGTGGACGGCCAGCCGCCGGAGCGTTGCCAGGCCCGACAGCGCACGGAGGTCGCCGAGGCCCCCCCCGCGGAAGTGGAGGACCTCCAGGCTCCGACTGCGTGCGATTCCTTCGAGGTCGAGAATCCCTCTCGCCAGATGCCTATCCCGGTCATACCTGTCCGCGGAGGGCTCCTCCTGGCGGCTCGCGAAGAGCTCGGCATGGCGCAGCAAGGGCAGCTCGGCGAGAGCCCCCGCGCCGATGATGCCGGTGAACGAGTACACCCGGAGACCCTCGAGTGCCGTCAAGCCCGTGAGCCAGCGAACATCGAACGACTCGCCGACGACACGCGGACATTCCACGGCCAGTGTGCGGATCTCGCTCCGAAGGGCGGCGGCCCTCGGCCCGGTCGCGACGCGGAGGGCACGCACCACCTCGATGACACGCAGCGCGTGCACGTCCCTCTGCAGCTGGGGCTCCCCCTCGAACAATAGATCTCCGGCACAAAGCAGACCGTCCCTGCTCCGCAGGCCGGTGAATGGCGGGGGCGCGTAGCGAACCGTCCGGAACATCAGCTCGTCGGTCATTCCCGTCCATTTGCCGACTTTCCACATCGCAAGTCCTCCACCGGAAGCAGTGTACCCGCGCGGGCGGTTGCTCGCCCCGCGGTCACCCTGTTGCGCAGGCCGCGGTCATCGCTCAATCCCACTCGACGCGAGCGTAGGGGGCGGCGGTCTCTGTCAGCAACTCCCTCCCGGACGGTTGCATCAGCGCATCCGCGAGCCCGGGCCCGCGAGGTGCGCGGCAGGTACGCGCCGAACCCGAGCGTGGCTGGATGTGCCGGAACGGCCATCGCCATGGCATCATCCCGGTGCTATCGAGCCGCAGCCGCTGCAAGTCAACCTGTGGAACAACCCCCACTTCAGCTGGGTGAAGCACGTGAAGCTGGCGGAGGCGGGGCCCGCTGCCCGCCGAGGCCCGCGGAGTGCCGGTGAGCGCGCCCGTGTCACCTGGTGCAACCCGGTAGCACCTGACACCGGATTGATACCCACGTGTCACCCGTGCCGATGATTGTCGTCACAAAGGGGGACATCTCCCTCGTCGACAACGACGGCTCACGAACCCTCGCCGACTGTCGATACCTCGATGAGACACGGCTGCTCATGGAGCCCGACAGGGGCAAGGTCCTGCAGACGTGGGAACCCTGCTACCTCTCGGGGCTCGCCGTGCACCCGACGACGGGGCGCTGGGCGGTGACGGCCGTGGACGACCAACGGGGTGTACCGCGGCCAGCATCCCGCGGTATTCACCGAGGACGGCGCGGCGTGCTCGTCGCCACGTCCGACTCGAAGGCGGTTCAGTGGTGGAGTTGGAGCTCTGGCCCCAGGCCCGACGGCCTTCGCGTGCTGCAACCCTGAGTGACCGACATCACCAGCAACCGGGTGGTTCCCGGCGAGCGGCTGTTCGAGTACGCCCTCGATTCCGACACGACGCGCGAGCTGGACGTCCACAGCCTGTACGGGATGCTCGACATCAGCCCCGATGGGCGGACGCTCCTGCTGTTCACATATACCGAGGGGCTCGTGCTGTACGACGTCGACTCGGGACGCACCGTCAACGTGGGAGGCGGGTCGAAGGAAGGCACCGCGCGGCTGCTCTCCCGGCGTTGACCGGTGGCGGTGGCCGCCAAAGCCGGTGCTCACGCAGCAGGCAGAGCATTTGTTCTTGGATGTGAAGTGTTCATTTGTCGTGACGTTGCTCGTTCTCGCGGCTCTTACGTGCGCGAGCGGGTTGTGACACAAGAGCTTTCAAGGTGGCGCTGGTTGCCCATGCTCAACCCTGCCTCGTCGCGCGGGTGGTTCATTGCCAGTACAGCGGGGGCGCCATGGAACCCTCTCGTCTTCTCAGGAGATGCGGCTGGAGGCGCGCCTGCAGAAAGATGCGGAGGAGGATTTTCGTAGGTGTAAAATGAATCAGGATTCAACAACACCTACGAGCCGGGAGGGGGGCGGCATGTCGCCGCGAGAAGTGACCGCGGGAGGGTCCAGAGATGTCGACGTCGCCCCCATGCATCGCCTTCGCCATCGAGACGACTCTCGGTAACGCGGTCTTCCTCCAGAACCTCAAGAACGCGATGGCCCGGCGCAACGACATCCTGCCGGTGTGGCTGCCCATCGACGAACACGCCGACGACCTCTGGGAACAGCTGCCCCTCGTGCGCTCGCGCCTGTCCCTCAGAGGGGGCTTGCGGACACGCGCGGCCCTGCGACGGGCCGTCGCGCAGGTGCCGGTGCGGGCCGCTGTCGTCCACACGCAGCGGATGGCGCACCTGGCCCATGACTTCATGAGCCGTGTGCCGAGCGTGATTTCGACGGACGCCACTCCCAGCGGCCTGGAGGACTACCTGCGGTACTACGGGTTGCGCTCCCAGCATGCGGGCTGGGTGGGCCGGGCGAAGAACGCGCTGCACCGCCGCACGTACGCCGTGGCGAAGGGGATGCTGTCCTTCTCGGAGTTCACCAAGGGCTCGCTGGTGAAGGAGTACGGCGTCCCCGACGCGCGCATCCATGTCGTCTGGCCCAGCGTCGACACGGGGCTGTGGTGCCCGAAGCCGGAGGGCAAGCCTCGCGACGGGGTGGTGCGGCTGCTCTTCGTGGGAGGTGACCTGGGGCGCAAGGGCGGCGAGCTGCTGCTGCGCTGGGCCCGGGAGACACGCCTGCGCGGCTGGCAGTTGGACCTGGTGACGTCCACCACCTTCGAGGCGCCTCCCGGCGTTCGTGTCCATGTCGGCGTGCAGCCCAACTCGCCCGAGCTGATTGGCCTCGCCCAGGCCGCGGACCTGTTCGTGCTACCGACGATGGCGGACATGTCGTCCTGGGCGATTGCCGAGGCGAAGGCCGCGGGCCTCGCGGTGGTGACGACGCCCACCGGTGGCGTGGGAGAGCTGGTGCGCGACGGCGTGGACGGGCAGCTCGTACCGGTGGGGGACTACGCGGCGCTCGCGAGCACGTTGGACACGCTGGTGGCGAGCCCGGACACGCTGCGTGCCATGGGCCAGGAGGCCCGCCGCATGGCCGTGGAGCGGATGGACCTGCACACGATGTGCGACCGGATGCTCGCCTTCATCCGCGGGGTGACCGGCGTCTGAGCCGCTCACGGCTCCCGGAGCGGAACGTGAGCAGCCAGACCCCAGAACCCGGGGTAGTACTCCGGACAGATGCACCTGGGGCTGGCCCGGGGTGGGCTGAGGATTCGCGCCCGGTAGGGCTGGAGTGCCTCCTCCACGCGCCGGGCCTGCTCGAAGTCCGCGTCGGTGACGTTCCAGGACTCTCCTTCGGTGCCCGAGAGCAGCAGGGAGAGCACCTCCCCTTCGGACGTGAAGCGCGCGATGTCCTCGTTGAGCTGGAGCTCCCGCAACACCGCCTCCAGGGACTGCTGGGTCTCGCGCAGCTCCTGCCCCGTCGAGCACCGGAGCGAGACCACGAACGCGTCCCCGTCCCTGCCCTCCTGCAGGTAGAGGCGAAAGAACTCGAGCCCGGTGGCCCACCGCCGGAGCCGCGCCTCGCGGTCCGCCCCAAACGGGCGGATGAACTCCGACGCGGCCGTGAGGGTCACGTCCTCCAGCGAGGGTGGGCGGTCCCGCGCCGCTCCGGCCCTCTTGTAGAGGTGTGCGATGTAGTCGTGGAAGTGCGAGGACGGAGGAACCAGCGGGTCCATCGGCCGCGTGGACCTTTCCTTGTCGCCCAGGTCCACGTTCCCGTTCTCCAGCATGTGAAGCACCAGCTCGAGCAATGCCCTCCAGCTCGAGGCCACCACGTAGTTGGTGTTCTCGCGCGAGCCAAAGATGATGACCTGGCCGACCTGACCCCTGGGGCCCGGAGCCATGTCGAGCCCCATGTAGTTGCCACCGGAATCCCAGGTGACGGGGACCCAGGCGGGGTGCGCGCGGAGGGAATGGACGGCCTCCGCGGGCCTCGCCCCCTCGTTGTGCAGCAGGTCGGGAGCCATCCTGGGGAACTCCTCGAGCCAGTTCATCTGCTCCATGCTCCAGTCCAGGGGCTGGATTTCCATGCCGAAGACGAGCCCGGTCGCGTCGTCGTCCTGCCCGTTGTGGAGCAGGTACGACTCGCGGAAGTCCTCGGGCAGGCGGCGCCCGAGCCGCTCCTCGAGTTGCACCAACTGCGCCTCCGTGGCGCCAGGATTCAGGCTGGCGACCACCTCCGGGGCGTAATCCTGGAACCAGGCCTTCAGCCGCCGCCAGAGCTCGGTCATCTCCATCACGGTCGCCTCCGCATCATTCCTATCCTTCGCCTCCGGACACGTGGATGGAATATTCCATGATTCAGCGCTAAGTGGCTTGGTCCGGATGACGTCAATCAATGTCCGCGGGCCGCTCACGGCGAAAGACCCTCGTGTTCGACATGCTCAGCCCGGTCTCCGGCTACACGTACCCGTGGAGCGGCGTGACCTGCTCGGGAGGTGGCCCCGCCTGGTGCGCCATCCAGGTCTTCCCCGGCAGCTACACGGCGACAGTCACCATCCGGGATGGCGCTGGCAACGGGGTGGACGCCCAGGGCGTCACCGCCACGCTCGAGTACGAACCCGGAATGTAGCCCTGGCTACTGCTCCTCCCCCGAGGCTCCGGCGGCGGCGACGGTGGGCCTGCGCAGCACCCTCACCATCCGCCCTACCGAGGGCACCCCGGCGTCGTTCACCAGGAAGAGCTGGTGGTAGCCTGGCGGCGCCCGGCTGTTGAAGGTGGGCGCCGTGACGGTGAGGCTTCCGCTGCCGGCGGTGAACGGCAGGGTGACCAGCCGCTGATTCTCATCGAACGTGTGCGTCACCGAGCCCAGGGCGATGAGCGTCACCTTGCGAATCCGCGCCGCGTCGGGCGTCGTCACGGTGAAGGTCGTTCCGGGCATCACCGTGTCCGGCGCCGCGCTCACCGTCGGCCGCGCGCCCTTGAAGAGGTAGGGTGGCGAGTAGATTTCCGCGGTGCGCCGGTTGCGGCCTCCCGCGCTCAGCACCCGCCCGTCCGGCAGCAGCAGCGCGGTGGCGTGGTAGCCCCGGTACACGGTGTTGCTCGCCAGCCGCCTCCAGGTGTTCGCGGCGGGGTCGTACAGCTCGGCATGGAAGACCGGCGTGCCCGCATTGTCGAAGCCACTGCCGGAGCTGCCCCCCGTGACGAGCACCGTGCCGTCGGGAAGCAGCGTCGCATTGTGCTGGCGCCGGCGCGTGCTCATCGAGGACACGTACCGCCAGCTGGGGGCGCTCACGTCGAGGTCGATGACCTCGGTGGTGGCCGTCGGCGGGTCCCCTCCCCCGATGATGTACACCTTCGCGTCCAGGTAGACGGCGGGCCCGTAGCTGCGCGTGCCGTAGTTGCTGGACGGCCCCGTGCTCCAGGTGCCCGTGCCCGCCGTGCTCAACCAGCGGCTGGCCCGCGACGGCCCCGCGTAGAAGAGCCGGCCACTGGGCGCGAGGAACATCTTCGGGTACAGCGGCAGCGCCAGCCGGGCCGTGGTCATGTTCCTCCACGTCCGGGTGCTCGCCAGGAAGCGCTGCGGGAGCGTGTTGACGTTGCCACTGCCATTCATGTCTCCGGACACCACCAGCACGTCCCCGTTGGAGAGCGTGGTGTTGGTGGGGTACCAGCGCCCGGCGTTCATGTCCGGCAGGCGAATCCACGAGGCCGTGAAGGCGTCATAGAGGCTCCCGTCATTGAGCCCCACGTTGCTCGTCACGTGCCCGCCGGTGAAGAGCAGCTTGCCGTCCGCGAGGTACGAGTGGCCGGCGCAGAAGATGTTGTAGCCGGGGTGCGGCAGCGCGGTGACGGTGTTCGTCACCGGGTCCCAGCGCCGGGGAGGCAGGTTCCCCTCGTCGAACTCCCCGATGAACATCACCCGGCCATCCGGTTGCAGGCTCGTGTGCGTGGCCGAGAGGGGCCAGGACATGACGCTCGACCACTGCCCCACCTCGGCGGGAGTCTGCGCCCGGACCGGGAACGCCCAGGCCACGACGAGCCACGCCGCGAGCACCCTCGGCCAGGGGAAGACGACTCTCAACGCCATGGCGGCCTCCTGCCGGTTGCAGGGGCCAGAACCTAGGTGACAGGCCGTGCGAGCCAATCGGCCCCAGGGCTGGGAAAGCGTCGTATTTCCGGGGTGGGACTGTCACCGGCAGACGACAGACACCGCACTCCCGCACGGATAGGCGAGGAGCCTCCCACGTTCGGGCCGAGGAGGCTCTCATGAGGCACTGGCGTCCACTCACCCTGGTGCTCGCGCTGCTCTCCGGTTGCGCCACGCCCGGTCCCCAGCCTCCGCCCCAGGAGCCGCCCCCGGCCCCCTGCGGGCGCACCGCGCTCCGGGTGGGCCCCGCCCCCGCGCAGTCCGACACGGGGACGCTGGAGGTGGCGCCCGGCGACCGCGCCCTCTTCTTCATCGCGGAGCCGGGCACGAGCCTCTGGGCCACCACCGGCACCCGGAAGCCGGGGTGCTGCGTCGTGCGGGACTTCCCTCCCGGACCGACGGGGATGGGCCCGGCGGAGCCCATCCCGGTGGGCGACAGGGTCTTCTTCGCGGCCGAGGACCCGGAGCATGGCCGCGAGCTGTGGGTGAGCGACGGCACCGCGGAGGGCACCCGACAGGTGAAGGACCTCTGGCCCGGCACCACCGGCTCGGAGCCGCAGTCGCTCTTCGAGTCCGGAGGCCGGCTCTACTTCGCCGCGAGCGACCCGGAGCACGGGCGCGAGCTGTGGCGCAGCGATGGCACGCCCGAAGGCACCGTCCTGGTCCAGGACTTCGACCCGGGCGCCGAGGGCACCTCGCCCGACCGGATGACCCGAGGTGAAGAGGGCGCGCTCTACTTCCTCGCGCACCTGCAGGGGCTCTCCACCGTGCTGATGCGGAGCAACGAAGGGGCCCGGGCCGTCGAGCTCTCCCGTGTCCCGGCCGAAGGCGGCATCCTGGACCCGCTGGCGCCGGTGGGCCGCCGCCTGTTCTTCGTCATGGGCCACCTGCATGACCCGATGGTCCACCTGATGGTGACGGACGGCGGTGCCCCCGTGCTCGTGGGTGAGTTCGCGCAGGTGCACGGAGGCGTGGCCCTGGGCGGGCAGCTCTACTTCAGCGCCACCTCCGGCCATGAGGGCACCGACGCGGAGTTGTGGCGCAGTGACGGCACGCGGGAGGGGACGCGGCGGGTGAAGGACCTCCGGCCGGGCGAAGCGGGCTCCCTGCCCGGCGACTTCACCGTCCTGGGCTCCCGCCTCTTCTTCACCGCGGACGATGGCACGCACGGGCGCGAATTGTGGGTGAGTGATGGCACGGACGCGGGCACCCACCTCTTCGCGGACCTCGCCCCCGGCGCGGCCAGCGCGGCCCCCGAGGCGCTGACGGCGCTCCAGGGCCACCTGTTCTTCAGCGCCGAAACGCCGGGGCGAGGCCGTGAGGCCTGGGTGAGCAACGGCACGGCAAGGGGAACGGTGGCGCTCGACGAATTGGCGCCCGGCGACCGGGCCTCGGACCCGAAAGGCTTCGTCCACGCCGCCGGGGAGGTCTTCTTCACCGCCGGGGATGGCACCGGCGCCCGGGCGCTGTGGGCCCTGCCGGTGCGGCCCGAGGGCCCCTGCGGCACGTCGCCGAAGTAGCTGGAACTTCTACGACGTGCGGCATCCCGGGGACCTCCGCCTCGGACAAACCTCACGAGGTTCCACAGCGTCTTCGCTCCAGGCGCTCTTTCAGGGCCCCACCCGGCAATGACTCGCCGGCCTCGTCCCGTGCGTCCTGAGCCGGCCCGCTCGCTGCTCGCTGGTGCCCGTTCGCTGCACGTGCGTCCCCACCGGCTGAAAACTCCTCCCGCGCAGTGCGCGCGCGGGCACTGTGTCTCCCGCAGCCACTGTGTCCCGAAGGCCCTCGTGCCGCGCAAGTCGTCAGCTCAGGGGAAGTTCGCCTCCAATGAGGAGCAAGCATGGACGTCGTGATGCACTGCCGGGGTATGCGCAGCACCAGGACGGACGCCACCGTCGCCGGGCCTCGCCAGAAGCTCCCGCGGTATCGCGCCGCCATGTGGGCCGTCATGCTGGTCTCCAGCAGCGCCTTCGCCGCCAACACGCGGCCGCCGAACGTGCTGGCCGCGCTCGACCACGGGCTGCGCCCGTCCACGCTCGAGGCAGGCCAGCCATTGCCGGGTTGGTCCCTGAAGGAGCGCATGGAGCACTACCACGTCCCCGGCGTCGCCATCGCCATCATCCAGGACGGCAAGGTCTTGCAGGCCGCCGGCTTCGGCGTGCGCGAGGCCGGTACCCAGGATGCGGTGGACGGCGACACGCTCTTCTCGGTGGGCTCGGTCAGCAAGATGGTCGCGGCCGCCACCACGCTGCGCCAGGTCGCCGCGGGCAAGCTGGACCTGGATCGCGACGTCAACACGTACCTGACCTCGTGGCGAGTGCCCGGGGCGCCCACGCTCGCCCAGGACACGCTCACCTTGCGCATGCTGCTGTCGCACACCTCCGGCCTGACGGTGTGGGGCTTCGAGGACTACCAGCCTGGAGAGAAGCTGCCGACCCTCGTGCAGACCCTCGACGGCGTGAAGCCGGCCAAGAACGAGCCCGTCCGCATCGACTTCGAGCCCGGCACCCGCATGCGCTACTCCGGAGGTGGCATCACCGTCGAGCAGCTGGTGCTGGAGAACGCCACGCGCAAGCCCCTGGAGGCGCTCGCCCGCGCCGAGGTGTTCCAGCCCATCGGGATGCGCCGCAGCACCTTCGTCAATCCGCTGCCGGCCAGGCCAGGCAACATCGCCAAGGCGCACGACAAGGACGGCGCGCGCGCCGCGTTGCCTCGCGGCTGGGAGGCCTTCCCGGAGCAGGCGGCGTCGGGCCTGTGGACCAGCGCCAATGACCTGGGGGCCTTTGTCGCCGCGTTGATTGGCAGCTACCAGGGCAGGAGCCCGTTCCTTCCGCGGCCACTCGCCATCCAGATGATGACGGAGGTGTCGCCGAGCTTTCACGGCCTCGGGCCCCGCCTGGAGGGTGAAGGGCAGAGCCGCGTCTTCCACCACGCCGGGACCAACGACAGCTACCGCGCGTGGATAGAAGGCTACCTGGAGAGCGGCGACGGAATGGTCATCCTCACCAACGGTACCAACGGCAACATGCTGAGGATGGAGATCCGCAACGCGCTGTCGGACGCGCTCGGCCGTGGCGTCAATCCGTTGGTGCGCACGGTGACCCTGCCCCCTGCAGTGATGTCCGGCTACACCGGGACCTATCGCCTGGACAAGAGCGTGCCGAGCGAGGTGGCCGGCAACCTCGCGGGCCACTTCGAATCCGACACGCTCGACGTCCGCATCGCCGACGGACGGCTGACGGCGAGCGAGGCCAAGGGAGACCCGCTGACACTCCAACCGCTGACGCCGACCCGCTTCATCGGCCCGGGAGACTTCGGCCAGCTGCGCTGCGAGTTCCTTCGCAACGCCCGTGGCACGGTGAGCGCGCTGGTGGTGGAGCGCGGCGGAGGGAGGCTCTACTTCCGCCGCGAGGCCGGGCCCGTGGTGACGCAGTAGATTCGGAGCGGACGCGGTCTCGCCAGGGACGCCCCTGCTCACTCCATCGGGAGGCTGCAGGGGAGTCCGCGGTAGGTGACGGCGGAGACGGCGCCGTTGGCATCCACCGCGTAGGCCTCCATCTTGAGAGACCAGAAGTACTCCTGCCCACGGCTTCCGGTGCGGGGGCAGTAGAACCACTCGGTGCTGGAGCCTGCATACCAACCGCTGACGATGGTGGTGCCGTCCCAGGCGCGCTGCTCGGTGCTCTGCCAGTAGTACGTGAACGGCGGAGTGCCGGCGCTGACGGTGTTCGTGACGGAGGTGTCTCCCGTGATGGAGTCACGGATGGGGAGCGACAGGGAGGACGTCAGCGACTGCTCTGTGGCGCCGTACTCGGGGGCGGACCCCTCCTCCAGCTGCGGAGCACCGCACGCGAGCAGCGACGCACTGAACACGAAGAGGAGCGTCTTGCGGGACTGACGGGACACGGCCTTCACCATGGTGGGTTCTCCTGGGGGGAACGGCGGAACACGGCGGCGTGGCGGCCATGCGGGCTGCCAGGGTCGGAATGTCTCATACCTGCTCCCAGGGATTCGACTCCCCACCCGGTGAGGAGGTCTTGGAGGTCCTATGGCTCCACGGGGCTGCCGTCCCGCTCATGCAGCTCGGAGGGTGGGAGCTCGAGGTCCCCGCCCGAACAGGCGCGCGGCGCTCACTCCGGCCTGGGCGTGTCCGGCTGGCCCTTCCACAGGAACGGACCCACGTCCCTGAATCTGCCGTTCTTCCACTTCAGGATGCGCTCCGGCCGCTCCGGACGGTCCCGACTGTTGCCGAAGACGATTTCCGGAATGGAGTCGCCATCCACGTCCTTCACGCTGCCCATCTCGCAGAAGCCGATGGCGCACCCGTTGCTCCACTCCTCGGTCGTGAGCCGCTTCTGCTTCACGACGTCGTAGACGCGGAGGGAGACGTTGGTCGACCCCTCCTCCGAGTAGCTGTGCTCCACGGCGATGAGGCCCGGGCCGAGCGCATGCACGCACGTCGTGTCGCTCTTCTCACAGGAAATCTTGTCGGTGATTTCGGGCCCGTTCCCGGGGCACATCGACAGGATGAGCTTCTTGGTGGCGCGCTCCCGCTCGCACGCGCGCGTCTGGGCCATGATGAGGACGTCGTTCTTGTCGAGGAGCCAGTCGACACCTTCCCTGTCATGGTCCGTGCATTCGCTCGAGGTGACCCGCCCCTTCCAGTTGTACTCGCACGCGGGTGCTCCTCCCTTGTCCAGGGCGTCATCGAAATTCGGAAGGGCCGGTGCCGCCGCCGTGGCCGTGCGCTTCGGGCAGCTGGTGGGCTCCACGCCGGTGACCTTGCGCTCGTAGGCGCCGGGGAAGACCTTTTTCAGCTCCTCGAGGACTCCGACCGCCGCGTCCGGCGCACAGAAGCCGGCGATGAGGATGGTGAAGCCGGGGCGGAGCCCCGGGTAGGCGTCACTGCGCACCACCTGGGGAAACCCGGGCGCGAAGGTCAGCCCGTACGGCGCGGCCGAGAGCTTCGCCTGAGCCTCCTTCAACAGCGTGGGGCCTCGGGCCGCATCGGCATCTCCCGTCAGGATGAGGACGGAGGAAGGGCCAGGCTGGGCCTGGGTGATGGAGGACAACAGCAATGCGACGAGCGGCAGGAGGGAGCGCATGGCCCGCATCCTGACGACGCCCGGAGCCGTGGCTCAAGCGTCTGCCGGTGTTCCCCGTGCCGCGCCCCGCCTGAGAGCGCAGACGGGCCGGGCCGGAGGTGGGCACCCGTGGAAGGAATGTTCGTTCCACGGGCGCCCACTCCCCGCGCGCCTTCTGCAGCCCGCGCAGCAGCAGTTGCCGGAAGCCTCGCGCCTGTTTGATTTGGCCGAAGGAAGGGCGTCGGCCCGGGTGGCTCGTCGTCTTTCCTGGAGAACCACGGCGAACGAATGCACTACGCCGACGCCCGTGCCGCCGGTCTGCCTATCGGCAGCGGCAACGTGGAGGCCACCTGCAAGTCGCTCGGGACGCTGCGCATGAAGCGCCCCGGCAGCCGCTGGAAGGAGCAGTCCGGTCAGGAGGTGCTCGACCTCCATTCCCTGGTGCTCTCCGAGCGCTGGGACGCCGCCATGGACCTCACGCTCGCCCTCCCTGCGCGCTCAGGTCTACCGGGCTGCGTCAAGCCTTCTGAGGGTTGTTGCAGGTGTATCCGTCATGCTTGAGTGGAACAGCATGCGGACATTCCTCCGGAGGCACACGGCCGCCGCGCTCGCGGTGGGGTTGAGCCTCCTCCTTTTCGGATGCACCATCGTGAGCACCCAGGGTTCGAAGACGTCCGGCAGTCCCCCTGAAGCCCCGCGGTACCCGCAGGGGGTGGAGGCCGCCATCGAGGCGGCGCTCATCCTCGCCGCGCTGGGCCCGGCGCAGGGGTCCGATGAAGAGCTCCTGGCCCGGCACCGGCTGGCAGTCCCGTACAACGAGCTCGCGCTGCTCCGGCGCTACACGCTAGGGGGCGAGGGCCCCGAGGCAATCTCCACGTGGGAGGCCGAGTGGATGCTGGAGCTGACGTACTTCGCGCCCGGCGACCCTGTGGAGCTCATCGTGGACGTCGCGCGCCTGCCGCACCTGCTCGTCCGCCTCGCGGACCCGGAGGCCCGGGTGCTGTCGCGCGCGGCCGCCGTCGTGGGCGTGGACGAGGCCGAGCTGCGCACGGCGCTCCGGCGCTCCGGCCTGGACCTGGAGGCGCGCACGCTGAAGCGCCACCCGTGGACCCGGATGCCGATAGCGCGGGACAGGTCGTGGACGAGCGTGAAGGTGGTGGAGACAGTCAAGGACCCGCGCCTGCAATTGTCGCTGCGCGAGGCCCGGCTGCTGGACCCGTCGCTCACGGTGGGGGCCGAGGTGGAGATGCCGGACACCGAGGAGGCGCTCAGCGACATCCTCGAGGACCTGCCTCCCCAGGCGTTGCGGCCGCGCTTCTACCAGCCCTCGCTGGACGTCGAGCGCTTCGAGGGCCTGCGCGGGATTGTCCCCGAGGTGCCCACGCCCGAGCCGCTGAAGGGGCTGGACCTGGGGCCGCTGCATGCGCTCTATCCAGAGGGCTACGGCGTCCTCTACGCGGACGTGCCCGGCGAGAAGGCGGAGCGGCTGTGGCGCACGCTGGATGCCCAGGCCTCCCGCACCGGCTACCGCCCCGTGCTCCTCGGCGGGGACGAAGGCAAATTGAGGGAGGCGCACCTCGCCTGGTCGGAGGAGCGGAAGAATCGCCCGAAGCTGCCCCGGCCCGACAACCACATCGGCCTGCCCATGTGGGCGGACCCGGTGGAGGACCCTCCCTCGAATGTGGCGCTCGCCGAGCGCGTGGACGTGGAGGCCCTGATTGCGAAGGCCCGCGCCGCGCCGCGGAGCGACATGGGCGAAGACGAGGACGAGGCGCAAGGTGTCCGCACGTCGCTCGGTGCGGTGGTGGAGCCGCTGTCCCGCAAGCCCTACGGGAGGGTGCGCATCGCGCTCGTGCCCACGGATGCGGCGTGGAAGACGGTGGCCTTCCTGCCCATCCTCCTGCAGGCCGGAGAGTCCACTCCGTCCCTGGTGAAGGTGACGGCGATGGCGCGTCGCTGGGAGGAGCGCTACGGCGCCCGCGTCGCCTCCGTCACTCCCGGCACCGTCGAGTGGGTGGTGGACCGGCTTCCGAAGGACCGGGACGCCGCGCTGGCCCTCGCGTACGAGCACCTGGCGCTGGTGCCCTCGAATCTGGGCACGGCCGAGCAGGAGGCTGCCGCGCTGCTGGAGTCGACCACCTGGCACCTCTGGTGGGACTGAGGCGCGCGGCGGAGAGGGCCAGCCCCAGCACCGCCAGGGGTGACGTGGTGGTTCGCGAAGAGGGCCTTCGTCAGCCCCTTGGCGATGTCCCGCGCCGCCTGCTCCGCGAGGTCCTCGCGGCCCGGTGCTGGAGATTTGCCTCGACAAACAATCAGGTCTGACGAGCTGCCCGCGAATTAAACGCATGACTTTCGGCCGCGCCGGCTCATCACTTTCGACGGTCGGGCTCCGCCGCGCAGCCGATGCGCGGCTGGGCCCGGTTCCGTCGAGTCTGGCACGTCGGGTACTCACAATCACTGGAGGGGAAAGATGCGAATTCGTGCATTGGTGTTTCGTAGCGTGTGGAGTGCGGCCCTGGCCGGGACGGTGCGGGGGCGAGACTGACGCCAACCGTGAGGAACTGAAGTCGTCGGAATCGGCATCCGAGGCTGTGTTCGAAGGCTTCTCGCCATCCACTGACGCCCCGGGAGACTTCGGGCAGTCGCCGGAGCAAGGCGTTCACGCGGCAGGCCTGTCCTGTCCGAGCGGCACCGCGAGTTGGAGCCAGCAGCAGTGGGCGGCCTGGAACTCCAATGTGAACACTGTGGGGACCTACTCCTGCAGCGGGAATGTTTTCGCGACCAGTGATGGTTCCAACGTTTCCGTCATGGCGGCAGGCGGTGAGCGCAGCGGCACAGCCCAGCTTCGCTGCAGCAATGGCACGTGGCTGTGGGTGAGCGGCACCTGCGACGGCAAGGTCGTCAACACCACGGTCGCCACGGGGCACACCATGGTGTGCTCCCACTCGGACCCCGTGCGGAGCAAGTGGATCGGCTGGTACGTGGCCGCTCTCAAGCGCTGCGCGGATTCCGGCGGACTCGAGTGGTGGGTTGCTCAGTACAACAGCAACAACGGTTGCCTGGCGTCCACCAACTACGATGGCTACGGCTCCAAGGACGCCTGCTTCCGCGCGAATTTCCAGATCTCCGCAGGCTCCTCGTACACCGAAGCCCAATCGACCGGTCGCATCGCCGCGCAGGACGAGTACAACATTTGCGGTCCGCGCGGCGCGTATCCCTGGAACAACATCTTCGGCGACGGAATGAAGTGCAAGTACCGGCCCTGAGCTGAGCTAGCATGCCGTCTCGAGGTGTGAGCCGGCATTCGCTTTCTGCTGGCTCGCATCCCTTGGCGAGCATCCAGGCGTGTGCGGCTGGCGCACAGCTCGGGGGCTCCCGTCAGCGGCCCTCCTCGGCACCTCCGCTCCAGCACTCACCCTCCACCTGGCCTCCATCCTGCCATGCACCTGCAACAGGCCCACGCAGTGGCCGAGCCCGAGCGGGGGCAAGGTTTTCGAGGACGAGGCCCCGGCGTCAGAGCGGCTGCTCAACCGACGCTGAGCCCGGCTCTCCGGCGCCGCTCAGCGCGTGGGCAACTCGCGGAAGGTGATGCCGTCCAGTTCCAGCCGGCGCACCGCCTCCATGAAGCGCTCGGTGCCGATGCTCATCGTCGCGAAGTTGCCCACCCGGAACAGGTCCAGGTCCGTGGGGAGTGAGGCCGCGTCGAGGATGGGCTCGTCGGGTCGCTGGAACCCGCGTCGGCCTGAGGCTGCGCGGCATCCCCTGAGAAAATAGAAATCCACCCTCGCTGCTTTCGTCGGGCCGCTCGGCGACTTGTAAAGCCGGCGCGTAGCACCAGGCCAGCAGGGAGCAGACACACACATGCAACGAAACATCGGACGAACGTTCGTCGGCGCGCTTGCGCTGGCGAGCGTAGCGGCGGGGTGTACCTCGAATGACACCTCCGAAGAGTCACTGAAGGACACGAGGCAGGGGCTGGGAGGACCCGACTTCGTGGTGACGGCGCTGCGCGCGCCGCCCAGCACGCCTCCTGACAGCCCGTTCGAAGCGACGGTGACGGTCTGCAACCAGGGGGACGTGGAGCGCGCAGCGGAGGTGGCGCTGGTGCTGTCGGATGACACCGGCCTCTCCATCTCGACAGATGTCTTTGGTGGGAGGGTGTCCCTGGGCTACCTACGGGCAGGAGCCTGCGAGACGCGCTCGCTGCAGGTCGACTCCGCGCCGTCGGTGGGCGCGTGGTACGTGGGCGCGCTCGTGGACCCCTACGGCCGCGAGCTCGAGTCCAACGAGAGCAACAACACGCGGCTGCACGGTCCGATGAGCGTGGGGTACGGCCCCGACTTCGTCGTCACGCGGGTGGACGGCCCCCCCAGCGCGAGGGACGGCCAGCTCCTGAGCTTCCACGCCACGGTCTGCAACCAGGGCACCGAGCCCGGTGAAGCCCCCGTCGAGCTGTACCTGTCAACGGACACCGTCATCCGTCCCGGCAGCGTCCCGCTGGAGGATGCGCCCCTCGGCATCGCGCACTCCGACATGCTGATGCCCGGCCAGTGCCGCACCCTCCCGGTGCAGGGCCGGGTCTCCACGCCCAGCCCGGGCAGCCCAGGTGCCTACTACGTGGGCGCGGTGGTGGACCCGCGGGCCTCGCGCCCCGAGCTGCGCGAGGACAACAACATCCACGCCGCCTTCCGCATCGGCGTGGGCGACGCGCCGGACTTCATCGTCACCTCTGTCACCGGCCCCGAGAGCGTGCAGCCCTTCCAGCCGTTCCCCGTGCAGGTGACGGTCTGCAACCAGGGGACGCAAGCCGGCGGCGCGCAGGTGGGGCTCTTCATGTCCGCCGACGCGGTCATCCGCCCCAACACCGGCCCGGGGCCCATGGAGGACTCACCGGCGGGCCAGGCCTCGGTGAACCTCCTCGTCCCCGGCCAGTGCTCCACGCTCCCGGTCCAGGCCTACGCCCAGCTGCCTCCTCAGGGTGTGGAGGGTCCGTACCACCTGGGCGCGGTGGTGGACCCGAATGGCAACGTCTCCGAGCTCCTGGAGGACAACAACACCTCGTCGGGCCATCGCCTCGGCGTGGGCCAGCGACCGGACTTCGTCGTCACCGCCGTGAAGGCCCCCGCCAGCGTGCGGGAGGGCGAGCCGCACGGCGCGCAGGTGACGGTCTGCAACCAGGGCACCCAGTGGGGCGATACGGAGGTGGAGCTGTACATGTCCGTCGATGAGGTCATCCACCCCCACACCGGACAAGCCCCCTCCGAGGACCGCCTGGTGGGTCGAGGGTCCTCGGGCCTCCTCGCTCCGCGCCAGTGCACCACGCTGGCGATGCCGGAGCCGGCGTGGCTGCCCTACCCGGGCACTCCGGGCGCGTACTACCTGGGCGCGGTGGTGGACCCGCGTCAGTGGGTGACGGAGCTTCGCGAGGACAACAACACCTCGGCGAGCCGGGGCCTGGGAGTGGGTGACGGGCCTGACTTCGTCGTCACCGCCGTGAAGGGCCCCGCCAGCGTGCGGGAGGGCCAGCCGCACGGCGCGCAGGTGACGGTCTGCAACCAGGGCACCCAGTGGGGCGGGACGGAGGTGGAGCTGTACATGTCCGCCGATGAGGTCATCCGCCCCAACACCGGACCCGCTTCCTCGGACGACCGCTTCGTGGGCGGGGCCCCGACGGACACCCTGGCGCCGGGACAGTGCACCACGCTGGCGGTGCCAGGCTCGGCGTGGCTGCCCTCCCCGGGCACTCCGGGCGCGTACCACCTGGGCGCGGTGGTGGACCTGCGCAACCAGCGCACGGAGCTGCGCGAGGACAACAACATCGCGTCCGGCTACCGCATCGGCGTGGGCGAGGAGCCCGACTTCATCATCACCGCCGTGAAGGGCCCCGCGAGCGTACAGACCGGCCAGGCCCTGACGGCGCAGGTGACGGTGTGCAACCAGGGCACCGAGCCGGGTGGCACCGAGGTGGCGCTGCTCCTGTCCGAGGACGCCATCCTCCGGTCCACCGCGAGCGGGGGAATGGTGGAGGACCTGCGCGTGGGTGAGGCCCTGGTGGACGTCCTCCAGCCGGGCCGGTGCGCCACCGTGCCGGTGACGGGCCTCGCGAGCCCGCCGCCTCCGGGCAGTCCGGGGGCGTACTACCTCGGCGCGGTGGTGGACCCGCGCGGCCAGCACCTGGAGCTGCGGGAGGACAACAACACCGCGTCCGGCTACCGCCTGGGGCTGGGCAACCAGCCGGACTTCGTCGTCACGGCCGTCTCGGGTCCGAGCAGCGTGAAGCCGGGGAGTCCCTTCAGCGCCAGCGTCACGGTGTGCAACCGGGGACAGCAGGCGGCCACGGTGGACGTGGACGTGTACCTGTCCGCGGACACGGTCATCCGTCCGGCGTCACCGCCCCGGTTCGTGGAGGACTTCCTGCTGGGCACGGTGGCGGGGGTGCCCCTCAACGCGGGCCAGTGCGCCAGCCACGCACTGGGCCTGACGGCGCCGTCGTCGCTGCCGGAGGGCGGGTACTTCCTGGGTGCGGTGGCGGACCCACGGCTGCAGCGCACGGAGCTCATCGAGGACAACAACATCCACACGGGCAGCCGCATCGGCGTGGGCCTGAGGCCGGACTTCGTCCTCATGGGGGTCTTCGCACCCGCCAGCGTGCGGCAGGGCGCCGCGTTCGCGGTGAGCGTCCTGGTCTGCAACCGGGGGCAGTCCCCGAGCACCACGGACGTGGACCTGTTCCTCTCCGCGGACAGCATCATCCGCCCGCCAGCGGGCTCGCTGCCGCCGGAGGACCTCTACCTGGGCACGGTGACGGGGGTGTGGCTCGACGTGGGCCAGTGCACCACCCGCTCGCGCACGGTGAACGCCAACGTGATGACCCCGGGCGCGTACTACGTGGGCGCCGTGGCGGACGCGGCAGGAGCGCGTCAGGAGCTCTTCGAGGACAACAACGCCATGGCGATCTTCACCGTGTCCGTTACGCCTTGAGCTGAGTCGTAAGAGCCGGCCCGCCGCGTCCCGCTGTCCCGGGGCGCGGCGTGTGCCGGGCCTCTTCAGCGAAGCGTGCGCACCGGCCGCACCGGGCCGTTGAACCAGCGGCTCAGCTCCACCCCATCGTCGATGCGGCGCGCGGGCGGCAGGCTGGAGAGGAACACCCGGCCGTACGCCTTCGTCACGATGCGCCGGTCCAGCATGGCCACGATGCCCCGGTCCGCCTGCGTGCGGATGAGCCGCCCGAAGCCCTGCCGCAGCGCCAGCGCCGCCTGCGGCAGCGGGTACGCGTCGAAGGGCTCCTCGCCCCGCTGCAGCAACGGGTTGGGCGGGAATCGAACCGCCTGTGCTGCCGCCAGCGACCGCTGGCCCGACTGTCGCTGCGGGCGAGCGGACCCCGGCCGGCCGCCAGCTCGTTGCCGAACAACGGCGCGCCGTGCTGTATCATCGTTGCATGACGACGCGGCGCACGCTCACCGACCTGATGGACGAGGTGGCCGGCCGCAACCGCGACTGGTCATCGCCGCAGGACCTCGGCTCCGATCGCGCGACGGTCTCGGGCGCCTGGCTCGCGAGCGACGATCCGCTGGCGATGCTGCTCCTGCTCGCCGCGCTGCATCCCCGGCGCGCAGAGGAGAAGTGCCTCGAGCTGGCGACCGCGCTGTCGTTCTTCGAGCCCATGCGGGTCACAGCACACACGATGAGCCGCAATCGCGGCGGCATGTACGTCAATGGTTCGTTGCCATTCTACTTCGTGCGGCTCTACCAGCGGCTGCGCGTCGCCTTTCGGACGGTCGAGGACACCAGGCGGTCGCGGCTCGAGCCCGAGCTCGCCGCGGCGATCCGCGTCGTCGTCCACGATCCGTTCACGCTCGTCGGGCCCGCCGCATAGGGCCCGGAGATGAACAAGTCGATCGCCGAAGTCCTCGCGGCTCGGCAGCAGCGAGTTCCGGGCGCTTCGAAGGCCGCCCATTCGGTCCACGCAGTCTGGTTTCGATGAACGCATTGTTCCTTGCCTGTGGGCCCATGGAGCCCGCCGCAGGCGCAGCGAAGGCTCCCAGCTCCGAGGCCGAGGCATCGCAGGCGCTCGACTCGAATCTGCCCGAGTGCGACACCCTGGAAGGCCAGTCCTGCCGCATCACCATCATGGAGGCCGGGCTGAACTTCTCCGGGTTCAACGTCAGGTCCTGCTGGAGGACCTGCAACACCTTCTTGTCCTTGCCGTTGAGGTAGTCGAGGCCTCCCGCCTTCTCTCGCAGGTCGAAGTCCTTGGAGGTGGGCCTACCGCGCTCGGCGTCCGTGGGGGCTCGCGAGGACTTCGGAAGCTGTGAGGCCAGGACCCAGCCCTTGCGACCCGGATGCCCCTTGACGTGGCCGAACAGGTAGTCGCACTTCGGCCCAGCCTCCTTGGCCGCTGTCACGGCTCCGACTGGGGTGTGAAACTCCAATCGAAGGTGAAGCCCAGGTCGGTGTACGTCTTCAAGAACCGCCCATCCGGCAGCACGGTGGGAGGATTCACGTGCACCTCGCCGTGAGCTTCATTGGTGAGGAGGAGGTTGCCCGTGATGGTGTAGTGGGGGCTCTGGCAGTCCTTGCCCGCCACCCGCTCCTGGATGCCCGAGGCGTCCGCCAACGAGGCGGCGTATGAGCGCGCCGGCGTACTCAGCCACTTCGTCACCGTCTCGTCGGGGCTGTGCAGCTCGGGGAAGTGGTTCGTCATCACGACGCCGGAGAGCGGGAGCACCGTGAAGTTGGCGGGGCCGAAGCTGTACGAGCAGGGGCCGCTGCCATAGCCCGCCTCGAAGGAGAACGAGCCACTCGGGAACATGAGCAGGCTCGCGCCGACCCGGAGCGTGTCCGGGAAGAGCGGGCTCTTGTAGTCGAGCAGCATCGACGCGGCGTCCACCTCGTAGGTCACGTTCGTCACGCCCTTGCGTCCGAGCCCCGTCCAGTTCGGCTGCTTCTCGAGGACGTTCGCCGTCCCCTGGAGCTTCCAGCAGCCCACGTTGTTGCGCCTCAGGTAGGGCGCCTCGGAGGCCGTCACCCTGCCGCCCACCTCCGTCTCCGCGTTGCTGAGGATGATGACCAGGTGCTGCGCGCGCTGGTTCTTCATGTCGCGGCAGAGCCCGACGAACTCGTAGTCGGACCAGTCCTCCTCCTGCCATCCGTTCGAGCCGTCCATCCACAGCGCCTGCACCTTGACGTGCTTGCCCGCCTTCTTCTGCTCGAAGAAGCCGTTGTAGAAGAGCATCGAGCGGGTCTGCGGGTCCGTGAAGTCGAAGTAGTAGACACGGTGCGACAGGCTCTTCAGCTCCGCCTCCAGGAAGTCCCTGAGCGTCGGCGCGCCGGACAGGTCCCCCTTCCGGTCATCGCTCTTCACCGCCTCGCTCAGGGCGTCCCACGTCGTGAAGGACGCGGGCTTCGAGTCCACCGGGGCCTGGTTCCACAGCATCTTCCCGAAGAGGGGCCAGTGCTTCTGGAAGCCTCCCGGAATCACCGCATTGATGGCCTCCACGCCGGTGTCCACGCTCCCCGTCGCCGCGAGGATGCTCTTCACCGTGGCCGGGCTGAGCGTGTTGGCGATGTATTGGATCCAGAGGTACGCGCCGTAGTCACGCGCCACGTCGCTGCCCATCTTGAGGCAGTGGCCCGTGGAGCGGTCCTGCAGCGGAAGCTCCACCGAGCTCAGGTAGCAGTTCGCGTAGTTCTGCTCGAGCTGGAGGCTCTTGCCGTACACGGCGTCGATGGCCCAGTTGGCGACCGCGTCGCGAAGCCAGCCGTAGCTCGCCTGGAACGACTTCGTCCGGAACGCCCAGTGGCTGGCATGCATCAGCTCATGCGCGGCGGCCCCCCTCAGCTCGTCGTCCGACAGGGCCTCGTTCAGCATGATGAACACGGAGGACTGGTAGGGCGCGCCAAACTCGGGAACGGTGAGGCCGTGGAAGGCGCTGGTGGTCACGAGGAACACGTCGAGCTTCGGGCTGCCGAGCGAGCAGAACGCGGTGGAGTCTGGAAGGGGCGTGGGGAAGCCGAGCGCCCCGAAGAGCTTGGGCCAGATGTCCTTCTCAATGGCATCCGACACCACGGCGGCCTTCTTCTTCTGCCCGGACACCGTGGTCTGGTACCAGACGTTGACATTCGCGGTGGGAGCGTTGACGAGGCTCCACCCGTCGGTGGTGCCCTTGCAGGTGGGGCGGCTGTTGCCGAGCCCCTGGCCGCTCCCGGGAGGCGCCAGCCAGCTCGCACCGTCCGCGGGCGGAACCAGGTACGGGTCCACCAGGGCCTTCGTCTGCGCGGACAGCGTGTCGTACTGGTCGATGACGTCCTGGAGCGCGGCCGTCTCGTAGGCGCCCGTCGCGCGGCCCTTGTACTGGAGCGGCAGGCGCGGGTCATTGAAGGCGGCAAAGACGCGGTACGTGAGCACCTCGTGCGGCGCCAGGAGCCCCGCCTCGGCGGCCATGGCGAGAAGCTCGTCGGAGGTCTTCAGGCCCTCCGGGGGGTCGGCGACCAGCACCGTCACCGCCGAGCTCTTGACGCTTCCGGCGGAAGCCGTCACCAGGGACACGCCGCTGGAAGCACCGTGGACGCGTCCGTCCTCGATGCGCGCCACCGTGGCGTCGGTGCCGGACCAGGTGAAGCTCACGTCCTCCAGCAGCTTGCCGCGCTCGTCGTAGGCGTACGCCGCGGGCGTCAGTCGCTCGCCCACCCACAGGAAGCTCTGGTCCGGGGTGACGACGATGCTGGCCACCTTCGCGTTGTCGGAGCCCCCATCGGGGTCCTTGGGGTCGCCACCGCCGCCGCCAGTGTTCGAGCAGGCCGCCAGGGCCACGAGGAGTGCCAGCAAGGGGAGTCGAGGTGTCAGACGAGGATGCACGCGCCGGCCCTTTCAGGGAAAATTGGCGCACTCACAACGGAGCCGGCTGAAAACCTTCGGCTGACGTGCCCTGGAGAGGTCACACCCTTCCATGCGCACTTCCTCCGCTCCTGCTGTCACTCGCGCTCCTCTGCGGCTGTGAGCGCAGAGGTGAGCCCGCGGCCCCTGCGCCCCAGAAGCCGGCGCCTGCTCCACCCGCGCCCAGGCAGGAAGCCGACTGCACCGTCCCCAGCAACGAACGTTCGCGCTGGACGTCTTCGCATGCCCTCGGTGTGGAGGCCGTCGCCGGGTGCTGGCATCCCTCACAGCACACCCGCCCGCCGCCCTCAAAAGGGCCCCCCTCCGTCCTATCCTTCGAGTCCGAGCACGAGCAGCGGCTGGGCACCGCGTTGCAGGCTCACGTGGAGCGGGACATGGTCCTGCTGCTGGCTGGCCTGCGTCCGCTCGCCTTCGCCACCCGTACCTTCTCCCGCTGGGAGACCGGATGCTGCTCGACGCCGCCTTCCCTGGTGGCGCGCGGCTGGATGGAATCCTTCGAGTCGAGCGTGAAGTCGCTCGCAGCGGAGCCGGGCGCGGTGGCCTGAGCTGGCATCCCCCGCAGTCCGAGAGGTTCGAAAACAGACACTGCCCTTTGTGTGAGCGTGCTCGCACAAATCGTGCGTGCTGCATTGATGCGCCTGCCTCAATTGCTGTCACACCATTCGCCCTCGAGGCGGGCGCACCGGAGTCAACATGAAGCCCGTGAAGGTATTGGCTGGCGTTCTCGTGTTGGGACTGTTGGCGGGATGTGGCCCCGTGGCATCCGATGAATTGGAACCCATCGATACCTCGGGTGAGGCATCGGTGGAGCCATCGCTGTCGCCGGAGCTCGTTGAGTTGCTCGCGGACAGGCACCGCCCCTCCGACGAGGTCCTCGCGTATGCGACCGCCATCTGCCCAGCGAGCAACAGCTGTGTCGGGTATGACTCCTGTGGCACCTGGTCTTCCTTCGCGAACTGTGGCGCCGTGGGGTGCATTGCCGACCCCGGGTGCAGGCTTTGCTCCACGTGTGACGTCATGCCCAGGAAGTATCAGAGCCGGTACCGCTACCAAGTCTGCTTCAACCAGCTCCAGCAATCCTGCACGAAGTACGAGCTCATCACCGTGCAGAGTTGCGGAGGCTGTGCGCCAGAAGAGTGGTGACGAGCGTCCCGGGGCCTGAAGTCTCGAGCGCACAGCGCTGGCGACCCAGCCCCGGGACGCTGGAGCCCATTGCTCACCCGACACCGCTCCATCACCCTGGCCCGCTACGTCCGGCCTTGGCTGGAGCAACGCGAGGGACTCGTCGCGGACTTGAGGACGGATGAGTCCCGCCCCCAGCACCTCGTCGACCTCTTCCGCCAGCGCTGCGTCCAGGGCGCCATCGCGCCGAAAACCGTCCACAACATCTACGGGGTGCTCAAGGCGCTCCACCAGGACGCCTACCTCGCGGACCGCGTGACGACCTCGCCCTAGTTGAAGGGCCAAGAGCTCGGCCAGCTCGCCCGGTTGCCCGTGGCGGCCTCAGGGAAAACAAAACCCCGTGGCACCTTCCGGCGCCACGGGGTTCTTTGCTGCTTGGAGGCGGCGGGAATCGAACCCGCGTCCGAAAGCCCTCTGTCCTTCGACCCTACGTGCGTAGTCCGCGATTTGCTACGTCCCGGAGGCTCCCACGGACGGGATACTCCGAGCCGGTCCTGGAAGATCTCGCCACCTCGGGCCCAGGCACCCTCGGCAGCCAGCCTGCATTATGACGGTCCGACCCCACCCCACAGGCCGAGAGCGAGGGGACCGCGCACTAAGAGCTGTTGTTAGGCAGCCAGCGCGAGCTCAACGTTGTCGTTGGCTTTTGTGTCTCTGCCAGGTTGGATTTACGAGCTACCAGACAAGCTCGGCACGCGTCTCGGACTTCGTTGCCCCCGTCGAAACCAGGTCGCCCCCGGTAGGTTCACTGCCACTGCGACTGCCGCGCGGCCAAGTCTCAGCCGCGCCACCTCACATTAACCGCTGACGGGGGGCCGTCAATCCTCCTGACCACCCCGCGCCGCACCTTCGCGCACGCCCGCGGACACTTCCCGCACAACCTGCTCCTCCAACGACCGTGGCGTCGTAGGGTCGCCCCCTCGCCAGGCTGCCCTACCCGAGCCTGGCCACGAGGACCGCGAATGAGACGACTGCTTCCCCTCCTGCTGCTCCTGCTGGGGGCCGCCCTCCCGGCGGCCGCCCAGTCCGGGCCCACCGCCTCCTTCCCCTACACCCTCGCCACCGAGAAGCTGCCCAACGGCCTCACCGTGGTGCGCGTCCCCTACCCGTCCCAGGGAATCATCGCCTACGTCACCCTGGTGCGCGTGGGCTCGCGCAACGAGGTGGAGCCCGGCAGGACGGGCTTCGCCCACTTCTTCGAGCACATGATGTTCAAGGGCACGAAGAACAACCCCGAGGGCACCCGCGAGCGCATCATGGGGACCTTCGGCTACGACGACAACGCGTTCACCGCCGACGACGTCACCGTCTACTACTCCTACGGTCCCGCCGCCGGCCTGCCCCAGCTCATCGAAATCGAGGCGGACCGCTTCCGGAACCTCGAGTACGCCGAGCCCACCTTCCAGACCGAGGCGCTCGCCGTGCTCGGCGAGTACCACAAGAACGCCGCTGCCCCCTTCCTGAAGATGGAGGAGGAGCTCAACGCCACCGCGTTCACCAGGCACACCTACCGGCACACCACCATGGGCTTCTACGAGGACATCAAGGCGATGCCCCAGGCCTATGAGTACAGCCGCACCTTCTTCGAGCGCTGGTACACCCCCGACAACACCATGCTCTTCATCGTCGGCGACTTCGACGATGCGCAGGTGATGAAGCTCGTGCGCGAGCACTACGGCCCGTGGAACCGCAAGGCCACGCCCGTCGCCGTCCCCGCCGAGCCGCCCCAGGCCGGCCCGCGCACCGCGCACATCGACTGGCCGCAGCCCACCCAGCCCCGGCAGGTCCTCGCCTGGCGCACCCCCGCCGCGTCCACCACCACACCCGACGCCGCGCTCCAGACGGTCCTCGTCGACTACCTCACCGGCCCCACCAGCCCCGCGTACAAGTCGCTGGTGCTGGACAAGCAGCTCGTGGAGTCCATCGGCAGCGACTACACCGAGCACCGGGACCCGCACCTCTTCACCCTCACCGCCACCCTCAAGGACGAGCGCCACCGCGACCCGGTGCGGCTGGCCCTCCTCAAGGAGGTCAGCAACCTCGCCGCCGGCCGCGTGGACGCCGCGCGCGTGAAGGCCATCCAGGACAACGCGCGCTACGGCACCCTGATGTCGCTGGAGACGCCGCGCGACCTGGGCATCCGCCTCGCCTGGTACGCCGGCATCCTCGGCACGCCCGACGGACTCCAGCGCCACCTGCAGAACCTGTCCAAGGTGACGCCCGGCCAGCTCCAGGACTTCACCAAGAAGTACCTCACCGCCAACCGGCTCATCCTGCTCAGCCTCACCCCCAAGACGGCCAGCACCGGAGGGACGAAGTGATGAAGACCCGTGCTCTCGTGTCCCTCGCCGCCCTGCTCGGGCTCGCCGGCTGCGCCTCCACCCCGAAGCCGCCCGTGGACCCGAACGCGCCGCCTCCCGCGGTGCCCGCGTCCTCCGCGCTGGAGCAGGCGCCGCCGCCCGCGCAGCCGCCACCGCCCGCGCGCCCGGAGGCCGTGCCCGCCGTGCCGCTGAAGCGCCCCAAGCCCATGGAGCTGGTCGTCCTGGCCCGCCCGGACACGCCCATCGTCAGCTTCCGGCTCGTGTTCCACACGGGCTCGGTGGACGACCCGAAGGGCAAGGAGGGCCTCACCGACCTCACCGCCACGCTGATGGCCCAGGGCGGAACGCAGAAGCTCACCTCCGCGCAGCTGCTGGAGGCGCTCTACCCCATGGCCGCGGAGCTGGGCTCCTACACGGACAAGGAGTTCACGGCCTTCTCCGGCCGCGTCCACAAGGACTTCCTGCCGCGCTTCCTGGAGCTCTTCACCGACGTGCTCCTCAACCCGCGCCTGGACGCGGCCGAGCTTGAGCGCCTGCGCGCCAACGCCATCTCCGACGTGGAGAACGGCCTGCGCAGCGCCAATGACGAGGCGCTCGGCAAGGTGGCGCTCGACGCGCTCCTCTACCAGGGCCACCCGTACGCGCACTACGTCGGCGGCACCGTGCAGGGGCTGAAGGCGATTACGCTCGACGACGTGAAGGCCCACGCCCGCCGCGTCTTCACGCAGGACCGGCTGGTCATCGGCCTGGCCGGCCCGGTGGACGACGCGCTGAAGGGGGCCGTCACCTCGCGCCTGGCCGCGCTGCCCGCGCAGGGCGCTCCGCGCGTGGAGCTGCCCCCCGTGCCCACCACGGCGGGCCGCGCCGTCATCGTCCAGAAGTCCACGCTCTCCACCGCCATCAGCATGGGCTACGTCACCCCGGTGCGGCGCGGGGACCCGGACTTCTTCCCGCTGGCGCTCGCCTTCTCGCACCTGGGCGAGCACCGCCAGTTCCTCGGCGTGCTCTTCAACGAACTGCGCGAGCAGCGCGGCCTCAACTACGGCAACTACGCGTACGCGGAGCACTTCATCGAGGACCCGGGCTCCACGTACAACCGCACCAACATCGCCCGCACGCAGCAGGACCACACCGTGTGGATTCGCCCCGTCGTCCCCACCAACGGCGCCTTCGCCACCCGGGGCGCGGTGTACTTCCTGGACCGGCTGGTGAAGGAGGGCATCCCCCAGGAGCGCTTCGAGCTGATGCGCGGCTACCTCCAGGGCTACACCCGCCTCTGGGAGCAGACCGACCAGCGCCGCCTGGGTTACGCCATCGACGGCATGTTCCACGGCACGCCGAGCTTCCTGGAGCAGTACCGCCAGGCGCTCACGAAGATGACGCCCCAGTCCCTCCACGAGGCCCTGCGCCGCCACGTGCACCCGGACGCGCTCAACTTCGCCTTCGTCACCCAGGACGCGGAGGGGCTCGCCCAGGCGCTGCGCTCCGGCCAGCCCACGCCCATCAGCTACGCGTCACCCAAGACGCCGGAGCTGCTGAAGCAGGACGAGGCCATCTCCTCCTTCAAGCTGCCCGTGCGCGCGGACGCCATCCAAGTCGTTCCCGTGCAGACGGTGATGGAGAAATAGAGCAGTGCTGGATTCGGCCCTGGCGGGTGGGTCATTTCCTTCCACCCCCCATGGCCGGATGGTAAGAGCTTGAGACATGCGAGGCATCAGCTCCGGGCTCCTACCTTTCTGGCGGCCCCTGCGCGGCGCAGCCATCCGACTCGCGACCCTGGCCGTGCTGCTGGTCACGGTGGCGGCCCGCGCGGACCACGACCCCTTCTCCCGAGGGTTCGACGCCGTTCCGGTGAAGGCCACCGCCGCGCAGCACAGCGGCATCGCGCTGGAGGGCACCGCCAGCGGCCAGCCCGTCGGCAGCTTCCGAGGCGCGCTCCTCTTCGACTTCAACTGGCGCATCCTCGCGCTGAAGCTGGGTGACGAGAAGCTGGGGGATTTGCTGCCCTACCGGCTCGATGCGCACCTGCTCTTCGCGTACCAGCTCCACGAGCGGCTGGAGCTGGCCGTGGACCTGCCCTTCACCCTGCTGCAGGGCGACAACTTCAACCTGCTGCGAGACGCGCTCGACGCCCCGGACTTCCCCGGCGCCGCGGGCGTGAGCCGCACCACGATTGGAGACATCCGCCTGCTGCCGCGCGTCCACCTGCTGGACCGCGAGAAGTTCCCCGTAGGCGTGTCGCTGGTGGCCGAGGTGCGGCTGCCCACCGGCAGCGCGTCCAGCTTCACCGGTGAGCGCGGCGTGCTCTGGGCCCCGCGCCTGGCGGTGGAGCAGCGCTTCGAGTTCCTGCCCATCCCCTTCCGCGTCCTGGGCAACGTGGGCGTGCGCATCCGTCCCCACGCGCAGTACCTCAACCTCCTGGTGGACGACGAGCTGACGCTGGGCGCCGGCGCGGTGGCGGAGCTGCCCAACCTGGGCCGCTTCACCGACGTGGAGGGCGTGGCGGAGATGCACCTGGGCACGCCGCTGGTGCGCCCCTTCAACTTCGACCAGGCCGACTCGCTCAAGTCGCCGTGGGAGCTGCTGGTGGGCGCCCGCGCGAAGGTGTGGGGCAACTGGGGCCTGGAGCTGAACGTGGGCCGCGGTCTCAACCTCTCCAGCGGCTACGGGCGCGAGGCCCTGCGCGTCATGTTCGCGCTGCGCTACGACGAGAAGTTCCTCGACTCGGACGGCGACGGCGTGCCCGACGTGAGGGACCGCTGCCCCATGGAGGCCGAGGACAAGGACGGCTTCCAGGACAACGACGGCTGCATGGACCCGGACAACGACGGGGACGGCATCGTCGACGGCGAGGACGGCTGCCCCGAGGAGAAGGGCACCAAGGAGCGCAAGGGCTGCCCGGAGCGCGACAGCGACGGCGACGGAATCATGGACGAGTTCGACAAGTGCCCGGACAAGCCCGGCCCGAAGGAATACGACGGCTGCCCGGACACCGACGGCGACGAGGTGCCCGACGCCGAGGACGACTGCCCCGACGTGTTCGGCCCGCCGGAGAACAACGGCTGCCCGTTCGACTCGCCGCCCTACGTCTTCGTGGAGTCGGACCGCATCCGCATCAAGGGCAACGTGCTCTTCGAGACGGGCTCCGCCGTCATCCAGAAGCGCTCGTACCCGCTGCTGGATGAGGTCGCCACGGTGCTGCGGAAGAACCCCACGCTGGGCCCCGTCCTCATCGAGGGCCACACGGACAACCGTGGCTCGCGCGCCCTCAACATGGGCCTGTCCGACAAGCGCGCCCGCTCGGTGCTCGAGTACCTGGTGAGCCGCGGCATCGACAAGAAGCGCCTCAGCTCGGCGGGCTTCGGGTTCGACCGGCCCATCTCCACCAACGACACCGCGCTGGGCCGCGCGAAGAACCGCCGCGTCGACTTCCGCCTCGTCCGCTCCGAGGTGGAGACCGAGAAGAAGGAGACCGTCGTCCCGGCCGGGCAGCAGCCTCCCGCCGGAGCCACGCCGGCTCCCGGCGGCGCGGCACCGGACAAGGACAAGAAGAAGTAGCGGTGGAGGGTGGGGCCGGGACGCCGTCGAGGCGTCCGCCCCGCCGGCTCACTGCTGCTTCAGCGCACGCTCGATGCGGCGGCGCAGGGCATCCTCGGACAGGGCGCCGCGCTGGGCGTCCATCACCTTGCCCTCGCGGTCCAGGAAGTAGAGCGTCGGCAGGGCCGTCACCTGGAAGGCCCGTGCCACCTCGTCGCTCGCGTAGACGACGTAGGGCCGCAGGTCCGGGAGGTTCCGCTTCACGAACGCCTCCACCAGCCGGGGCGCTCTCGGGCCGTCGTCGCGGCTGGCCGCCACGAAGACCAGCCCCTGGGGCTCGTACTCCTTGGCCAGCTTCACCAGCGCGGGCATCTCCTCACGGCACGGCGGGCACCACGTGGCCCAGAAGTCCAGCATCACCACCTGGCCGCGGAGCTCCTCCAGCTTCAGCGTCCCACCGCCCAGGCGCTCCATCTCCATGGCTGGAGCGGCCATGCCGTCCGGGACCAGCCGCGAGCGCTGCGCCTCCGTCACCCCGAGGTACACCACGCCCGCCAGCCCCAGGCCCGCCACCAACCCCAGCACCGCCTTCATCCCTCCGCGCGTCTTCGGCGGCGGCGGGGGTGCCCCAATCGGTTCCTGCGTCACTCGAATCCACTCCTCGTCAGGCGGTGGTGCACCCGCCGCAGCGCCCACCGCACCCCGGTGCGAACCGCCGGCTTGCGCGACACCCACGCCGCCACCCCGGGGCCCCAGCGATAGTAGCCACGGATGAACACCCGGCCGGGCGCGCTCTTCCGCAGCACGTCGTCCCGGTACGCGCGGAAGGCGACCAGCTCCGGCGCGCCCTCGCCGAAGGCCACCGTGGCCACGAAGCACGAGGACGCCGGGCTCACCCACATGAGCTTCTGGTTGGTGAGGTTCACCACCGCCTTCAGCTCGCGCGCCTCCGTGTAGAGGAAGGCCAGCAAGTCGCGGCGCGCGGCGGGGAACTCCTGGCCGCTCGCCTCCTCGAACTCGATGCGCGTGGTGCTCGCGGGGCCCACCTCGTCCACCGTGAAGAAGTAGCGCTTGGAGCTGCGGCGGACCTCCACCTCCAGCCCGCGCAGCTCGCCGAAGTAACCCAGGAAGGGCGTGTGGCACACCGGGCAGACGAAGCGGTTGTAGGGGTGGCTCGTGAGGAAGGCGAAGTCGTTCACCCGCTTGCAGCCGGTGTTGGGACACACCAGCTTCACCGTCGCCTGCGGCGCGGGGCGCGGGTCATAGCGCGAGCCGCCCGAGCCCTTGTCGAACACCGGCGGCGGGCGCGGAGGCGCCGTCACCAGGTGCCGCGTGGGGTGGGCCGCGCGCTCCAGCTCCTGCGCGCGCCGCCATGCCGTCTCCGCCGCCTCCAGCCGGCCGTCCGCCGTGTGGCACAGCGCTTCGCCGTGGGCCAGCAGGGCCGACACCAGCTTCTCCAGCGCGGGCAACGCCGCGGGGTCCCTGCCGGCCGCCAGCGCCTCGGCCAGGACGCGCTCCAGCTCCGGGAGCAGGTCCTGCGCCGCCTTGCGCGAGGGGTCCTCCGCGCGGCGGTACACCGGCGGCTCGGGGATGCGGGCGAACAGCGCGGACGCCGCCGCGCGCACGCGCTCCACCGCCGCGGCCCCACGTCCCACATCCAGCTGCGCTGCCCGCTCACGGGCTGATTGGAAGAGCTCTTCGGGTTGCAAGCCCGCGGACATTAAGGGCCCCACCCCGCCCTGTCAGCGACTTGTACCCACCCCTGGTCGGAAACTGGCCAGCCGCACGTGGCCGGTGTACAAAAAGGTAGGAGGCTGTGAGAAATGGGAGCATTGAAGTTCATCGTCTGGACGGCCTGCGCGGTGGGACTCGGCATCTTCCTGGCCACGGGGGAGATCGACGGCCGCACACCGCTGGAGCACATGGAGAAGGCCTGGAAGCGCACCGTGAAGCCGTCCGCCGTGGACCGGGTGAAGGACGGCCTGGAGGACGCGTACGAGGACGCGAAGGACGCTGTCTCCCGGACGACGGATGCCCCGCCCCGGGAGCGCATCAGCGCCGAGGACCGTGCGGCGGTGAACCGCATCATCGCTCAGAAGAAGTAGGACGCACGACAAGCCCGCTTCCGCTGGAATCCCCCACTCCTTAGCTTGCGCCAAGGCGGTAGGGGCGGAGGCGGGGCCATGGGCAGGGCTCGAGTTGGGAGCGTCGTATTTCTCGCCGCACTGGTGTGCGCGCTGGTGTTTCCAGCGCAGGCCGCCGGTCGCGGCCGTGAGCGGCTGTGGCTGGAAGCCCAGAATCGCTCACTGCACAACCAACGCGCCACGCTGAGCGAGGTGGCGCGGCGAGCGATGCCCGCGGTGGTGTCCATCACCACGAAGCAGCTCACCGCGGAGACGGCGGTGTCCGGCGAGGAGCCGCAGAAGGGCATCGGCTCGGGCTTCATCATCCGCTCGGACGGCTACATCCTCACCAGCGCGCACGTGGTGGAGGGTGCCTCGGAGGTCATCATCTCCGTGCTGCACCCGCGCGGCGGCGTGGAGGAGTACCCCGCCCGCGTGGTGGGCGAGGACCCGCGCACCGACTGCGCCCTGCTTAAAATCGACGTCCCGCGCAAGCTGCCGGTGCTGAAGCTGGCGTCCGCGTCGCACGTGCGCTCGGCGGACTGGATTGTCGTCATCGGCAATCCGTTCGGCCTGGCCCACTCGGTGACGGTGGGCGTGGTGAGCTACATGGGCCGCACCGACGTGACGCCCAACGGCCGCGACGGTGACTTCGACTACATCCAGATGGACGCGTCCATCAACCCGGGCAACTCGGGTGGCCCGGTGCTGGACCTGCACGGCGACGTGGTGGCCGTGGCCAACGCCGTCAACGTGGCGGGCCAGGGCATCGGCTTCGCCATCCCCATCGACATCGCGAAGACGGTGATTCCGCACCTGAAGGCCCACGGCCGCGTGCGCCGCGGGTGGCTGGGCATCAGCGTGCAGGACTTCTCGCCCGAGGTGGCGGAGGCCTTCAACCTGCCGCGAGGCCGGGGCGTGGTGGTGACGGACGTGACGGAGGGTGGACCGGGCGAGCGGGCCGGCCTTCAGACCGGCGACGTCATCGTCGGCCTGGATGCCCGGCGCGTGCAGCGGGCCCATACGCTGCGCTGGCAGGTGGCCGCGCGGGGCGTGGGGCGCGACGTGAAGCTGCGCGTGAACCGGCTGGGCCGGCCGATGAAGGTGACGGTGAAGCTGGAGGAGATGCCGGCCGAGGAGGCGCCCGCCCCCACGCTGGCCGCCAGCAGTCCGGGCCAGACGCCCACCCGGGGGCAGTCCGTGCTGGAGGACCTGCTGTCGCCGGTCCCCCGCTCGAAGCCCCGCCCGGCAGCCCCGCCCCTTGAGGCGGAAGTCGAGGCCGACAGCCCGGGTTCAGAGGACAGCGCACCCGCGCGCTGATGGGCATACCCGGAGGCTGATCCTCGGGCTCCTTGCGTTCGGGTTGCATGGGCGCTAGACAGTGCGCCTTTTTCCGTACCCGGCGGCGGGTCCACCTCGGTGTGGCGCCGCGATTCCGCAACGCTTCGCAGGAGAGTTCCAGATGGCCGAGGCCCAGACCCAGAAGCTCACCCACTGGCCGCGTATCGCCAAGGGCAGTGGCAAGAAGGCGTGCACCGTGGAGGGCTGCAAGCGCCCCTACCGCGCCAAGAGCTACTGCTTCTTCCACTTCAAGAAGTGGCGCCAGGGTGACCTGCCCCACTCCCGTTACCGCACCTGCTCCAAGCCGGAGTGCCGCGTGAAGACGCTCAAGGCCGGCCTGTGCGAGAAGCACTTCAACGAGACGTACAAGAAGGAGGCGGCGGCCTAAGGGCCGTTGCTTCCCGCCGTACCTCGCGGCGCCGGGGCGCCTTCTTCCCTCAGGGGGAGTCGCCCCGCGCCACCGCGCGCCCCAGGTGCTTGAAGGCCGTGAGCCACAGCTCCGCCTCGCGCTGGGTGAGCCGCGCCCGCATCAACGTCAGCTCCAGCTCGTTCAGCACGTGCTCCGGCGCCTGGGGGTTCAGGAAGTCCGCCTTGAGCATGACCTCCTTCATCCGCGCCGCCAGCGCGTTGAGGGTGCCCTGCCGCGCGCCGGGCTCCGGTGCCTGCGCGGCGGGCGCCTGCGTCTCCATCAGCCCCTGCCGGTGGCAGAGGTAGAGCAGCACCGCCGTGGACTGGGCCAGGTTCATGGACGGCTGCACGTCCGAGGTGGGGATGACGAGCACGTCCGTGCAGCGCGCCAGGTCCTCGTCGGACATGCCCCGCTGCTCACCCCCGAACACCAGCGCCACCCGCCCGCGCACGCTCTCCTCGGCCAGCCGCCGCACCGCGTCCTCCGGCGTGAGCGCCGTGCGCCCCTTGAGCTGGGTGCGAGACGTGGTGCCGACGGCATACACGCAGTCCGTGAGGGCCTCGCGCAGGTCCTTCGCCACCACCACCTTCTCGAGGACGCTCTCGCTGTGCACCGCCAGGCGCTCGGCGCCCTGGGTGGACTGCATGACGGGGTCCGACAGAATCAGCCGTGAAAACCCGAAGTTGGCCATGACCCGCGCCGCGGCCCCGAGGTTGTCCGGCGAGCGCGTCTGGTGCAGGACAACGGTGAGATACTCCCCTGGACGCATGCCGCCGAGTTTAGCTGGTTGATCCGGGAGGAGATCGGTATATTCCCGCTCGTATGCGTCGCTGGCTCCCTGGGCTGCTCCTCTGTCTCGTCACCGTCCTCACCGCTTGCGGCGAGGCCGGCGCGCCCGTGCGCGCCACGATGAGCGCGCGGCAGGCCCTCACCAACCCGCCGGAGTTCCTGGAGTTCGAGTCCCAGGCGACGCGGCTGGAGCTGTTCCGCGAGGTGGCCCGGCAGTCGGCCATCGAGGCGGGCCAGGCGGCGCAGGCGCAGGCCCTCGTGCTCTTCCCCATCAGCCAGGAAGGCGAGCTGCTGGCGGCGCCGGGCTTCGACGCGAAGATGGACCTCTTCCAGTTCCCGGATGCGGGTGGCGGACTCCAGCTGGTGTTCGACGCGCGCGCCGGTGAGCGGTGGCCGGAGGACCGGCGGGACGGCCTGCAGGGCCTGTCCGAGCGCGAGGCGGCGGAGCTGCTGGCCCGCACGCTGCTGTCGCACTGGGGCATCCGTCCGGTGGTCGCGGTGCAGGTGGACCGGGCGTCGGGCGCGCCGTACGCGGTGGCCTACGTGGACGGAATCCTCCGCATCAATCCGGCTTTCCTGTACCTGGCGGCGGCGTACGGTCCCGCTTCCATGCCGGCTCCGCTCCAGTAGAGTCGCGCGCCTCCCGCAGAAGGCCCACCTTTGACTCGCCGCTTCCAGCGAGGAGGCGGGGCCGCGAGGCGCCTGTGAATCCCTCCGCACTTCAAGCCCAGCTGTCCCTCACGCTCAAGCAGACGGACCTGCCGTCGCTCGGCCAGCACTATCGCGGGAAGGTCCGCGAGACGTACCGGCAGGGCGACAGGCTCATCCTGGTGACGACGGACCGGCTGTCCGCGTTCGACCACGTCTTGACGACCCTGCCCTTCAAGGGCGAGGTGCTCAACCGGCTGTCCGCCTTCTGGTTCGAGCGCACCAAGCACATCTGCCCCAACCACGTGGTGGACGTGCCGGACCCCAACGTCACCGTGGCGCGGGCCTGCCAGCCCTTCGCGGTGGAGGTGGTGGTCCGCGGCTACCTCACGGGCAGCCTGTGGCGCGACTACCAGAAGGGCACGCACACCGCCTACGGGCTGCCCTTCCCCGCCGGCCTGCGCAAGGACGAGGCCTTCCCCGAGCCCATCATCACCCCGTCCACCAAGGCCGAGTACGGCCAGCACGACGAGCCCATCTCGGAGAAGGAAATCCTCGCGCGAGGGCTGGCCAGTCCCCGCGACTGGGCCCGCATCACCGAGGCCGCGAAGGGGCTCTTCCGGGAGGGCCAGCGCCTGGCGCGGACGCGCGGCCTCATCCTGGTGGACACCAAGTACGAGTTCGGGAAGGTGGGCGACGAGCTGCTCGTCATCGACGAGATGCACACGCCCGACTCCAGCCGTTACTGGGTGGCGGACGAGTACGAGGAGCGCTTCGCCAGGGGCGAGGACCAGCGCATGCTGGACAAGGAGAACATCCGCCAGTGGCTCATCCGCGAGCGGAACTTCTCCGGCCAGGGCACCCCGCCCGTCATCCCCGACTCCGTCCGTGAGGACCTGGCCACCAAGTACCTGGCCGCCTACGAGCGGATTACCGGCGCGCCGCTGGCGCTGGAGCCGGGGGACGTGCACGCGCGCATCGAGCGCAACCTGCGGGCGAAGGGCTACCTGAAGTAGCGCTTCCGCGGGCGGACGGCCGGGGCTCGAGGGCTCCGGCCCGTCCTGACAGCCCCGGCCTACTGCTTCCGGCCGAACACGCGCTGGAAGACGTCGTCCATGTGGCGCGTGTGGTAGCCGGGGGAGAAGCAGTCGGAAATCTCCTCGGGCGTCATCATCTTCGCCAGGTCCGCGTCCGCGAGCAGGGCCTTCTTGAAGTCCACGCCCTCCTCGTAAAGCTTCATCGCGTTGCGCTGGACGATGACGTACGCGGCCTGCCGGTCCATGCCCTTGCGCGCCAGCTCCAGCAAGAGCCGCTGCGAGTTCACCACGCCGCCGAGCAGCTCCAGGTTCTTCTTCATCTGCTCCGGGTAGACGCGCAGGTCCTCCATCAGCCGCGCGAAGCGGATGAGCATGAAGTCCATGAGGATGGTGGCGTCCGGGCCGATGACGCGCTCCACGGAGGAGTGCGAGATGTCCCGCTCGTGCCACAGCGCCACGTCCTCCATGGCGCTCACCGCGTAGCCGCGCAGCAGCCGCGCCAGGCCGGTGAGGTTCTCCGACAGAATCGGGTTGCGCTTGTGCGGCATCGCGCTGGAGCCCTTCTGCCCTGCGGTGAAGGGCTCCTCCGCCTCGCGCACCTCGGTGCGCTGGAGGTGGCGAATCTCCACCGCGAACTTCTCGATGCTCGAGCCCAGCAGCGCCAGCGCGGTGAAGAACTCCGCGTGCCTGTCGCGCTGCACCACCTGGCTGGAGGCCGGCGCCGGCTTCAGCCCCAGCGTGCGGCACACGTGCTCCTCCACCGCCGGAGGCAGGTGCGCGAAGGTGCCCACCGCGCCGGAAATCTTGCCCACGGCGATGCTCTCGCGCGCGTGCAGCAGGCGCTCGCGGCCGCGGCGCAGCTCGTCGAACCAGATGGCCAGCTTGTGGCCGAACGTAATCGGCTCGGCGTGGATGCCGTGGCTGCGGCCCATCTGCAGCGTGTGCTTGTGCTCGAAGGCGCGCTTCTCCACCGCCGCCATCACCCGCTCCAGGTCCTTCAGGATGAGGTCGAGCGCATCGCGCAGGGTGAGCGCCAGGGACGTGTCCAGCACGTCCGAGGACGTCATGCCCAGGTGCAGCCAGCGCGCGCTGGGCCCCACCCGCTCCTCCATGAACGTGAGGAAGGCGATGACGTCGTGCTTGGTGGTGCGCTCGATTTCTTCAATCTTCGCGGCGTCCTGGGCCGTGAAGTCCCCGGCGCGCTGGCGGCAGTCCTGCAGCGCCTCGCGCGGGGCGAGCCCCGCTTCCACCATTCCCTCCAGCGCGGCGAGCTCCACGTCGCGCCAGCGGCGGTAGCGGGCCTCGTCGGACCAGAGGGAGGACATCTCCTGTCGGCTGTATCGAGGAATCACTCGTAGACCTTCACGGCAAAGTCCCGCCGCGCCGCCAGCCGGAGCAGCTCCAGCACGGCATCGGAGGACGGACCCAACTTCCTGGTGGCGGTGAGGTTGAGGGACAAGTCCATGCCCTCCGGCTGCGCCACCGCCAGCGCACCCGGGTCGACCTTCTCGTGGATGATGCGGTTGGCGAGCCGCCCCGCCTGCTGGCCGATGGCCGTGGGGCCAGGCGACAGCGCCAGCGTGGCGCCCTCCTTCACCTGGCTGGGCGTGAGCGCGACGAGCGGGAGCTTCCGCGCCGCCGCGAAGGCGATGAGCGACTGGACGACGGCGGCGTTGCCCACCGTCTTGTCCGCCACCATCAGCAGCGCGTCAATGCGGCCCGCCGCGCCCTCCAGCACCTTGTCCACCCGGGCCAGTGAGTCCACCTCCAGCGGGACGATGGTCAGCCCCCGGGGCGAGGCCGCCGCCTGCGCGCGCGCCAGCGTGCTCGCGGAGAAGCGCGGGTCATGGAGGATGCCCACGCGTTTCGCCCGGGGCGCCACCGCCAGCAGCGCCTCGACTTCCGGGCCCAGGTCGCTGGTGAGGGAGATGCCGGTGACGTTGGGGCCCTCCAGCCCGTACTTCTCGTAGTAGGGCACCATGGCGAAGAGGACGGGCACGTCCTCGCCCAGCGAGCGGCGCGCGGCGTTGGCCGCCAGCGGCCCCAGCGCCAGTACCAGGGCGGGCTTCTGCACCGCGAGCTTCTTGAAGGCGCGGGCGGCCGCGCCGGCGCTCTCGTCCAGCATGACCTCCTGCACCTCGGCGCGGGCCTCCGCGGCGAAGCCGGCGATGACGGAAGCGTAGGGGGCGAGGTTGGCGGACTTCACCGCCACCACGCGTGGACGGGCAGGCCCCTGCGCTCCCGCGGTCGACGGGAGCACCGCGACGAGGAGCGCGAGGGCCAGCCGCCTCATGGACGCACGCCCGAGCAGCAGCGGAAGCCCACCGAGTCCGAGCGCTCCGTGGGGGCGGCGTTCTTCCGGGCCGAGCAGCGCGACGTGTAGTCCGGCAGGTTGAACGCGCCGCCCTTCAGCGTGAAGTCCACCCGGGCCTTGTCGAAGTGGGTGGCCGTCCACTCCGCCGCGTTGCCGGACAGGTCCAGCACGCCGTAGCCGGACTTGCAGCGCTTGAAGTTCCCGGTGGGCGCCAGCATCCGGTCGTCGCCCGAAGCCGTCTCCGTGTTGCAGGTGTCGGCGTTGTACCCGTTGCCATACGGGAAGCGCGTGTTGCCCGGACCCTTGCATGCCTTCTCCCACTCCTCCTCCGTGCACAGCCGCTTCCCCGCGCCTTCGCACAGGGCCCGGGCCTCCTCCCAGCTCACCTTCACCTTCGGCTTCGCGCCGCCCTGGTTGGGGTACTCGTATTCATCCACGCAGAAGGAGGACACCTGCACGCTGGCGAGCGGGCGCTCGTCGATGAAGCTCATCGAGTCGTCCGCCGCCGTTCCCATCTTGAAGGCGCCACCACTCACCAGCCGCATCCCCGCGGGACAGCCTCCCACCGCCGCCACGACGGGCGCGCTGTCCCCGGCAGGCGGCGCGGCCACCTGCTCCTGTCGCGGGGGCACCTGCTTGCCGGGCTCCAGCGGCAGTGGCGCCACCTTGTACCGGGGGCGCAGGGCCCGCAGCAGCAGGTAGCCGCCGCCACCGCCCAGGGCCAGGCCTCCGAGGGTGAGGAGAATCAACCCCACGATGGAGCGGGCCTTCGACTTCGAGGCCCGCATGACGGGCTGCGTGGGCAGGGCGCCAATGCGCGGCGCCGAGCGGGCAGCGGACGTGGCCGGCGAGTCCGGACTCCGAGCCCCCGAGCGGGCCCCCGCTCCCGCGGACGCGGCGTCCAGCGCGCGAGGTCCGGAGCGGGCGCCGGACACGGCCGGTGAGGACTCCAGCGTGCGGGCACGGGCACCGGAGACCGCGGGCGACGCCTCCAGGGTCCTCGCGGTGGAGCGGGCGCCGGAGTCCGAGGGAGACAGCTCGGACGCTTCCCCGCGCGGCGCCGAGCGGGCGGGGGCCGAGGCTTCCACGCGAGGGGCACCGCGAGGCTGTGCGGGTGCCGCGAGAGACGGCTCCAAGGGCTCCACACGCGGCGCGCTACGAGGAAGCGTTGGGGCCGAAGAAGACGCCTCGGCCTCCGCGCGCGACGCGCCACGTGATGGCGAAGGAGACGCCTCGGCCTCGGTACGCGATGCGCCACGAGGTGGCCCCGAGGTCGAAGAAGACGCCTCGGACTCCGGGCGCTGCGCACCGCGAGGCTGCAGGGCGGCCACAGGCCCCGAGGGACGGGGCGATGGCACCAAGGCTACGGGCCCCGACGCCCGGGGTGTGCCCGGCGCCTTCGCCGGGGGCGGCGCGATGAATGGAAGGGCCTGCTCCGTCAGTCGCTGCGAAGGATGCCCCGCACCGGCCAGGGCGCCGGGGTTGCCGCCGATGATGGCGGCCAGCGTCGCCGCATCCAGGGGCTGCGTGGCATCCGGCGGAGGCGGCTCCTCTTCGGCAGGCGCGGGAGTGTTCGGCGCCGCCACCCCGGGCGACGCGCTCTGCACCGGGTGCAGGCCGGTGGGAATCGGCAGCATGCCGGTGGGGACCGGCGGGGGCGGCCTGGCGCTCTGGCGCGCGGCGGCGGCCGGTGAGCCCGCGGGCGGTGGCATCCCGCGCTGGCGCGTCACCACGGCGGGCGGGGAGCGGGCGAGGATGCTGCTGTACTCGGCGTGCAGCTCCCCCGCGGTCTTCGGCCGGGCCAGGGGATTGGGGTTGAGCGCGCGCCGGTAGAGCGCCTCGAACGAGGTGGGCAGGTCCGGGTGGTGCATCGTCAGCCCGGGCGTGACACCGTCCTCCGGAACGAGCCCCGTCACCATCTCGCCCATGATGACCGCGAGCGAGAACACGTCCATGCGCGTGTCCAGCTCGCCACCGCTGATGTACTCCGGAGCGATGTAGGCGTCCGCGCGGTGGCCCTTCTGGGCCTGGACGAAGGGCAGGTGCGGCACGGCCAGCCCCAGCCCGTAGTCCGTCACCTTCAGCAGGTCCGGCAGGACGATGACGTTCTCCGGCTTGAGGTCGGAGTGCGGCCCGAAGCGGTGCGCCGCATCCAGCGCGGCGGCCATCTGCCCCAGCAGCGGCTCCGCCTCCTTCAGCGAGAACAGCTGCCCGCGCTGGACGCGCTGCTCCAGCATCCGCCGCAGCGTCATCCCCTCCAGCAGCTGCATGGTGAAGAAGGGGCGGTCCCCGTCCACGCCCTCCTCGTACACGCGCAGCAGGTTCGGGTGGTTGAGCTTCTTGCCCGTGCGCAGGGAGAACGAGAACTGGGTGCGCTCCTCGGGCTGCTGCACCAGGCGCGGGTGCACGACCTTGAGGGCCAGCTCGACGTCGATTTCCTGGTCCTGGGCCTTGAAGACGAAGCCCATGGGGCCGGCGCCCACCACTTCCTGGATGGCGTAACGGCCCGCGACGACGTCTCCCGGCTTGTAGGGAGCGCCGTCCAGTCCCCGTCTCCGAGCGGGGCCGGCCGCCTGGCGCGCCGCCGCGTCGTACTTCAGCCCGCAGGTGGGACAGGTGTCGGTCGTAGGTGGGACGTGGCTGCCGCAGCGGTGGCAAAGCAAAGCAGTGGGACTCCAGGGGCCCGTCGGGGAGACCGCCAGGGGGGGCGGCCCGACCTCATATTCTGCACGCTCCCCTGTCAGCAAGGAACGACGAGCAGGGTCTCCGGCCTAGCGGCCGGTGGAGCCGAAGCCGTTGGCGCCCCGTGACGTCGCGTCCAGCACCTCCACCTCGTGCAGCGCCACCGACGTGACGGGCGCCACCACCAGCTGCGCCACGCGGTCACCCCGACGCAGGGTGAAGGGCTCGCTGGAGAGGTTGACGAGGATGACCTGCACCTCGCCCCGGTAGTCCGCGTCCACCGTCCCCGGCGCGTTGAGCAGGGTGACGCCATGCCGGAGCGCCAGCCCCGAGCGCGGCCGCACCTGTCCCTCGTAGCCGGGCGGCAGCGTCAGCGCGAGGCCCGTGGGCACCGCCAGGCGCTCCATCGGCCGCAGCACGAGCTCGCCCTCGATGTCGGCGCGCAAATCCAGGCCGGCGGCCAGCTCCGTCTCGTAGCGGGGCAGCGGCAGCGGGTCCGGCCAGGCGCGCACGCGACGCACCTTCACAGTCAGCGGAGGAGCCATGTGTGCATTCATGACACAGGGCCCCACCAAGTCCACTTCCCGCCCGCCGGCTCAGGGCGTCGAGTCCTTCGCCACGGAGGAGCGAAGGGCGGTGCGGAACTTCAGCGGGTCCATGGGCCGCGCGGCCAGCTCCAGCTGGTAGTGCAGGTGGGGCCCGGTGGAGCGGCCGGTGTTGCCCGAGCGCGCGACGAGCTGCCCGCGCTCCACCCGCTGCCCGACTTGTACGACCAGCTCCGAGTTGTGGCAGTACGCCGTCGTCACGCCCCGCCCATGGTCCAGCACGAGGACGCGGCCATTCACGGCGTCCTCGCTCGCGCGCCGCACCACGCCCTCGGCCACCGCCACCACCGCCGTCCCCGTGGGCACGCCCAGGTCCACGCCCGTGTGCATCTTCCGGGTGCCCAGCACGGGGTGGATGCGCTCGCCGAAGGGGCTCGTCACGCGCGCGCCCTCGTGGACCGGCCAGGCCAGGCCGAAGGCCGTGGACAGGGCCAGCGCCTGCGCCGCGCCCACGGACGAGCCCTCGAAGCCGGGAGGCAGCTGCTGGGCGAGCCGCTCCAGCGTGGGCGCCCCACCCTCCGCCCGCACCCGCTCCAGCGCGTAGCGCGCGGGCACCCGACCGGCGAACAGCGCCGCCAGCCGCGCCTCGTCCTCGGGGAAGTCCGCCGCCAGCGCGGCATGCAGCTTCCGCGCGGCGACGGGCCCCTCCGTCGAGTCCAGCAGCGCGGTGGAGGACACGCCCACCTCCGCGGCCAGCTCCAGCAGCGGCCGGCGCGCACGGAGCTCCAGGCCCTTGAAGGCCAGGTGCGTGCCCCAGGCCAGCGCCTCCGCGTCCGTGAGCGGCCGCGCCAGCGCGACTTCGGGGGCCACCAGCGGCTCCGACAGCGACGTGCCGCTCACCCCGTCGTAGTACGCCAGCAGCGGGCGCGCGCTGCTCTTCGTCCCCGTCACCCACGCCGTGCCCCGGCGCACCAGCGCGCCCGCGGGCGTGTGGTGGTACGCCGCCCACAGGCACAGCACGGCCATGCAGAAGTCCAGCAACCCCCGTGCGCGGCGTGGAAACATGGGGCCTCTCAGCGCAGGAAGGACAGCACGGGAGTCGCATCCACCAGGGCGGCCAGCGCCAGCGGCACCACCACCGCGCACCCCACCCACCCGCGCCGGAAGGCGCCCTTGCCACCGTCCACCTCACAGGCCGCGTCCGCGTGCTGCAGGTTGCGCAGCACCGCGCGCCACCCCAGCGTGGCCAGCACGCCCACCAGCGCGCCCAGCGCCAGCCCCCGCGCCGCCACGTCCGCCGCGCCGTCACCGAACAGCTCGCGCCAGGACAGGTACACCGTGCCCTGGATGAGCCGCGCCACCGCGCACGCGCCCGCCAGCACCACCGCCGCCGTGGCCAGCGGCCGCAGCCACCGCATGGGCGTGGGCCGCCGCAGGCACCGCGTCCACAGCACCTTCCACGAGGGCCGCGCCGGCTCCGTCCCCAGCGCCGCCTTCCACGCCTCCGCCGGACGGGCCTCGCGCGCCTCCCGGTAGCCCAGCGCGGGGAGCGCCAGCACCAGGTCCGCCGCCAGCTCCCACGCCAGCGCCAGCATGCGCGCCAGCCGGGTGCGCAGCTCCAGCGACAGCCACTCCACCATGGGCGCGGTGAGCTCGTAGCGCCCCACCAGCGAGTCGAAGGCCGCGTCCGCCCGGTCCACCACCGCCATCAGCCGGTCATCCAGCGTGTCCGCCGCCGCGTGGACGCCCACCGCCACCAGCGCCAGCAGCCCCAGCGGCATGAAGGCCCAGCGCAGGCCGCCGAGGAAGCGGGAGACGTCGGCGACGAAGCTCGAGGACGGCGGCGAGGCGGCAGGCGGGCGGGGCGGCACGGGGCCTCCGGAACGGGGCTCGCACCTCCAACGCACGACCCCCTTCCCCCGGTCTAAGTCATTCCCGCCAGAAACGAAAACGCCCCCCGCCGCACGGTGGCGACAGGGGGCACTTCGAACTTCAGCCCAGGGGGCCGGAGTCAGCCAGGACTAGGCCTTGGCGTCAGGCTGCGTGGCCGGGGCTGCCGGCTGCGCGGGGAGCCCGTCGCCGGTGGCGCCGCCCTGCTGCGAGGCCGCGCGCTCCGCCATCGCCTCCTTGCGGGACAGGCGGATCTTCCCGGTCTTGTCGATGCTGACCACCTTCACCAGCACCTCGTCGCCTTCGTTCAGCACGTCGGAGACGCTCTTGACGCGCTTGTCGGACAGCTCCGAGATGTGGATGAGGCCGTCGGTGCCCGGGAACAGCTCCACGAAGGCGCCGAACTCGGCGATCTTCCGCACCGTGCCCGTGTAGATCTTCCCGATCTCCGCCTCGCGGGTGAGCGCCTGAATCATGGCGATGGCGGCCTTCACCGCGTCGCCGTTGGCGCTGGCGATGTCCACGCGGCCGGTGTCCTCGATGTTAATCGCGGCGCCGGTGCGGGCGATGATGTCCTTGATGACCTTGCCGCCCGGCCCGATGACGTTCTTGATGAACTCGGGACGAATCTGGATGGTGGTGATGCGCGGCGCGTACTGGCTGATCTCCTTGCGGGGCTGGGCCAGCGTCTTGAGCATCTCGTTCAGGATGTGGATGCGGCCCTGACGCGCCTGCTCCAGCGCGCGGCTCATGATCTCCGTGGTGAGGCCGGTGATCTTGATGTCCATCTGGATGGACGTGATGCCCTTCGTGGTGCCGCACACCTTGAAGTCCATGTCGCCCAGGTGGTCCTCGTCACCGAGGATGTCCGAGAGGATGGCGACCTTCTCGCCCTCCTTCACCAGGCCCATGGCGATGCCGGCGACCGGAGACGTCAGGGGGACGCCCGCGTCCATCAGCGCCAGCGTGCCGCCGCAGACGGAGGCCATGGACGAGGAGCCGTTGGACTCCAGGATGTCCGACACCAGGCGGACCGTGTACGGGAAGCTCTCGCTCTTGGGCACCATGTTGCGCAGCGCCCGCTCCGCCAGCGCGCCGTGGCCGACTTCACGCCGGCCCGGGCCGCGCAGCGGCTTGGTCTCGTTCACGCTGAACGGCGGGAAGTTGTAGTGCAGCATGAAGCGCTTGAACGCCATGCCGCCCAGCATCTCCAGGCGCTGCTCGTCGTCGCTGGTGCCCAGCGTGGCCACCACGAGCGCCTGCGTCTCGCCGCGGGTGAACAGCGCGCTGCCGTGCGTGCGGGGCAGCACGCCGACCTCGGAGGTAATCGCGCGCACCACGTCGTGGCCACGGCCACCGATGCGGCCGCCGTTGACCGTCATCTCGCGCATGTGCTCGTACTTCAGGTCCTCCACCACCGACTTGGCGTGCTTCTCCACCAGCGGGGTGAAGCCGTCGCCGAGCTGCTCCTTGAGCTTCGCCAGCGTCTCCTTCTTGGCCTTGGAGAGCGCGTCGTAGCGGGCGCCCTTCTCCTTGATGCCGTAGCCCGCCTTGATGGAGTCCATGGCCAGCTCGCGCACCTTGGCGCGCAGGCCCTCGTCCACCGAGGCGGCCTTGTCGTACGCGCGGACCTGCTTCTTCAGCTCGCGCCGCAGCTCGTCCTGCAGGTCCAGCACGGGCTGCGCCGTCTTGAAGCCGAACTCGAGCGCGGCCACCATGTCCGCCTCGACCACCTCTTCCGCGCCGCCCTCGACCATGACGATGGCCTCACGGCTCACGGCCATGACCAGGTCCAGGTCGCTCTGCTCGCGCTGCTTCGCGGTGGGGTTGGCCACGAACTGTCCGCCCACGCGGCCCACGCGGATGCCGGCGAGGGGACCGTTGAACGGGATGTCCGACACCCACAGCGCCGCGGAGGCGCCGGTGATGCCGTGAATGTCGCCCTCGTTGTCCGGGTCCGAGGAGATGACGCTGGAGATGACCTGCGTCTCGTACGCGTAGCCTTCCGGGAACAGGGGACGCAGGGAGCGGTCCACCAGACGGCTGGCCAGCGTCTCCTTCTCCGTCAGCCGGCCCTCGCGCTTGAAGTAGCTGCCGGGGATGCGACCCGCCGAGTACAGCTTCTCCTGGTACTCCACCGTGAGGGGGAGGAAGTCGATGTCCTTCTTCTCCCGCGCGCTGACGGCCGTCACCAGCAGCATGGTGTCGCCATAGCGAACCACCACGGCGCCGTCGGCCTGCTTGGCCATGCGGCCCACTTCGATGCTCAGCTCGCTCTCACCAATCTTGACGCTCTTCTTCTGCATGTCCGTGCCTCTGGGTACTTCAGGGGCGAGGACCCCACCGCACGCACCCGGCCCGCAAAAGGGGCCAGGCACCCCGGGAGGGCCCTCGGGGTGTTTGAGCGGTCGCCAGGGCCTGGGACAGGCGCATGTCAGGCAACCGCATGCCTGTACTGCGGAGGGCGCTTGCGGAGCGCCGGAGGGATGTCTCGGAACTTTTGATCCCTGATCGCACCGGCTGACCGCTGTCAGCCGGTCCGAACGGAAACCAAAACCTCCGTCGGCACCACTCCCTTGCCCGCCATCACCCGCCGCGCTTCAACTGCTTCACGACGACGACTCTTCCTACCGCGTACGTCTTAAACGCGCGGGGCGCTGGTTGCCACCAGCGCCCCGGGTGCTGCTCAGGTGCCTACTTGCGGATGCCGAGGCCCTCGATGAGCTTCTTGTACCGGGTGACGTCCTTGGACTTGAGGTAGTCCAGCAGCCGGCGCCGCTGACCGACCAGCTTCAGCAGACCGCGCCGGGAGTGGTGGTCCTTCTTGTGGGTCTTGAAGTGCTCGGTGAGCATGTTGATGCGCTCGGACAGCAGCGCCACCTGCACCTCGGGGGAACCCGTGTCCGTCTCGTGCGTACGGAACTTGGAGACCAGCTCCGACTTGCGCTCCTGATGCAATGCCGACATTGAGGCTCTTCCTTCGCCCGCTCCGGGGTGACTGCTCGAAACCACCACGGTCCGCGGAGGGGTACAGACCGGGTTTCGTCCTACTAACGAGCGGGGGGCTTATAAGCTTCGCCCCCACAAGGGTCAACCTTCGCCGCCTGCCTGACGCCCCCTCGGGGGGCCGGACAGTGCGAAGACGTACAGCTTCAGGCCGGCGGACAGCCCCCCGCCGCCCCGGGCCAGCTCCTCGGCCGAGCGCTCGTCCATGGCGACGTGGAGGAAGGGGCCCGAGCCGCCCCGCTCCCCCAGCAGGTACTGCCGCGCCCGGGGGTAGAGCTTGAAGAGGGACTCCAGCACCTCGCCCACCCCGGCGCCGTCGGGCACGCCCAGGCTCACGAGGCGACGGCCCTCAAAGGCGCCGCGCAGCGCGGGGGCCACCACCACCGTGACTTCATGGGTTCCGGACACGGTGGGAGGCAGCTCCGCTCGCTAGACGAGCACCCGCAGGTAGCGCAGCCGGCCGGCCACGACTTCAGCCACCGCCAGCAGCGTGCCGTCCGGCCCCACCACGCGCACGCGGCCCGGAGGCCCCGCGGGGACCTCCACCGGCACGCCATGGGAGACCCGCTCGGCCTCCGCCGCGCCCACCCGCACCGCGGGCAGCTCCACCAGCGCGTCGGAGATGGGCACCAGCCTTCCGGCCAGCGTCCCCTCCCTCGCCAGGGCCGGCACGTCCGCCAGCGGCAGCGCCTGGGCCAGGCTGAACGCGCCGCTGTGGGTGCGCCGCAGGGCTTCCAGGTGGGCGCCACAGCCGAGCGCGCGCCCCAGCTCGTGGGCCAGCGTGCGCACGAAGAAGCCCTTGGAGCAGCGCACCGACAGCTGCAGCCGGTCCGCGGAGAAGTCCCGCAGCACCAGCTCGTATACCGTCACCTGGCGGGCAGCGCGCTCCACCTCCTCGCCGGCGCGGGCCAGCTCGTACAGGCGCTTGCCCGCCACCTTCACCGCCGAGTACATGGGCGGCACCTGCTCGAAGGAGCCCCGGAAGCGCGCCAGCGCGGCCTCCAGCAGCGCGGGCGTCAGCGGGGGCACCGGGGCCTGCGCCGTCACCTGCCCCTGCGCGTCCTGGGTGTCCGTCTCGGCCCCCAGGCGCACCGTGGCGTCGTAGGCCTTGTCGCCTTCCGTGATGAAGCCCGCCACCTTGGTGGCCTCGCCCAGGCAGAGCGGCAGCACGCCGGTGGCCATCGGGTCCAGCGTCCCCGTGTGGCCCACCTTCTTCAGCTTCAGCAGCGAACGCACCTGTCGCACCACGTCAAAAGACGTGGGGCCCGAGGGCTTGTCGATGACCAGGACGCCGTCCATGTCTCACGCCAATATTGTGGGCCCGGGGCTGGAACTACCAGCCTTCCTTGCTCCGGACCTCGCGGAGGAGACGGTCAATCTTGTCTCCCTCTCCCACGGACTCGTCGAAGGAGAAGAAGATCTCCGGCGACACGCGCAGGTTGACGGTGGACGTCACCTCCCGGCGCACGAAGCCCTTGGCGGCCTCCAGTCCCTTCTGCGTGTCCGCCCGCTCCTGCTCGGTGCCAATCATCGAATAGAAGACACGCGCCACGCGCAGGTCGGGGGAGACCTTCACGCCGGTGATGGTGATGTAGCCGATGCGCGGGTCCCTCAGCATGCCTCGGGCGAGCAGGTCGCCGATGGCCGCCTGGATTTCCTGCCCCACGCGCTCCGGTCGGGAATGCGTCGTCATTTCTTCTCCCAGTCTCGCGGGTTGCGCAGGGTGCGGGCCCGGGCCCGCGCCTCGTCCATCGTCATCCGTCCACCGCCCGACGGAGACGGGCGGCCCGTGCTGACGCCGCCATCATTGTCGCCTTCATGCCGGCGCTCCCAGTCACCCAGCCCCTCCGCCTCCGCCAGCGACGCCTTCTCACCCCTCAGGAAGCGGGCAATGGCGGCCTCGCTCTGCGCCGCCGCGTCCTCGGGTGAGGCGTCCTCGTCATCGTCGGAGTCATCGTCCTCGTCGTCGCGGCCCCGCGCGGCGGCCGGGCCCCGGGAAGGCGGGCGGCCCTGCCCCCCGGAGAAGAGCTGGTCGCCGAAGCCGAGGATCTCCGTCTCCCGCGCCATCAGCGGGGCGATGTACATCTCCTCGACGAAGTGGATGATCTTCTCCATCTGCTCGTCCACGTGGCGGCGGTCATTGCCCACCACGGCGAGTGCAACCGCGGCCTTCTGCCAGAGATCCTGGTCATCGACCTCGGCCACGGCCACGTTGAACCGTGCCTTCACCCGGTCCGTCACCCGGCGGAGCACCTGCCGCTTGGACTTGAGCGAGCCGCTGTCCGGAATCTGGAGGGTGAGGCGTGCGACACCAACGAACATAGAAGTCCCCCAGCCTCCGGCGGCCGCGCCAGCAAGGGCGGCCACCGGGGCATCAGCACCCTGGGAAGATGGGGTCTTCCCAGGGTTTCAGGGAGGGCACTCAGGCTTGCCGGCTAGCTGAGGCTCTGCCGGGTCTCTTCAATCTCGTACGCCTCGATGATGTCACCGGGCTTGAGGTCGTTGAAGTTCTCGATGCCGATACCGCACTCGAAGCCCTGCGCGACCTCCTTGACGTCGTCCTTGAAGCGCCGCAGCGACGCCATCTTCCCGGAGAAGAGCTGCTTGTTCTCCCGCATGAGGCGGACGAACGAGCCGCGCTTGATGACGCCATCCAGCACCGCCGCACCGGCGATGGTGCCCAGGCGGGGCACGTTGAAGGTGTTGCGCACCTCCGCCCGGCCCAGCTTGCGCTCCGTGCGGATGGGCTCCAGCAGCCCCTCCATCTCCGTCCTCACCCCGTCGATGAGCTCGTAGATGATGGAGTAGCTCTGCAGCACCACCTGCTGCGCCTTGGCCGCGGCCTCGGCGCCGGACTCCGGGTTGACGTTGAAGCCGAGCACCACGCCCTTGGAGGCGGCCGCCCGCATCACGTCGCCCTCGGTGATGGCACCCACACCCGAGTGGATGACCTCCACCTTGACCTTGTGGGTGGAGAGCTTCTGGACGGCCTGCTTGACGGCCTCGGCCGAGCCCTGCACGTCCGCCTTGATGACGACGCGCAGCTCCTTGGGACCGCCGCCGGCCTTCGTCTTGGCGAAGAGCTGCTCCAGCGACTCGCGGTTGACCTTGGTGAGCTCGGTCTGCCGCTCCTTCATGTTGCGGTGCTCGGCGATCTGCTTGGCCGCCTTCTCGTCCGCCACCACGTTGATGGCGTCGCCCGCGCTCGGCACACCGGACAGGCCGATGACCTCGGCGCAGTAGCCGGGCTTCACTTCCTTCACCGCCTCGCCGCGGCTGTTCGTCATCGCACGGACACGGCCGTAGTGCGTCCCGGTGACGATGGCGTCGCCCAGCTTCAGCGTGCCCTCCTGCACCAGCACGGTGGCCACCGGCCCGCGGCCGCGGTCCAGCTTGGCCTCGATGATGGCACCCACCGACGGGCGGCTCGGGTTGGACGTGAGCTCGAGCACCTCGGCCTGCAGGGCCAGGTTCTCCAGCAGCAGGTCCAGGTTCTCCTTCGTCTTCGCGGAGACGGGCACCATGATGGTGTCGCCGCCCCACTCCTCGGGGACGAGCTCGTGGGTGGCCAGGTCCTTCTTCACGCGGTCCAGGTTGGCGCCCGGCACGTCCATCTTGTTGATGGCGACGACGATGGGCACCTCGGCCGCCTTGGCGTGCTTGATGGCCTCCACCGTCTGGGGCATCACGCCGTCATCCGCGGCCACCACCAGCACCACGATGTCCGTCACGTCGGCGCCACGGGCGCGCATGGACGTGAAGGCCTCGTGGCCCGGCGTGTCGAGGAACGTCACGTCGCCGCGCGACGTGGAGATGCTGTACGCGCCGATGTGCTGGGTGATGCCGCCGGCCTCGCCCGCCGCCACGTTCGCCTTGCGGATGGCGTCCAGGAGGCTCGTCTTGCCGTGGTCGACGTGGCCCATGATGGTGACCACCGGCGGACGGGGACGCTCGTCCTCGGGACGGGCCTCCACCTCGGGCAGGTAGTCCTCCACCTCGAAGCCGACGCGCTCGATCTTCCAGCCGTAGTCGGCGGCGAGCATCTCCGCGGTGTCCGCGTCGACGAGCTGGTTGGCCGTGGCCATCTTCCCCAGGCCCATCAGCTTCTTGATGATGTCCGCGCTGCGCACACCCATGCGCTGGCCCAGGTCGGACACGCTGATGCCCTCCTGCAGCTTGATGACCTTCTTCTCCTCGGCCATCTGGGTGATCTGCGTCTTGGCGCCCTTCTTCGTGGGCTTCTTCTTCTTGCCACGGATGGGGATGGTGACGCGGCCCCAGACCATGTCCGTCAGTTCCTGCTTGGACACGCTCGTCGTATCGCCGCTGGTGCGCTTGCGCTGGCCCCGCTCCTTGTTCTTGGAGACGTCCACCAGCTCGCGGCCACGACCGAGGTGGTCGGGGACGACCTTGTACTCACGCCGCTCGGGGATGCCCGCGCGGCCCGGCGCCATGGGGTACTGCTTGGCCTGGCCGGCCGTCGGGGTCACCCGGCGGACCTGGATGAGCGGACGCGAGATGACGACGGCCTGCGTCGCCGTGGGCCGCGCCTGGCCACCCGTGGGGGAGACCTGGGCGTGCGGCACACCGCCCACCATGATGGTGGGACCCGAGGGAGCCGCCGAGGCCGAGGGCTGGGCACCCGTGCCCGGCGCCGCGGTGGGGCGCACCGGCCCCTGACCCGGACGCGCGCCCGGACCCTGATACGAGGGCGACTGCCCCTGATAGCTGGGACGACCGCCCGGTCCACCCGGACGCCCACCCGGACCACCGGGCCCACCCGGACGGCCGCCAGGGCCACCCGGTCCACCCGGACGGCCGCCAGGACCACCCGGTCCACCCGGACGCCCACCCGGGCCACCCGGCCCGCCAGGACGACCCCCACCGGGACCACCGCGCTGGACGTAACCAGGACCCCGGGACACGACGGTCGCGGACGTAGACGTACTCGAAGGCGTCCGGACGGTCGGCGGGACCGCTGAGCGGGGGGGGGGTTGGGGCAAGGTGGTGCGCTCCTGAGCTGGGGGATTGGGCTGCGCGGCGGCCGCCGGTTGGGCGGAAGCGGCGCGGGGAGCCTCGACCGGGGCCCTGGGGGCCTCGGTCACTGGCGGGGTCTGGGCCGCGACGGAAGCAGGGGCCTGGGGGGCCTCGGCGACCGGCGGGGGCTGGGGACTGGTGGTGACGGCGGGGGCCGCCGGAGTCTCCGGGGCGGCCTCCACCCGCTGCGGCTCCGCCGCGCGGGGCGCTTCGACTGGAGCCTGGGCCTGGGGGGCCTCGGCGACCGGAGCCGACGGCGGCTCCTCGTAATGCGTCGGGGCGGCGGATGCCGTCGCCTCGTAGGACTGCTCGTGGTTGGCCTGGGCGTAGTCGCCCTGCGAGGCCTCGCCCCCCATGTCGGAGGACGCACCACCCGAAGGCGCGCCCACCTTGCGGCGGACGACGAACCCCTTCGCCGTCACCGGCGGAGTGGCCTGCTTCGGCTTGCGCTTGTCCAGGATCTTCTGGACCGCGGCTGTCGCCTGGTCGTCATCGAGAGAAGACGAGTGGCTCTTGACGTCGTACCCGAGCGCAGAAAGCTCGGTTACGACCTCCTTGTTGTCGAGCTCAATTCCGTGGCCCTTGAGCTCTTTGGCGATTTCGTGGACGCGCTTCTTCGACATATTGCCCTTGTTGGCCTTCTGCTCCGCCGACTCCGGGGCGCAGCACCCTAGTCCAAACCCGAAAATGTGTGCGAGTGGTCCTTAACACCCACTCCCCCCCTGCACCCCTTAGCTCCCCGTCCCCGGCTCCCATGCCTGCCCGAGCTGCGACGGGTCAACCTGCCCCGCCTTGCCGCGGAAGGCCCTTCCGAAGGCCTTCCGCTTCAGCGCCGCCGTCAGACAACCGGCACCGCACAGGTAGGCGCCCCGCCCTGGGAGCCGCCGTGCCCTGTCCACCTCGATGGCGCCCCCGGGCCCTACCACGAACCGGGTGAGCTCCGCTTGCGGTCGCTTCGACCCGCATCCGACGCACATCCGGACCGGACCTGACTCCGCGCTCTGCTCCCCCGGCACTGAACGACCGGTCGGGCGCCCCACGTCCCCTCCCTTTCCTAGCTTACGGTGACTTGGTGGCTTCCGCGCCACCGTCCAGGGTCACCGCCATGACGCCACGCTCGGCATTCAGCTCCGCGCGCAGCTTGGCCTCCTCCACGAGGTAGTTCTCCGCCGCGCTCTTCAGCTGGCGGGCCTTCTTGATTCCCACACCCGGCACGTCGCCCAGCTTCGCCAGGTCCTTCTCGTTGGCGATGTCCTCCACCGACTTGTAGCCGGCGAGGATGAGCTGCTCGATGGTCTTCTCGCCGACGCCGCGCACGCGGGCCATGCGCTCGGACTGGTTGAGCTCGTCCGGGTGGCGCCGGGCCTCGGCAATCCGGGCCTGCTCCCTTTCATAATCCATGCGCGACAGCTCCGCCTGGTCCTCGACCATGCGCTTGCGCGCGGCCTCCTGCATGGCGGGGATGCGGGCGGGGTCGATGCCGGGCAGTTGCGCCAGCATCTCCGCGTTGGCGTCGGCGATGTCGCGCGCCTGGCGGAAGCCGTGCGCGTAGAGCGTCTCCACCAGCATCTCGTTGACGCCCGGCAGCGAGCCCAGCGAGCGGTTGGCGAACTCGCGCAGCTCGCGCACCCGGCTCTCGCTGTTGATGTCCAGCTTCCAGCCGGTGAGCTGGGCGGCCAGGCGCACGTTCTGCCCGCGCCGGCCGATGGCGAGGCTGAGCTGGTCGTCCGGGACGATGAGCTCCATGGCGTGGTTGGCCTCGTCGATGATGACGCGGCTGACCTCCGCGGGGGCCAGGGCCGAGCACACGAAGCGCGCCGGGTCCTCGTCGAAGGGGACGATGTCGATCTTCTCTCCGCGCAGCTCCTGCACCACCGCCTGCACGCGGCTGCCCTTCATGCCCACGCACGCGCCCACCGGGTCCACGTCCGAGTCGCGGCTGGACACGGCAATCTTCGCCCGGCCGCCCGGCTCTCGCGCCGCCGCCTCGATGACGACGATGCCCTCGGCGATTTCCGGCACCTCCATCTCGAACAGCTTGGTGAGCAGGTTGACGGAGGCGCGGCTGAGGACGATCTGCGGGCCCTTGGACTCGCGCAGCACGTCCAGCACGTAGGCCTGGACGCGGTCGCCGGGGCGGTACGTCTCGCGCGGCACCTGCTCGCGCACCGGCAGCACGGCCTCGGCGCGGCCCAGGTCCACGATGATGTTGCCGCGCTCGAACCGGCGGGCGATGCCGGTGACGATTTCGTTCTTCCGGTCGCGGTACTCGTTGAAGACGTTCTCCCGCTCCGCGTCGCGCGTGCGCTGCAGGATGACCTGCTTGGCCGTCTGCGCCGCGATGCGGCCGAAGCCGCGGCGGAAGGTCTTCAGGCGGAGGATGTCGCCGTACTGGTCGTCCTGGGCCTTCGCCTCGGCCGCGTCCTCGTCCCGGTAGAAGATCTGGAAGACGAGCTCGTCGCCCGACTCCACTTCCATGCCCTTGCGGTGCGCCTCGGCGATGGTGATCTGATTGACGGCCTGGACCGGGTCGACGATTTCCTCGACCACGGTGATGGCCTGGAACAGCTCCACCACGCCCTTGTCGGCGTCGTACTTGGCCTCGAGCTCGCGGTCCTGGCCAAAGTGCTTCTTGGCCGCGGTCTTCATCGCGTCCTCGAGGGTGGCAATCAGCACAGCCCGGTCGATGCCCTTGTCCTTGGCGACCTGGTCCAGGACGAGGTTGAGGTTGACGCTCGGGTTGGCTTGCTGCGTGGGCATGGTCTTCTCCTAAAAGGGTCCACGGGCGCCCTCGCACGGAGGGGCACCCTGTATGTCGACGTCTAGAACTCGAACTCCAGGTTCGCCTTGGCGATGTCCTTGAAGAGGATGTGGAAGGTTCCGGCCCCTTCCACCTCCACCGAGATGCCGTCGCCTGCCACCTCGGTCAGCGTGCCGGTGAAGTTCTTGCGCGGGGGGTCTCCCACCGGCCCGAAGCTCTTCACCTTCACCTTCTGTCCCTTCACCCGCTCGAAGTGCGCCGGCTTCTTCAGCGGCCGGTTCACCCCGGGACTGGAGACCTCCAGGCTGTACTCGTGGGGGATGAAGTCCTCCACGTCGAGCGACGGGTCCACCGCGCGCGACACCTGGCTGCACTCCTCCAGCCCCACCCTGCCACCCGGCTTGTCGATGAACAGCCGAAGCACCCAGCCCTCGCGCTCCCGGACGAACTCCACTTCCAGAAGCTCGAGGCCTTCACCCGCGACGATGGGCTCGAGCAGGCTGGCGGCCTTCTCCTCCACCGTCTGCTTGAGGGTCTTCTCCGTCATACCGGGAAACAGGTCTCCAAAAACGCGAAAAGCGGGCACGCGGCCCACTTTTCGAGGTTCGACATCGAAAAATGTGGGGGCGTCCGTAGCACACGCCCCGTCGGGGTGTAAAGGAAGGACGCACCCTCCTGCTCCGGGTGAAACCTGCCCGACAGGGCAAGGAATTCCCAGGGGTTCCACGACCCGGACGGGCGTTATAACGGGCCCATGCACCTCATCGCCGCCGCGCAGATGGTGTCCACCGCGGACAAGAGCCACAACCTGGAGGTCGCCACCCGCCTCGTGCGGCAGGCGGCCGGGCTGGGGGCCCGCCTGGTGGGCCTGCCGGAGAACTTCTCCTGGATGGGCCCGGAGCCGGAGCGCCAGGGTGCCGCCGAGGCCCTGGACGGCCCGACGCTCTCCCGGATGGCCGCCCTGGCCCGCGAGCTGAGGCTCACCCTGCTGGCCGGCAGCGTCCTGGAGGCCGGAGCGCCGGGGGGCCGCCTGTACAACACCAGCGTCCTCTTCGGCCCTGACGGTGATCGGCTGGCGGTGTACCGGAAGATGCACCTGTTCGACGTGGAGGTGGGAGACGGGGCCACCTACCAGGAGTCCGCGGCGGTGGCGCCGGGGACGGAGGTGGTGGCGGCGGACACACAGGTGGGGCGGCTGGGCCTGTCCGTCTGCTACGACCTGCGCTTCCCGGAGCTGTACCGGCGGCTGTCGAAAGACGGCGCCACCCTGCTCGCCGTGCCGGCGGCCTTCACGCTGATGACGGGCAAGGACCACTGGGAGGTGCTCCTGCGGGCGCGGGCCATCGAAAACCAGGCCTACGTGCTCGCACCTGCCCAGGGTGGGCGCCACTCCGCCAACCGCCTTACCTATGGCCACGCCATGGTGGTGGACCCGTGGGGGCTGGTGACGGCGCGGGCGTCGGAGGGAGAGGGGCTGGCGCTGGCGCCCGTAGACCCGGAACTCCAGGCGCGCATCCGCCGCAACCTGCCCTGCCTGCAGCACCGGCGGTTGGACTAGCGTGTGGGTGGCCGGGCCCGTTACCCACGGGTCCCCTCCCCCGCTACACTGCAGCCTCCCGGAATGCCCCCTACGTGAACGGACGACGTTGGCCCCCCATGCTGCTCGCGCTCGCGCTCTCGGCCTCGCCGCTCGGCTGCACCGACGACGAGACGCCGCCAGCGCCCGTGGCGCCCTCGCGTCCCACGCCGCAGCCGCGCGCGCACCTGCGCGGGCTGAAGGGTGACGTGCAGATAAAGCGCGCCACCGCCGACGACTGGAGCGCCGCGCACGAGGGGCTCCCCCTGTTCGAGAACGACAAGGTGCGCACCGAGGCCAATGCCCTCGCGGACCTCGTCTTCGCCAATGACGGCGGCACGGTGCACCTGGGCGCGGACTCGCTCATCGGCGTGGCGGAGACGCGCCCCCGGCCGGGCCAGCAGCGCACGGACCTGACGGTGCTGCGCGGCCGCATCGACGCCGAGCTGGAGCAGCCCTCCACGCAGTCCCTCTCCGTCACCACCCCCGCGGCCACCATCCAGGCAGGAAGGGAGATTGTCTTCCAATGAAGGCCCTGTTCCTGCTCGCATGGCTGGGCGCCGCGTCGGTGGACACGGCGGTGGTGGGCCCCAACGAGACGCTGCGCCAGGTGGCGGAGCGCACGGTGGGGGACCCGAGCGCCGCCGAGGAAATCCAGGCGCTCAACGGGCTGAAGTCGGACACGGTGGCCGCGGGCACGCGGCTGAAGGTGCCCGGCCCGGACCGCGCGCTGGCGCTCAAGGCGCTGGAGACGGCGCGCACGCTGGTGGCGGGCATGCGCTCGCCCGGGGCCACGGCCCGGCTCAAGGAGGCGGAGGCGCACTTCCGCGCCGCCCGCTATGCCCAGGCCTCCGAGGCGGCCAACGCGGCCGGCAAGCAGGTGGCGGACGCGCCGTCGCCGCAGCCGTCCGCGTTCTCCGTGGAGGTGGGCGCGGATGGAGGCTCCACCACCGTCAGCGTGAGCAAGGGGCCCGCGGTGCGCGTGGAGGCCGAGGGCGTCACCCAGCCGGTCGCCATGGGTGAGTCCGTGCGCGTGGAGCGCGGCCGCCCGCCCCCCGCGCCCCCGCCCCCCCTGGTGGCGCCGCGCCCCGGGTTGCCGGAGGATGGGGAGACGCTGAAGCGGCGCCCGGACAAGGCAGGCCGGCTGGGCCCGGTGAAGCTGGCCTGGGCGGCCGTCCCCGAGGCCGACCGCTACGAGGTGGAAGTGCTGAGCGACACCGATGGAACCGCTGTCTTCGTCCAGACCGTCTCCGCCCCGGAGGCGAAGCTGCCCGTGCTGCCGGCGGGCCGCTACCGGTGGACGGTGCGGGCGGTGGGCGCGACGGGCCGCTCGGAGCCGAGCGCCGCCCGGCGCTTCGAGCTGGTGTCGGAGCGGCTGAAGCTCGAAGTGCAGAAGGGTCAGTGGCAGTAGCCACCGGAGGAGCAGCACCGTGCGCCTTTTCAAAGCCATCCTCCTGTTGATGCTGGTGGTCAGCTTCGTGCCCACGCTGATGGTGGGCTGGCTCTCCGTGTCCCATACGCGCGAGCTGCTGGTGCGCGACGCCCAGGAGCTGGCGCAGGAGCGGGTGAAGCAGCTTCGCCTCAAGGCGGAGGTCTTCCTCAACGAGCCCACCGACACGGTGCTGGGCCTGGCCCGCGTGCCCGGCTTCTTCGGGCTGCCGATGGAGGCGCAGCAGACGCACCTGGCGTCGGTGCTCACGCAGCGGCGCGAGGTGCTGGCCCTCACCATCTTCGGCCCGGACCGCAAGCGGCTGCCGGGGCTGCAGGCCTTCTCCAGGCACGACGTGTCCCCCACCGCGCTGGCCGCGCACGAGGAGCGTGCCCGCGCGCTGCTGGAGGGCATGGAGGGGCTGCGCTACGCGGACGCGGTGATGGAGCCGGGCCGGGGCGAGCCGGTGCTGACCCTGGCCTTCCCCGTGGGCGAGCCCGTGAAGGGCTACGTCGCGGCGGACCTGTCCCTGGCCGGGCTGCGGCGGATGCTGGAGCAGGAGCGCGTGGGCAGCACGGGCTTCGCGTACCTGGCGGACCGGCACGGGCACCTCGTCGTCGGGGGCGGCGGCGTGGCGGGGCTGGGCGAGGACGTGTCGAAGCGCACGCCCGTGGCGCATCTGCTGAAGCAGCTGGAGGGCCGGCCGGAAGCCGAGCCGCTGGAGCTGTTCCACGTGGGCAACTTCGGCGAGGGCCGGGACGCGGTGGTGGCCGCGTACACGGTGCTGCCGGAGGCCGGCTGGGCCATCCTCTCCGAGCAGCCGGTGGAGCACGCCTACCGCCAGGTGGAGGCCATGGAGCGGCGCATCCTCCTGGGCCTGGGCGCGGCCATCCTGGTGGCCGTGGTGCTGGCGGCGCTCTTCTCCCGCAACCTGACGCGGCCCCTCAAGGGCTTCATCTCCGGCGCGCTGGAGCTGGCGCGCGGCAAGTTCGGCGTGGAGGTGAACATCCCGCAGAAGAACGAGCTGGGCGAGCTGGCCCAGACGTTCAACTACATGAGCAAGCAGCTGCTCGCGTACGACATGGAGAACCGCGGCCTCTACGAGAGCCTGGAGAAGGGCTACCTGGAGACCATCGTCGCGCTGGCCAACTCCATCGACTCGAAGGACGCGTACACGCGCGGCCACAGCCAGCGCGTGGGCGACGTGGCGGTGCAGATTGGGCGCGAGCTGAGCCTCACCGAGCGCGAGCTGCGGCAGCTGCAGTACGGCGGCATCCTCCACGACATCGGCAAGATTGGCATCGTCGAGTCCATCCTCTGCAAGCAGTCGCGGCTGACGGACCAGGAGATGGCCATCATGCGCGAGCACCCGGCCATCGGTGACGCCATCATCGGCCCGGTGAGCTTCCTGGGTGCGGTGCGCGCGTGCGTGCGCCACCACCACGAGCGCTGGGACGGCACCGGCTACCCGGACCGCCTCAAGGGCGAGGACATCCCCCTGCTGGCCCGCATCGTCGCCTGCGCGGACACCTTCGACGCGTGCACCTCCACCCGCCCATACCAGAAGGCCATGCCGCTGGAGAAGGCGATGGAAATCCTGGACAACCTCAGCGGCGCGCAGCTGGACCCGCAGGTGGTGCTGGCGCTGCGGCGGGTGCTGGCGCAGCAGGGCGTGCGCCTGGAAGGCCACCGGCTGCCGGTCAAGCTCGCGTCCTGAAGGCCGCGTGGAGCGGGCGTGCTCGCGCCCCGCGCCACCGCGCCGGAAGGATGGTAGGCAGGGCCCGTCGCTGTTGAGACTTCGGAAGGTGGAACCTTGAGTTTCTGGGACCGCATCAAGCCCGCCGCAAAGCCCGTCACCGGGACGGACGTCCGCGTGTCGCCGGACGGCGCCCGGCTGGAGCTGGGCTGGGACGACGGGGCGAGGACGGCCGCCTCCGCGCAGGTGCTGCGCCAGCAGTGCCCCTGTGCCGGGTGCGTGGACGAGTGGACGAACCAGCGCACCCTGGACGCGGCGAAGGTGCCCGCGGACCTGCGCATCAAGGAAGTGCAGCCGGTGGGCAACTACGCGCTGGCCTTCGTCTTCAGCGACGGCCACACCACCGGCATCTACCCCTGGAAGCTGCTGCGAGACATCACCGCCGGGCCGGACAGCGGGCCCACGGCCTGAGCGCGGGCCCCGTCACCCCTGGAGGCCGTCCGTGAACGAACGCTACCGGCTCGTGCGGCCCCTGGCAGTGGGAGGCATGGCGGAGCTCTTCCTGGGCGTGTCGCGCTCGGAGGGCTTCGAGCGCACGGTGGCCATCAAGCGCGTGCTGCCATACCTCGCACGCGAGCCGGACATCGCGCGCATGTTCCTGGCCGAGGCGCGGCTGGCCACGCAGTTGCAGCACCAGAACATCGCCACCGTGTACGACGTGGGCCAGGGCCCCAATGGCCTCTTCCTGGTGATGGAGCTGGTGGACGGCTGGGATTTGGGCGTGCTGCTGCGCACCGCCACGCGCCAGGGCGTGCGCTTCCCGCCGCACCTGGCGGCCTTCGTGCTGCTCCAGGTCCTGGCCGGCCTGTCCCACGCGTACCGGAAGCTGCACGCCGGGCGCCCCGTCATCGTCGCCCACCGGGACGTGTCTCCCTCCAACGTCCTCGTGTCGCGCGAGGGCGAGGTGAAGGTGACGGACTTCGGCATCGCCCGGTTCGAGGGCCCGTCCCTCACGGCCCCCGGAGTCTTCAAGGGCAAGGAGGCGTACAGCGCACCCGAGGTGCTCCAGGGCGCACCCGCGACGGCCGCGAGCGACCAGTTCTCGCTGGGCATCGTCTTCCACGAGCTGCTCACGGGCCACCATCCGTTCCACTCCCTGACGGAGCCGGTCGCGGTGACGTACGCCATCATCACCCGCGAGGTGCCGCGTCCCCCGCACGTGCCCGCGCCGCTGGCCGACGTGCTCCTGCGCATGCTGGCCCGCACCCCCGAGGAGCGCTTCCCGACGCCCGAGGCGCTGTCCGAGGCGCTCGCGCGGTGGCTGGCCCAGGCCGGCGAGCCCGCCACGTCGCACGCGCTCGCCGCCTTCATGAGGGAGCTGCCGCTGCCGCCCACCCTGCGAGAGCTGGCCGAGTCCTCGGACGCACCGGCCGGGAGCCCAGGCCCGGTGCCCGCCCCCGACTTCGGGCCGGAGTACGCCGACGAGCCCCTCCCTGGAGGCGCGGCGCTCAGCGTCAGCGGGAGGGTGGTGCACCGCTGCACCCGCTGTGACCAGCCGCTGTCGAGCCCTCACGCGCCCTGCGACCGCTGCGCGGAGGAGCTCGCTCCGCCCTCCCCGGTCTTCACGCCCGCGCCCACCGCGAGGACTCCGCCCCGCGCGGGCCCCACGGGCACGACGCCGATGAGCACTCCCCGGGTGCCGCCGGCCCACCCCGGGGCCTCCACTCCCCCCCGCGCCGGAGCGGGAGCCCTGCCCCCGGCGCGGCCCCACGCCACGGCCGGCACGACGCGGGTGGCGCCCCTGCTGGAGCAGTCACCTACCCGCACGCTGGCGGAGAGCATGGAGCCCGCGCCCACGCCCTTCCCCGCCCGGAGCGTGCTGCAGACGCCCGCCGAGGCGCTGGAGCTGGTCGAGCGCGCGCCGCGCCCGGTGAGTGACTGGCAGGAGGACACCCTCGCCGCGCGGGGCCGGAGCCGCAGGCGGCTGTTGCTGGCGCTGGGCGGGCTGGCCGTGCTGGCCCTCGGCGCCGCGCTGTGGGCCTGGCGCGGCACGGTGTCCCGGGAGCTGCTGTCGGCGACGGGCATCCGCCTGGCCTCGCCCGTGCTCAGCGTCCGCAGCCAGCCCGCGGGGGCCTCGGTGTGGGTGGAGGGCAAGGAGGTGGGGACGACGCCCCTGGTGGTGGACAACGTCTACCCGGACCGGGTGCTCTCCGTGCAGGTGCGGCACAAGGGCTACCGCACGTGGAAGGGCACCTTCCGCGGCGGACAGCCCGTGGACTTCCAGGTGACGCTGGACGACCGCTGAGCGGCGAGGCGCGGCAAGCCGCGCCCCTCACTTCACCAGGCGCAGGTGGCCCCGACGCGGAGACGGCGGCTCGTCCTTCGGCCCCTCGGGCGGGACTTCCGGCGGCGGCTCTTCGGAGCGCTCGCTGGGGACTTCGCGCAGGAAGGCGCGCGGGCGCTCCGCTGCCACGGGCACCACCGGCACGGGCTGCTGCGGACGCGCCGACGCGGGCTGCTGGAGCAGCTCCGGCGGCATGTCGTCCGGGTACATCCAGAACTCCTTCGTCACGTGGCTGGCGATGGCGAACAGCGCCGACCAGGGCACGGCCACCGTGAAGCGCGAGCCGGAGAAGCTCAGCGTGCAGCGCACGCCCCACTCGCCCACCGTGAGGTCCGGGGGGTCGAAGCGGTAGGAGAGGTTGAGGCGCAGATGGGCCTCACCCTTGATGGAGGCGGGGACGAGCACACCGGGGCGGCGCGCGTCCAGGTGGATCATCACCATCCCCTGGTCGAGCGCGGCCAGCAGCCGCTCCTTCTTGTCGAGACCCTTCTTTTCGTCCATCGGTGTACGGCGAGAGAAATTCGGGCGCCCCTCTCAACGTCGGCGCATCGCCCGGTCCATCTCCCGCTTCGTCTCCCGCTCCTTGATGTCGTGGCGCCTGTCTTCGTGCGTCTTGCCGCGGCAGAGCCCCAGCTCCACCTTGGCCCGCCCCTTCTTGAAGTACAGCACAAGCGGGATGATGGAATAACCCCGCTCACGCACCTTCGCCGTCCAGCGGTCAATCTCCGTCCGGTGCAGCAACAGCTTCCGGCCCCGGGTGGGCAGGTGGTCGAAGACGCTCGCCGCCTTGTAGGAGCCGATGTTGGCGTTGAGCAGGAAGAGCTCGCTGCCCTTGGGAAGCGCGTAGGCGTCCGACAGGTTGGCGATACCTTCCCTCAGCGACTTCACCTCGCTGCCGGTCAGCTCCAGGCCGGCCTCCAGCTTCTCGTCTACCGTGTAGTCGAAGCGCGCACGCCGATTCTCGGCGATGACCTTCACCCCGGCCTCCGCGCCAGGTCCCTTCGACTTGCCTCCGGATGTCATACGCGTCCCGCGTCTCCTAACCGCCCAGCGGCATGTTGTCGATGAGGCGCGTCGTACCACTGAACGCGGCGACGAGCAGGCGGGCGTTCTGTCCGGGCATCACCCGCTCCAGGGGTGTGAGCCGCTCCGCATCCACCAGCTCCACGTAGTCCTCCCGGAGCCCCGCTGCCTCCAGCTCGCGACGGACGGCGCCCACCAGCGCACCTGACTCGCGCGTGCCCTCGCGCAGCAGCGCCTGGGCCGCCCTCAGTCCCCTCGAGAGGGAGAGCGCCCGCTGCCGCTCCTCGGGGGACAGGTAGGCGTTCCGGCTGCTCATGGCCAGTCCGTCCGCCTCGCGCACCGTCGGCATGCCGACAATGTCCACGCCCAGGTGCAAATCCCGGTTCAGCGCCTGGATGACCTGGAGCTGCTGGTAGTCCTTCTCTCCGAAGAGGGCCACCTCCGGCCGGAACAGGCACAGCAACTGGGTGACGATGGTCGCCACGCCACGGAAGTGACCCGGTCGCCGCTCGCCGCACAGGCCCTTGCTGACGTCCGTCACCTCCACGTACGTCTGGTACCCCGGCGGGTACATGACGTTCGGGTCCTCCGGCGCGAAGACGACGTCCGCCCCCGCGCTGGCGCACTTCGCCAGGTCCCCCTGCAAGTCCCGCGGGTAGCGCGACAGGTCCTCGCGGGGACCGAACTGGGTGGGGTTGACGAAGATGGAGGTGGCCACCACGTCGGCGCGGCGCCGCCCCTCGCGCATGAGCGAGAGGTGGCCTTCATGCAAAAAGCCCATGGTGGGCACCAGCGCGAGCCGGCGCCCCTCACGGCGCAGCCCCGCCGTCCAGGCCCTCACTTCCGCCAGAGTCCGCAGGACGGCGGGAGCCATGGCTAGACTGGCACCCCGTAGACAGGGCCAATCTTCTCCCCGCCCTCGGCGGTCGTCGTCGCGGGCAGCTCCGCCCTCGTCGGGGTCGGGCTGCCGGCCACCAGGCGGATGTTCTTGCTGGACTTGAAGGAGTGGTCCTCGTCCGGGAAGGCGCCCTTGCGCACCTCGGAGAAGAACGCGCCGGCCGCCTCGGTGATGGAGCCGTGCAGGTTGGCGTAGCGCTTGACGAACTTCGGCTTGAAGTCCGGGTTCATCCCCAACAGGTCGTAGCAGACCAGCACCTGGCCGTCACAGTCGACGCCCGCGCCGATGCCGATGGTGGGGATGGTGAGGCTCTGGGTAATCGTGCGCGCCAGCTCCAGCGGCACGCCCTCGAGCACCAGCGCGTACGCCCCGGCCTGCTCCAGCGCCAGCGCGTCGTCGAGAATCTTGCGGGCTTGGTCCTCGTCGCGGCCCTGCACGACATAGCCGCCCATCTTGTGCACGGACTGCGGCGTCAGCCCCAGGTGGCCCATGACGGGGATGCTGGCGCGGGTAATCGCGCGCACCGTCTCCGCGAACTCGGCGCCACCCTCCAGCTTGACGCTGCCCACGCCCCCCTCGGACACCAGCCGGCCGGCGTTGCGCACCGCCTCCTGGGGAGACACCTGGTAGCTCATGAAGGGCAAATCCCCCACCACGTGGGCCCGGCGCGCACCGCGAGTCACCGCTTTGGAGTGATAGACCATCTGGTCCATCGTCACGGGCAGCGTGGAGTCATGCCCCTGGACGACCATGCCCAGCGAGTCACCGACGAGCAGCACGTCCGCTCCCGCCTGGTCCAGGATGTGGGCGAACGTGGCGTCGTAGGCGGTAACCATGCAGATCTTCTGGCCGATCTGCTTGAAGCGCTTCAGCGTGTGGATGGTGACCTTGTCCTTCACGGTTCACCTCCTTGTGTCGACGGGTGGGACGGCCACTGCCGGACCCCTTCGCCCCTCGCCGTCCCCAATGGAGATCGCCGGAAGCCCAGGGCCCGTCACCGCACTCTAACGCCCTTCGGGCGGCCGTGGGGCCCGGAGGACGAGCGTCCTGGCGGGAGCCCGGCTTCAGGCCCGTCGGGATGCCTTCGGAAGGTAATGCTGGGTGCCCGGTTTCGCCTTCCGGATGGTGGCCAGCAGGTCCTCCCGGTCCGCCTCGTTGTTGACGAAGTCGATGTCCGAGGTGTCCACCACCAACAGTGGCGTCTCCGTGTAGTGGAAGAAGAAGGTGTTGTAGGAGTGGACCAGCCCCTCCAGGTACCCGGAGTCGAACTTCCGTTCGAACTCGCGGCCGCGCTTCTTGATGCGATGCAGCAGCACGTCCAGGCGGGCCTGGAGGTAGATGACGAGGTCCGGCTTGGCCACGCGGGGCCCGAGCGCCTCGAAGACGCGCTCGTAGAGGGCCAGCTCGTGGGCGTCCAGGTTGAGGTGCGCGAAGATGCGGTCCTTGGCGAACAGGTAGTCGCTGACCGTCATCGAGCTGAAGAGGTCCTGCTGGAACAGCTCCTGCTGCTGCCGGAAGCGCGACAGCAGGAAGAAGATCTGCGTCTGGAACGCGAACTTCTGCCGGTCCGTATAGAAGCTGGAGAGGAAGGGATTCTCCTCCACGATTTCGAGGATGCGCCGGCCGGACAGGCGCTCCGCGAGGATGTTGGACAGGCTCGTCTTGCCCACGCCAATGGGCCCCTCGACCACGATGTACCGGTAGTCCATCCGCCGAGGCCTCCCGACCGCGGAATGCACAGTGAGGCCGCGCGCCCACCACTCGCGAGGGCACGGCCACGCATCCGGGCGGATAACACAACATGCCCGGCCGAATCCGGCAATTTTCCGCGGCCGCACCCGGTGTCCGGGATGCCCGGCTCGCTTGACGCTCCGGAGAGCATCCCCTACGGTCCGCGCGACTTCATGGCGAGCGCGCGGGACGGTCTCCGGACATGAGCGGCAGGCAGCGGGCGAAGACGGTGGTGGTGCTGGAAGAGGCCCGTCAGAGCGCGACCCCCAGGACGACACCCGCACCGCCGGTGGAGCCGGACCCGCTCTATGGCGTGGTGCTGCTGAAGACGGCCCTGGAGCTCAAGCGCCGGCAGGACGGCACCGTGGAGGAAATCCTCCGCGACGTGCTGGCGCGCATGCGCATTCCCGAGGCCGAGTTCCGCGCCTTCCTGGAGCAGCAGGGCGGCCTGCTCCAGGCGCTGGGAATGCGGCAGCGGTAGCGCCCTACTCCGACAGCTTCTCGGGCGCCGGCACCGGCGTGACGACGGGCCCCAGCGCGCGCTCAATCGCGGCGAACTCCTCGGGCGCCAGCGTCTCCGCGCGGCGCTGCGGGTCGATGCCGGCCGTGGCCAGCGCGGCGGCGAGCACCTCGGGCGTGCCCAGCGTGGGGTCCGACTTGAGCGAGTTGAGCAGCGTCTTGCGCCGGTGGGCGAACGACGCCTTCACCACCCGGATGAAGCGGGCGTCGTCGACGATGGGCGCGCGCGGGGCCTTGAGGCGCGTGAGGCGCAGCACCGCGGAGTCCACCTTCGGCGGCGGGTGGAAGCGCCACGACTCCAGCGTGAGGATGTTCTCCGCGTCGAAGTGCAGGCCGAGCAGCACGGTGAGCAGCCCGTAGTCGCGGTTGCCGGGCTCGGCGGCCAGCCGCTCGACGACTTCCTTCTGGAGGGTGAAGACGGCGCGCGTCACGCGGGAACGCTGCTCCAGCACGCGGAAGAGGATGGAGCTGGACAGGTGGTACGGCAGGTTGCCCACCACGGCCACCTCGGGGGCGCCGGCCACCTCCGCGAAGTCCACGGTGGCGGCGTTGCCGGACACCACGCGCACGCCGGGGATGGCCTCCTTCTCCAGCACCGTCACCATGTCGCGGTCCCGCTCCACCGCGGTGACGCGCGCCTTCGTCGCGGCGAGGAAGCGCGTCAGGTGGCCCAGGCCGGGGCCCAGCTCCACCACCGGCTCGCCCTCGCGCAGCGCGAGCGCGTCGGCGATGGTCTCCAGGGCCTCCTCGTCGCCCAGGAAGTTCTGTCCCCAGCTGTGCTTGGGGCGCAGGCCATGTCGTTTGAGGATGTCTCGCGGTGATTCCACCCGGTCTCCTTTACATGCGCCAGGCCGGGTCTGCCGCCAGGCGGAAGTCTCCGCGCAGTCCGCGGCGGTACGCCTCATACCCCGCCACGGCAATCATGGCGCCGTTATCCGTGCACAGCCGCACCGGCGGCAGGAACATGTCCAGCCCCCGCTCCTGTGCGCGCTCGCGGCACAGCGCGCGCAGCCGCGAGTTGGCCGCCACGCCTCCGCACAGCACCAGTTGTTTGTGGCCCAGCCGGCGCGCGGCGGCCACCAGCTTCTTCGACAGCACGTCCGCCACCGCCTCCTGGAAGGACGCGCACAGGTCCGCCAGCGCCTGGCCCTCGGGAAGGCCGTGCTTCTGCACGTGGTGCAGCACGGCCGTCTTCAGCCCGGAGAAGGACACGTCGAAGTTGTCGCCGGGCAGCGCGCGCGGGAAGCGGATGGCCGCGGGGTCTCCCTTCTGCGCGAGCTGGTCGATGGGCAGCCCGCCCGGGTACGGCAGTCCGAGGATGCGCGCCGTCTTGTCGTACGCCTCGCCGGCCGCGTCGTCGCGGGTGCTGCCCACCAGCCGGTAGCGGCCGTAGTCCTGGACCTCGTAGAGGCTGGTGTGGCCGCCGGAGACGACGAGCCCGAGGAACGGCGGCTCGGGGGCCTCCTCGATGAGGCGGATGGCCAGCAGGTGGCCCTCCAGGTGGTTGGCGCCGACGAAGGGCTTGCCGGTGGCGAGGCTCAGCCCCTTGGCCACCTGCAGGCCCACCAGCAGCGCGCCGATGAGGCCGGGGCCGGACGTCACGGCGATGAGGTCCACGTCGTCGAGCGTCTTCTGCGCGCGGGTGAGGGCCTCGTGGACGACGGGCATCACCTGGACGATGTGGTTGCGGCTGGCCAGCTCCGGCACCACCCCACCCCAGCGCCGGTGGATGTCCACCTGGGTGGAGACGACGTCGGAGAGCACGCGCCGGCCGTCCTCCACGACGGCGGCGGCGGTCTCATCACAGGAGGTTTCCAGGCCGAGGACGAGCAAGGCGGCGACTTCTCCGAAAGCGGACGAGGTGGGCCGCCAGCCCGCTCAGTTGCCCAGTTCCTTGAGCATCATGCGGACCTCGTTGGCCGAGGACCCCGTCGGTTCGAGGAACAAGTACCTCTTGTAGGCCTCGACCGCCTGGGTATTTCGCTTGCTGAACTGGTACGCCATGCCGAGCGTCAGCCAGGCGCGGGCATTCCGCTCCTCCTCCCGGACGACGTCCTGAAGCAGCTTGGAGGCCTCGCGGCAGGCCGCCTCCGTCCCGAAGCCGTTGACCAGCGCCGTGCCCAGGCCGGCCTTCGCCTCCAGGGACGCGGGCTTGAGGGCCAGCGCCTTGCGGTAGCTGGCCACGGCCGACTTGTGGCGGTTGGAGACGATGGCCGCCCGCGCCTGCTTCACGAGGGTGGCGTACTCCACCTCCGGGTCCACCGGCGGCGCGCTCGGCTCCGGCGGCGTGGGAGGCGTCTCGCCGGTGTCCGGCGGCGGCGTCTCCGCGACGGCCGTCCCCGCATCCGGCGTGGCGGCGGGCGGCGGCGTGGGCGCGGTGGCCGTGGCCGTCCCCGCGTCCTCGACGGCGGGCGTCGGGAGGGGGTCCGTCTCCGGCGGCTTCACCGCCTGGACGGGCTTCGGCGTCTCCACCGGCGGCTTCGGAACGGGGTCCTGCCCCTTCCCGGAGCTCCCGCCCAGCACCACCGCGGCGACGGCGCCGATGAGCGCCAGGCCGAGGCCCACGTAGAGGCCGGTGCGCTTGGGGCGCACGGCCGCGGCGAGCGCCGCATCATCCGACTCCGCCACCGGGGCGGGCTTCACCTCGGCGGGCTTCGCAGCCGCCACGGGCGCGGGCTTCACCTCGGCGGCGGGCGGGTGCGCCGGGGGCTTCGGCTCGGCGGGCTGCACCGCGGCCGGCGCGACGGAGACGGGCGGCGGCACCGAGGTCGGCGTCCGCGGCTCCTCGGAGATGTCCGGCGCCACCGGGGGCACGGCGGGCGCGGGAGCACCATGGCCCGGGTACGGCGGCAGCGCGAGCTGCTGCGGGGCGGGCGTCTCCTCGATGTCCGCGATGGGCCCGAGGTCCAGCGACACGGGCGCCACCGGCGGCGCGGAGCCCCTGCCGCTCACCAGCGTCACCTCGGACGACGGCGGCGCCGGCGCGGGAGGAGGCACGGGTGGGAAGGGATTGGGCCCCACGGCCGCGCCGCCGAAGATGGGCGCGCGCGGCGGGGACGTGGGCTCCGGGGCCGGGGCCCCCTGGGAGAACGCGGAGCCCGAGCTGCTGGAGGCCCCGAGGGACCGTGGCGCGGGAGACCAGACGGAGCCCGGGCCCCACGTGGAGGCCGAGCCGATGCCCTCCGTGTCCACGCGGCTCCAGTCCAGCAGGAGGCTGCGGTGCGCGTGCTCCACGGCGCGGTGGGCCGGCGGGGGCTCCACCAGGAAGGCCGAGCCCTCCTCCACCGGCGCCAGCGGCGGCGCCTCCACCGGCTCCTCGTCCGCGGGGCCACGCCGGGGCCTCGCGGGGAAGACGACGACATTCGCGGGCTGGGCCGCGGCGCCAGGGGACGTGGCCGCCTCGTCCTCCACGCCCGCGGGCGGCGAGAGCACGCTCGGCGGCATGGTGCGCGGGGCCGGCGTCGGCACGGGCGCCACGGCGGGCGGCGGCTCCACGGCGGCGGGCGGCTCGACCGCCACGGGGACTTCGGGAGCCAGGGGCTCCACGGGGGCCGCCGCCACGGGCGCGGGCGGCGCGGGCTCCACGGGCGCTTCAGGCGGCGGGGCCGCGTTGAGCCACTGCTCGATGCCGGGCTTGCTGCTCTGCACCGGCTCCAGCGGGGCATTGCCCAGCTCGCGGATGAGGCCCTCGAAGTACAGCTTGCTGATGATGCCCAGCGCGGCCAGGTCCTCGAAGTCCGAGTCCTCCACCACGCGGCTCAGGGTGCGCTTGCCGTCGAAGAGGCGCAGCAACCCGTTCACCTCGTCCGGAATCTCCGAGAGGCGGTCGGCGAGCTGGTGGTAGTCAATCTCGAACACCGTCTCCAGCGGCGGGAGCTGCTCGAGCATGCGCCCCCACTCGTCCAGGCGGCGCATGCCCTCCATCAGCAGGCCCTGGGTGGAGATCTCGATGCGCTCCGGCCTGTCCAGCGCGCTGAACTGCACCTCGAACTGACCCTCGAAGGTATTCAGCATGCGGTAGAAGGCGTTCTCCCCCTTCAGCCGCCCCAGCTCCGCGTCGATGACCCGTCCGTCCTTGAAGTAGACGGTGCCGGTGCGCTCGCCCTGGATGTTGATGAGGCCCGTCTTGCGGCCAATCTCGAACGTCTGCACCAGGTCCACCACGCCCATGTCGGCGAGGCTGCCGGCGAAGCCGCCCTTCGTCGTCTCCCGCTTCTCGATCCTCTCCTTCTCCGCCTTCTGGAGGATCATCTTCACGCGGGTGACGATCTCTTTGATGTAGATCGGCTTCGTCAGGTAGTCGTCGCCACCGAGCTCCAGGCCGCGCACCTTGAACTCGACGGACTTCTGGTTCGTCAGGAAGACGTACGGGATGAACTTGAAGCGCTCGTCGGACTTGAGCGCCTTGCACAGCTCGAAGCCGTCCATCTCCGGCATCTTCGTGTCCGCCAGCACGAGGTCCGGTGGGCTGATCTGAACCTTCTCGAGCGCATCCTTGCCGTGGATGGCCGTCGTCACGGAGAAGCCAGCCTTCTTCAGGCTGACCTCCATCACGCGGAGGCTCTTTGCGTCACCATCGACCAGGAGCAGGTGCTGCTTGGCCACGTTACATGCCTTTCGTCACTGCGGACTTCTACAGAGAGCCTGACGCGGGAGCATCCTGCCCGCTTTCCAGGCATGTCAATGGCTTGCGGCGAGGGGGAATCTGGCTGTCCCCCAGGCGGACAGGCGTCGCCGCGCCGGGTTTCATCGAAGAGCCTGGAGTGCCTGTTGCGAGACACCCACACCCCGCGTGAGGACGCGGGGTGCCGGGGCGGTCATCAGCGGAAGAAGCCGCCTTTCTTGGGCGGGTTCTTCTTGCGCATTTCGATGAGGCGCAGCTCCTGATTGGCCTCCAGGTGCTTGGAGTTGGCGCGCACTGCTTCACGGAAGTGGCGCTCGGCGCGGTCCATGTCGCCCTCGACACGGGCGATGACGCCGAGCTGGTAGTGGGCGCGGTCGCAGTTGGGGTCGGTGCGCACGGCCTCCGCCATCATCTGCTTGGCCTTGGCCATGTCCGCCTTGCGGGCCGGGTCCATGTAGATGGCCCAGGCGCGAGCGGCCAGGTACAGGGGCTTGGCGTCCAGGGACCAGGCGCGGTCGTAGTGGTCCGACGCGGTGGTGAAGTCGCGCTTGCGGAAGAAGACCTCGCCCATCTTGTAGAGGTCGTCCGGGCTGCTGTCGGGCCGGCCCGCGGGGCGGGACGACGGGGACGCGGAGGAGGAGGTCGGCGCGGGCGTCTTCGGCAGGGACTGCTGGGCCTGGAGGTTCTGGAGATAGGCCTTGCGCCGGGCGTCGTCGTAGAGGACCTCGTAGGCCTCGCGGATGGCCTCGAAGACGGAGGTCATCTTCGGCGCCAGGTGCGGCATGGTCGGCGGCAGGCGGTCCGGGTGGAAGAGCTTGGCGAGGCTGAGGAAGGCGGACTTCACCTGGTCGCGCGGGGCGTCCTGAGGGACCCCAAGCACGAAGAAGTGGTCCCGCTTGGCCTGGATGTCGGCGTAGCGCTGCTCGATCTGCTGGGCGAGCCGCGCCTCGTCCGGCTTGGGCGGCTCGGAGACCGGGGCCGGTGTAGGCGCGGGCGCGGCGGGCTCGGTCGTGGGTGTGGCACCCACCACGGCGGGAGCACGTGCGCCGAGGACGCCCATGTTCTCCATCGCGCGGCGCAGCAGGCGCTGGCGCCGGAGCTTGGCTGCCTCGTCGGGGTTTGAGGGATCTGCCGCCACGTCGTCCTCGTCGAAGTCCCAGTCGTCCAGGTCACCGGACGGCTCGGCCCATGCAGTCTGTCCAGTTGCACCGGTGTTGTCACCGGGGAAGGCCCCCGGACCCATGAGGGCATCCGGTTCGATCGTCGCTTCAACAATGGCCTCGACCGGGACCTCGTCGAAATCGACGTTTGGCTGATTGACATTCGAGCGGACGAGCGTCTCCAGATGGGAGTCCACCTGGAGGAGCGCCGCCTCGAAGGAAGCCGTGAGGTTGGCGGCGCCCTCGTCCTTGTCGAAGGCGACGATGCGCCACAGGTCTTCCTCGCCCGCCTTGGGAGCAGCGGGGCCCAGGCGCAGGGGCGGCGGGGCCGCGAGCGGGGCCGGGCGGGTGGCCCACAGGCTGGCGTCCTCGGACTCCTCCGAGCCCTGGGAGGCGGCGATGGGGGAGAGGACGGGAGGACCGGAGCGAGGAGGAACCGCGGACGGGGCCAGCACCGGAGGTCCCGAGGAGGCGGGCTCCTGGGGCATGGGGAGCCGGTCGGAGGCGGCGATGGCGTCGTCCATCGCCTCGGGCTCGGCCTCGAGCAGGGGCAGTTCCTCGGGCTCGAGCTCGAACTCGGGCTCGGTCGAGGTGGAGAGCGCGCGCTCCTGGGCCTGCCACGGCTCGTCCTGGACGGGGACGAGGTCCTTGGTGCGGGTGGGCGGAGTGGTGCGGGGAGGCTCCTCGGCGAGCCAGGGCTCCAGCGGCTGCGTCCGCGAGCGACGGAGGGCCTCCTCCATGTCGTGGAGGAGCGCGGCCTGGGCCTGCTGACGCGCGGCGCGCAGGGCGTCGGGACTCTCGGGCTGGGGCGGGAGCTCCAGCGAGGGGGAGACCGAGGGAGGGATGGCATCCGCCCATGATTCAGGGACCGGAGCCTGCGGCGGCTCGGCATCGGTGGAGATGATGTCACCGACATCGAGGGTGAGCGCCTCGGCGTCCTCCACCGTGGGCGATGGGGCCGCGCTGGCCAGCGCGGCGGCCTCGGCCTGACGGGCTTCTTCGGCCTGACGGGCTTCTTCGGCCTGACGCGCCTCTTCGGCGAGGCGAGCCTCATTGGCCTGGCGCGCCTCTTCGGCGAGCCGGGCCTCTTCCGCGAGTCGCGCCTCTTCAGCGAGGCGAGCCTCTTCGGCCAACCGGGCCTGCTCGGCGAGGCGTGCTTCCTTGGCACGGCGTACCGCTTCGGCGCGGCGACGCTCCACCTCGAGACGCACCTCCTCCGCGAGGCGGGCCTCTTCTGCGAGGCGGGCCTCTTCGGCCAGCCGAGCCTCTTCGGCGAGACGAGCCTCCTCCGCGAGACGGGCCTCTTCGGCGAGACGAGCCTCCTCCGCGAGACGGGCCTCTTCGGCGAGGCGTGCCTCTTCTGCGAAGCGTGCCTCTTCTGCGAGGCGTGCCTCTTCAGCCTGACGCGCCTCTTCAGCGAGCCGCGCATCTTCGGCCAGCCGGGCCTCTTCAGCGAGCCGAGCCTCTTCAACGAGACGGGCCTCTTCAGCCCGTTGCGCCTCCTCTGCGAGGCGGCGCTCTTCCTCTACGAGTCGAGCCTCTTCGGCGAGGCGGGCCTCCTCGGCGAGACGAGCTTCTTCCGCGAGACGAGCTTCTTCGGCCAGCCGAGCTTCTTCCGCGAGGCGGCGCTCTTCTTCGAGGCGAGCCTCTTCGGCCAGTCGAGCCTCTTCGGCCAGTCGAGCCTCTTCGGCCAGTCGAGCCTCTTCGGCGAGGCGACGCTCTTCCGCGAGCCGAGCCTCTTCCGCGAGCCGAGCCTCTTCTGCGAGCCGAGCCTCTTCTGCCCGTCGAGCCTCCTCAGCCAGCCGAGCCTCTTCCGCCTGACGCACCTCCTCCGCGAGACGAGCTTCCTCAGCCAGCCGAGCCTCTTCCGCGAGCCGAGCCTCCTCAGCCAGCCGAGCCTCTTCCGCGAGGCGGGCCTCTTCCGCGAGACGCGCTTCCTCAGCGAGGCGGGCCTCTTCCGCGAGGCGGGCCTCTTCCGCGAGACGCGCTTCCTCAGCGAGGCGGGCCTCTTCCGCGAGGCGGGCCTCCTCGGCGAGGCGCGCCTCTTCAGCAAGGCGACGCTCTTCTTCGAGGCGAGCTTCCTCGGCGAGACGCGCCTCCTCGGCGAGGCGTGCCTCTTCAGCCAACCGAGCCTCTTCGGCACGACGGCGCTCTTCTTCGGCTCTGAGGCGAGCTTCCTCCGCCAGCCGAGTCTCTTCAGCGAGCCGAGCCTCTTCGGCCAGGCGCGCCTCTTCCGCGAGGCGCTGCTCCTCTGCGCGACGGGCTTCCTCTTCGATGCGGCGCTGCTCAGCAACGCGCGCTTCTTCAGCCAGTCGAGCCTCCTCGGCGAGGCGGGCCTCTTCCGCCAGCCGAGCTTCCTCAGCGAGACGTGCTTCCTCGGCCAGTCGAGCCTCTTCGGCGAGCCGGCGCTCTTCTTCAGCGAGTCGGGCCTCTTCCGCCAGCCGAGCCTCTTCAGCGAGGCGAGCCCCTTCCTCCCGTCGTGCCACCTCTGCGAGACGCGCCTCTTCTGCCAGGCGAGCCTCCTCAGCGAGACGAGCTTCCTCCTCGGCCTTGCGACGTTCCTCTTCTACTCGTCGTTCTTCCTCGGCGCGGAGGCGAGCCTCCTCAGCGAGACGACGCTCTTCTTCCAGTCGCGCCTCTTCAGCAAGCCGAGCTTCCTCTGCCAAGCGCGCTGCTTCCGCGAGTCGTGCTTCCTCTTCCGCGCGAAGTCGCTCTTCAGCGATACGAACTTCCTCAGCGAGTCGTGCCTCCTCTTCCGCACGAAGTCGCTCTGCCTCAAGCCGAGCCTCTTCAGCGAGTCGCGCCTCTTCGGCGAGTCGCGCCTCTTCGGCGAGCCGAGCCCCTTCAGCCCGTCGTACTTCTTCGGCCAGCCGGGCCTCTTCAGCGAGACGAGCCTCTTCGGCGAGTCGCTCTTCCTCAGCCCGTCGCGCTTCCTCCGCGAGGCGAGCCTCCTCCGCGAGACGAGCCTCCTCCGCGAGACGAGCCTCTTCGACCAGGCGCGCCTCTTCGGCGAGGAGGCGCTCTTCCTCAGCGAGGCGTGCCTCCTCGGCGATACGAGCTTCTTCCGCGAAGCGAGCCTCTTCGGCCAGCCGAGCTTCTTCCGCGAGGCGGCGCTCTTCTTCGAGGCGAGCCTCTTCAGCGAGGCGAGCTTCTTCTGCCCGACGGGCCTCTTCGGCCGCGAGGCGAGCCTCCTCGGCAAGGCGAGCTTGTTCGGCGAGGCGACGCTCTTCCGCGAGTCGAGCCTCTTCGGCTAGCCGGACTTCTTCCGCGAGGCGGGCCTCTTCGGCCAGTCGAGCCTCTTCGGCCAAGCGGGCCTCTTCCGCGAGTCGCGCCTCCTCCTCGGCGACCCGGGCCTCCTCAGCGAGGCGAGCCTCTTCCGCGAGTCGAGCCTCTTCAGCCCGTCGCGCCTCTTCGGCGAGCCGAGCCTCTTCAGCCCGTCGTACTTCCTCAGCGAGACGAGCCTCCTCAGCGAGCCGAGCCTCTTCAGCCCGTCGCACTTCCTCAGCGAGCCGAGCCTCTTCCGCGAGCCGAGCCTCTTCCGCGAGCCGAGCCTCTTCCGCGAGCCGAGCCTCTTCCGCGAGCCGAGCCTCTTCCGCGAGCCGAGCCTCTTCCGCGAGCCGAGCCTCCTCAGCAAGCCGAGCCTCCTCAGCCAGCCGAGCCTCCTCAGCCAGCCGAGCCTCTTCAGCGAGCCGAGCCTCTTCAGCGAGTCGAGCCTCTTCAGCCCGTCGAGCCTCCTCCGCCAGCCGAGCCTCTTCAGCCCGTCGGGCCTCCTCCGCCAGCCGAGCCTCTTCAGCCCGTCGGGCCTCCTCCGCCAGCCGAGCCTCTTCCGCGAGTCGACGCTCTTCCGCGAGTCGAGCCTCCTCCGCCAGCCGAGCCTCTTCCACCGCCCGAAGCCGAGCCTCCTCAGCGAGCCGAGCCTCCTCAGCGAGCCGGGCCTCCTCCTCACGCCGGGCCTGCTCGAGGGCCTCCCACTCCTCCACCGACAGCGCCTGGACGCACCCCTCGCGCTCCAGCACGAGCAGCAGTGCCTCCTGCGCGGCCGTGAGTCCCTCCGGCCGCCGGAACTCCGCGAGCGTCTCCAGGAACTCCCGCTCCGCCGCATCCGTGAGCCACGGTGCACACGCCGCCACCTGCTCGCAGCGGAACACCCGCTCCACCGTCGCCCCGCCCCGCGGCCCCTCCAGCGCCGCGCGCACCACGCGCGCACCGGAAATCGGCCGGAACTCCTCCTCCACCACCCCCGGCTCGAACGCGGCCAGCTCCGCCAGCGCGCTCAGCCTCCGCACGTGGGCGAGCACCTGCTGCTCCACCACCGCGTCCGGCTCCAGCCCGTACTCCTCCAGCAGCTCCTCGTCCGGAGCCCCCGCCCCACCCCGCGCCCACAGCGCGTCCAGCGCCTCCGCGCCCAGCATCCCGCTCTGCAGCAGCGCCTGCGCGGGACTCTGGTAGCCAAACCCCAGCCGCGTTCCCACGAGGTTCCCCTCGCGCAGCAGGAGTCGGGACTCACGCCCTCCCGCGGAAAGCGTCAGCCACCCGGTGGCTCGGGACTTGTGGGCGGAGTACAGCGCTTCGGCGGCCTGCGACGGGGTCATCCTCGCCGCAGTCTAGTCCCTCTGCACCGCCCCTCAACTTGCCGGGGGCGCCTGCCTGCCCGCTCCGGCGAAACGGACCTGCCGCAGCGCCTCGTAGGCCCCAATCCCCACCGCCGTGGACAGATTCAGGCTGCGACGCTCCTGTAGCATCGGAATCGTCACCGCCGTCCCCGAGCCCCCCTCCATCACCTCTGGCAGAAGCCCCGTCACCTCCGAGCCGAACACCAGGTGGTCCCCCTCCTGGAAGCGGGCCTCGTACAGCGACGTCTCCGCCCGGGCGGAGAACAGCCACCGACGGGAGTCGGGGTAGTCCGTCACATAGGCGTCATAGGTGGGATACAGCCGGAGGAACACCTTGTCCCAGTAGTCCAGGCCCGCCCGCTTCAGGTGCCTGTCGTCGATGGAGAACCCCAGCGGCTCCACCAGGATGAGCCGGCAGCCCGTCACCGCGCACAGCCGGGCCACGTTGCCTGTGTTGGGGGGAATCTGGGGGGAGACCAGGACCAGATGCAGAGGACGCGCCAGGGGTTCGAGCATGGGGTAGAACGCGCTAATGCGCTGGAGGGTGAACAACGAGACGCGTCAGCGACTGCTGGCGGACCGGGCCGAGCGGGCCACCGGGTTCATGGAGCGGTTCAAGGGGCTCATGGGGCGCCGCTCGCTCGCCGTGGGCGAGGGGCTTCATATCCTCCCCTGCAACTCCATCCATACCTTCTTCATGCGCATCGCCATCGACGTCGTGTTCCTGGACGCCCAGGGCCGCATCGTCAAATTGATGCCCGCCCTGCCCCCCTGGCGGGCCACCTCCGTCTACTTTCAATCACGCTCCGTGCTGGAGCTGCCCGCCGGCGTCCTCGCGGCCAGTGGCACCCAGGAGGGTGACCAACTGGCCTTCGAGCCGGTCTCTCAGGCCCCGGCCTTGAATCCCCCTGCCTGATTGCTCGGGGAGCACGTCTTTTGACCGTTTTCCGAGCGCTTTGTTAACCTCGGGCGCGTCTTCACCGCCCTCCGGAAGAGTCCCCACGCATGCGCATCGAGGTAGCCGGCAGCACCCACGTTGGGATGAAGCGCAATCACAACGAGGACAACTTCCTGATGCTCCCGGAAGAGAACCTCTTCTGCGTGGCCGATGGCATGGGTGGCCATTCGTCGGGCGAGATTGCCAGCCGCATCGCGGTGGACGAGCTCGGGGAGTTCTACCGGATGACGTCCAAGGACCAGGACAGCACCTGGCCCTTCAAGATGGACAAGGCCCGCAACTACGACGAGAACCGGCTCGCCACCGGCATCAAGCTCGCCAACGCGCGCATCTACGAGAAGGCCAGCCTCGAGTCCAAGTTCAAGGGCATGGGGACGACCATCGTCAGCGTGCACTTCGCCAGCGACGTGGCCTACGTGGGGCACGTGGGTGACAGCCGCGTCTACTTCTTCCGCGAGGGCGTCCTCAAGCAGGTCACCGAGGACCACTCGCTGCTCAACGACTACCTCAAGGCGAAGAAGCTCTCGCCGGAGGAAATCGAGAACTTCCCCCACAAGAACGTCATCGTCCGCGCGCTCGGCATGAAGGAGAACGTCCAGGTGGACGTGTCTCGCGTGGAGCCGAAGGACGGCGACGTCTTCCTGCTCTGCTCGGACGGCCTGAGCGGCATGGTGACGGACCCGCAGATGCAGGAAATCCTGCTGCGCACCCCAGAGCTGGACAAGGCCTGCTCGCAGCTCATCGACATGGCCAACGCCGCCGGCGGCAACGACAACGTCACCTGCGTGCTGGCCCGCTACCACCAGGCCTGAGCCGCACCGGGGCCCCGCCGAGCGGGGCCCCCGTCTTGTGTCCCCGCTGAGCGGGGCCCCGTCTCGAGTCTCCGCTCACCGCCCCGTGAGCGGCGCGGCAATCCGGTGCTGCTCCCAGGCGAGCACCTCGGAGAGCGCCTCGCCGGGGCCCACCTCGGTGCCCTCGAAGATGGCGGCCCGCTCGACGCGCGCGCCCGCGCCCACCTTCGCCCCCGCGCCCACGGACACGCCGGGGCCCACGGAGGCCCCGTCCGCCACGGTGACGCCGCGGCCGAAGTACACCGGGCCCTCCACGGCAGCCGTGCCCACGCGGGCGTCCGGCTGGGCCCAGGCCGCGCCCGGGCCGCGCACCGTGCCCGCCAGCGGCGAGTCCGCGCCCAGCCACTCCAGCCGCACGCGGCCGGCGAGCACGTCCAGCACCGTGGCCAGGTAGCGCGACGGCGTGCCCAAATCGGACCAGTACCCGTCCACCCGCACCCCGCGCACCGTCTGGCCCGCCTCCATGGCGCGCACGTAGACCTCGCGGTTGATGTCCTCGGGGCCCTCCTTCGACATGAAGTCGAAGATGCGCGGGGACATCACGTGCACGCCGGTGAAGTGCCACGGGGACAGCCCCTCGCCTCCGGGGCCGTGGCTGGCGATGCGCCGCACGCGGCCCGCGGCGTCCATCTCCACCGCCGCGTACTTCTCCGCCTCCGGCATGGGCTGCAGCACCATGGTGGCCACCGCGCCGGACGCGCGGTGCATGGCCGCCACCGGCCGCAGGTCCACCGGGTAGAGGATGTCCCCGTTGAAGACGAAGAAGTCGTCGTCCGCCAGGAACTCGCGCAGGCCGCGGATGCCGCCGCCAGTGCCCTGGATGACGGGCTCGTGCACCACGTGCAGCGGCAGCTTCGCGCGCTCGCACTCGGCGCGGGCCACCTCCGCCATGGTGTCCGGCAGGTGGTGCGTGTTGATGCCCACCGCCGTCACCCCCGCGGCCTTCAGCACCGCCAGGTGATAGCGCAACAGCGGCTGCCCGAGCAGCGGCATCGCCGGCTTGGGCCAGCGCTCGGTGAGCGGACGCAGGCGCGTACCCAGGCCCGCGCAGAGGACCATCGCCTTCATTGTCGCCTCCCCTTCCCGGACGTTGGCTGCCTCAGGCGGCCAGTTCGGGGACGTACTTCGCCACCAGCTCCTGCAGCTTCCGCAGCTCCGGCTTGCGCGCGAAGGCGTCGCGCACGTAGCGCAGCGACGCGGGGATGGACACCAGGAAGCCCGGGTTGCCCTTCACGCGGTTGATGAACTCGAAGCGGCCCGCGTCCTTCAGCTTGCGCTGAATCGTCAGCAGGTCGAAGAACGACTTGAACGACGCCGCGTCGATGCGCTCGCCGCTCGCCTCCTGGAAGGTGGCGATGTAGCGGTCCAGCATCGTGTCGACGAAGCCGCGGTCCAGCTCCACGTAGCTGTCGCGCAGCAGGGCGACGAGGTCGTACTGGCGCGGGCCCTGGAGGGCGTCCTGGAAGTCGATGACGACCAGCTCCCCCTCCTTCACCATGATGTTGCGGCTCTGGTAGTCGCGGTGGGTGAAGCCCCGGGGCGCGGCGGCCAGCTGCTTCGCGATGTCCCGGAAGGTGCGGTCCAGCTCCGCGCGCTCGGCGTCGGTGGGCTTCTTGCCGCTCCACGCCTCCAGGCCCCACTCGCGGAAGTGGTGCAGCTCCCAGTCGTAGAGGTCTTCGTCGAAGGCCCGGGTGAAGGCCAGGCAGTCCGGGTCCTGGTGCTTCTCCGCCTTGGCGCGCAGGCGCGCCAGCAGGTCAACCGCGCGGGTGTAGAGCGCGTCGCGGTGCTTGCCGCCCTCCAGCGCGGCCTCGAAGGTGATGTCGCTCAGGTCCTCCAGCACCATCATCCCCGCCGGCTCGTCGTAGCGGAGGATGCGCGGCACGCGCACGCCCAGCTTCTCTAGATACCGGTGCACGTTGACGAAGGGCAGCTCCTTCGGCGGCTCGCCCTTGGTGGCCTCCTCGCTCTTCTTCGTCGCGTCGGGAGGCATCACCATCACCACCCAGCTGTCCGGGGCCGCGCCAACGCGGTAGTACGAGCGGTTGCTCGCGTCGCCCTTCAGCTTCTTGATGGGTGCGTGGGGAACGGGACGGCCAATGGCCTGTCCCACCTGGTCGCGCAGGGCGGCCTCGAGTTCCATATCGACGGGGTTCTCCGGAGGGGGTTGTGCAGCCGCTCCCGAGTATGGGAGGCGCCCACCCCCGGGTCAAAGCCCACGCGTCGTGAATGGCCGCAAGCCCCCCGGGCTGTCACGTACGCGACGCGGACACCCGGGTTTCCACCAGGCGCGTCGCGCCGCGTCGGAGCGCCAAAGCCCCACCCGGCAGGGCGGGCGGCCACGGGCGGCGTCACCGGGGTCCGGAAGGACGCCGGGGGGGCGCCTGTTGCTCCCCGAGGGGCCAGGAGGTCGCGTGCTGTCGACCGGGCCCGGACGGCGGCATATAAGACGCGCCGCGAACCCTCTTTTCCGGAAGCCGCATGGACATCCACGACACCATCCTCTCCGCCATCGGTCACACGCCGCTGGTCAAGCTCAACAAGCTCGTAGGGCCGAACGACGCGACCGTGCTGGTCAAGTGCGAGTTCATGAACCCGGGCGCGTCCATCAAGGACCGCATGGCGCTCTACATCATCGAAAAGGCCGAGAAGGAGGGGAAGCTCAAGCCCGGCGGCACCATCGTGGAGAACACGTCCGGCAACACCGGCATGGGCGTGGCGCTGGCGGCGGCGGTGAAGGGCTACAAGTGCATCTTCACCATGCCGGACAAGATGTCCTTGGAGAAGATCAACCGCCTGAAGGCCCTGGGCGCGCAGGTGGTGGTGACGCCGACCAACGTGCCGGCCGAGGACCCGCGCAGCTACTACGAGACGGCCAAGCGCCTGCACCGCGAGACGCCGGGCGCCTTCATGCTGAACCAGTACCACAACCCCGACAACATCGAGGCGCACTACAAGCTCACCGGCCCGGAGATCTACGAGCAGACCGAGGGGAAGTTCGACTACTTCGTCTCCGGCCTGGGCACCGGCGGCACGATGAGCGGCGCCGGCAAGTTCCTCAAGGAGAAGATTCCCGGCCTGAAGAACGTGGGCGTGGACCCGGTGGGCTCCGTCTACGAGGGCTACTTCAAGACGGGCAAGCTGACCGAGCCGCACGTCTACAAGGTCGAAGGTATCGGCGAGGACATGCTGTGCGGCGCCATGGACTTCAAGGTCGTGGACGACGTGCGGCAGGTGGATGACCGCCAGTGCTTCGCCGCCGCCAGGCGCCTGGCGCGCGAGGAGGGCATCTTCGCGGGCGGCTCGTCCGGCGCCGCGGTGCACGTCGCGGTGCAGCTGGCGAAGGAAGTGGGCAAGGGCAAGACGATTGTCGTGGTGCTCCCCGACTCGGGCAGCAGCTACATCAGCAAGTTCCACTCGGACGAGTGGATGCGTGACAACGGCTTCCTGGAGGAGAAGGGCGCCGGCACCGTGCGCGACATCATTGGCGACAAGCGCAAGGACGTGAAGACGGCGCGCAAGGGCGACAAGGTGGACCAGGTGGTGGAGACCATGCGCGGCCACGGCATCAGCCAGATGCCCGTGGTGTCCGAGGACGGCCGCGCGGTGGGCATGGTGCACGAGTACGACCTGCTCAACGCCCTGGTCGCCGGGAAGGTGAAGTTCAGCGACGCCATCGACGCCATCGTCGCGCCGCTCCAGGGCGCGCTGTCGCCCGACACCAGCATCGCCCGCCTGCGTGAGGTCTTCGCCCAGGACAACGTGGCGGTGGTGAAGGAGGGCGAGAAGGTCGTCGCCATCGTCTCGAAGATCGACCTCATCGACTACCTGCACCGCACGGCGGCGTAGTCCCCCGCCCGCTCGGGCACCGGAAGCGCACGGAGGGCCTCCACGTTCCCTTGTCGGGAGCGGGAGGCCCTCGGTGTTTCCACGGGACGACGGACGGCTACGGGGCCGCCGGCCGCCGGGAGAAGAGCGCGTTGGCGATTTCCGTCATCACCACCTCGCCGTGCTGGTTGCGGACCTCGAAGCGGAACTTGATGGCTCCGCGGTCCTGCTTGCTGCGCGACGGGGTGGTGGAGACGACCTCCGTGCGCACCGAGAGGGCGTCGCCGGGGCGCACGGGCTTGAGCCAGCGCAGCTCGTCCAGGCCGGGGGAGCCGAGGCTCGCGGCCTTGCCCAGCAGGCCCTCCACGATGAGCCGGTGGCAGATGGACGCGGTGTGCCAGCCGCTGGCGATGAGGCCGCCGAAGATGCCCTCGCGGCCGCCCTCGTCGCTCAGGTGGAAGGGCTGCGGGTCGAACTGCTTCGCGAAGGCGATGATCTCCTCGCGCGACACCACGTATGGCCCGTGCTCGCTGGCGTCTCCCGGCTGGAAGTCCTCGAAATAGCGCATGTGTTCCCTCGGCTGTGCCCGGCCCTCATAAAGCCGCGCGGGGCCCGCCGCCAGCACGGATGCAGGCGGGGGCCCCGGCGGGGAACACTGGCGCGCTTCAGAGCGCGGGGAACACCTTCACCACACCCGACTCCAGCACCACGACGAGCTCCGGGCGCGCGTCGCCCAGCATGTTGGCGGGCCCCACCCAGACGGGCTTCGCCTCCAGGGGGTAGCGCTTCACGGTGCGGTAGCGGCCCTGCCCTTCACCGGGCACCACCACCACCGCGGGGTTGACGGTGTCCCTGCCGTACAGGTCCATGAGGCCGTCCCCGTTGACGTCCTTCGCCTCCAGCACCGCGCCGGCCGCCTTCAGCGAGCACGACAGCGGGGCCTGGAGGCCGCCGCCCCCGTCACCCCGCAGGACGGTCATCGTCCCCTGCTCGCCCGACAGCAGCAGGTCCATGGAGCCGTCGCCGTCCACGTCACCGGCGCTGTGCGAGACGTAGCGCGGGGAGAAGTCACTGAAGCCCTCACCGTCCGCCAGCGTCCCCGCCCACGAGACGTAGTCAAGGTTGACCCCCAGCGTCTGGTGGACGAGGTCCAGCGTGCCATCCCCGTTGAAGTCCGCGGCGAGGGGCGGGCCGCCGCCCCCACACGAGTCATCCGGCTCGGAGTTGTGGTCCACCAGCGCCGTGCGCGTCAGCATGCCCCCGCCCTCGTTCTTCAGGAGCACCCCGGCCAGCGTGCAGGACGTGTGGCGGGTGGCCACCAGGTCCACGTTGCTGTCGCCATTGACGTCCGCCGCCAGGAGGCCCGCGCCTCCCTCCACCAGGTAGCCGTAGTCGTAGTAGTTCACGAAGTCACCCTGGCCGTAGTTCCACCAGATGCGCAGCCGGCGGTCCGTGTCCGCGGTGAAGACGGCGAGGTCCTGCTGCCCGTCCCTGTTGAAGTCTCCCGCCGCGAGCTGGGACGCCGACCCGTCCCGGAGCGTGTCCACCGTCCGCAGCGACCCGTCCGTCTGGGCCAGCACCAGCTGCACGCCGACGCTCGGAGACGCCAGGGCGAGGTCCTCGTAGCCATTCCTGTCGAAGTCCGCCACCGTCACGGCCTGGGTGCCCGGCCTGACCGGATGCGTCTTGAGGGGCCTGGGCGCCGTGCCAGGTGCCACGCCATCCCTCAGGACCATGGGGCAGCGGGGCGTGAGGGGGGGCTCGATGTTCCCGACCCTGGGCACCGCGTAGACGGAGACCGCGTTGTCACCCGCCTCCGCCACCAGCAGCTCCCGCGTCCCGTCTCCATCCAGGTCGACCACCACGACGTCGTGCGGCGCGCGGCCCGTGGCCAGCGTCTCCGCCATCTGGAGGCCGCCCTGGCCGAGGCCCCGCCAGAACGACACCAGGCCCGCGTCGCGGTGCACGAGCAGCACGTCCTGCCAGCCATCCGCGTCCGCGTCCGCCACCACGAGGCGGCTCGCCAGCGCCTGCGCGGGAAGGGGCGCGTCGATGCCCTCGTCGAAGTGACCATCGCCCCGGCCCAGGTACGTCCGGAGCCGCTCCCCCTCCACCGTCACGAGGTCCGCATGGCCGTCGCCGTCGAGGTCCGGCGTCTCCAGCAGCGACGGCTGCGGCAGCACCGGGCTCGTCTCCATGAGGCCCACGGCGGTGAACTGCGTCCCGGAGGGGTCCGTGGTTCCGAAGAAGCCGGTCAGGCTCCAGCGGCTCGAGGAGAGGACCACGTCCATGAGGCCGTCCTCGTTGAAGTCCGCGACGGCGGCCGCGGCCTTCGTGTCCAGCATGGCGACCACCGGGGCGCCCGACCCGGTGCTGGCGCTCCGGGACTCGAACGTGCCCGTCGCGTCGGGGACCAGCAGGTGGAAACCTCCTTCCGTGGTGGGGCCGGAATTGGAGCGCTCATAGCTCCCCACTGCCCAGATGCGCGGGGCGGAGCCCTCCGCGGCGGGCCAGATGCCCAGGCTGGAGATGACGCCCTTGGAGAACACGCTGGGCTGGGTTGCGAACCGCGCCCCACCGAGGCCGGGGAACAGCTGCGCCCCGTACCGCGTGCCCAGGAGCAGGTCGACCAACCCGTCCTGGTTCGCGTCGCCCGCGGCAATCCGGCCCGAGGAGGTGCCCAGGCGCTGATTCCAGCTCGGCTTTCCGAGCACGCCCTTGCCATCGTTGAGCAGCACGAGGAACCGGCCGGGCTTCGCCTTGTACCGGCTCTCGAAGGCCCGGCCCATGGCGTTGACGGCCACGTCCGGCGCGCCGTCGCCATTGAAGTCCGCCACCGACAGGCCGCCGGGGGCAACCCCCGCGTAGAACGAGGCCCGCCACTGCGGGCTGCGCTGCGCGGGCCCACCTGACGACACCGGAGGCTGGCCGGCATCCGGCGTGGAGGTCCCTCCATCCGTGCCGCCGCCCGTGCCCGGGGTGCCGCCGTCGTTGCCCGGGGTGCCCGCGTCCGTTCCACCGTCCTCGCCGGGAGGGTTGCCGCCGCCGCCGTCCGGCACGCCCGAGTCCACGACTGGCGGGGGGCCGGCATCGGGAGGCGGCTCCACGACGACCTGCCCCGAGTCGGGAGCCCCGGTTCCCGAGTCGGGCACCTGCGAAGGAGCCGGGTCCGGCGCGGGGGGCTCTTCTGTCGTCTTCTCCCCACCCTCGCCGCAGCCCACCGACAGCACCAACCCCAGCGAGCACGCATACACGCGCGCCACGCGCCTCCACACCCCTGCCCACTTCATCTGCCACTCCCTCTCGACCGGCCCCGTGCAGCAGGTGTGCACGTGCCACCAGCTGTGCAAGCGCTGACAGCAAGCTCGCCCACCCGTCCGTTGCCACTTCCCAACTCACGCCCCCGCACCTACGCGCCGCGGTGCGGGCCTGCCCTGGCTGGGCACTTCCCTTCCCTGCCCCCGCTGGAAACACGAAGGGCCTCCACATCCTCGGGGAAGAGGACGGGAGGCCCTGCGTGCTCCACGGCTAGCGGAGCGAGGCGCTACTGCTTCGCGGGCTCGTCATGGTCCGCCACGTCCTCCAGGCGGTCCGCGGGAGGCAGCGTCGTCGAGCGCAGCAGCCCCTCGGGGGCCCGCGTCGGGTCGTCCACGGGGCCGGGCGCGGTCTCCATCGCCTGGGCCTTCAGGGCCGACGTCGACGCCGTGGTGGCCGCCGTCGCCAGCGTCTTGGTCAGCGTGAGCGTGTCACGCACCGCGCCGGTGGAGGAGATGAGCTTCGCGGTCAGCGTGCCGCCGTCCACCACCACGTCCATGAAGCCGTACACGGTGTTGTCGCGGAAGGCCGTCCACGAGGGCTGCGAGGCCGGGAAGGCGCGCAGCGTGGCGCCGCCGCTGCCCACCACCACGTAGGGAATGCCACGCGTGCCGGCGGGGGCCACGGCGTCGCCCTTCATGGGCTTGCTGCGCTCGTAGTTGTGGTCATGCCCGGTGAGCACGAGGTCCACGTTGTACTTCTCGAGGATGGGGCCGTAGTTGCGCCGCATGGAGAGCTGCGAGCCGTGCTCGCCGCTGGACCAGGGCGGATGGTGGAAGAAGACGACCTTCCAGGGCTGGGTGGTGGCCGCCAAGTCCTGCTCCAGCCACGCCTTCTGCGCCACCGTGGTGCAGCGGTCGGCGGTGGCCAGGCCGATGGCGCAGTTGGAGTCGAGTGCCACGAAGTGCACGTTGCCCCAGTCGAACGAGTAGTAGCGCTCGGTCTTCGCGGGGTTGTTGGTGGGCAGGTAGAAGTTGTCCAGGTACGGCTGCCCCTGGTCCGTCACGTACTCGTGGTTGCCCAGCGAGGGGAACACCGGCACCTCGCGCAGCAGGCTCGCCATGGGGGTGAACATGCGGTCCTGGAACTCCTGCTCGGTGCCGGAGGAGTAGGCGTTGTCCCCCAGCGCCACCAGGAACTCGCCGCGCCACTCCGGCCTGTTCATCATCGCCATGACGGCCTTCTGCGAGGAGCCGCCGGTGCCGAAGTCACCCATGGTGGTGAAGCGCACGCGCGGCGTGCCCGGCACGGACGCGGTGCGGAAGCTGCGCAGGCCGGTGACGGAGCCGCACGCCTCCACGCTGTAGCCGTACGTGCGGCCCGGCAGCAGGCCGTCCAGCTTCACCGCGTGCCGCCAGCCCGCGACGGTGGCGGTGGCGGTGCGCGACAGGGTGGTGCCCTCGCCGAAGCGCACGAAGGGCGTGCAGGACACGCCCGAGCGGAAGGCGACGATGGCGCTCGTGCCGCTCACGCTCTGGAGGTACGGCAGGCGGGGCAGCACCGGCCCCGAGTCCGACGTGGGCACCGTGGGCGGAGGCGTCGTGGTCTGCTCACCGCAGGCCCGCGACTCGGTGATGGAGGCCCAGTCATTCACCGTGTTGCCGTTGACGGTGATGCGCACGTAGCGGGCCTGCCGCGCGCTGAAGGCGTACGTCTGCGCCGCCGTGTTCAGGGCGCTCGTCGCCGCGTACGCCTGGGTGAAGGTGGTGCCATCCACCGAGGTGGAGATGACGAAGTGGTTCTGCCGCTCGTTGGCGCGGTGCCACACCACGGTGGTGCCGGCAATCGACTGGGACGAGCCCAGGTCCATGTTGAGCCAGGCGCCCTTGCCGGGTCCGCTCCAGCGGGTGTCCAGGTTGTCGTCCTGGGAGTTGGCGGCGACGCTGCCGGCACCGTCATCACCGCTGGCCGTGACGGACGCGGTGGTGAGGATGCGGCAGCCGGGGGCCGTCAGCGCGGCCGCGGCGCCACGGAAATCGGGCGCGGGCAGGTCGACGGGAAAGTCCTGGTCGAGAGGGGTGGGTGGCGCATCGCAGCCAGCAGCGGCGGCGAGCAGCGCACCCAACAGAAACGAAGAAGGGAGGAAGCGGTTGCGCATGGTGGGAGCCCAAACGGTGTTTACCAGCCGACATTCCTTTCTGTGAGTCAGGCCCGCCTCGCCAGGCCGCCCTCCTGGCGAGGGAGCACGACCCGCGGCTCCAGAAAGACGAAGGGCCTCCACGCCCCCCTGAGAGCAGGAGAGCGGGGAGGCCCTGGACTGGCCGGCCGGCGGTGCGGCTACTTCTTCACCGTGTCGAGCGCCTGCGCGAGGTCGTCGATGAGGTCCTGCGCGTCCTCGATGCCCACGGACAGGCGGATGAAGCCGTCGGCGATGCCGAGCTTCTCGCGCGTCTCCTTCGGCACGGAGGCGTGGGTCATGATGGCCGGGTGCTCGATGAGCGACTCCACGCCACCGAGCGACTCGGCGCAGGCGAACACCTTCACCGTCTTGAGGAAGGTGCGCGCGGCCTCCAGGCCGCCGTGGATGTCGAAGGTCAGCATGCCGCCGAAGCCCTTCATCTGCTGGCGCGCGAGCTGGTGCTGCGGGTGCGTCTCCAGGCCCGGGTAGGTGACCTTCTTCACCTTCGGGTGGGTGGCGAGGAACTGCGACACCTTCATCGCGTTCTGCGCGTGGCGGTCCATGCGGACGTGGAGCGTCTTCACGCCGCGCAGCACGAGGAAGCTGTCGAAGGCGCCGGACACGCCGCCCACCGCGTTCTGGAGGAAGTACATCCGCTCGGCGACGTCATCGCGGCTGGTGCAGACGAAGCCGCCCACCACGTCGCTGTGGCCGTTGAGGTACTTGGTGGTGGAGTGCGCCACCACGTCGAAGCCGAGGTCCAGCGGGCGCTGGAAGTACGGCGTCATGAAGGTGTTGTCGGCGACGGAGAGGATGTTGCGCTTCTTGGCGACCTCGGCGATGCGCGCCAGGTCGATGAGCTTGAGCATCGGGTTGGTGGGCGACTCCACCCACACCATCTTCGTCTTCGGCGTAATCGCCGCCTCGAAGCTCTCCGGCTTCGACAGGTCGACGAAGGAGAAGTTGAGGCCGGAGCGCTTGAAGACCTTGTCGAAGAGGCGGAAGGTGCCGCCGTACACGTCATCCGAGACGACGACGTGGTCGCCGGCGTCCAGCATGTGCATCAGCATGTCCGTGCCCGCCAGACCGGACGCGAAGGCAGCGCCGTACTTCGCCCCCTCGAGCGCGGCCAGGCAGTCCTGGAGCGCCTTGCGGGTGGGGTTCTGCGTCCGGCTGTACTCGTAGCCCTTGTGCTCCCCGGGGCCGTCCTGGACGTAGGTGGAGGTCAGGTAGACGGGGGTCATGATGGCGCCCGTCGTGGGGTCCGGCTCCTGGCCGGCATGAATGGCAAGCGTGTCGAAGCGCATGGGCGGGGAACTAACACAGCCCCTCGGGCCACGCACCAGGACCGCCGTGCCCCCTCCCCGGCTACTCGAACTTCCCGTGCCGGCCCGCTCCCATGGCGAAGCGGGTGGCGCCGCCGATGGACTCCGTCTGCACCACCTGGACGCCCCGCTCGAACTCCTGACGCAGTGCTTCCTCGATTCCCAGGCCGGCCTGCAGGTAGGCCGAGGCCCGGTCCGCGTTCATGCAGGCCTGGGGGAAGGCGGCGACTTCACGGGCCAGGGCCTCGGCTGCTTCCAGGGCCTGCCCCTTCGGCACCACGCGGTTGACCAGGCCCATGGCCAGCGCCTCCTGCGCGTGCACGGGCCGTCCGGTGAGGATGAGGTCCATGGCGCGCGACAGGCCGATGAGCCTGGGCAGCCGCACCGTCCCACCGTCGATGAGCGGCACGCCCCAGCGCCGGCAGAAGACGCCCAGCACGGCGTCCTCCTCGGCCACGCGCAAGTCACACCACAGCGCCAGCTCCAGCCCGCCGGCCACCGCGTGCCCGGAGATGGCGGCGATGACGGGCTTGCCCAGCACCATGCGCGAGGGGCCCATGGGGCCGTCCCCCTCCACGGCGAGCCGGGGCAGCCGCCCCTCGGCAACGGCCTTGAGGTCCGCGCCCGAGCAGAAGGTGCCGCCCGCGCCGTACAGCACGCCCACGCGCGAGTCGGGGTCCGCGTCGAAGGCGCGGAAGGCGGCCGACAGCTCCTGCGCGGTGGGGCCGTCCACGGCGTTACGCACCTCGGGACGGTGGAGGGTGACGGTGGTGACGGGGCCGTTCTTCGCGATGCGCACGCTCATGGAGCGAGCCTGTCACCCGGGGCACCGGGGCGCTACAGGTCGACGATGAGCAGTGTTCCCTGGCTGCCCGCCCGCACGGTGTGCGGGGCGTGGGCCTCCACGAGGTACAGCTCGCCCGGGCGCACGGTGACGGGGGTGCCGGAGACGGTCAGCTCCATCAAGCCCTCCAGCACCAGCAGGGCCTCGTCGTACGGATGGCGCTCCTCTTCAACGGGCAGCGCGTCCATGCGCAGCACCTTCACGTTCGCCTGACCGACATGGCCCAGCACGCGCGAGCGCCACGCCTGGGGCAGCGCGGCGGCTTCCGACAGCAGGTTCAACAGGGGCATGGACGCTCGGTATCCGCGCCGCGCCTCCGGGGCAAGACGCGCAGCGGCACTTTCCGCGCTGTGCCGGTGCGCATGGGCCGCTTCTGTATCGCGTTCAGGACTCGCTCACTTCGAGCGGGGCTCCAGCTTCATGACGAGCTCCTGCGCCGGAGTCTGCCCATCCAGCGAGGCGCGAACCGAGGCGAGCCGCCAGATCCGGTCGCCCCCGCTCAGCGGCGGCACCTGGATGACCTGGAACGTGAGCGTCCGTCCATCGAAGGCCGGGTAGCGGAGCGTGGCCTCCAGTCCCCTGTCCTGCAGCACCGACGTGCCGACATCGCCCGGGCAGACCACCCGGCCGAGCCTGTGCTCGCTGGCGAAGGCCTGGGCGAGGTCCGCCGGGTTGGCTGTCGCGGCGGCACGGAGTGTCTCCGGTTCGAGCGTTGCCAGCAGCTCGTCCAGGGTATCGAAGAGCTCGTCCGTGCCCTCTTCCGGGCTGCGCCACGCCCACCCCTGCAGCAGGGTCTCCGAGGAACCGTCGTACCGCCCGTCATGCCGGTACGCATGGACGTGAACGAGGTCGCGTGCCCCCACGGTGGCGTAGCGCCGCACGTTGAAGCGGCGGTGCCACTTCCGGTCGTCGTCGTCTTCTTCAGCCATTCGTCGAGGAGTTGAGCAGCACCGCGGGCGCGGCGCCAGGGACGGGGCGCCGCAGCCCCTGGTTCCCGTCAGCGGAACCGGCGGAAGAAGGTGCGCACGTCGCCGATGAAGAGGTCCGGCACCTCCGTGGCGGCGAAGGTGCCGCCGCGCTCGTACTCCGCCCAGTGCACAAGGTTCGGGTTGATGCGCTCGCCGAACCGGCGGATGGGCCGGAGGATGTCCTTGGGGAACACCGCCACGCCGGTGGGCACCGGGGCCGTCACCACGCCCTCCTTCGCGCCCTCCTCCTCGTGCGTGTCCGGCGTCTCCACGAAGGAGCGCGCCGCCGAGTTCGCCGTGTTCGTCAGCCAGTACAGCATCACCTGCGTGAGGATGCCGTCCCTCCCCATTGCTTCGTCCGGCCCGTGCGCGCAGTCGGTCCACTCCTTGAACACGCCGACGAACCACGCGAGCTGCCCCACCGGCGAGTCCGCCAGCGAATAGCCCAGCGCCTGCGGCCGCGAGGACTGGATGAGCTTGTAGCCGTACAGCTCCTTCATGTAGTGGCCCATGAAGCCCAGCCGCTGCTGCTCCACGTCGCTCAGTCCCTCCAGCTCCGCGGGGTCACCGGACGGAAACGTAATCATCCCGTTGGTGTGCAGGCCGATGACCTGCCTGGGCGCCACCAGGCTGAGCTCGCGCGAAATCCACGTGCCCCAGTCGCCGCCCTGCGCGCCATACCGCTCGTAGCCGAGCCGGCGCATCAGCTCCGCCCAGGCCCGGGCGATGCGCGTCGCACCCCAGCCCAGCTCCCGCGTGGGTCCGGACAGGCCGAACCCCGGCAGGGACGGAATCACCAGGTGGAACGCGTCCGCGGAGCTGGCTCCATGCGCGCGCGGATTCGTGAGCGGCCCGATGACGTCCAGGTACTCCGCCGGGGAGCTGGGCCAGCCGTGGGTGATGAGCAGCGGCACCGCGTGCGGCTCGGGCGAGCGCACGTGGAGGAAGTGGACGTCCTGCCCGTCAATCGTCGTGGTGAACTGCGGATGCGCGTTGAGCCGCGCCTCCTGCGCGCGCCAGTCGTAGGCCGTGCGCCAGTACTCGACCAGCTCCTTCAGGTAGCCGAGCGGCGGGCCATGGGACCAGCCGAGGCCGGGCACCTCGTCCGGCCAGCGCGTCCTCGCGAGGCGGCCCCGCAGGTCGTCCAGGTCGGCCTGCGGAATGTCGATGCGGAACGGCCGGAGCGTCTTCGTCTCATCCAGGGACGGGTTCATTCCGTACGCCGTACCGTACATCGTACGGAATCGTCAAGCTCACTAGGATGCCGGCACGATGACGGAGTACAGCGGACGCGGAGACCCGGCGCGCAGCCTCGCGCTGTTGTGGAGGACGAGGACGCAGGAGCCCTCGAGCCGCAAGGGCAAGCCCGAGCTGAGCGTGGACCGCATCGTCCGCGTGGCCCTCGAGGTCGCCGACGCGGAAGGGCTCGCCGCGGTGTCCATGCGGCGGGTGGCCGACGCGCTCAAGGTCGGCACCATGTCGCTGTACACGTACGTGCCCGGCAAGGCCGAGCTCATCGACGTGATGCTGGACGCGGTCTACGCAGAGGTGGAGCGGCCCGAGGACGCGTCCGCGGGCTGGAGGGCCCGGCTGGAGCAGGTGGCCCGGCAGAACTGGGCGCTGTACCACCGGCACCCGTGGATGCTGCAGATTGCCACCAGCCGCCCGGTGATGGGGCCCAACACCATCGCGAAGTACGACTACGAGCTGCGCGCCGTCGCCGGCATCGGCCTCACGGACGTGGAGATGGACTCCGTGGTCAGCCTCGTACTGGGGCACGTCGAGGGCGCGGCCCGCCGGGCGCTGGAGTCCGCCCAGGCCGAGCAGCAGACGGGCATGAGCCACGAGCAGTGGTGGAGCGCCCACGCCCCGCTGCTGGAGAAGGTCTTCGACGCCAGCCGCTACCCCACCGCGGCCCGGGTCGGTGCCGCCGCGGGGGAGGCCTACGGCGCCGCCCACGAGCCCGAACATGCCTTCGAGTTCGGGCTCCAGCGGGTGCTCGACGGCATCGAGATGCTCATCGAGCGGCGAGCGGCGAAGCCCGGCCGGAGGAAGTAGCTCCGGGCCGGGAACGGCGCTGGACTACTCCTGAGCGCGGACCCAGTGCTGGGTGCGCCCGAACATGGACATGCCGACGAAGCCGCGGACCTTCAGCTTCTTGCCCTTGTCCTCCACGGCAATCTTGCACTTGTAGGTCTTGCCGTTGGACGGGTCGAGGATGGTGCCCCCCGTCCACTCGTCGTCGTCCTTCTTGAGGTCGCGCATGATGACCATCCCGATGATGGGCTGGCCCTTCAGCTTCCCCTCGCACTTGTCACAGACGGGGTCCGGCTTCTCGTTGGGCTCGGGGAAGATCTTCTCGATCTTCCCGAACAGCTTGCCGCCCTCCTCGTAGATGGCGATGACGGACTTCGGCTTCTTCGTCTCGTCATCGATGGTGGTCCAGCGCCCCACCGGACTCAGGTCCTGAGCCAGGGCATTCGTAGCGAACAGAACCGTCAACGTGGCCAGTCCCAACCAACGGCTTGCAGTCATCGTGATGTCCTCCGGCGCGGGGAACATGTCTGCGCTCGGCGCAGGAGCCTACCCCGTCAGGTGACGGAATCGGAGAAGAAGCCCCGGCTCACATCCTCCGCGCCGCGGTCGTGGATGAGCCGCGCCACCGTGCGCAGGTCGTCGATGAAGGCCTCCAGCTTGCGGCGCCTGCCCTGGCCGGTCCACTTGAAGTGCGTCACCGTATTGGTGACGCTGGGGCATGGCTGATTCAGAAGGGAACCACGACGCGCAAGGGGCTCCCGACCCGGCGGGTAGCTTCGTCAACCGCCTGCGCAAGGGCACGAAGCGCTTCCGCAAGTGGGCGAAGACGCAGGGCCTGACGGCCTTCCGCGTCTACGACAGGGACATTCCCGAGTACCCCTACGCCGTGGACGTCTATGGCGACTGCGCCCACGTGGTGGAGTACCCGCGCCGCCGCGCCCTCAAGTCCGGCACCGCCGAGACGCAGCGCGAGGAGGTGCTGGCCGCCGTCTCGGAAGTCCTGGCCGTGCCGCCCGAGCGCCTCTTCGTGAAGACGCACACGCCCCAGCCGTGGGGCCGCTCGCAGTACGGCCGGGTAGGCCAGGACAGCGGGCGCGTGGTGGTGGAGGAGCAGGGCCTGAAGTTCTGGGTGAACCTGGGCGACTACCTCGACACCGGCCTCTTCATGGACCACCGCAACACCCGCGCGCGCGTGCGCGGCGAGGCGAAGGGGAAGCACTTCCTCAACCTCTTCGCCTACACGGGGGCCTTCACCGTCTACGCCGCCGCGGGAGGCGCCGCGAGCACCACGACGGTGGACCTGTCCAACACCTACCTCGACTGGGCCGAGGACAACCTGGAGCTGAACGGGCTGGCGGACGCGCGGCACGTGCTCATCCGCGCGGACGCCAAGGCGTGGGTGGAGGCGCAGGCAGAGGAAGGCGAAGCGCGGTACGACCTGGTGGTGTGCGACCCGCCGTCCTTCTCCACGTCGAAGAAGATGTCGGGCAGCTGGAACGTGCAGCGCGACCACCCGCGCCTGCTGGCCGCCATCCGGGCGCTGCTCACGCCCGGCGGCGTCCTCTACTTCTCCACCAACTTCCTGGGCTTCGAGCTCGACCCCGCCGCGACGCGGGGGATGGAGGTGGAGGAGCTCACCCCCGACTCCATCCCCGAGGACTTCCAGCGCAAGGAGATCCACCGCTGCTGGCGCATGGTGGCGCCCTGACGCGGGCGTCGTCTGGCCGCGCTACAGCCAGCAGACGTTGTCGAGGCAGCGCTCGCCGGCGGGGCACTCGCAGTTGGCCACGCACGCCCTGCCGCTGCCCTGGTTGACGGGCTTGCAGAGGCCCTGCGCGCAGACCTGGCCGGCGGGGCACTCGCAGTTGGCGCGGCACACCGGGGACGTGCTGCCCGCGTCCGGCCCCGGCGGAGGCGTGGGCGTCCGGCAGGCGCCGTTGCTGCAGACCTGGCCGGAGGGGCAGTCGCAGTTGGCGGTGCACGCCGGGCCCGAGCCCGCGTCCGGCGGCGGGGGCGGCGGCGTGGGGGCCTTGCAGTAGCCGTTGTTGCAGACCTGGCCGGAGGGGCAGTCACAGTTGGCCACGCACGACTGGCCCGGGTCCGGCTGCGTCGACTTGCACTGGCCGTTGTAGCAGACCTGCCCGGAGGGGCAGTCGCAGTTGGCGCGGCACTCGCCGCCGTTGGGAATCGGCAGGCAGTAGCCAATCTGGCAGGTGTACTCGGCCGGGCACTGGGTGGTGGACTCGCAGGCGGCGCGGCACTGGCCGTCCACGCAGTCCTTCCCGTTCTGGCACTGCGAGGCGGAGGTGCAGGCGTTCGGGTCCGGCGGGCGCTGGCGGCACACGCCCTGGACGCACGCCTCCGTGCTGGAGCACTGCGTGTCCCTGGAGCAGCCCTGGAGGCACTCGTTGTTGATGCAGTAGTTGCCGGAGCCGCAGTCCGCGTTCACCCGGCACACGCCCGGGCCGCCATCCGGCCGAGGCCCTGCATCCGGGCCGCCATCCGGGCGAGGCCCACCATCGGGCCGGGGCCCGCCATCCGGCCGGGGCCCGCCGTCCGGCCGCGTCCCGCCATCCGAGCCACCAGTCGGCACGCAGAAGTTGTCGTCGCACCGCGCGCCGGAGGCGCAGTCCGCGTCACGGGTGCAGGGGGTGATGCACCGGGTGTTGACGCAGACGTCGTCCTGCTCGCAGTCGTACGAGGTGGAACAGTGCCGGGCGCTCGGGTCGACGTCGCGACACATGCCGGCGCGGCAGGTCTGGTCGTCGTCACAGTCCGAGTCGGTGGAGCAGTAGCAGTCGGCGAAATCGTCGTCGAACCAGTCGTCGTTGTTGTCGTGGACGATGCAGCCCGGGAGAAGGGTGCCAAGCAACACGAATAGCGGCAGCAGCATGCCGCTTGCGGGGGTGTTCCTCATGAGTGGGGACTCCGAGAAAACTGGGGGACCGGTCCGGCCACCGGGTGGGTTGTCCGGTTTCAGCCGCGTTGGACGCCGGGGCGCTGCCGCCTGATCAAAAAATATATTTTGATCGGACCTCGTCGCTGCGGCGACCCAGGGGCACGGAGGTAGTGTGCTGGCCTGGACCTTTCACATGGACGGCGGGACGCTCTTGCAGGGGGCGGACTCGTTACGTGTCCCCGAGAGAGAGCCCCCGGTGTTCTTCCGTGGTGCGCGTTCATTGATGGAGGTCAGCGCGCACGGAGAGCGGCTGGGCCGGGGTGTGCCCGCGCCGCCCGCCTCGGACGAGCCGCAGCTCCACCTGCTGGTGCGCCGGGTCCAGGAGGGGGACCTCACCGCCTTCGAGCAGCTCTACCAGCTGACGCGGCTGGATGCCGCTCGCACCTTGCGGCACCTGGTGGGCAACCGCGTGGAGGTGGAGGACCTGCTCCAGGAGACCTACCTGAGGCTGCTGACGGCGGTGAAGGGGTACCGCGGCGAGTCGAAGTTCCGGACGTTCTTCTACCGGGTGTGCTCCAACGTGGCCCTGTCCCACCTGCGCTGGAAGCGGCGGCGGCCGGAGGACTCCTTCGCGGAGCCGCCGGAGATGGTGGCGCACGGAGAGGACCCGGAGCATGCCGCGGCGCGGCGCCAGGCAGCCCGGCTGGTGGAGCTGGCGCTGGAGAAGCTCAAGCCGAAGAAGCGCATCGTCTTCGTGTACTACGAGCTGTGTGGGATGAGCCCTGACGAGATTGCCGAGGCCGTGGGAAGCTCGGCCAACACCGTCCGCAGCCGCCTCCACCACGCGCGGCTGGAGTTCAACGAGGCCATGCAGCGTCTGCTCGCAACCCGCCGCCCGGGAGGTCCCCATGGCTCGCCATGAGGCCCAGGCCCTGTGGGCGCTGGCCGCGGAGGAGCTGGAGGCGGCGGACCGGGCGCGGGTGGAAGCGCACGTGGCCGGCTGCCCGGCCTGCGCGCGGGAGCTGGAGCAGGTGAAGCAGTCGCGCGCGGTGCTGCATGCGACGCGCGACGTGACGCCCGAGGTGCGCTGGGACGCGGTGGGCGCGGGGCTCCGGGCCGCCGCGGCGCAGCGGCTGGCGGCGCCGCCCCGGGCCCGAATCCCGTGGGTGATGGCGTTCGCGGGGGCCTGCGCGGCGATGCTCGGCCTGTGGATGCTGCGGCCGGTGCAGGTGGTGCCGACCGCGCCGACGGAGGTCGTGGCGACGCGGGTGGAGCCGGAGGGGGCGACGCCGGTGAGCGGGGCTCCCGAGGCGATGGTGACCGCGCGGGCGGAGAGCACGTCGGGCGCCATGCTGCGAGAGGCGGGCGGCGAGGAGCGGGCACTGCAGCCGGGCGTGCAGCTGCGCTCGGGAGTGGCGGTCCGGACGCCGAAGCGCTCCACGGCGCTCTTGCGGCTGCCGGACGCGAGCCGGGTGCGGCTGTCGGCGGGCTCGGAGGTGGAGCTCTCCCGCGCGGAGACGCGGGACGTGCACCTCAAGGTGAAGGAGGGCCGGCTGTCGGTCCAGGCCTCGCACGCGGAGCGGCGCGGGTTCCTGGTGGAGGCGGCGGGCCTGCGCGTGTCCGTGGTGGGCACCGTGTTCACGGTGGAGCGCACGCCGCACGGCGCGGCGGTGGCCGTGGCGGAAGGGCGCGTGCGCGTGGAGGTGGACGGCCAGCCCGCGCGGCTGGTGAGCGCGGGGGAGCGCGTGGAGCTGCACTCGGAGGAGCGGACGCTGAAGCAGCAGCCGGTGTCGGAGCCGGACCAGCGGGCCTTCGAGGAGCTGAACGCGCCAGTCCCACTGGAGACGGTGCCCATTGCCGCCATGGAGCCTGAGTCCCGGACGGGTGCGGTGCCGGCGGTGGCGCGTGCGCCCCAGGCGCCCTCCGCGGTGAAGCCGGCGGTGGCGACGCAGGCGGTCGCGAAGGACGGCCGCTCGCAGGTGGCGTCCGCGTCGCTGCGCACCGGAGGCAGGGAGCCGCCGCGAGTCGCGGAGCCTGCCCCCGAGGTGGCGGAAGCTCCGGCTCCCGTGCAGGCGTCGGTGGCCGTGGCCGCCGCGCAGTCCGCGCCGGCGACGGTGTCCCTGGAGGACCCGTCCCAGGAGTTCGCGCCCTACCCGGCCGCGTCGGTGACGGAGCACCTGCCGCCGAAGACGGCCCAGGCGCCCCTTCCTCCGCCCGCGGAGGTGGTGGCGGAGCGGCCGCAGCCGAAGAAGCAGAAGGAGGCGCTGATTCCGATGGCGCTGATGTCGAAGGACTCGGACGAGCGGTTCCTCGGGTACGCGCGGCTGCAGCTCAGCCCCCGGACGTGCGAGAGCTTCCTGGTGGGACTGGAGGAAATTGCCCGGAAGAGCCCGCGTGAGACGCATCGCGAGCAGGCGCGCTACCTGCGCGCCCGCTGCTTCGAGGAGAAGCTCCAGCCCGGCGCGGCGCAGGGGGAGTACCGACAGTACCTCAACGAGTTCCCCCGGGGCCGCTACGTGCGCGAGGCCAACACCGCGTTGCTGCCCTGAGTCGTGAAGGAGTGCCGCCACCGCCAGACGCGGCGGTGGCACGCCCCGGGCCTCGCCACCCGCGCGGAATGAACGTTCCTTCCAGGCCGCGCAGCACGAAGCCCCGCCACTTCGAAGCGTGGCGGTGGCATGCCCCGGCCTCGGGCTGCGCCACCCGCGGAATGAACGTTCCTTCCGGGTTTCGCGGCACGGAGCCCGCCACCGCGAAGCGTGGCGGTGGCACTCCCCCGCCCCCGGGCCTCGTCACCCTCGCGGAATGAACGTTCCTTCCGGGCGTCGCGGCCAGGAGGGGCGAGCCGCCTTCCGGCCTGCGTCCTGAATCAGCCGTCCGAGCCCGTGCGCGGCAGCTTCGCGGGCGGCTCCGTGGCATTGCCCCGCGCCACCAGCTCACGCACCACGGACTCCAGCGCGCGGATGCGCCGACCCGCGCGCCCGGGGGCCCACGCGGGCACCTCCGGTCCGCGCAGCAGCTCCATGGCCTGCTCCACCCCACCCGCCTTGCCCTTGAGAGCGCGCGCCGTGGCCATCCGCACGTTGCGCGCCGGCCGCTTCGAGACACCTCCCGCCCACAGCAGGTCCAGCGCGAAGGTCGTCCACACCGCCAGCTCGTCCCCCGGCCGGAGGAACGCCTCGAACCGTGCCAGTGCCTGGGCCCGGGGCTCGCCCGCGAGCAGCGTCTCCTCGGACAGCTCCACGTGCAGCGGGGTGCTGCGGGCCAGCGGCTGCTCCGGGGCGATGATGGCCTCGAAGCGCTCCCCCGTGGCCACGCGGCACGCCACCGCGTGCACCAGCTCCGTGGGGATTGCCTCCGTCCCCTCCGGGTGCGCGTTGGCCTCGCCATAGAAGACGACGAGGTTCTCGAAGCTGTCGGCCAGCGAGCGCAGCTCCAGCGGCGGACGCCACGGGCCGAAGTAGATGCGGCGGCGGTTGGGCGAGGTCCGCTGCGACTGCCGCTCCAGCTGCGTGTCCACCATGTACTCGAAGGCGCGCAGCATGGTGTCGAAGCGCTGCGGGTCGCCCTCGAGGATGCCCAGCATCTCCACCACTGCCTCGATGGTGGAGACGCAGTGGTCCGCGGGCTCGGAGCGGATGCGGTAGTTGCTCGGCCGGCGCGGCACGAAGCCGATGCGCGGCAGCCCGGCGAGCAGCGGGTTGCGCGAGACGACCTTCTTCGCCTGCGGCCAGGTGCCGTCCACGACGATGAGCGTCTCCGGCGGATTCAGACATGCCTCCTCCACGGAGATGGCGTCCTCACCGGGGAAGAGCACCGCCACTGACTCGGGCCGGGCGGCCAGCGCCTCCAGCCGGGCGTGGCCGGTGAAGTCCACGCCCTCGTACAGCTCGGAGTTGCTCAGCGCCAGGTGCGCCATGCGCGCGGTGCCGATGGCGACGCGCCGCTCACGCGGGTGCTGGAGGAAGACGACGCGGGTCTTGGTCTCCAGCCGGGGCGGCAGTTGGGCGCAGTAGCACGCACTCTCGGGACGGCGGCAGCGAAGGCACAGGTTACGCACAGTCCGCCTTTACGGCAGGGTTACAGCAGGGGCAAGCACTGCCGTCGGGAAGCCCCCGGGGCGACCGGGAGGCCGAGGGGCCGGGTGCCAGCAGGGCGCATGGCCCACTGACACCCGGCCTTATCCAGCCCGCCCGGCTCAGGGCGCCGGGGTCAGCGCGTAGCCGATGTCCACGTCGAGGATGGTCGGAGCGCAGAACTCGCTCGGGCTGCGCAGGTCCGCCCGCCAGCAGAGCTGGGAGCCCTGGTGCGAGGTGAGGTCCACCACCGCCTCGTTCTGGCCCGCCGTGAGCGGAACCTGGACCCAGGTCGGCGTGGGATTCACGGTGCAGACGTCCTGGAGGCACACCCGGCAGTCCGAGGCGACGAAGTAGGTGATGAGCGGCGACGCCGGGGTGCCGCAGGCCGACGGGACGTACTCCATCGCGAAATCCAGCGCGCGGAAGCGCACGCGGGACACGTGGCAGAGGTCCGCGACGTAGGGCGACTCCGCATTGAGGGACGAGGAGCGCACCGTGCCTCCGGAGGCCGTGGCCTGGAGGCGGAAGACGACGTCGTTGAAGTCCCGGTCACCACCGCCACTGACGTCCTCGAAGCCGAGAATCCACTGGCCGTGAGCCGTGCTCGGAGCGCCCAGCATCAGGTGCGGGGTGCCACCGCTGACGGGCACCGGAGCCGCCGTCGCCTCCTTCGGCAGTACGAGCTGCCCGTGGTCCGGCGAACCGAGCTGGCCCAGGGTCATCGGCTCCAGCCAGCCACACCTCCGCTGCGTGCTCCCGTTCAGGGTGCAGCTATAGGCCCCAGGCGCCGCCGGATTGCACCCCGGGTTGAACCCGCAGCCCATGTTGCGCTGGGGCACCTGCGTACCGATGACGTCCGGGTCCAGGTTCCACCGCGACTTCGAGAAGAACACCGAGGTGGACGTCTTCAGGTGCAGGGTGCATCGCCCATCCGCCGCCTTGCGGAGGCACGGGTACACCTCGCCGTACTCCGGGTCGTGCGGAATCGAGTTCTGAACGACGAGGAAGAAGACAATCTCCCGGTAGGCTTCGACCCACCCGAGGTCCACCGTGCGGTCCAGGTCGCTGATGCCCGGGTCCGGGTTGGTGGCCCGCAGCAGACCCGTGCCGTCGTAGGCGGACACGTCGTAGTCGGGGATGCCGTCCCACAGGTAGCTCGCGTCCGTCACGGGAGCCAGCCGGTTGAAGACGGTCATGTCGTCGTCATCGTCCGCCAGCAGGAAGCTCAGCCGCCCCACTCCCTTGAAGCCGTTGGCGGCGGCGGCGGGCTCCAGCAGGTTGGGGATGCGCGGGTAGAGCCCACCATCCGAGAAGCCAGTCCCGGGAGTGGTCGTCGAGAAGGCGCCCACCACGTCCACCGTGTGGAAGAGGTGGCTCCTCCCTGGCCGGGCATCCGCCAGGGACTGCGCCGGAGCGAAGGCGTTGTTGCAGATGCTGTTCAGGGCCAGCTCGGGCTGGCTGTACTGGAAGCCCCCGGAGACGAACGTCCGCTGCGAGCAGCGGCGGGCATTGCCGATGTACGGGCGAGCCTGGGGGCCGGAGGGCGGCGCCAGGTTGTAGAGGTCCTCGTGCAGGTCCGCGATGCCGTTGGCATTGGCATCCCGCAGGACGTCATCCGAGGAGTCCCACGGCGTATACCGCGTGTCGATGTACCCGAGCGAGACGAGGTCGTCGTAGTAGAGCCAGCCGAGCGAGTGGCTCGCCTCCGACTGCTCGCTCACGAACGACACGGAGAGCTGCCGCGCGGTCGGGAACATGATGCGCTCCATGCTCAGCGGGGTCAGGTTGTGGTTGAGGCGCAGCTTCGGCGGAGAGTCCGCGGTGAGCATCACGTTGTCGTCGAGACTGAGCTCCATCGGGTGGAAGTCGCGCTGGCGGTCCTCTCCCAGGTCCCGCTGCACGTCGATGGCGAACGACGCCGTGGCGGAGAGCCCGAGCGCGTTGGTGGCCGTGACGCTCACCGGGGCGCTGCCCGAGGCGAGACACAGCGGCGGACTCCACGAGACCTCACTCGTGTCCGCACCCTGCGTCGGGGTCCCCAGCCAGCCGGCGCTGGCGGACCAGGTGAAGGTGAGCGGACTGCCCTGCGGGTCGCTCGCGACAGCGCCGAACAGGGCGGAGCCCTCCGGGCGCACCTGCGAGGCGGACTGCGAGACGCTGACGAGCTCCGGCGGGAGCTGGGCCTCGCTCCGGGAAGCGGGGATGGACAGACATACGACGGTGGACAGCAACGACGGCAATCGATTCATACGTGGCAGCAATGCAATCTCCTCCCGGGGGACTCACGGGGCAGGGCGCGCATCCTGACCTCGCCCCCTGACGCCGCCAGCGTCGCCCCGCGAGTCACATTCCACTCGACGCCTGGGTCGAAGATGTCCCCACCCGCCCGGCAGCCGGAGTACAGAAGCGTCGTGAACCTGCTGCTGCTCCTCGACGAGGACTTCCTCCCTGACGGCACCGCCCGCCTCACCGGACGGCGGGCCCAGCACGCGCGCGAGGTGCTGCGCGCGGAGCCTGGCGAGTCCCTCCGCGTGGGCCGCCTCGGAGGCCTCACCGGCACCGGCGAGGTGCTGGAGAACACCCCCGGCGTGCTGCACCTGCGCGTCTGCCTCACCGAGCCCCCGCCCCCGCGCGCGGGCGTGGACCTGCTGCTCGCCATTCCCCGCCCCAAGGCGCTCAAGAAGGTGCTGCCCGCGGTGGCCTCGCTCGGCGTGGACCGCGTGGTGCTCGTCAATGCGGCGCGGGTGGAGAAGAGCTACTTCGACTCCAAGGTGCTGGACCCCGCCTTCATCCACGAGCTGCTCCTCCAGGGCCTGGAGCAGGCCCGGGACACCCACCTCCCCGAGGTCCTCGTGCGCGAGCGCTTCCGCCCCTTCGTGGAGGACGAGCTCGACAGCGTCTTTGGCGTCCGGAGCGTCCGCCTGCTCCCCCACCCGCCCGCGAGGCAGCCCCTGCGCGCGGCCGGGGCGGACACGGCCGAGCGGGTGGTGCTGGCCATTGGCCCGGACGGAGGCTGGGTGCCCTTCGAGGCGGAGCTCCTGGAGGCCCATGGCTTCCGCCCCTTCTCCCTGGGCCCCCGAATCCTGCGCGTGGAGACGGCCGTGCCCGTCCTCCTGGGGCAGGTGGCCCTTCTCCGGGAGGACACTGCGCCAGGGCAGGAGCCAACTCGGACTTGAAGGGCCGCGGGCCGCTGTTCAAGAGTCGTACGCCATGGCCACGTCCATCCCTTCCGCCTCCTCCTCCCCCGCCGCCGACGGCACCGCGCAGCCCGCCGTGGGTGAGCAGCAGCCCCTCGTCACCTCCGAGCCGCAGGCCGCGCCCGCGAAGCCCGCCAGCCACGACACGGTGCCCCCGCCGGCGCTGCTCGACTTCATGGTGAAGCGCTGGAAGCCCGGCGCGAAGAAGCTGCCGCCGAAGCTCAAGGGGGCCGACGCCTTCCGCGCCCGCCGCAAGGCGCTCTCCAAGCTGTTCCCCGGGGAGACGCTCGTCATCCCCACCGGCCACGAGAAGGTGCGCGCCAACGACACCCACTACCGCTTCCGGCCGGGCAGCGACTTCTACTACCTCACCGGCAACACCGAGCCGGACTGCGTCCTCATCCTCCTGCCCAAAGAAGGTGGCGGCCACACCGACGTCCTCTTCGTGGAGCCCAACCCGGGCCGCAGCGACGCGACGTTCTTCACGGACCGCGTGAAGGGCGAGCTGTGGGTGGGCCCCCGGCTGGGCGTGAAGGAGAGCCAGGCCCGCTTCGGCGTGGACGAGGCGCGCGGGCTCGACACGCTGAAGGACGTCCTCGCCGGGCTGGGCGGCGCGGCGAGCCAGGCCACGCGCGTGCTGCGCGGGTACTCGCCCCAGGTGGACACCGCGGTGCCCGAGGGCGGCGCGCGCGACAAGGCCCTGGCCCAGGCGCTGTCGGAGCTGCGGCTGCTCAAGGACGAGCAGGAGCTGCGCGAGCTGCAGGCCTCCATCGACTCCACCCAGCGCGGCTTCGAGGACGTCATCCGCGGCCTGAAGACGGCGAAGACGGAGCGCTACGTGGAGGGCATCTTCAACCTCCGGGCCCGCGTGGAGGGCAACGACGTGGGCTACGGCACCATCGCCGCCAGCGGCTCCCACGCCTGCGTGCTGCACTGGACGCGCAACGACGGCCCGCTGGTGCCGGGAGATTTGCTCCTGCTGGACGCGGGCGTGGAGGGCCACACGCTCTACACCGCGGACATCACCCGCACGCTGCCGCTGTCCGGGAAGTTCTCCAAGGAGCAGCGCGAGGTGTACGAGCTGGTGCTGGCGGCGCAGGACGCTGCCATCGCCGCGGTGAAGCCGGGCAACGACTTCATGGAGCCCAACCGCGCGGCCATGCGCGTGCTGGCCGAGGGCCTGGAGTCGCTGGGCATCCTCGAGGACGCGAAGGAGGCGCTCAAGGACGAGCACCAGTTCTACAAGCGCTACTCGCTCCACAACGTCAGCCACATGCTGGGCCTGGACGTGCACGACTGCGCCCAGGCGCGGCAGGAGGCGTACAAGTACGGCAAGCTCCAGGCCGGCATGGTGCTGACGGTGGAGCCCGGCCTGTACTTCCAGACGGACGACCTCACCGTGCCGCGGCGCTACCGCGGCATCGGCGTGCGCATCGAGGACGACGTCGTCGTCACCGCGCGCGGCTGCAAGGTCCTCTCCTCGAAGATTCCGCGCACCGCGAAGGACGTGGAGGCGTGGATGAAGTCCGTGTGGAAGGCCGCGAAGAAGTAGCCGCTACGGCGCCGCGGCTTCCGGCGCGGCGGGCTCCGTGCCCGTCCCGCCGGCCGCGGGTGCGGCCACCGCCGGCTTCGTCCCCGGCTTGAGCGTCTTCTGCCAGTCCTCCAGGGACAGCGGCGCCACTTCCTTCAGCGTGGAGACCTCCACGTCGAACTGGCGCGGCTCGGTGCGCTCGTCCAGGCCGGCGGAGAAGTTGATGCGGTGGATTTCGTGCCCGTCCTCCGTCTCCAGCACCACGCGCCAGTCGCCGGGCTTCACGTTGGACGTGTACGCGAAGGAGCGGTACCCGCCGTCCGTCCCGTTGCTGTTGACGGTCATCAGGAAGCCGTTGCCGTTCGTCGTCCAGCCCTTCTCCGGGTGGTCGTAGTACCAGCGGACGCGGACCTTGTAGGGCGCGAAGCCCTTGGGCGCGAAGACACGGTAGAAGTAGTAGGGCTTGTCGCCGGGCTTCATCACGAAGTCCGGGCCGAACCACGTCCACGGCTTGTACCAGACGCTCAGGTCCACGGTGGACAGGTGGTACACGCCCGGGCTGACCCGCTTCACGTCGTGGTAGATGTCCGCGAACTGCACGGCCACCGGCAGCGGCGGAATCACGCCCACCAGGTAGCAGACGAGCAGCGCGGCCTGCACGCCAAAGCCCGGAATGGCCACGTTGCGGATGAGGAACTCCACGTCCGGGCGCCAGCGCTCAATCAGGCGCATCAGCCCGAAGACGCTCGCGCTGCCCAGGGCCAGCGCCAGCAGGAACACCCAGAGGCCCATGCGGCCGAACACCACCGGCAGCAGGCAGGCGAAGTAGAGCGTCACGCACAGGCTGAGCAGCACCACGCGGATGATGGGGCCCACCTTGCGGAACTGGGGCAATTCGTTGGCCACCAGCAGCGCGAACAGGCCCACGACGAAGAGGTAGGGCGTGAAGCCGGACGTGCTCTTGAAGAGCAGCAGCATGAAGACGCTGAGCAGGCTGCCGAAGAAGAAGTGCACGGCGTCTTCGCGCCAGCGCCACACCTTCACCAGGAACTTCGGCGGCTCGGAGCCTTCAGGGAAGCGCTGCTCCAGGAGCAGCAGCGTGGACAGGATGACGAGGTACGCGAAGCTCTGCACGAGCGTCAGCGTGTCGTCGATGCGGCTGAGCGAGACGATGTCGTAGAGGAAGCCGCCGAAGAAGAAGGCGGCCATCTCCCACTTCTCATGGCGGGTGCGGAACTCCTGCACCTTCTCCATGAGGGTGGGCGTCTTGACGGTGGACACCAGGTCGTCCGGGTCCACCGCCACGCCGGGCGCGTTGGCCGGGAGCACGGTGTCCGTCAGGGCGACGGCGGCGTTGGTTCCAGCGACGGGGACGTTCGCCTGGGCGGCCGGGACTCCCGGCACGTCGGCGGACTCGTCCTGCTTCTCAGGGGAGTTGGGCTGTGTTGCGGTGACCACGGGATTCCTCGGGGCAGCGGCGACGCCAGTCTAGCCGCTGTCGGGGGAGGCGGTCTCCCCCGCCTCTTCCCCCTGTCGGGAGAGGTAGCCTCTCCCGCTCCCCCAAGCCCGCGGGACGACTCAGGCCGGGGACTTGCCGGCGACCAGGTCCGCCAGCTCGCCGCGCTCGGCCAGCTCCATCAGGATGTCGGAGCCGCCGACGAACTGCCCGTTGATGAAGATCTGCGGAATGGTGGGCCAGTTGGTGAGGTCCTTGATGCCCTGGCGCACCTCCGGGTCGGCCAGGACGTCCACGGTGTGGACCTCGCCGTACGGCTGGAGGATCTGCAGCGCCCGCGCGGAGAAGCCGCACTGCGGGAACAGGGCGTTGCCCTTCATGAACAGGACGATCTTGTGCGACTTCGTCTCCTGCTCCAACCGCGTCTTGAGCTCGGGGGTCATTCGTCCGTCTCCTTCTAGCGAGGCCCGAGCTTCTTCCACTGCTCGGGCGAATAGGTCTTGAGCGCGAGCGCATGCAGCTCGCCCGACTTCAGCCACTGCTGGAGGGGCGCGTACACCAGTTGATGCTGCTGCACCATGGGCTTGCCCGCGAAGTCGGGGCTCACCACCCGGGCCTCGAAGTGGTCCCCCGTCCCGGTGGTATCTCTAACCTCCACCTCGGAGCCCGGCAGGGCATCCAGGATGCGGCCACGGACGAACTCGGCGTCGAGCATCAGTTCATTCCCCTTCCCATCACCAGCATGGCCGGGTCCACGCCCATGCCACGCAACGTGGTCTCCCACAATTTACCGGGCTCCAGCTCCAGCACCGCGTCGGCGGTGGCCTCGGCGAAGAGCCAGGAACCGGCCGCAATCTCGCTCTCCAGTTGCTTGGGGCCCCAGCCGGCGTAGCCCAGGCAGAAGCGCAGGCGCGGCGACGGGTTCTCCAGCAGGGGCCCCAGCGCGTCCAGCGTCACGCTCAGGTACAGGCCGGGCATCACCGGGTGCTTCTCCGTCAGCTCCGCGAAGTCATGGAGGACGAAGCCCCGCTGCGGCTCCACCGGGCCGCCCACGAAGACGGGCTGGCTGGCGCGCACGGAGGAGATGCCCAGGTTCTGCCCGCTCGCCAGCTCGCCGAGCGTCAGGGGCGCACCCCGGTTGATGACGAGCCCCATGGAGCCCGTCTCCCCGTGCTCGATCATGAGGATGACCGAGCGGTAGAAGTTCGGGTCCCCGAGCTGGGGCATGGCCAGCAGAAGTCCGGGAGCGAGGTTCTTCACAGGAGAAGCATCAACCGTTCGCGGGGGCGGCGCAACCGGAACCCGACCCGTGGGTTCCGGGGCCGTCCACCTCGCGAAACGGGGTCGGCGTCAGTGCCAGCTCGTGTGCTTGGACTGGAGCGCCTCGGCAAGCCGCTCGGGGCTCAGGGGCTTGCCGATGAAGAGGTCCGCGCCCAGGCCCTTGCACTTGCGCGCCATGGCCGCGTCGCTCATCGCGCTCACGCCGATGAGGACGGACTGCGGGAAGCGCTCGCGCAGCCGGGACATCAGCGTGGCGCCGCTGCGGCCGGGCAGGAAGACGTCGACGATGGCGGCGTCCATGCGCTTGTTGCGCACGGCGAACTCCGCCTCCTCGGCGCTGCCGACGGGGAGCGGCTCGTAGCCCCAGCCCGCCAGCATCTCCACGAGAATCTCCCGGTGCGTCGGGTCGTCCTCCACCACGAGCACCGCGCCACGGACGGCCTCTACACGCAGCTCGTCACTGCGCTCCTTGCGCTCGTTGGTGTCGAGTCCGGTGGAGAGGGAGAGCTCTTCGGTGGTGGGGAGGGACATGAGTTCACCGGTTGGGCAAAAGGTTTCCGTGTGATGGAAACCCACCCCCCAACGTTGGGAATTCCACGTCCCGGGTGCCTCCCCCACCCCCGATGTACCCTCAGACGGCGCGGCGGGGGCTCGCCGAGAGCGCCTGGGAGGCGAGCGAGGCGCCGAGCACCAGCAGCACGAGCAGCGCCCAGGCAGGCAGCACCACGCGGCCACCGCCCTCGTCGATGAGGGCCGCGTAGCTGGTGCCCAGGTAGCGGCCCAGGGACATGGGCTCCATGCGGGCGATGCCGAAGAAGCTCACGGTGGACTCGGTGAGGATGGCGGCGGGCAGGCGGCTGAGGAACACCGCCAGCGCGAAGGGGCGCAGCGCGGGCCACAGGTGGACGCGCAGCACATGCGCGCCCCCGCCGCCGAGCGCCCGGGCGGCCGCCACGTACTCCTGGGACTCAAGGGTGGCCAGCCGGTTGCGGAACATGCGCGCCGGGCCCGCCCAGCCCACCAGGGCGAGGGAGGCGACCATCAGCCCGAAGGGGCCCAGCCCCCCACTCTGCCCCGCGTCCGCGAGCGACTGGCCCGCGAGCTGGAGCACCATGACCACGAGCACGTCGGGGAGCGCGAAGACGGCGTCCACGGCGCGCAGCAGGGCCTGCTCCACGGCGCCGCCGGACAGGCGCGCCACGGCGGCCACGGTGAGGCCGATGAGCGTGGACAGCGCCCCGGCGGCGAGGCCCACGGCGAGGGAGACCCAGAGCCCACCGAAGGCCAGCTCGCACACGGTGCGGTCGGGGCGTGTCGGGTCCATGCCCAGCGGACAGGTGCTGGCGAGCGCCTCCGGGAAGAGGCGGCCCGCGACGAGGCTGAGCAGGCCCAGGCCGATGAGGAGCGTCAGGCCGAAGCGGGCGCGAGGAGGAACGCGGCTCATGTGGAGGCCTCCCGCGAGCGCGGGTCCACGACGTAGCGGAGCGCCTCCACCGCGAGGCTCACGACGACGAGCAGCGATGCGAAGGTGGTGGTGGCCACCACGACGACGGCGACCTGCTTGTTGAGCACGGCGAGGACGTAGAGCTGGCCGAAGTAAGGCAGGCCGAAGACGCGCTCCGCGGCGAAGGAGCCGGCAAGCAGCGACGTGGCCACCGGGCCCACGGCGTCCAGGAGGGCAGGCCACACGTTGGGGAGCACGTGGCGGCGCAGCACGGTGGCCTGGGCCAGCCCCTTGCTCAGCGCGGTGCGCACGTAGTCGCGGGACAGCTCGGTCTCCAGCGAGTCACCGACGAGCGTGCCCAGGAAGATGCCGGGCCAGATGGACGTGACGAGCGCCGCGCACAGCTCGGGGAGCATGTTGCCGCGCTCCACGACAGCAGGCGCCAGCAGCAGCGCGGGGATGAAGACGGGCGTGCCGAAGGCGACGGCCGGCACCGCGTCACCGAGCGCGGCCCACCGGCCCCGGCGCCACCGGGTGCGCAGCAGCGCGAAGCCCAGCGCCCACACCAGCGCGAGCGGCAGCGCCATCAGTCCCACGCCCACGCTGCCGGAGAGCTTGAGCAGCAGCTCGTCGCCGGTGATGCCCTGCGCGCTGGTACCGAGGCGCTCGCCGCGGAAGAGCTTCTGCCAGGGGCGAAGGAACCCCAGCGGCTCACCGATGCCGAGGTCGCGCTGGTACGAAGCGGACAGCTCCTTGGAGACCTGGCGCTTGGACTCCGTCTCCGTGGTGAGCGGCAGCGCCGCCATGAGGAAGTAGGAGACGACGGCAACGATGGGCACCAGCACGAGCTGACGCGACAGCTTCCGCGCTATCGCCATCATGAGGACACCTCGGCCCGGGCGGATTCAGCATCGGTAGACCGCCGCAGCAGCCGCGCCGCCGTCAGCATCATGGGGACACCCCGGCCTTGAGGTCCCCGGCGGGCCCCAGTCGCATCGAGCGCAGGGCGAGGAAGTTGAAGGGGTCCACGTCCAGCCCGCGCAGCCGTGCGCGGGCCCGGAAGTACCGGTCCGGGTGGTAGATGGGCGCAATCACCGCCTGCTCGCCCACGAGCACCTCCTGGGCCTGCGCGTACAGAGAGCGAGCACGCGCCTCATCCGGCTCCCCGTCTCCCGCCTCCAGCAGCCGCTCGAAGCGGGCCATGGGCTCGCCGCCCGCCTGCGTCTCCCAGCCCGTCTGGTGATTGCCCTCGCGCTCGAAGAGCGTGAAGAACGTGTTGGGGTGCGCGTAGTCGCCGCCCAGGCGCCGCATGTACAGGTCATACCCACGAGGCCCCTGAGCCGTGCGCCGGGCGACCTCCGCGGTGAAGTCCGAGCGCGCCTCGAGCACCACCTGCACGCCCATCCGGGCCAGCTGCGCCGCGATACGCTCGGCGATGGCCACCTCCGGCACGAAGCCATCACCCTGCCGGTAGATGAGCCTCAGCGGCCGGTCCAGGCCCGGCACGCCCTTCAGCGCCGCCCTCGCGGCCTCGGGCGCGTAGCGAGGCAGGCGAGCGGCCTCCTCGGCGGTGGCGGCGCCGGGCAGCTCCGGCGGGAGCAGCACGTTCGTCGGACGTGCCGCCGGCAGCAGTCCCGCCATCAGCGCCTCGCGGTCCAGCGCCATGGACAGGGCGCGCCGCACCTCGGGCCGGTCCAGCGGCGCCCGCTCGGTGTTGAAGGCGAGGTAGTACGTGGACAGCAGCGGCTCGCGCTGAAGGTCCTCGGGCCGGCGCAGGCGCAGCGACGCGGCGCTGTCCATGAAGACGAAGTCCACCCGGCCGCGCTCGTACAGCGCCGCGCCAATCTCCGACTTCATCAGCGTGATGACGGGCGCGGGCGTCTCACCGGGCTGCAGCGGCGGAGGAAACGCCGTGGCCGGGTTGTAGACGAGCCGCACGCGCTCTCCCGCGCGGTCCCAGCGCTCCACCCGGTAGGGCCCCAGCGCCAGCGGCCGGCCGTCGCGTGGCCGGTCGAAGTAGTCGCGGACCGCCTCGTCCGGCTTGCCCTCCAGGTCCGCCGCGGGCGCGGGATAGAAGATGTAGACGTTGGCGACGCGAGCCAGGAAGTAGCTGCGCGGCCGGGCCAGCGTCACCCGCAGCGTGTGCGCGTCCACGGCCTGCACACCGACGCGCTCCAGCGCCGCGCGCACCTCCGCGTCCGGAGCACCGCGCTCCTGCAGCGCCAGCGCTTCCGCCGCGCCCTCCAGGTCGGCCATCTCTCCACGCTCGCGTCCCCGCAACGCGCGCCGCCAGCCGACAACGAAGTCGCGCGCGGTGAGCGGCGAGCCGTCGGACCAGCGCACGTCCCGCCGCAGGTGGAACGTGTACACCTCGCGTCCCTGCCCGTCGGTGGTGCGCTCCCACCGCTCGGCCAGGCCGGGCTGCACGGAGTAGTCCGCCCCCAGCTGCGTGAGGCCGCGCTGGGTGGCCAGCATGATGGGATAGTTGGCCCAGCTCTCCGGGTCCGAGTGGCTCCAGTCCAGCGTGGTGGGCATCGCCGGCACCACCACCTTCACGCCCGGGTCCTGCTGGAAGCCACAGGGCCCACAGGCCCCAGCCACCAGGGCCACCAGGAGACACCACCACCGGAGTCGAGCGCGCGCAGCCACCGGACCGGGTTGTACCCCGAAGCGCGCCACGTCAGAAAAAGAGAAGCCAGGAGACCGGCGACCTCGGTCGTCCGGCGTCCTGGCCTCTCGTCACTTCAGCGGGCCGGCCCCTCGTCGAGCAGAGGAGCCTTCACCGCGCTACGGACGGGCTGCGTTGTCCTCGCCCTGCGCCGTCACGAGGAAGGGCCAGTGCCATCCACATCAACCACGTCCGCACCCCATTCATCACGGAGTCACCTGCACCGGAGTCATGTGGTAGCCGGCCGTTCCATCTCCCAGTTGACCGAAGAAGTTGTCTCCCAAGGCCCAGACGGTGCCGTCCTCCCTCCTTGCCACCGTGTGACTGTCGCCACCAGCGATAGCGGTCACGCCCGTCAGGCCCGGCACCTGCACCGGCGTCATCTGAGTCAGACCCGCCGCGCTCCCCAGCTGTTCGTGGTAGTTGTATCCCCAGGCCCAGACGGTGCCGTCCGCCCTCAGCGCCAACGTGGACTTCACGCCAGCAGTGATAGCGGTGGCGCCCGTCAGGCCCGTCACCTGCACCGGCGTCGGCCGATGCGTACTCGTCCCGTCTCCCAGTTGGCCGATGTTGTGTCCCCAGGCCCAGACGGTGCCGTCCGCCCTCATCGCCACCGTGTGCACGTCGCCAGCAGCGAGGGCGGTGGCGCCCGTCAGGCCCGTCACCTGCACCGGCGTCCACCGAGTCGTACGCGTCCTGTCCCCCAGTTGGCCATCGGCGTTGTATCCCCAGGCCCAGACGGTGCCGTCCGACTTCAACGCCAACGTGTGCCTGCCGCCAGCAGCGATGGCGGTGACGCCCGTCAGGCCCGTCACCTGCACCGGCGTCGGCCGACGCGTATTCGTCCCATCCCCCAGTTGGCCGTAGGTGTTGAATCCCCAGGCCCAGACGGTGCCATCCTCCCTCAACGCCACCGAGTGCCTATAGTCAGCAGCAATGGCGGTGACGCCCGTCAGGCCCGGCACCTGCACCGGCGCCAACCGAGTCGTAGTCGTCCCGTCCCCCAGTTGGCCCTCGAAGTTGTCACCCCAGGCCCAGACGGTGCCGTCCTGCCTCATCGCCACCGTGTGAGTGTCGCCAGCAGCAACGCGAGTCCACGTGGAAGCCACGCACGGCGAGCCACCCTGCAAGGTGAAGGAGTTGCCAGTGGACAGGCCCAGCGCGTTGCTCACCGTCACCGTCACCGTGGGCGTCGTACCTTCCGCCACGCACGCGGGCGCAGTCCAGACGACCTCGCTCGTTGCCGCTCCACGGGTCGCAGGCGACAGGGTCCCTACGTTCGTCTGCCACGAGAACGTCAGCGCACTGCCCTGCGCGTCACTCGCCTCCACCCGGAAGTCCACCGTCCCGCCCGACGCCGGCACGGTGGGGCTCGACTGGTAGGACTCCACGATTTCAGGTGGAAAGCACGCCGTCGGCTTCGGCTCCACGCAGATGCCGAGTATCCCCGTCGTCTGCCCGCCTCTCCCGTCCGTCACCGTCACCGTCAGCGCGCACCGGGCGCACGGACTGCCCGCGGGCGGCTGCGCCGTCGGCGTGAAGCTGGCGGCGGCCTGGGTGGCATGGGTCCACGTCCCCTCGCACCCCGCTGACCACTGGTAGCCCAGGCTGTCACCGTCGTTGTCGCTGGCACTGGCCACCACCGCAGTGGCCTCTCCCACCTCCACCGTCGCCCGGCTCGCCACCACCGAGGTAATCGCCGGCGCCTCATTCGCGAATGGCGCGGGCGCATTCACCTCTTGCACTGCACCCGGAGCCCGCTGGACTTCACATCCAGCCACCGGGATGCAGAGGGACAGTACTACCCATGCCCACCACAGTCGGGCTTCTCGCGTCATGGAGTCCTCGTTCCAGCTTGGAGTGAGAGTGCTGCACTCCAAATACGGGACGCCCGACCGCGTCCGGCTACTCCGAGTGGAAGCCGCGAGAATCTACAGGACTCGAAAGACTCTTGAAATTGACGGACCCACCGGGCGCCGCCGCACCACGTCAGAAAAGAGAGAAGCCAGGAGACCGGTGACCTGAGTCATCCGGCGTCCTGGCTTCTCGTCACTTCGCGCTGAGGTTTCCGACTGCTACGCCGGAGCGCCCACCGGCGCCGAGGCCGGCAGCTCCGGGCCCGCGCCCGTCCGGGTCCCGTCGGTGGAGAGCGGCTTGCGGCCGAACTCCTCGGGCTTGTCCAGCACCAGCGCCTCGCGCAGCACGTCGTCCACGAACTCCACGGGGACGATGCGCAGCTGCTTGCGAATCTTCAGCGGGATGTCCTTCAGGTCCTTCTTGTTGGCCTTCGGAATCAGGACCGTCTTGATGCCCGCCCGGTGCGCGGCCAGCGTCTTCTCCTTCAGGCCGCCGATGGGGAGCACCCGCCCGCGCAGCGTGATTTCGCCCGTCATCGCCACGTCGCGGCGAATCAGGGTGCGCGTCAGCGCGCTCACCAGCGCCGTGCAGATGGTGACGCCGGCCGAGGGGCCGTCCTTCGGAATGGCGCCCTCCGGCAGGTGGACGTGGATGTCGTAGTTCTCGAACACCTTGCGGTCGATGCCGAAGCGGTCCGCCCGGCTGCGCACGTACGACATGGCCGCCTGCGCGGACTCCTGCATCACCTCACCGAGCTTGCCGGTGATGATGAGCTTGCCCTTGCCCGGCATCATCGTCGCCTCGGTGGTCAGAATCTCACCGCCGAGCTCCGTCCACGCCAGGCCCGTGACGATGCCCACCTGGTCCTCCTGCTCCGCCACGCCGTAGCGGAACCGGGGCGTGCCCAGGAACTTCATCGCCGTCTTGCGGTCCACGTCGATGACGTCCCGCTTGCCGTTCTTCAGCACGTCGCGGGCAATCTTCCGGAACACGCCGCCAATCTCACGCTCGAGCGAGCGCACACCGGACTCACGCGTGTAGCGGTGGATGATGGTCCGCAGCGCCTGGTTGGTGAAGTCCACCTTCAGCTCCGTCAGCCCGTTGGCCTCCTGCTCCTTCGGGATGAGGTAGCGCCGGGCGATGGAGAGCTTCTCCGGCTCGGTGTACCCCGCGATGCGAATCACCTCCATGCGGTCCTGGAGGGGACCGGGGATGTTGTGCATCGTGTTCGCGGTGCAGATGAACATCACCTTGGACAGGTCGTAGTCGAGGTCCAGGTAGTGGTCGTTGAAGTTGTGGTTCTGCTCGGGGTCCAGCACCTCCAGCAGCGCCGCGCTCGGGTCGCCACGGAAGTCGGTGGACATCTTGTCGATTTCGTCGAGCAGGAAGACGGGGTTGTTGCTGCCCGCCTTCTTCAGCGACTGGATGAGCTTGCCCGGCATCGCGCCGATGTACGTGCGCCGGTGGCCGCGAATCTCCGCCTCGTCACGCACGCCGCCCAGGGACAGGCGCACGAACTTGCGGCCGGTGGCCCGAGCAATCGAGCGCGCCAGCGACGTCTTGCCCACGCCCGGAGGACCGACGAAGCACAGCACGGGGCCCTTGAGCTTCTTCACCAGCTGCTGCACGGCCAGGTACTCGAGGATGCGCTCCTTCGGCTTCTTCAGGCCGTAGTGGTCCTCGTTGAGCACCCGCTCCGCCTCGGTGACGTCCAGGCGGTCCTGGGTCTCGTCGTACCAGGGGAGGCTGATGATCCAGTCGATGTAGTTGCGGACGACGGTGGCCTCCGCGCTCATCGGGCTCATCATCCGGAGCTTCTTCAGCTCCTTCTTGACCTTGAGCGTGGCCTCCTTGCTCATCCGCTTGTTCTTCAGCTTCTCTTCAATCTCCTGAATCTCGTTCTTGAACTCGTCGCGCTCACCCAGCTCCTTCTGAATGGCCTGCATCTGCTCATTCAGGTAGTACTCCTTCTGGGTCTTCTCCATCTGCTTCTTGACGCGCGTGCGGATCTTCTTCTCAACCTGGAGAATCTCGATCTCACCCTGCATCAGCTCGTAGAGCTTCTCCAGGCGCTTGGCCGGGGACTCCGTCTCGAGCAGGGCCTGCTTGTCGTTCAGCTTGAGGGAGAGGTGCGCGACGATGGTGTCGGCCAGGCGCGCCGGGTCGTCGATGCTCGCCACCTGCATGAGCATCTCGGGCGGGATGCGCTTGTTGAGCTTGACGAAGGCCTCGAACACGGAGTGGACGCTGCGGACCAGCGCCTCCAGCTCCACGCTCTTCTCCGTCTGCTCCTCGACCTCCTCCACCTCCACCATGAAGAAGGCGTCGTTGGGGTGGAACTTCTTCACCTTGGCCCTGCGCACGCCTTCCACCAGCACCTTCACCGTGCCGTCGGGCAGCGGGAGGAGCTGGATGACGTGGCCCAGCGTGCCGAAGTGGAAGATGTCGTCCGGAGTGGGGTCGTTGGTCTTGGCCTTCTTCTGCGCGGCCAGCAGGATGACGGCCTTGTCGTCCGGCCCCTTGTGCGCCATCGCGTCCTTGAGCGCCGCGATGGACTTCTCCCGGCCGACGAACAGCGGCACCACCATGTGAGGGAACACGATGATGTCCCGAAGGGGCAAGAGCGGGACCGTCAGTCCCCGCTTCTGGGCTTCCTTCTTGTCGTCACGTCCGAAGAACATGTATCCGCCACCTGCTGGCCTGCCGGGGAGGCAGGCCATTGAAGAGTTGCCCGTCCGCACGCCCACCTGGCGCGCACACGGGGTGAAGCACGTCTATAACACGGCGATTTCGCACGACGTTCCCCGCCACAAGATTGGGGAACGCAGTGCTGCCATCAAGGGAACACCCGTGCCGCGTCGGGTGTCCGCCCGGTATGTCAGCGGCCCTGCGCAGCCACCCCACCCTGGAGCCCTTGTACGCCCAGGGCGTGGAAGAGAAACGCGTAGAGGTCCGCATTGGACTCAATCGTCTTGGCCACCTGGTCCGCGCCACCGTGGCCCGCGTTCATTTCGATGCGCAGGAGCACGGGCGCCTGGTTACCTGGCGAGTTCTGCACCGCCGCCACGAACTTGCGCGCGTGCATGGGGTCCACCCGGTCGTCGTGGTCCGCGGCCATCATCAGGAGGGCCGGGTAGCGCACGTCCGGCCGCACGTGGTGGTAGGGCGAGTAGGCGTGCAGCGTCTTGAAGTCCTCGGGCTTCTCCGCAGTGCCGTACTCCGGAATCCACGTCCGGCCACTGCCGAAGAGGTGGTAGCGCACCATGTCCAGCAGCGGCACCGCGCACACCACCGCGCCGTACAGCTCCGGGCGCTGCGTCATCACCGCGCCCACCAGCAGGCCGCCATTGCTGCCGCCGTAGACGGCCAGCCGCTTCGGCTGCGTGTACTTCTCCCGGACGAGGAACTCGGCCGCCGCGTGGAAGTCGTCGAAGACGTTCTGCTTGCGCTCCATGCGCCCGGCCTCGTGCCATGCCGTGCCGTACTCGCCGCCCCCGCGCAGGTTGGCCACCGCGTAGACGCCGCCGGCGTCCAGCCAGGGGAGGATGCTGGAGCGGAAGGTGGGCTCCATGCTCACGTTGAAGCCGCCGTACCCGTACAGCAGCGTGGGCGCGTTGCCCTCGCGGTTCAGGCCCTTGCGGTACACCACGAACATGGGCACCCGGGTGCCGTCCTTCGACTTGTAGAAGACCTGCTCCACCACGTAGGCGGACGGGTCCATGGGCAGCTCCACCTTCGCCCACAGCTCGGCCTTCCCGCTGCTGACGGACGTCTTGTAGACGAGCCGCGGCGTGGTGAAGGACGTGAAGGAGAAGTACGCCTCGTCCTGGTCCTCCAGGCCCACCAGGTTGGACGACGCGCCCACCCCCGGCAACTGCACGGTGCGCACCGGCTGGCCCTTCAGCGTCGTCACGCGCAGCTCCGACGTGGCGTCCTTGAGGTACTCCAGCGCCAGGTGCCCGCCGACGATGTTGACGCCCTTGAGGGCCGCCACCGGGTCCTCGGGGACGATTTCCTTCCACGCGGCGCGCTCCGTCTTCGCCGGGTCCACCTCGAAGACGCGCTGGCGCGGGGCGCCCTCGTCCGTGGTGACGTAGAAGCGGTCCTTCCACGCCTGCACGCCGTACTTCGCGCCCTTCCCCTTCACCAGCAGGCGGAAGTCCTTCTCGCCCGGCCGCTTCCAGTAGATGTCGTTCTCGCTCCAGCCGCGCAGGATGTAGACGAAGAGGTACTTGCCGTCCGTGCTCAAGTCGCTCTGGAGGAACGTGGTGGGGTCGCCCGTGCGCGGGTGCACCAGCGTGTCCGTCTTCGGGTCCGTGCCGACCTTGTGGAAGCGGATGGTGGTGTAGCCGGGCCGCGCGTCCACCGGGATGCTCGGGTCGGTGGGCAGCCACTCGTAATAGAAGCCCTTGTTGTCCGGCGTCCACCGGGGCGAGGCGTACTTGCCGCCCTCGATGACGTCCACCTTGGACCACTCGCCGGTGTCCACGTCCACCACGTGGAGCACCGCCTCGTCCGCGGCGTTGGGCTTCTGGGCGAAGGCCAGCTTCTTGCCGTCCCACGAGGGCACCCACGTGCCCATGGAGACGGTGCCGTCCTTGCTCCAGGTGTTCGGGTCCAACAGGACCTTCTCCTGCCCCTTCTCCCCGTCACGCCAGTAGAGGACGGCCTTCTCCTTGTCCTTGTGCGTGCGGATGTAGAAGTAGCGGCCCGCGCGGCGCACGGGGATGGAGATGGAGTCCGAGTAGAAGAGCTCCTTGAAGCGCGCGGTGAGCGCGTCCCGGCCCGGCATCTTCGCCAGGGCCTCGCGCGCCAGCGCGTCCTGCGCCTTCATCCACTCCTGCACCTCGGGGGACTTCTCGTCCTCCAGCCAGCGGTACGGGTCCGCCACCTGCACGCCATGCAGCGTGTCCACGAGCTGCTCGGCCCGCGTCGCGGGGTAGGCCATTCGAGGGGTCTCCTGCTTCTGGGACGGCGGTGCCGCGGACGCGGCCGCCGGAAGCTCCTCGCGCGCCGCCTCCTTCTGGCTGGCACACGCGACGAGGGACAAGAGGGCGGGAACGAGCAGCTTTCTCATGGGGCCCAAGCACATACAGAAAGGCCCCCGCCCGTCCCACAAAAAGTGCGGTGGGGCCGGAAAGGCCCGGCCCCTCCTGACGCCCGGGGCGCGCCGGAGCCACCTTCCGGCCCCGTGACGCGCCCCGTCATGCACCACCTGCCCGCTGCCCGCCCCCGCCGGACTCGCGCGGGGGCCAGGGAGGGACGCTAGGCGGATTCCTTCTTGGGCTCGGCGGGCTCCTTCTCCTGGGAGTGGAGCACCACCGGCTCGCTCTTCTTGAGGATGACCTCCTCGGAGATGAGCACCTCGCGGGCCGTCTTGCGGGACGGGATTTCGTACATCACGTCCAGCATGGCCGACTCGAGGATGGAGCGCAGGCCGCGGGCGCCCGCCTTACGGCGGATGGCCTCGCTGGCGATGGCCTTGAGCGCGCCGTCGGTGAACTTCAGGGCGACGCCGTCCAGCTCGAAGAGCTTGCGGTACTGCTTGGTGAGCGCGTTCTTCGGCTGGTTGAGGATGTTGATGAGCGCGGGCTCGTCCAGCTCCTCCAGCGCGGTGATGATGGGCAGGCGGCCAATGAACTCCGGAATCATGCCGAACTTGAGCAAGTCTTCCGGCTCCACGTGCTTGAGCAGCTCCGAGAGGTTGCGCTGCTTCTTGGACTGGATGTCCGCGCCGAAGCCCAGGCTGCGCCCGCCCAGGCGCCGCTCAATCACCTGGTCCAGCCCGCCGAAGGCGCCGCCGCAGATGAAGAGGATGTTGGTGGTGTCCACCTGCAGGAACTCCTGCTGGGGGTGCTTGCGGCCGCCCTTGGGCGGAACGTTGGCCACCGTGCCTTCGATGATCTTGAGCAGGGCCTGCTGCACGCCCTCGCCGCTGACGTCGCGGGTGATGGAGGGGTTCTCCGACTTGCGGGCAATCTTGTCGATTTCGTCGATGTAGACGATGCCCCGCTGGGCGCGCTCGATGTCGTGGTCGGCGGCCTGGAGCAGGTTGACGATGATGTTCTCCACGTCCTCGCCCACGTAGCCGGCCTCGGTGAGGCAGGTGGCGTCGGCGATGGTGAAGGGGACGTTGAGGATGCGCGCCAGCGTCTGCGCCAGCAGCGTCTTGCCGCTACCGGTGGGGCCCAAGAGGAGGATGTTGCTCTTCTGGAGCTCCACGTCCTCCATCGCGACCTTGGACTCGATGCGCTTGTAGTGGTTGTGCACCGCCACCGAGAGCGTCTTCTTCGCGCGCTCCTGGCCGATGACGTACTCGTCCAGCACGGCCTTGATTTCGGAAGGCCGGGGGATGCGCAGCTTGGTGTCCTTGGTCTCCTCGCGGTCTATCTCCTCCGCGATGATGTCGTTGCAGAGCCCGATGCACTCGTCGCAGATGTAGACCGTCGGCCCCGCGATGAGCTTCTTCACTTCCTTCTGCGACTTTCCGCAGAAGGAGCAGCAGAGGGTCTGGTTGTCTCGCTTCTCCACGTTCTTGCCCGCCATTTAGTCCCTCGCTGCGCCTGAAAGGCCCCACCCCGGAAAACGCCCCAACCCCTGGCTCGGGTCCAATCTAGTCAGCCCCTGTCCGGAACGTCCACGCGCCTTCCGGGTACTTAACAGGGGGAGGCCCGTGACGCAGAAAGCAGAAAGCCGGAGACGCGGGGACGCATTCCCGCGACTCCGGCCGCCCACCGAGGCCTGGGGCCCCGGATACCCGCCTACTTCTTCTCTTCCTTGCCCAGCCCCACGACCTTCCGGGGGGTCTGGATTTCATCGATGATGCCGTAGGCCTTCGCCTCGGTCGCGCCCATGAAGTAGTCGCGGTCCGTGTCCTTCTCCACCCGCTCGATGGACTGGCCGGTGTGCTTGACGATGAGCTCGTTGAGCTTGGCCTTCATCCGGAGGATTTCCCGGGCCTGGATTTCGATGTCCGTCGCCTGGCCGCGCACGCCGCCGAGCGGCTGGTGAATCATGATGCGGCTGGAGGGCAGGGAGTAGCGCTTGCCCTTGGCACCGGCGAGCAGGAGGACGGCCCCCATGGAGGCCGCCTGCCCCACGCAGATGGTGGACACCGGACACTTCAGGTACTGCATGGTGTCGTAGATGGCCAGGCCGGCCGTCACCGAGCCACCAGGCGAGTTGACGTAGAGGTTGATGTCCTTGTCCGGGTCCTCGGACTCGAGGAACAGGAGCTGGGCGACGATGACGTTGGCCACGTCGTCGTCGATTTCCGTGCCCAGCATGACGATGCGGTCCTTCAGGAGCCGGCTGTAGATGTCGTACGAGCGCTCACCACGGTGGGTCTGCTCGATGACGTAGGGAACGGGCATGAAGGGCATGTCGACCTCTAGGGAGACTCGGAAGCTCGCAAGCTCGGAAGATGAACCTTACGAATACTTCGCCCGCGACCTCAGGAATTCAATCGTCTTTTCCTCCCTCAGTCGGAGAGCCAACCCGAGCCGCTCGTCCGGGCCCTTGAAGTACTTCTTCACCACGGCGACCGGCTGACCGGCCTCGGTGGCGAGCTGTTCGATGCGCGCGTCCACGTCCGCGTCGGAGGCCTGGATGCCCTCCTTCTGGGCGATGGCCTCGAACAGCAGCGTGCCCTTCACTTCCTGGAGGGCCTTCTCGCGCATCTCCTCGCGCAGGCGGTTGAAGTCCAGGTTGAGGCGGCTGGGGTCCACGCCCTGGCGCTGCAGCTGCTGCAGGGCGCCGCGCAGCATGGAGTCCATGGCGCGCTCCACCATGGCGCGGGGCACCTCGAAGGGGTTGCGCTCGATGACGGCCTTCATCAGGGCCTCGCGCTCCTCGCCCTCCACCTGGGACTTGCGCGAGCGCTCCATGTCGGTGCGCAGCTTGGTGCGCAGCTCGTCCAGGGACTGGGCGATGCCCGAGCTCTTGGCGAACTCGTCGTTGAGCTCGGGGACGATCTCCTTCTGGAGGCTCTTCACGGTGACATGGAAGCGCGCCGTCTTCCCGCGGACCTCTTCGACGCGGTAGTCCTGGGCGAAGGCGTAGTCGATGTCCTTGGACTCGCCGACCTTGACGCCCTCCAGGGCAGCGGCCTTGCCCTCCATCAGCTCGCCGGGCTGCACCTGGAAGCCCACGCCCTCGCCCTTGCTGCCGGGGAACGGCTGGCCGTCCACGGTGGCCTCGAAGTCCGCGGTGACGTTGTCACCGGCGGCGGCGGTGTCACGGTCCGTCACCGGCTCCAGCCGGCCCATGGACTGGCGCATGCGCTCCAGCTGCTCGTTGAGCTGCTCGTCGGTGACGGCCGTCTCCGACTTCGTCAGGGGCAGCTCGACGTAGTCCTTCGCCTCGACCTTGGGCTTCACCTCCACCCGGGCCTCGAAGGTGAAGGGCGCGTCCGGCTTGATGCCGGAGTTGGTCACCTGGGGGTTGGCGACGACGTCCACGTTGTGCTCGCGGATGGCCTCCACGTACGCCGTCTGCACGACGCGCTGGATGACCTCGTCCTCGACCTGATCCTTGAAGCGCTGCTCCAGGATGCGGCGGGGGACCTTGCCCTGACGGAAGCCAGGCAGACGCACCTGCTGGCCGAGCCTGGAGTACGCGCGGTTGAGCTCCTCCGCCACGCGGGCGTTCTCGACCTCGATGGAGAGCTTCTTCTCGACGGGAGAGAGCTCCTCGACCTGGACCTTCATACGGGCCTCGCTCGCCGCCGCCCCGGGCATCCGTCCCGGGCGGCGCCGGAAAAGTGGGACGTGCGCCTTTAGGGGATAGGCACGAACGGGTCAACGCGAAATGGGCGAGGAGGGACTCGAACCCTCACACCTTGCGGTACCAGATCCTAAGTCTGGCGCGTCTACCAGTTTCGCCACCCGCCCAGGGTGCGTTGCGCGCGCGGCCGTCTTACCGTGAAACGTCCGGTGGACGGCAGAGGGCCCAAAAAGAAACGGGGCCCCTCCATTTCTGGAGGGGCCCCGGAGTGAGAGCGGAGGGAATCGAACCCACAACCTATGGATTAAGAGTCCATTGCTCTGCCAATTGAGCTACGCTCCCGGCACTGCCCTGGTCCGCCGCCTGCGCGGCGTCCAAGTGGCGGCGGTAACTACAGAAGCCCGACCGCTCTGTCAAAAAGTATTTTCGGGCCCCCCTTCATTCCCGCCAGCGGTGGATCTGACGCACGGCTCAGCCAGCACCTGACGCCGCTCCGCCCGCCCGCCGGCCAGCCCCCGGAACGGCTCCACCGCCGCATGAAGCATGCGGGCGGTGTGGATGTTCAACATGGCCTCGGCACGCTTTTCGTCCCAGGTCATCCGGGCGAGGGCGCGCGAGTCGAACGCGGGCAGCCACAACTTGGAAGCAGGGCCAGCCGCCGGAGCAACCAGGCGGGCGGACGGAGGTCGTCCGCCCTTTTCGCGCAGGCGTAGCAGGAGACGACAGTGAGTGAAGCCAACCCCCACCAGAAGACGGATGGAGCGAACACCCAGGGTACGTGGAGCCGTGAGCGCTCGGAGCTCGTGCGGCGCACCATCTGCCCCAAGGGCATCAGCGAGGACGAGTTCGCCCTCTTCATCGAGCAGTGCAAGCGCAGCGGTCTGGACCCCCTCCTCAAGGAGGCCTTCTGCGTGGCGCGCCGGCAGAACACCGGCAACCGCGAGCGCCCCAACTGGGTGACGAAGTACGAGTTCCAGCCCTCCGAGGCGGGGATGCTCGCCCGGGCGGAGCGCTTCCCGGATTTCAGGGGCATCCAGGCGAGCGCGGTGTTCGCCGAGGACGAAATCGTCGTGGACCAGGGCAAGGGCGAGGTGGTGCACCGCTTCAACCCGGCCAAGCGCAAGGGCGCGCTGGTGGGCGCCTGGGCGCGCGTGGTGCGGGACGGGAAGCTGCCCGTCGTCGTGTGGCTGGACTTCAGCGGCTACGTCCAGCAGACGCCGCTGTGGGCCAAGATTCCCACGACGATGATAGAGAAGTGCGCCCGCGTGGCGGCCCTGCGCAAGGCGTACCCGGAGGCCTTCGGCGGCCTGTACGTGCGCGAGGAGATGCCGGCGGAGGACTACGAGCCCCAGCAGCATCACGAGGAGCCCACCCCGGGCGCCAGCGGCCCCTACGAAGTCCTGGGCTCGAAGCCCGGCCCCATGAAGGCCTCCTTCCCCACCCTGGCGCCCGCGCCGGTCGTCAAGGAGGAGAAGCCGCGCGAGGCCGCGCCGAGGCTGGACATCGACGTGCCGCTGGCACCGGTGCCCGCTCGCGAGGCCGCGGTGCCGGTGGAGGCCGTGCCCGCCCCGGCCGCCCCCACCCGCCGTCAGGGCAAGGCGGCGGTGGAGGCCGAGCCCGAGGAGAAGCAGGCCGCCGTCGAGGCGGCGCCGCGTCCCAAGGCGAGCGCGGTGGTGGTGGCGTTCGGCCCGTACAAGGGGAAGACGGCCTCTGAGCTCTCCGACGAGGAGCTCAGTGAGACCATCGACATGGCCAACGAGAAGCTGATGGAGCAGCCGAAGGCGCGCTGGGCCAAGGCGATGCGGGAGAACCTGGCCGCGCTGGAGGCGGAGACGGAGCTGCGCTGCCGCGTCCCGGCCTCCGGGAAGAACGGCAGCGGCGTGGCCCACGAGGCCTGAGCGTCGGAAGCAACAGCCGAAGAGGAACCTGGGGGCGCCCCCGCTGCGAAGAGTGGCGGGGGCGTCTTCCGTTCAACCCTTGCGGCGGGAAGAGCGCGCTCGGAGGGACTTGAACCCCCAACCCCCGGGTTCGAAGCCCGGTGCTCTATCCAGTTGAGCTACGAGCGCAACGAAACGGGTCGGGAAAAGGTGGGCGGCCAACCGGGATCGAACCGGTAACCTCAGGAGTCACAGTCCTGCGCTCTAACCAGTTGAGCTATGGCCGCCGTGCAGCACTTCACAGCTTTGAAGCGGCGGCTTCCCTACCGTGGAAGCCGGGGCCCTGACAAGGCCCAAATAAAACGGCAGGCAGGTTGGCGCCCCAGGCAGGACTCGAACCTGCGACCCCCGGCTTAGAAGGCCGGTGCTCTATCCAGCTGAGCTACTGGAGCTGGCCGGGCCGCCTGCTTCCACTGCTTCACTTCAAGTCGGGGCGAGAGGATTCGAACCTCCGACCCCCTGCGCCCAAGGCAGGTGCGCTACCAGGCTGCGCTACGCCCCGAGAAGTAAGGTCCGGCATTGTTGAACCATCCCGGACGGACGCGCAAGGCCGACTTGCCTGACGGCTGCGCAATCAGCCCGCGTCCTCAGCCTGCCAGCAGGCTCAGCAGGTGGGGCCGCATCTTCCGGAAGGCCGCCCCCCGGTGCGACACCGCCGCCTTCTCCTCCGGGGTGAGCTCCGCCATCGTCCGGCCCTTGTCCGGGAAGACGAACACCGGGTCATAGCCGAAGCCGTGGGTGCCCCGTGGCGCGTGGCCGATGCGGCCCTCGCACCGGCCCACCTCCACCTTCGTCTCGCCCCCGGGCAGCACCAGCGCCAGCGCACACTGGAACGCGGCGGTGCGCCGCGCGTCCGGCACCCCGGCCAGCTCGGCCAGCAGCTTCTCGTAGCGGGCCCTGTCGTCGCCCGGCGCATAGCGCGCCGAGTGCACCCCGGGCCTGCCGTCCAGCGCGTCCACACACAGCCCCGAGTCGTCCGCCAGCGCGGGCAGCCCCGTGGCCCGGGCGTACTCGCGGGCCTTCTTCACCGCGTTCCCCTCGAAGGTGGCGGCATCCTCCTCGGGCTCGGGCACGGGGGGCAGGTCCGCGAGGGACACGACCTCCACCGCGTCCCCGACGAGCTCTCGCAATTCGCGCAGCTTCCCCTTGTTGGAGGTGGCGAAGAGCAGCCGGGGCTTCTGCGTCATCCCAGCACCTTGGCCTGCGCGGCGGTGAGCTGCTGAATCGCGGCCAGCCCGCCGTCCACCATGGCATCCAGCGTCTTGCGGTCGAAGAGCTGGTGCTCGGCGGTGCCCTGCAGCTCCACCATGCGGCCGTCCGCGGTGGCCACGAGGTTCAGGTCCACGTCCGCGGTGGAGTCCTCGTCGTAGTCCAGGTCCACCCGCACCTCGCCCTTCACCACGCCCACGGACACGGCGGCCAGCGGCGTCAGCTTGGGCGGCTTGGTGAGGGTGCCGGCCTTCTGGAGCTGGCGCAGCGCGAGCACCAGCGCCACGTAGGCCCCGGTGATGGAGGCGGTGCGCGTGCCGCCGTCGGCCTGGAGCACGTCGCAGTCCAGGGTGAGGGTGCGGGGGCCCAGGGTGGACAGGTCCACCGCCGCGCGCAGCGAGCGGCCGATGAGGCGCTGGATTTCCATGGTGCGGCCCGTCTGCTTGCCCTTGGCGGACTCGCGCTGGTTCCGCGAGTGCGTGGCGCGCGGCAGCATGCCGTACTCGGCCGTCACCCAGCCGGTGCCCTTGCCCATCAGGTGCGGCGGAACGCGCTCCTCCGTGGAGCAGGTGACGAGCACCTTGGTGTGGCCGAACTCCACCTGGACGGAGCCTTCCGCGTAGCGGGAGACACCGGGAGTGAGGATGACGGGGCGAAGGTCCAGCGCACCACGTTGGAAGGAACGCACGGCGGGCTCCTGGGGTAGGGAGGTCCGCCCCTGTCTACCAGAGCCGCGCCAGCGCCGCGCCGTCTACCTCGGGGCCCGTGCACTCACGGAGACACCGGGCCGGCCACCTGCTGGGGGCTCCGGTCCGCGTCGCGGCGGCGCGTCTCCTTCAGGAAGGTCAGCACGCCCTCGGAAATCGCCTCGGCCAGCTTCTCCTGGTAGTCCGCGCGGCCCAGCTTCAGCCCCTCCTGGGGATGGGAGATGTAGCCCACCTCCACGAGCACGGCCGGACACTCCACGCCCGAGAGGACGAAGAAGGGCGCCTGCTGCACGCCCCGGTCCGCCGCGCGGGTGCGGGCGATGAGGCGCGGGTGGATGGCATAGGCCAGCCGGGACGAGTCCGTGTGCGCCTCCGTGCGCACCAGGTCCTCGAGGATGAAGGCCAGCGTGGAGTCGCCCCGGGCGGCGCGGGCCACCGGCGCCTCCGCGTTCTCCCGGTCCGCCACCGCGCGCGCGGCCTCGCCGGAGGCGTTGGCGGACATGAAGTACGTCTCGATGCCCTCGGTGCGCGCGCGCATCTTCTTGGTGGGCATGGAGTTGGCGTGGATGGAGATGAAGAGGTCCGCGCCGTGGTCGTTCGTCAGGGACACGCGCTCGGTCAGTGACACCAGCGAGTCGCGCTCCCGCGTGAGGTACACCTCGCCGCCGGCCGCCTCCAGCCGCGCCCGCAGGCGCTGCGCCACCTGGAGGGCCACGTCCTTCTCCCGCAGCTCGCCCGGGCCCTTCGCGCCCTCCTTGGCCCCGCCGTGTCCCGGGTCGATGACGATGCGCGCGGGACGCTCCGCCGCCCCGGCCAGGACGGGCAGGAGCAGCAGCAGGCACAGGACGGGGGCGAGGGGGCGTTGCGACGGCGGCATGACGGGACACCATGCTACCGGAGCCGCCCTCCGGGGGCGAACTCCGGGCCGGCCGGTGCTTCAGCCGACGACGTCGATGCCGGGCTTGCCCGCCCGGACCTCACCGATGAGGGCCGCCTCCACGCCGGCGGCCTCCAGCGCCTTCAGCGCCTTCAGGGCGTGGCGCGCGGGCACGCTGGCCAGCAGGCCGCCGTTGGTCTGCGCGTCCGCGAGCACCCACTGGATGTGCTCGGGCAGCCCGTCCGGGAAGCGGACCTTCTTCTTCACGTGGAGGAGGTTGGCCTTCGTCCCGCCGGGCACCACGCCGGCCTCCGCCAGCGCGGGCACGTCCGAGATGAGGGGGATGCGCTCCAGGTCCAGCACGGCGCGCGCCTTCGCCCCGGTCATCATCTCCAGCAGGTGGCCCAAGAGGCCGTAGCCCGTCACGTCCGTGAGGGCGTGGACCTTGAACTTCCCCGAGGCGAAGACCTCACCGGCGGCGCGGTTGAGGGCGGACATCACCGCCACCACGCGCTTGGAGAGCTGCTTCGAGGCCACGCCCCGTTTGATGGCGGTGGTGGCGATGCCCGAGCCCAGGGGCTTGGTGAGGAAGAGCACGTCGCCGGGCTTCGCGCCCGCGTTGGTGAGGACCTTCTTCGGGTGCACCACGCCGGTGACGGCCATGCCGTACTTCGGCTCCGGGTCCCTCACGCTGTGGCCGCCGAGGATGGGGATGCCCGCCTCGTCCGCCTTGGACTGGCCGCCCGCGAGAATCTTCGAGAGGACCTTGAGGGGCTGGCCGTCCGGGAAGCCCACCAGGTTGAGGGCGAAGAGGGGCCGGGCCCCCATGGCGTAGATGTCCGACAGGGCGTTCGCCGCGGCGATGGCCCCGAACTGGAACGGGTCGTCCACCACGGGCGGGAAGAAGTCCACCGTCTCCACCACGGCCAGGCCGGGCGTGAGGCGATAGACGGCCGCGTCGTCGTTGGTGGAGAAACCCACCAGCGCCTGGGGACCACCGGCAGTCTTCAAACGGCGCAGGACCTGCGCCAAGTCCGCGGGTCGCAGTTTGGCCGCTCAGCCCGCGCAGTGACTCAGTTCGGTGAGACGCTTCGGCTTCGGGCTGCCCGTCTGCTCGTCCGCCATGGTGCTCCCCTTCCCCGCCCCGGCCGTGTCCCGGCCGGGCATCTGTCAGACCTTGCGCACGTAATCGCGCTTCAGCAGCTGCGCCACCGCTTCCGCCGTCACCACGTCGTCCGCGTCCGCGCGGTCCAGCACCGCGCCCAGCGTGCCGTAGTTGTGCACCAGCTGCAGCACGTCCAGCATCTCCGGCGACAGCTCCTTGAGCGGAGGCGTCAGCGGCATGGCCAGGGCCATGGGGGCGTCCAGGGCCGGCAGGCTGGGCTGCAGGCGCTTCATCTCGTCCAGCTGACGGAGCGAGTCCATCAGCAGCGCCTCGGTGGACGAGTCCAGCTCCACCATGAACTCCTGGGTGTCCGCCGGGCGCAGCTCGAAGTCGCCCTGCTCCCAGGTGATGATGCGGTTGAAGCTCTTCTGCGGGCCCAGGTTGTGGTTGTCGCCGATGACGGCGTAGTACACGCGGCCCTGGCGCAGGTAGATGCGGCCCTCCTGGTCGCTGTTCACCACCAGCACGCCGTTCTTCTTGGACGTGTGGAAGAGCTGGAGCAGGTCCGGCAGGGGAATCTCTTCAATCTTCCCCGTCATGGAGCTGGCCTTGTTGGTGGTCCGCGCGGCCTGGACGGCGGCGACCTCCTCCAGCTTCTGCTTCACCATGCTCTCGTCGACGTTGGCGGCCTCGGCCCCCTGGTGGACGAGCTTGAGGATGGAGGTGCCGATGAGGATGCGGTCCCCCTCCTTCAGCCGGGCCTGCTTCACCTTCTCGCCGTTGACGAAGGTCCCGTTGGTGGAGCCCAGGTCCTCGATGGTGATCTTCCCATCGGCGAAGCTGATCTTCGCGTGCTTGCGAGAAACCATGTCCTCGACGAGCACCATGTCCAGCTCGCTCGAGCGCCCGATGACGATCTGCTTGTCCACCTTCAGGGGGAACTCGCCGCCCTGGTACTTCCCGGAGATGAACTTGAGGGCGTAGGTCTTTTGCGTGTCCATGGTCGTCAACCTGCCTGCTCCGCCTTGCCGGGGTCCTTCACCAGGTTGAGGTACATCTGGGCGCTCTTGTTATCCGGGCTGCGCACCAGCACGTCCTCCCAGACCTTGACCGCCTCCGCCCTCCGCCCCGCCGAATAAAGCGCGACCCCATACTGGATACGGCCCGGGATGAAAGCCGGGTTCTGTGCGATGACCTGCTCGTACTCGACGATGGCCGCGTCGTTGTCGCCCGCGTCGCGCAAGGCATTGCCCAGCTTGAGGCGGATGTCCACGAACTGCGGGCAAAGTCCGAGCGCGCGCCGGTACTCCTCGATGGCCTTCGCCCACGCGCCGCTGGAGGCGAAGACGTCGCCAATCTCGCCGTACATGTTGGCGATCTTCTTCTCGACGTAGGGGTCCAGCTCGCCGGGGCCGGACTTCTGCTGGGAGAGGGCGGTCTGGTAGACCTCCTTCGCCTCGGCGTACTTCCCCATGTCGTTGTAGATGACGGCCAGGTTCAGCGCCGCCTCGGTGTACGCGGGGTTGAGCTTCAGCGCGGACTCGAAGGCGCGCTGCGCCCGGGCGAACTGGCCCTGGTCGTGGTAGATGATGCCGAGCATGTTGAACACGTCCGCGAAGGTCGGGTTCTGCTCGACAATCTTCGCGAGGTACTGCTCGGCCTGGGCGTACTGCTTCTTCTCGAAGTAGCCGCGCCCGAGGGTCAGTAGCTGCTTGAGGGGCTCGTCCATGAATCGGCCCTTCCGGGCTCTGCCTCCGAGGCCGCTAGCCTACATGAGCGTGGGGGAAAACAAGAATTCATCACCATGAAGCGTGAGGGACAGCTGGCGCTGCCCCCGGGTGTCCACCGGCCGCGCCGGGAGCGCCCCCTGCAGGCGCCAGTGTTCCGTGACGATGGCGTCATCCCGCTCCAGCCGCACGTACCACGCCTCCACCCGGTAGCCACGCGGGCGCATCCGCTGGAGCTCCTCCCACTCGGGCCCGCCCACTCCGGGGGTGCCCGGCCCCGCCAGCCGCCCCAGGGCCGCCGCGTCCGCGGCCTGCAGCGCCCGGCGCCGGGCCTCCAGCGCCGTCACCACCGCCAGCAGCCGGGGCGCCGGCGAGCCCTCGGGCACCCAGTCCCCGTCCCGGCGGACGAAGGGCACCCGCTCCACCCCGGCCGTCCCCACCTGCGTGGAGCCCAGGGTGCCGTCGAAGTCGAGGGTGGCGAAGGCCTCCGCGCGCTGCCCCCCGGGCGCCACCGCCACGGTGATGCGGGCATAGAAGAGCTTCTGGGACTTCAGGGGCGCGTCCGCGCCGGGGATGGCGAGCCGCAGCCCGTCCACCTCCACCTCCTTGAGGGCGGTGATGATTTCCGCCTCGGGCCCGGCGGCGGCGCCCAGGAGTCGGGGAGCGAACACCGCCAGGGTCGCCCCCACCGCCAGCAGGAGGATGAGGGCCCCGCCCAGCCGGCTCCACTCCTGCGTCGTCCTCACGTCCCCAGCATTCGCTGGGCACGCTCCGCGGCGGGCGTCCCGGGCAGGCGGCGCAGCACCTGCTTCAGCGTGTCCTGCGCGCGCTGGGTGTCGTTCAGCTTCACGTAGGCCGAGTGCAGGGTGAAGAGGGCCTCCTCGTCATGGGGCGTGCCCGGGTAGCGCTTGAGGAGGTTCTCCAGGCGCTGGGCCACGGCCTTGTAGCGCTCGCGCTTCTCGTAGAAGCGGGCCACGTACAGCTCGTGCTCGGCCAGGCGCTTGCGCGCGTCGTCGGCGTGGGCCTTGGCCTCGTCGGCGTACTGCGACTGGGGGTAGTTGCGGCGGAACTCCTCCATGGTGACCAGCGCGGCCTGGATTTCCCCCTGGTCCTTCTCCTCCGAGGGCGGCAGGGCGAAGAACTCCGAGGGGTAGTCCTCCACGTGGGTGAGGGCCGAGCGGTAGGCCGCGTAGTCCACCAGGGGGTGCGTGGGGTGGAGCTTGATGAAGTTCTGGTACTGGTCTCGCGCCTCCGGCCAGGCCTCGCGGGTGAACTCCACGTCCGCCAGCTTCAGCTCCGCCTCGCGGGCGGCGTCCTGGTAGGGGAACTTGGTGCGCACGTACTCGAAGTACTTCTGCGCCCGGAAGAGGTCCTTGTTCTCCAGGGCCTCCGTGCCGAGCCGAAGGTTCTCCTCGGCGGCGGTGGCGTAGTCGGGCTCGCCGGCCTGGCCCTGGGTCAGGGCCGCGCAGCCGGAGGTCAGCAGCAGAACGGAAGTCAGGAAGGCGACGGCGGAACGCATCTCCACCACGCTATTCGTCCGGGCCTGAGGGGTCCAGCGAAGGTTCACCCAGCAGTCGGTGGACGACGTCTTCGGAGAAGCCCCGGCTGTCGAGGAGCCGTCCCGCGCGAGCCCGCTCCTTCGCCGAAAGCGGGCGGCCGAGCAGGCCCTTTCCTTCCAGTACCGCGCGCGCGGCGGCCAGCGCGTCGAACGCCTCGACGTGGGTGGCCCGTGCCAGGGCCTCCCGGGCGGCCGCCTCTCCCAGCCCGTGGGCCTCCAGGCGCTGGAGGACGGCCTGGGGGCCCAGCCGGCCCTTGCGCAGCAGGGAGGCCGCGCGCTCCTGGGCGAAGCGCGCGTCGTCGAGGTAGCCCCAGCCCTGGACCCGGGAGAGCGCCTCGTCGCGGACCTTGGCGGTGAAGCCCTTGCGCGTCAGCGCCGCGTCCAGCTCGTGGCGGCTGCGGGCCCGCATGGACAGCAGCTTGAGGCAGACGTCCGTGGCGCGGCGGACGGCGTCGGGGCCCTCGTCGGAGCCACCGGCGTCTTCGGGTGGGCCTTCGTCCTCCGGATGCATGGCGGGATACCTAGCATGTGGTAACAGGCCCAACCATGCACCCCGTCCTCGCCCGCTACCTCGCCGCCGATGTCGCTCGGGAGACGCTGCGCAAGCAGCAGACCGGAGAAGCCCTGTCCCCGGAGGAGCAGGCCTTCGCCGACGCCGCCACCGCGCACCCCCGCCACAAGGGCGTGCTGCTCGGCGTGGGCGGGCGCGTCCTCTCGTCGGACGCGCAGGCGTCGCTGGTGCTGCTGGCCGCCCATGCCGCGGCCCGGGCCTTGAAGGAAGACGCGGTGCTGGCCGAGCCCACGCGCAAGGCCCAGGAGGCCCTGTCCGAGGAGGGCGCCAGCGCCGAGGAGGCCGACGCCTTCATCGCCTCCATCCTGCTGGAGGAGGCCTTCGGCTACGAGCAGGACGTGGACGCCTTCGACGCCGAGTACGTGAAGGAGGCGCTGGGCGAGGTGCCCGCGCTGGCCGCGCTCACCAAGGAGGCCGTGGACGCGCTCTTCCTCGCCTTCGTGAAGGGCGCCGCCAACGACGCCGAGCGCAAGGTGCGTGAGGGCATGGCGCGCGCCCTCTTCGACATCGCCTGGTCCGAGGGGCCCGCCCCCATCAACCCCGAGCACATGGAGGCCGTGCTCGACGCGGAGGTGGTGGACCGGCCCGAGGAGGAGCAGGAGGCCAAGGTGCAGGCCACCGCGCAGCTGCTCCAGGCCCTGTCGAAGGAAGGCCTCGTGGGGCCCATCCGCCTGTCGCGGCTGCGGGCCCTGCTCGGCGAAGAGGACGCGTAGGCGGCGGCGCGAGGGCCGGGCGGACATCCAGCCCGGCATTCAGTCCGAAGCGCTCGAGCTCGCAGCACGAGCGCCGACACGTGGCGACGCTGACGCGAGGGCCGGGCGGACACCCGGCCCCTGCACGTCGTCAGAAGCGTTCGATCTGGAAGTCGTCGTCACCGCCCGCGGCCGGAGCGGGCGCCGGTGCGGGCGTCGGCGGCGGAGGACGCGCGGCCGGAGCAGCGGGACGCGCGGCGGCGGCCGCCGGAGGAGGCCCGGCGGGGCGCGCGGCCGGAGCGCCGGGAGCCCCGGGACGCATGGCCTGGGCCACGGGCGCCGGAGTCGGCGTGGGCGCCGGAGGCGTCGGAGTCGCCGAGGCCGGCGCACCCTTCTGCGCGAAGGACGCGGAGCCGGGGATGGGACGCGCCTCGCCGGGCTTCGCGTCGAAGTTGTCCCACTTGGAGTCGGACGTGCCGCTGATGCCGGAGAAGCGCAGCGCGAAGTCGTCCGGGTTGGTCGCCTGGCGGTGGGCCTCCTCGTAGGTGACGAGCCCCTGGCGCACCAGGCTCATCAGCGACTGGTCGAAGGTCTGCATCCCGTACGAGTCCGTACCCTGCGCAATCGCGTCGTGGATCTCCTTCGTGCGGTCCTTGTCCTCGATGAGCTCGCGCACGCGGGCGGTGACGCGCAGCACCTCCACCGCGGCCACACGACCCTTGCCGTCCGCGCGCGGCACGAGCCGCTGGCTCACCACGCCCTTGAGCACGCTCGCGAGCTGCAGGCGCACCTGCTTCTGCTGGTGCGGAGGGAAGGCGGAGACGATGCGGTTGATGGTCTCCGTCGCGTCCAGCGTGTGCAGCGTGGACATCACCAGGTGACCCGTCTCCGCCGCGTGGAGCGCCGTCTCAATCGTCTCGTGGTCTCGCATTTCGCCCACGAGGATGACGTCCGGGTCCTGCCGCAGCGCGCTCTTGAGCGCCTGCGCGAAGCTCATCGTGTCCACGCCCACCTCGCGCTGGTTCACGATGGAGCGCTTGTCGCGAATGAGGAACTCGATGGGGTCCTCAATCGTCATGATGTGGCTGGTCTCGTTGGCGTTGATGTGGTCGATCATCGCCGCCAGCGTGGTGGACTTGCCGGAGCCCGTGGTGCCCGTCACCAGGACGAGGCCGCGCTCCTCACCGCAAATCTTGGCGAGCACCTGGGGCAGCAGCAGGTCCTGCATCGTCATCACCTTGAAGGGGATGACCCGGAGCACCGCGCCCACGGTGCCGCGCTGCTGGAAGACGTTGACGCGGAAGCGGCCCAGGCCGGGCACGCCGTACGCCAGGTCCACCTCGTTGCTCGACTTGAACTTCTCCTTCTGGAACTCGTTCATGATGCCGAAGGCCATGCGCGCCACCTCCTCCGGGGGGAGGCGGCGACCGTCCTTCAGCGGCACCAGCGAGCCGTCCACGCGAAACATCGGCGGGAGGCCGGCCTTGAGATGAATGTCGGAGGCACCGCCACGCAGGGCGATCTGGAGAATCTCGTTCAGTTCCATGGGCGACGCGAATGGTAGCAGAGGCCCACGGAGCGAAGCGATGGCCGTGCCTGCTCGCCAGGCGCCGGAAACACGACGGCGGAGGCCCTCGTGAGAGGACCCCCGCCGCGTGGAACAACCAAGCAACCGAGCTCGAGGCTTAGCGCTTGGAGAACTGGAACCGGCGACGCGCGCCCGGCTGACCGTACTTCTTGCGCTCGACGGCGCGGGCATCACGGGTGAGGAAGCCGGCCTTCTTCAGCGCCGGACGGAACTCCGGGTTGAAGGAGCACAGCGCCCGGGCGATGCCGTGACGGATGGCGCCGGCCTGGCCGGAGAGACCGCCGCCCTTCACGTTGACCGTGATGTCCAGCTTGCCCTTCTGCTCGAGGATGTCGAGGGGCTGGTTGAGCACCATCTTCGAGGTCTCACGACCGAAGTAGGCGTTGAGCTCGCGACCGTTGACGGTGACCTGACCGGTGCCGGGACGAATCCAGACACGGGCGGTGGCCTCCTTGCGGCGGCCGGTGGCGTAGAAACCGAGTTCTTGGTGAATGGCCATGGACGATATCTCCCTTTACGCCTCGACCTCGAACGCGGACGGCTTCTGGGCCGCGTGAGGATGGGTGTCACCCGCATAGACCTTCAGCTTCGTCATCATCTGCCGACCGAGCGCGTTGCGGGGCAGCATGCGGCGCACGGCGTTGATGATGATGTCCTCGGGATGACGCTGGCGGAGCTTCTCCAGGTTGGTGATCTTCAGGGCGCCCGGGAAACCCGCTCGCGGGTGCCGGTAGTACATCTTGTCCTTCTCCTTCGTGCCCGTCACCTTCACCTTGTCGGCGTTGATGACGACCACGTGGTCGCCCGTGTCGATGGACGGCGTGTAGATGGCCTTGTGCTTGCCCTTCAGCAGGGTGGCAATCTGGCTCGCCGCGCGGCCCAGCACCTTGTCGGACACGTCAATGACGTGCCACTGGCGCTTGATGTCCCCAGCCTTCGCGCTGTAGGTCTTCTGCGACATTTCTTTGCACTCCAGACTTCTCGCGGTCGCCGTGTGCATGCCAGGGACCGCTGCTCGTGCCAAACCAACCGCGGGTCCGCCGTGAAAACTCCACGGAGGCCCGGAAAGGCCGACCGTCCTAGTGGGTGCGGAGGATCAAGTCAAGGTCGCCGCGCACCTGCCGTCCGGATTCCCTGCCCACACCGGTTGGGCAGGCCGGCCTTGGCGCCGCTCCCCTACCCGCCCGCTCCGCCCGAAGGGCCTGCGCCCCCCGGCAGCCCCGGGCGCTTGAAGCGCTCCTTGAGGTTGGCGAAGAAGTTCTTCTCCTCGGTGGTGGGCGGCCCCTGACGCGGCGCGTCCAGGTCTATCTTCTCCACCACCTCCGGGGGGAGGTCCTCCAGGAAGCGGGAGGGGGTGCGGGGCACTTCCTTGCCGCGCTTGGTCCGGACGGCGGCGCGGGTGAGGTACAGCAGCTCCTTGGCGCGGGTGATGCCCACGTAGCACAGGCGTCGCTCCTCCTCGAGGTTCTGCGGCTCGCCCTGCATGCCGCCGTGGGGCATCAGGTCCTCCTCCATGCCGATGAAGAAGACGAGCCGGTACTCCAGGCCCTTGGAGGCGTGCACCGTCATCAGGGTGACGCGCTTGTTGCCGCCGGGGACTTCCTCCTCTTCCTGGCGCGTGTCCAGGCTGAGCCGGTTCAGGTAGGTGGGGAGGCTGGCCTTGGGGCCCTCGCGCTTCTCGAAGTTCTCCAGCGAGTTGAGGACGCCGTCCACGCCCTTGAGCTTCTTCTCGGCGATGGTGGCCGTGCTGGCCAGCCCGCGGATGGCCTCCCGGAAGCCCGTCTCCTCCAGCAGCTTGCGCGTCACGTTCGCCAGCTGGCCGTGCTCGTACGCGGCCCGGTAGCGCTCGACGAGGTCCACGAACTCCGCGACCTTCTCCCCCGCCCCGGGCGGCAGGTCCTCGTACTCGCGGGCGCGCTGCATCGCCGTCCACAGCGTGACGCCCTGCCCCCGTGCGTGGATGTGCAGCCGCTCCATCGTCACGTCGCCAATGCCGCGCGCGGGCACGTTGACGATGCGCATGAGCGAGATTTCATCCAGCTTGTTCACGATGACCTTGAAGTACGCGATGACGTCCTTCACCTCGCGCCGGTCGAAGAACTCGCTGCCGCCCACGACTTCGTAGGGGATGCCCTTCTCGCGCAGCAGCTCCTCCACCGGGCGGGACTGGCCGTTGGTGCGGTAGAGCACCGCGATGTCGTCCAGCGCCACGCCCAGGGAGAGGTGCTTCTGGATTTCGTGCGCGACGAAGCGGGCCTCCTCCTCGTCGTTGGGGCAGCACACCACCTTCACCGTCTGCCCCCCCTTGCGGTCGGTCCACATCTGCTTGGCCTTGCGCTCGGGGTTCCTGGCGATGACGGCGTTGGCCGCGTCCAACACCGTCTGGACGGAGCGGTAGTTCTGCTCCAGGCGGACCTCCTTGCCGCCGGGGAAGAAGCGGTCGAAGTCGAGGATGTTGCGCACCTCGGCGCCGCGCCACGAGTAGATGCACTGGTCGTCGTCGCCCACCGCGCACACGTTGCGCGACTCGCCGGCCATCAGCTTGAGCAGCTCCAGTTGCGCGGTGTTGGTGTCCTGGAACTCGTCCACCAGCAGGTAGCGGAAGCGCCGGGTGTACTTGGCGTACAGGTCCGGGTGCTCACGCAACAGGCGCGTGGGCAGCAGCAGCAGGTCGTCGAAGTCCACCGAGCCCTGCGCCTTCAGCGCGCGCTGGTAGTCCGGGTACACCAGGTGGGTGATGAGGTCGTAGTCGTCGCCGATGCCCTCCGGCTTGGGCTCGGGCACCTTGCCGGAGTTCTTCGCCTTGGAGATGAGCGTGAGCACCTTGCGCGCGTCGAAGGAGCGGTCGTCGATCTTGTGCTCGCGCATGGCGCGCCGGATGTTGGCGAGCTGGTCGCCCATGTCGGCGATGGCGAACTTCTTCGGCCAGCCCAGGCGATAGATGTCCTCGCGGAGCATCTCCGCGCCGAAGGCGTGGAAGGTGCACACCAGCACGCCCTGCGCGCGCGGCCCGGCCATGTGGACCAGGCGCTCCTTCATCTCCGTGGCCGCCTTGTTGGTGAACGTCACGGCGAGGATGTTGCGGGCCTGCAGGTGGCCCGGCCGCTCGTCGAGCAGGTGGACGATGCGGTGGGTGATGACTCGCGTCTTGCCGCTGCCTGCGCCGGCCAGCACGAGCAGTGGCCCCTGGAGGGTCGTCACTGCCTCGCGCTGCGGAGGGTTGAGCTTCGAGAGGTCCATTGCGCGCCGGCCAGGGATACCCTTTGATTCGGCCGTGCGCGACTTCTTCCTCCGGCTCTCCGCCGTTTTCCTCGCGCTCGGCGTGGCCCCGGGTTGCATCGACGACGAAAGCACCGCGCGGCAGGTGGCACCGACGGTGTCGGCGGCGAGCGCTCCCTGTGTGTACTTCAAGGAGCTGGCGCCCTTCCTGCCGGAGCAGCTGGACGGCTTCACCGTGGCGCGCACCCAGGGCTCCACGGGGAAGTACGGCGAGGTGTCCGTCTCCGAGGCCGAGCGGCTCTTCACGCGAGGTGAGGGCCGAGAGGTGAAGGTGCGCATCGTGGACACCACGATGGGCGAGAAGATTGGCCACGCCATCCGCGAGGCCGCCGCCCGGGGCAAGAGCAGGGACCCGAGCGACCCATCAGCCCCGATTCATTGGCAGGACGCCGTGGGCTTCGTGCGATACGACTCGGAGGAATCGCTGGCCGAGGCGAACCTCCTGGTGGGAGACCGCTTCGTGGTGGCCGTCACCAGCCGAGGCTTCCCGGGCACCGTGGAGGTGCGCCGGGTGGCACGCGGCATCGACCTGGCCGGGCTCGCCCGGCTGCAGTGAGCCTGAAGACATGGGCAAGGAGTGTCCCTGGTGGTGAAGGACAAAGGAACGCGGCCCGAGGCGGTGGACCCGCTCGCGAGCGAGAAGGCGGCGCGCGCCGTCGTCGCGGCCCTGGGCAAGCGTGAGTTCCTGGAGCAGTTCCAGAAGCTGACCAAGAGCTACGCGCAGGACCCGGGCAACCCCGGCTCCTATGCGTGCGAGGGCTGCCAGCGCTGCGCCAACTGCATGTTCTGCAAGGACTGCGACAGCTGCTTCCAGTGCACCCACTGCACCCGGTGCGAGCTGTGCAACAACTGCTCGCACTGCGTGGACTGCAAGAGCTGCCACGCATGCGCCTACTGCCAGCAGAGCGAGAACTGCACCACCAGCGCGTACCTGGTGCTGTGCCGCAACCTGCAGGACTGCAACTACTGCTTCGGCTGCGTGGGCCTGGCCAAGAAGGACTTCCACATCCTCAACGTCCCCTTCCCGAGGACGGAGTACTTCAAGGTCGTGGGCAGGCTGAAGAAGGAGCTGGGCCTGCCGTAGGCCGTCCGTGCGCGCTCGGGCCCCGGGCTACAGGGCGCGCACGTAGAGGGCCTTGAGGTACTCGGTCTCCAGCAGGCCGCCGAGCACCGGGTGGTCCAGCCCGGCGCCGCGGCGCTCGAGAATCTGCACCGGCCGCTTCGCGTCCGCGACGGCGCCGAGCACCATCTCCTCGAAGCCGGCGCGGTCCAGCTTGCCGGAGCAGGAGCAGGTGACGAGCAGGCCGTCCGGCTTGAGGCAGCGCAGGGCGCGCAGGTTCAGCTCGTGGTAGGCGCGCAGCGCGGTGGCCAGCCCCTCGCGGCGCTTGGCCAGGCCGGGCGGGTCCAACACGATGGTGTCGAAGCGGCGCCCCTCCGTGTCGAAGCGCTTGAGCACGTCGAAGGCGTTGGCGTTCTCCACGGAGACATTCGTCCGGCCGTTGGCCTCCGCGTTGGCCTTGGCGCGCGCCGCGGCCTTCGCGTCCTGCTCCACCGCGAGCACGGACGTGCAGTTGCGCGCCAGGGAGAGCGCGAAGCCGCCGTGGTAGCTGAAGAGGTCCAGCCCCTCGCCGCGGGCCAGCTCGCCGGCGCGCAGGTGGTTGTCCACCTGGTCCAGGAAGGCGCCCGTCTTCATGTCGCCCAGCAGGTCCACGTCGAAGCGGTTCTCCCCCTCGTGGTAGGTGAAGCGCGCCTCGCCCTCGCCGTGGAGCAGGCGCGTCTCGCGCGGCAGGCCCTCGAAGTCGCGGCCGGAGCCGTCGTCCCGGCACACCACGTGGGTGGCCCCGGTCAGCTCCACCAGCATGCGCGCCAGCGACTCCTTGCGCGCGTCCATGCCCTCGGAGAGCGTCTGCACGGTGAGGCCCTTGCCGTAGCGGTCCACGAAGAGGCCGGGCAGCAGGTCCGACTCGCCGTGCACCAGCCGCAGCCCGTCACGGCCGGACAGCGGCGCGCGGCGCTTCAGCGCGGCCTCCAGCCGGCGGCGGAAGAAGGCGTCGTCCACCGGCTCCCCGGCGGGCTCCCGGCGCGTCAGCAGGCGCAGCGCCAGCGGAGAGCGGCGGGCGTACAGGGCCTGGCCGATGGGGTTGCCCTGCGGGTCCACCACCAGCACCACCGCGCCGGGCCCCTTCACGTCGGGCGGGGCGGCCAGCTCGGTGCGGTACAGCCACGGGTTGCCATGGCGCAGGGACTTCGCGCCCTTCAGCGTGGCGCGGGCGACGGGCAACACGGGTTTGGGGGGCATCGGGCTCACTCACTCCAGGCCGCGCGCGGCCAGCTCTTCGTCATCCTCGCCGCGAAGGTGCCCGATTTCGTGCAGGAGTGTCACTCGAATCTGCTCGCGCAGCTCCTCCGTCGTGCGAACCGCGCGCGCGAGGTTGCGCCGGTAGAGCACCACGGAGCGGCACGGCTCCTCCGAGCCGTCACACGGCTCTCCCAGCGGCGGGCCGCGGAAGAGGCCGAGGATGGTGGGCGACAGCGGCGGCTGGTTGGCCAGCAGATCTCCGTCCGCGGGCAGCTCCTCCGCGCTGACGGGCACGCCGTCCAGGTCGCCGCGCATGTCCTCGGGCAGCGCGGCCACGGCGCGGGCCACCTCGGCGCGGAACTCCTCCACGGAGGGCAGCGGCGGCGCGGGGAAGTCCTCGGGCGCCAGCTGCCGGGCCTTGTCGAAGTGGACCTGCGCCGCCCTCCACTTGCCCTGGCGCTCGAGCAGCAACCCCAGGTGCTGGTGGCCGTGTGCGGCGCGCTCCGGGTCGTCCAGCAGGCCGGAGAAGGCCGCGCGGGCCTCGTCGAAGCGGCACAGCTCGAAGAGGGCCAGGGCGCGCTCGTAGAGGGCCTCGCGGCTGCCCGGCTCGCGGGCCAGGACGATGGCGGCGCGCGCCAGGGCCTCCTCGGCCTGGCCCAAATCATTGAAGGCCATGGCCGCCACCAGGGCCAGGTGGGGCACCAGCTCCGGGGGCGTGCCGCGCTGGGACAGGCCGCGCTCGGCGTAGAGGGCGCCCAGCTCGTCGCGCTCGCGCGAGGAGGGCAGCTGCACCGCGTACAGGTGGGCCGAGCCCAGCAGCGCGTCCGGGTCTCCCGGGTCGATGGCGAGCGCGCGTGCGTAGGCCAGCTGCGCCTCCGCCTCGCGGCCCAGGGCGGCCAGCGCCACGCCGCGCTCGGCATGGGCGGCGGCCAGGTCCGGCTCCAGCGCCGCGGCCTGCGCGGCACAGGAGAGGGCCTCCTCCAGCCGGCCCTCGTCGAAGTAGCGGCGTGCCGCGTCCAGCGGGGCCGCGCCATCCGTGCGACACACGGCCAGAGGCTGCACCCGGTGCGTGGCGTCCCCCGGGGACATGACGGGAGCGTCACCGGCGCCGGGGCCCGGCGTGGCGGGAGCGCCGACCGCGGACACGGAGGGAGCGCCCGCGTCCGGCGTCACCGGGGCCGGAGCGGTCCGCTTGCAGGCAGCGAATAGGAGGCAGAGGGCGAGCAGACCGCGCCGCGACATGGGCCGCCAGGGTACGGCATCACCCGGTGGGCGGGAAGCGGGGACGTTCACGCCCGCCCGGTCGCCGCCATCCCCCGTGAGGGCGGGGTGCATTACCTTCAGGCCCCATGAGAGACCTGATTCTGGCGTCGACGTCGAGCGCCCGGCGGGCCCTGATGGACGGGCTGGGCATCCCCTACCGCACCGAGGCTCCGGGCGTGGACGAGGCGGTGGCCTCCCACCTGTCGGCGGAGGAGGCCGTGCTGGAGCTGGCCGCGCGCAAGGCCCGCGTGGTGAAGGACCGGAACCCGGGCGCCTGGGTCCTGGGCGCGGACCAGCTCGTGGAGGTGGGCGGCGACATCCTCACCAAGCCCGCGGACCGGGACGCCGCGCGTGGGCAGCTGAGCAGGCTGCTGGGGCGCACCCATGACATCCACACCGGTGTGTGCCTGATGGGGCCGGGCGGCCACATCACCGAGGCGGTGGAGCGCGCCCGCCTCACCTTCTACCGCGTGGAGCCGGACGAGCTGGAGCGCTACCTGGACCTGGAGGAATGGCGCGGCTGCTGCGGCAGCTACCGGGTGGAGGGCGCCGGCCAGGCCCTGCTGGCGCGGCTCGAGGGAGACCGCTCCAACGTGCAGGGCCTGCCCATGGTCGCCGTGGTGCGGCTGCTGCGGCAGGCCGGCTTCCCCTTCTTCGAGCGCCGGTAGCGCGCCCTTCAGCCCGCGGTGGACAGCTCCGCGAGGATTTCCGCGTACGCGGCGCGGGCCTTGTCCGCCTGGTCCGCCTTGAAGCTGGCCGCGGCCACCACCGGGTGCCCGCCGCCGCCGTACCGCCCGGCGATGGCGGCCAGGTCGTGCTTGCGCAGCTCCGGCTTCCACGGGTTGGAGCCCAGGGACACCTTGGCCCGCGACGCGCCCCTGCCCACCCACAGCGTGTAGCGCGCGTCCGGGTAGAGGTCGTAGGCGATGAACTTGTTGAGGCTGTCCACGCCCTCCTCCACCAGGTCGAAGAAGACGACGCCGCGCTCGTAGCGGGCGCGCGAGCGCACCAGGTCGATGTGGGCGCGGTGGCGCTCCAGCAGCGGGGCCAGCGGCGTGGCGATGAGGGGCGAGGCGGCGATGGCCGCCAGCGACTCGGACTGCATGCGGCGGATGACCTCGGGGATGAGGGCCGGGTCCTTGTTGGCCTCGAGCACCGTCATGATGCGCAGCGCGGGCTCCTCGAGCGCCACCGCCATGCGCGGCGAGGGGAACTGGGCGCCGTCGATGATTTCCGCCCAGTGGATGAGGTCCGCCAGGGGCGCGGCGTCCCAGCCGAAGCGCTCGCGCGCCACGTCCGCGAGGTACTTCGTGCAGCTCTTGCGGTGCGCGTCGTGGAACTTGCGGCCGCTGGTGTCCGCGCGGAAGTGCGCCTCGTCACCGGGCTGCTGGAAGGCGGAGACGTGGTGGTCGAACCACCAGGTCAGCCGCGCGTCCTGGCTGTAGCGGAAGTCGACGATGACGTTCTCCTCGCCGGAGAACACCGCCGGGTCGATGCCCTCGGCGCCCGGCTTGTGCGCCAGCCCGAGGTACCGGAAGTCCGCGTCCGGGCGGATGCGCTCCCGGTAGAAGCGGGAGAACACCGCCGCGCTGGCGGCGCCGTCGAAGCAGCTGTCGTGGAAGAGGACCTGGACGTTCATGACGCACTCCCTCTACTGCAACGCGAGCCCCTCGCCCACCGCCGCGAAGGCCGCCTCGCCCTGTGCCTCCCCATCCTGGGAGGCGACCACCGCCAGCCCCACGAGCCGCCCGTCCGGCAGCACCCCGCACCCCAGCGAGCCCTGCGCGCCGCCCGGCGTGCGCAGCGCGTAGACGAGCGCCCGGCTCCCGAGCGACGGCGGCGCCGGACGCGTCCGCGGCGGGCCCGGCACGCCGCCCAGGGACTGGAGCAGCGCCTTGCACCCGCCGGCGGCCGTGACGCCCGGGGAGCGCTCCACCCACAGCAGCCCGTAGCGGCCCTGGGCCTCGGTCCCGAAGCCCACGCCACCGCCGCTCAGCGTGGACGCGGGCAGGGCCAGGTGGGGCACGAGCTGCTCGCGCGTCAGCTGTCCCCAGCCCGCGGGCAGCTCCAGCCGGTAGCCCAGCTCGCTGCCCACCAGTGACTGCCGCGAGCCGGCCGAGAAGCTCCCGGCCATGGGCAGCGCCAGCAGCGCCACCGAGGCGACCGCCGCGCCCAGCCCCAGCCCCAGCCCCGTGAAGCGCCGGACCTGGTCGGGCTCGCCCACCACCATCGTCAGGGCCACCACCGCGTGGGCGGCATAGGCCCAGTGCACCGGGGACAGCGGCGACGCGCGCGCCAGCCACACCGTGGCGAGCAGTTGGAGCACCAGTCCCAGCTGGACGAGCGTCTTCGCCGGGCCCCGGTTGAGCACCAGCACCAGCGCGAGCACCGCGTCCAGGAACACCAGCCCGTACGTCCAGGGCGGGTCGCTCAGCGTGCCCAGCATCCCGCCCGCGCGCACGAACCAGGCCACCGCCCCCGCCAGCAGCACCGCCGCCGCCGGGCCCGGGTGGGCGGACACGGCGCTGGTGACGAGGTCACCGCCGAACACCGTGGCGTCGTCGTCCACTTCCTGGATGGGCCTGTCCAGCCGCATCCTCCCCACCTTCTTGTACGACTGCAGGTGGTCGAAAGGCTCTCGACAGGCGGGACAGGCGTCAGCGCCCCGGGGGATGGGGCTATGGCCGCAGCTGGGGCACAGGGTCTGGGGCATGGCCTCCGGCGTATACCGCACCGCCCGCGCCGCCCACGAGGGCACGACTCCGATGTCAGGGCGCTCGCGGTTTCCTCTCGCGCGTATCGCCCTGCGGGGAGGGGCGCGCACCTGACAGCGAGGTCGCTTTGGACCTGACTGCCAAGAATTGTGAGTCCGACACAGAACCTTGACTGTTGAACGAAACGTCGAGATTGCGCCCTGCCCTGAACGAAAAAACTCGACAGAACGGTGAGTGACCCCAGAGCCCTGTCGGGCTTTTCACGGAGCGTGCTGCGGAAACCCCCTATTCGACTGGGGAAACGTGGGCGTCGTCACACCAGCCAGGTAGGCAGCAGGCTGGCACCCCGCCTGCATGTGTCAGACCCTCGGTGTACTCACCCGTGCGGTTCGGCGCGGTGGGAGGAACACATGGCCAAGAGGACGACACGCAAGGGCAGCACCGTTCCGAGGCAGGGTCGGCGGGTCATGCCGGCACTGCGGCGGACGGCGCAGCGCGCCCGGGCAGTGGCGGAAAAGGCCCACCTGACGGTGGGTGAGGTCATCGCGGCGGCTTTCGACACCTCGGGCGGTGAGCTGGACGAGGTGCTGGATTTGATGACGTCGCCGCAGATGACCCGGGCGCTGGGGCGCCGCATCGTCGTGGAGGGCTGAGCCCTCCCCTTCCCCCTCCTGCCGCTCCCGGATGATGGGACGCGGGCGGGAGGGTCGTCACGTTCCGTACCGTCCGCCGTCAGTCGCCCGCCAGCAGGATGCCGGCGCTGTAGCGCTGCTGGGTGGGCTCTCCCGCGAGCAGCTTCTGGAGGTCCTGGGCGTTGTTCGGGTGCACCAGGAAGGTGCCCGAGCGCGTCTCCAGGCGCACGGGCTCGGCCAGCTCGTGCGGCCCTCCGGCCACGGTGCCGCCGCTGCCGTCCTCCGCGGACTCGCGGGTCGGGACGGTGGCGCAGCCGGCGAAGAGCAGGAAGCCAAGCGCGACGTGGAGCCTCATGCGTGTCCTCCAGGAAGGGGCCCCGTGGGCGGGGCGGAAAACAGGCCCCCTGCCTACGCCACTGCTTTTCGGGAGGCAAGACTCCGTGCTTCGCCAGTGAACAGACGAAGGCCCGCGCCCCGCTCGGTTGCGGGACACGGGCCTGGGACGTCAGGACGTCAGGACGTCAGGACGTCAGGCGCCCGGGACTACCTGGGCTGCCAGCGCGGGCGGTGGTCGTCTCCAGCGCCCGTCTGGAGGGTGTAGCCGGTCGCGCCCTTCGGATGGCGGATGGCGTTGCCCACCGTGGCGCCAGTGGTCGGGTTGATTTCCTGGACGAAGAGCTCACCGCCCTGGATGTACGCGAGGAAGCGGCCATCCGGGGAGAAGGACGGGAGCGTGCCGCGGGGGACGAGGGGGACTTCCTCGCCCGACGCCGCGCCAGTCGCCGGGGTGACCCGACGGAGGACGACGACGTTGCCGGGGTCGCCCGAGCAGGGTGAGGTGCCGCTTCCGCAGAGCACCGCGGTGCCCGTCGTCGGCCGGAAGAAGTAGGCACGGACGTAGGCCACCCAGGTTCCGTCGGGAGCCCAGTTGGGATTCGCGATGTACGAGTCGACCGTGCCGTCGGTGGACGGCGTCGACGTGCGCCCGGCGAGCTCCTGGGGTTGCCCGCCCCCCGTCACCTGGATGTTGTACAGCTTGGGCAGCGGCGTCGGGCTCGTATCCCCCGTGAACGTGACCGACACGTTGTCGGGATTGGCGAGGAAGAGCAGCTGGTCATTGGCCCGGTTGTAGTGGGGCTGCTCCGCGGTGGTTCCCGCGGCGGTGAGGGCCATGGGCGTGCCCCCCACGGTGGAGGTCGAAATCCCCAGCGTCGCCGTGCTGAACGCGAAGGTGGTGGCGTCCTTCCAGTCGGGGAACGTGCCCGCGCTGGCCGCCGAGAACACGGCGCCGCCATCCGTCGGAACCAGCGAGATGCCCGACGTGCTGCCTCCCAGCCTCCGGACGTAGGCGATATGGGAGCCCGGCTCCCACTCCATGTAGCGGAAGCTCTCCGTGTTGCCCGTGCCCCCATCCGCGACGATGGTGCCCTGACCTTCAACGAGCGGGATGTCGCGAATCACGAGGTCCCCCGCCACCAGGGCCCCTGCCGTCTCCACGCCGCCCTGTGCGAAGGCGACCTTCGTGCCACCCGGGCCCCAGCGCGGGTAGAGGCTGCTCGTGCCGCCATCGGTCAGCGGGAACATTCCCGGGGTGTCGTAGCGCATCACCAGCGCCTGGAGGCCGCCGTCGCTGTCCTGGCGGGCGGTGACCGCCACGTGCATCGCCTGGCACTGGGAAGGAGTGCCCTCGCAGCGCAGGCCGGGAATGCAGTCCGCCGACGAGACGCAGGCGCCGCCCTTGATGACCGTCCCGCTGCCCGCATCGACGCCCGCGTCCGTGCCGGCGTCAGTGCCCGCATCCTCGGTGCCCGCGTCGGTTCCAGCGTCGGTGCCGGCATCGACGCCCGCATCCGTGCCCGCGTCGACGACGCCCGCGTCCGTGCCCGCATCCTCGGGAGGAGGCGGAGGCTGCGTCACCGGCCGCTGCTCGCACTCGTCATCCGCGTTGCAGGTCCACTCCTGCCCCTCGGCAGGCTGTCCGTTGTCGTTACGGCAGTCGGACGCATCGGTACACTCATCCCCACACCCCGTTGCAAGCACCCACAGCGCGCAGCACAACGCGCTGACAACGACACGCTTGGTCATAAAGACCCTCCGAAGAACCGAAGGGCGCGTATAGCTTCGCGAAAACCCGACCGTGCTCGGCTCGTCGGGCAGAACCGGGAGCCGTGTTCCTGATTGAACGGCGACCTCTCGCTGCGTGCTCAATGATAGACACCCACTGCCACCTGGACGCGACACGCTTCGACCCGGACCGGCCCGACGTCCTCGAGCGCGCCTGGGCCGCGGGCCTCCAGGGCATCGTCATCCCCGGCGTCGGCCCCCATGACTGGGAGCCACTGCTGGAGCTGTCCCGCCAGGACGCGCGCCTCCAGGTGGGCCTGGGCATCCACCCGCAGCTGCTGCCACAGATGCCACCGGAGCAGGACGACGCCGTCCTCGAGCACCTCGACGCGCTGCTGACGAAGGGCGGCGCGGCGGCCGTGGGCGAGTGTGGGCTGGATGGCCCCTCCGTCCCCGGCGCCCCGCTGGAGCGGCAGGTGGCGGTGCTGCGGCGACACCTGGCGCTGGCGCGCAAGCACGGGCTTCCCGTGCTGATGCACTGCCACCGCCTGCACCCCGCGCTCATCGACCTGCTCAAGCAGGAGCCCATGCCCGAGGCTGGCATCCTCATGCACAGCTACAGCGGCGGCGTGGAGCTGGCGCGCTTCTATCTCCAGAAGGGCTGCCACTTCTCCTTCGCCGGCCCCGTCACCTGGGCGGAGGCCCGCAAGCCGCTGGATGCGCTGCGGGCCATCCCGCTGGAGCGGCTGATGGCGGAGACGGACGCGCCGGACCAGGCGCCCACGCCCCACCGGGGCCAGCGCTCGGAGCCGGGCTACCTGCCCCGCATCCTCGAGGGCATGGCCCACGTGCGGGGAGAGCCCGTCGAGGTGGTTGCCCGGCAGACGACCGAGAACGCCCGCAGGTTCTTCCGGGAAGCTTTCCCCCCAGCTTCGCGGTAGGCGAGCGTCGCGTTATAGAGGACCTCCATGAACCCGCAGCCGCTCCCCCAGACCGCTCCCCCGAGTGAGACCCCGCCCGCCACGCCGGCCGCACCGGTGACGGCGGAGAACTCGCTCGCCCGCCCCTTCAAGCTCTCCCGGCGCTTCGACAGGACCGGCCGGCTGCTGGGCGACAACGCGATGGAGCGGCTGGCCAACGCGCGCGTGGTGGTGTTCGGCCTGGGCGGCGTGGGCAGCTACGCGGCCGAGGGCCTGGTGCGCAGCGGCATTGGCCACCTGACGCTGGTGGACCATGACGACGTGTGCGTCACCAACACCAACCGCCAGCTCCACGCGACGGTGAAGAACGTGGGCAAGCCCAAGGCGGAGCTGATGGGGCAGCGCTGCCAGGAGATCAACCCGGCGGCGAAGATCGAGCCGGTGCGCGAGTTCTACCGCGAGGAGGTCGCCGAGCAGATGCTCCAGGCGGGCCAGTACGACTTCGTGGTGGACGCCATCGACAACGTGAAGGCGAAGCTGCACCTGCTGCACCGCTGCGTGTCACTGGGGATTCCCGTGGTCAGCTCCATGGGCGCCGCGGGCCGGCTGGACCCCACGGCCATCCGCGTGGAGGACCTGTCCGAGACGCACATGGACCCGTTCGCCAAGGACGTCCGCAAGCTGCTCAAGCGCAAGTACGGCGTGGAGACGGACCGGCACACCGGCATCACCGCCGTCTACTCCATTGAAGCGCGGCGGATGCCGGTGACGCTCCAGTACGACGACGCCACCGACGGCTTCCTGTGCGTGTGCCCGCAGGACAACGAGTTCCACACGTGCGACCACCGCACCCAGATTGACGGCAGCGTGGCGTTCGTCACGTCGTGCTTCGGGATGAACGCGGCCGGCGTGGTGGTGCGGCGGCTGGCGTCGGCGCGGTAGCCGCGCCCGGGCCTCAGGCCACCTGCTGGGGCCGCTGCAGCTGCAGGACGGCGGCCTCGCGCCCACAGGGACGGCGGAAGACGCAGCGCGCGCAGGACGTCAGCGTGTCCGTGGGCGGGAAGGCCGACACGTCCAGCGGCGTGTTGGTGGCCGGGTCCTTCAGCAGCGCGCGCATGTTCGCCACGCTCTGCGAGAAGTGCTTGTGGAAGGACTCCATGGCGGACGGGTCCACCGTGACGTCCTGCTCCAGCCCCTCGTTGAGGTACACCAGCGAGGCGCGAATCTTCTCCAGCGGGACGCGATAGCGCTGCGACACGTAGAGCGCGTACCCGAGCACCTGCTCGTCGTAGCCCTCGCGCGACTTGCCCGTCTTCCAGTCCACCACCACCGTCATCCCGTCCGCGTCGACGAAGGCGAAGTCGGGGATGGCGAAGACCTTCAGCCCCTCCAGCGTGAAGTGGGCGAAGTCGAAGCCGGCGTCCACCTCCAGCCACTGCTCGGGCTTCAGCCCCTGGGCGAGCTGGGGCCAGCGCGACGCGAAGAACCACGCCAGCGCCGAGCGCACCGTCTCCCAGTTCTGCTTCCACGCGTCGTCCGGCACCGCGTCGCCGTACTCGTGCTCCACCAGGCCGGTGAACTGCTTGCGGTACTTCTGCGTCCAGTACGCCTTGCCGCGCGAGTGCCGGAAGTCGTCCTGCATCAGCTTGCGCGCCTTGGCCTCCACCGCCGCCGGGTCCACCACCCGCCCCGCGCGCCAGTCGAGCAGCACGTCCTTGATGCACTCGTGCACCATGCTGCCGGCCCAACTGAAACGGTTGGCCAGCTTCTTCAGCACGTACAACTCCCGCACGTCCTTCGGTGCGTCCGCCTCCCACCCGCCCCAGGAGCGGTAGTAGTAGAGGTAGTACGCGCGAAGGCACTCGGAGAACTTCTCGTGACGGCTCTTGGACCAGGAGAAGTCGTTGCTGAGGGGGGCACGCCGCATGGAGGCGGCGCATCCTAGGCGTTCGCCCGTCCTGCCAGAAGGGGGGCGAGCAAGGAAACGAGCGCATGCCGCAGGTTGAAAGACACTTTGCCCACGTTACCGTGCGGGTATGGTGCGCGCCGCATGAAGACCCAACCCTTCAAGGGCCGGGTGGTCCTGATCACAGGGGCTTCCGGAGGCATCGGGCGCGCGGCGGCGAAACGGTACGCGGAGGCAGGCGCCGATATCGTGCTCGCCGCCCGGCGGCTGGCACAGGTGGAGGACGCGGCCCGTGAAGTGACGTCACTGGGCGTGAGGGCACTGCCAGTGCGGTGCGACCTGACCCGGAGCGAGGACGTGGAAGGCCTCGTGCGCGAGACGGAGGCCGCCTTCGGGGGGCTGGACGTGCTCGTCAACAACGCCGGCCAGGGGCTCTACGGGCCGCTGGAGGCCATCAGCGAGGAGCAGCTCCGGCAGGTGTTCGAGCTGAACGTGTTCGGCCTGTGGCGGATGACGCGCGCCGCTCTGCCGCTGCTGCGCAAGCGCCCGGGCGCGCAGGTGGTCAACGTCAGCTCCGTGCTGGGCCACCGGGGCCTGCCCCTGCTGGGCGGCTACTGCGCGTCCAAGGCGGCCGTGAATGCGATGACCGAGTCGCTGCGCGCCGAGCTCGCCGCCGAGGGCATCCGCGTGCTGCTCGTCTCTCCGGGCCTCACCGAGAGCGAGTTCCGGGAGAACCGCCTCCATGCGGAGGGCTGGAGGCAGGAGGCCATTCCGCTGAAGGCGATGTCCGCCGAGGAGGTCGCCAACGCCATGGTGCGCGCGAGCCTGCGCGGGCGCCGCGACACCGTCCTCACGCTGCCCGGCCGCGCCATGGTGATGGCCAACCGGCTGGTGCCCGGACTGTTCGACCTCGTGGCCCGTCGCATGGCGGTCTCCCCGAAGAAGAAGGACGCATGAGCACTCGCGGTCCCCGCGCTCCTCGCGCGAAGCGGGCGGACTCCGCCCGGCCTCCGGCGCCTCGCACGAAGCGCGGCGTCAGCACCGTGGAGGAGTTCGTCGCCAAGGCGCCCTCGTCTCCGACTGCCCCCGACGATGTCGCGGAGCCTGAAGCCATTGCCCCTGCACGTCGTGCGAAGCGCGACGCCGCTCCTACCGCGACTGTCGCGCAGCTCGCTACCGCGGCCCCAGCACCTCGCGCGAAGCGCACCGCCTCCACGGCCGCTCCCACCGTGTCGCCAGGCCCCGAGCACCTGGCCGCCGTGCGCGGGCCGCTGCTCGCCTGGTACGACCGCAACAAGCGGGACCTGCCCTGGCGTCGCACGAGAGACCCGTATGCCATCTGGCTGAGCGAGGTGATGCTCCAGCAGACGCAGGTCTCGACGGTGATTCCCTACTGGGAGCGCTTCCTCAAGCGCTTTCCCACCGCACTCGCGCTGGCCGCCGCGCCGCTGGACGACGTGCTCGCCGGGTGGAAGGGCCTGGGCTACTACAGCCGCGCGCGCAACCTGCACCGCGCGGCGCAGGAAGTCGTCGCGCGCTTCGCCGGAAGGCTGCCCTCCACCGCCGCGGAGCTGCTCACCCTGCCCGGCTTCGGCCGCTACACCGCGGGCGCGGTGGCCTCCATCGCCTTTGGCGAGGAAGCCCCGCTGGTGGACGGCAACGTCGCTCGCGTGCTGTCGCGACTCTTCGAGGTGGAGGGCCTGCCCGGAGACCGCGCGCGCGAGGCCACCCTCTGGGCCCTCGCCACCGCGCTGGTGAAGGGCGAGCGCCCCGGTGACTTCAACCAGGCCCTCATGGAGCACGGCGCCACCACCTGCCGGCCGGAGAGCCCGCTGTGCCTGCTGTGCCCCGTGCGCGGCGCATGCGTCGCCTTCCGCAAGGGCCGCGTGGACGAGCTGCCTCCCGCCAAGGTGCGCGCGGCCCCCAAGAAGCTGACGCTGGCCCTCGCCGTGTGGCCCCACGCGGGCACCCTCCTCTTCGCCCGCCGCGCGGACGCGGGACTCTTCGGAGGCCTGTGGGAGCTGCCCGCCGCGGAGGTGGACGAGGACCTTCCCGACGCCGACGCCACCTCGCGGCTCGCCACCGCGCTGGATGCGGAGGTGACGCTGGAGACCGCGCTCGGCACCGTGAAGCGGCAGCTCACCCACCGCGACCTCACGCTGCGCCTGCTCCGCGTGTCCGGCGCGCGGCGCCCCACGCGCGCCCCCGCCTTCCAGGAGCTGCGCTGGTGCACCCCCGCCGAGGCCGCCGCGCTCGGAATGAGCACCGCCATGCAGCGCGCCCTGGAGTCCGCGCTCGCCTCCGGCGTGCTGCGCGGCGGCTGAGCCACGACGCCCGCCCACCGCCGCCCTACTCCACGGGTCCGGGCCCGCCTGCACCCACCGGCCGGTCTCCAGCGTGCGGCTGTCCACGGCTGGACAGACACCGGGACGTCCTGTTGCTCCTAGAACCCCTGACCCTGGGGGTCGATTTCGCTCGTGACCACCGGAGCCCACACTCCCTGCGTCAAACCACCGGAGGAGGCCTCCCATGGCACGTCACACCGCCAACAAGCAGACCCCCCAAACGCCCGGGAGCATGCCGGCCCGGACCTCGGACCCGGAGCCCAGGGCGTCGGCGTCCCGGAACACCCTCAGCCACGAGCAGATTGCCCGGCGCGCCTACGAAATCTTCCTCGCCCGGGGCAGCGCCCACGGCAACCCCGAGCATGACTGGTTCCAGGCCGAGCGCGAGCTGAAGCTCGGCCGCCAGTAGCCCGCGCCTCAGTGGGGATGCGGCGCCTGGAGCACGGGACGCTCGGCCTCGAGCGCCCCCCGCAGGCGGCGCTGCGCGGCCTTCAGCTCCTCGAGGATGCGCTCGGCGTCCACCACCGAGCGCATGGCCAGCCCGCATGCGGGCGTCAGCACCACGGTGGACACCGCCTGCGCGAAGCTGAAGCCTCGCGGCAGCGCCGCCTTCAGTGACGCCTCCACCGAGTCCACCAGCTCCGTCACCTCGTACGTGGACGCGAGGTCGGTGGGGACGATGCCCAGGCTGAGCGTCGCGCCGGACGTCAGGAAGCGCTCCAGCGCCTCGCGCTCCTCCACCATGGCGTCCAGCGACAGCCGCACGTCCAGCGACAGCAGGTCCGGCTGCACGTCCAGCAGCGCGCCCCAGTCCGTGTTGCCGCAGCAGTGCACGCCCACCAGCGCGCCCTCGCGCTGCAGCGCCACCACCAGCAGCTTCAGCTCTTGAAGCGCCAGGAGATGTCGGGCCTGGGTGCGCTGGAAGGCGTAGAGCCCGGGCTCGTCCAGGAAGAACAGCGGCGTGGTGCCCGCGCGCCGCAGCGCCTTCACCATGGCCAGCGAGCGCGCCAGCACCAGCCGGAACATCGCCTGGTCCAGCCCCGGCACGTCCAGCGCGGGCTGGCCCGACGACGTGCGCGCCACCGAGCGCACCGTGAAGGGCCCCGCCAGCTGCGCCTTGGCGAAGGCCAGCTTCCGCGTCTCCACCTCCCACAGGAAGGGACGCCACGCGCGGCAGGCCTCCGGCGAGGGCTCGTAGGCCTCCAGCTTCCCGGCGGACAGCGCCGCCTCCAGCCGCGCCTCGAAGTCCGCGCGGCCCGCCTCCCATGCCGCCAGGTCCACCGTGCACAGGCCCTCGTCGTCGAAGGCCAGCCCCGGCAGTCCCTCCAGGGCTGCGGGAATCATCAGCTCCGACGGCTTGCCCACGGGCAGCTGCGGGAGGAAGGGGATGTCCTGGGCCAGCGCGGCCTGGAGCCCCAGCTCCACCTGGGTGTGCGGCAGGCTTCCGATTCCGGTGGTGGCGCAGGCAGGCAGCAGCTGGACGGCTCGGCGGATGTTCGGCGCGCTCATATTCCCGAGTCTAGCCGCTCCCTCCGCTCCCAGGGCACCTCGCGGCCCGGGGACCGCCGTCTAGCCGACCTTCCCGCCCGGCCCCATCGTTCCTACGTGAAGCCCGCTGGGCCACCCCCGGCGGGCAGAGGAGGGACGCGGCAATGAACCTTCAACCATGGCGTGCAGGCATCCTGGCGGCGGTGCTGCTGGCAGGACCCGCGCTGGCGCAGGAGCGGGGGCTGTCGGTGCGAAGCGGCGTGTCGGCCTACACCGGGGACCTGGGAGGCGGGACGGACGTGGGCGGCTTCCTGGGCATCCAGGCGGAAGGCCGGCTCTTCCCGGCCGTCGGCCTGGAGCTGGGCTACGAGGGCTCCGCCAACGGCTTCGAGGAGAATGACAGCGGCACCCTGTGGCGGCACAACGTGGGCGCGCTGGCGAAGCTGGGCCCCATCGTCGACGACCGCTGGCAGCCCTTCGTTGGCGCGGGCCTGGGCGTCAGCTACCTGGACCCGACGGGCGAGGCCGGCGCCAACATCTTCGACGACGACGTCGTCGCCGAGGTGCCGCTCGCGGCCGGAATCGAGTACCGGTTCAGCGGCGTGACGGCGGGCGCGCGCGCCACCTACCGCATCGTCGCGGGTGAGGACTTCGCCCCCGGCAACGTCGACGAGGGCGACCTCTTCACCGCGGGCCTGAGCCTGGGCGGGCGCTTCTAGCCGCGCTCAGAACCGCCCGATGAGCCCCAGCGAGCCGCCGCGCTCCGAGACGCCCACCGTGGGCGTCCACCAGGCCCCGGTGCCCCGCGAGTCCGCCAGCGGGCGCGGCGCCGGTGCGGTCCGCGCCGAGGTGATTTCGTACGTCACGATGGAGGTCACCAGCGGGAGCGCGATGAGCAGGGGCACCAGCTCGTCGTCGGCGGTCCTCGACACGTAGAGGCCCGCGGCCACGCCTCCCGACAGCAGCCCCATCCCCACGGTGGGCAGGAAGCGTCCCCGCCCATCCAGCAACGCCCCCCCGCCATACACCCCGGTCGCCGCGCCCAGCGACCAGCCCACGAGCGCCCCGCCCACCAGCCCGCGTCCGTCGCAGGAGTCGCCCGTGCAGTCCCAGCTCAGGCCGCCCATCATCAGCGAGCCCAGCAGGCCCACGAAGGCGCCTCCCACCCCCGCCAGCGTTCCACCCATGCTCTCGAAGAGCACGCGGCCCACGATGCGCCCGGGAGGGTCCGGCTGCCACTGAACCTGCGCGACCTCCATGGAAGACATCGCCTCCGGGGCCACCGGAGCGACCTCGAGCTCGGGCGCGTCCTCCACCGCCACGAGCGGCGGCGGTACGGACACAGGTTCCAGGGCCTGGGCACGCACCAGCCCCGGCGACAGCACGAGCATGAGCAGCACGACACGGATGTCAGGCACCGGGGCTTCTCCTGAAGGGCGGTCCCTCTCGGAGAGGAACCTGGCGCGGACGCTGTGCAGCATCCACGCCATGCCTCACGCCTGGGGCCGCTGCTACCCGCCCCCGCTCACGTCACGGAGAAGTACGAGGCCTGCGGATGGTGGAAGACGATGGCCGACACGGAGGCCTCCGGCTCCATCATGCAGCCGTCGGTGAGCTGCACGCCGATTTCCTCCGGGCGCAGCGCGGCGAACAGCTTCGACTGGTCCTCCAGCCGAGGACATGCGGGGTAGCCGAAGGAGTAGCGCTTGCCCGAGTACTCCGCGCGGAAGCGCTCCAGCATCGTCATGTCGGGCTTGTCCGGCGTGCCCCACATGCTGCGCAGCTGCGTGTGCAGCAGCTCCGCGTAGCCCTCCGCCGTCTCCAGCGCGAGCGCCTGCACGGCGTGCATCTTCAGGAACTCGCCCTTCGCCTTCAGCTCCTCCGCCAGCTCGCGGATGCCCGAGCCGGCGGTGACGACGAACATGGCGACGTTGTCGTCAGGCGCTCCGCCCTGCAGCGGCCTCAGGTAGTCCGCGAGGCACAGCCCGCCGTCCCTGTCCTGCCGGGGGAAGTCGAAGGACGCCGCCTCACGCCCGGTGCCGCCGTCGAAGAGCACCACGCGGTTGCCGTCGCTGCCGGCCTTGAAGAACTGGAAGACGGCGCGCGCGTGCATGAGGCCCCCGCGCAGCATGCCCTTCAGCTCCTCCACCGCCTCTTTGAGGGCGAGCGCCTTGCGCCCCTCCTCCGTCTTCGCCAGCTCCGCCTCGGCCGCCGTGCCCAGCGCGCGCGCCGAGCCGCGCAGGCCCAGGTGCCGCCCGTACAGCATCACCGGGTTGATGAACTTCCAGATGTGGTCCAGCGGCGTGTTCGTCAGCACGTGCCGCTCGAAGTCCGGCGCGGCGGGCACCGTGTCCAGCACGCGAACCTCCGCGCTGCGCGGCCGCGTCACCGGGGCCGTGGTGGCGGGGCGCTCCTTCACCTCCTGCGCCAGCTTCTCGCGGCGCACGGTCAGCTCGCCGCGCAGCTTCTCGTGCGAGCCCGGGTCCACAATCTGCTTCGCCAGGTCCAGACCGCTCATCGCGTCCTGCGCGTAGGCCACCGTGCCGCCGCCGTAGGCCGGGGCGATGTTGCGGTCCACGAAGTTGCGGCTCAGCGCCGCGCCGCCCACCAGGATTGGCACGTCCACGCCGGCGCGCTTGAGGTCCTCCGCCGTGGCCACCATCTGGTGCGCGCTCTTCACCAAGAGCCCCGACAGGCCGAGGATGTCCGGCCGGTGCTCACGCACCGCCTGCACCAGCTGCTCGGGCGGCACCTTGATGCCCAGGTTCACCACCTGGAAGCCGTTGTTGGCGAGGATGATCTCCACCAGGTTCTTCCCGATGTCGTGCACGTCGCCCTTCACCGTGGCGAGCACGATTTTTCCGCGCATGGCCGCCTGGGCCTTGCTCATGTGTGGCTCCAGGAAGCCCACCGCCGCCTTCATCGACTCGGCGCTCTGGAGCACCTCCGCGACAATCAGCTCGTTGGCGGCGAACAGGCGCCCCACCTCGTCCATGCCCTTCATCAGCGGCCCGTTGATGATGTCGAGCGGCGCGTACTTCTTCATCGCCTCTTCGAGGTCCGCGACGAGGCCGTCGCGGGTGCCCTCGATGATATAGCGCTGCAGCCGCTCCTCCAGCGGCAGGGTGCTCACGGCCGCGCGTGCCGGCTTGCGCTCGCGGAAGTGCGCGGCGAAGGGCGTCACCGGGTCCGTGCCCCGGTTGTAGAGCAGGTCCTCCGCCAGCTTGCGCTCCTCCTCGGGCAGCGACGCGTAGCGCTCCAGCTTCTCCGAGTTGACGAGCGCCATGTCCAGGCCCGCCTGCACGCAGTGGTACAGGAAGACGGAGTTGAGCACCTCGCGGCCCGCGGTGGGCAGGCCGAAGGACACGTTGGAGATGCCCAGCACCGTCTTGCACCGCGGGAAGCGCTGCTTGATGAGGCGCACGCCCTCAATCGTCTCCACGCCGCTGCCGGTGTACTGCGCATCGCCGGACGCGCACGGGAAGACGAGCGGGTCGAAGTACAGGTCCTCGGGCTTCATGCCGTACTTCTTCGTCAAGAGCTCGAACGAGCGCTCCGCCACCTCCAGCTTGCGCTGGCGTGGCACGGCCATGCCCACCTCGTCGATGCAGCCCACCACCAGCGCCGCGCCGAAGCGGCGCGCCAGCGGCACCACCTTCTCGAAGCGCTCCTCGCCGTCCTCCAGGTTGACCGAGTTGATGATGGCCTTGCCCTGGCTGTAGGTGAGCGCCATCTCGATGACGCGCTCGTCCGTGGAGTCAATCATCAAGGGCACGCGCACCTTCTTGATGACCACGTCCAGGAAGCTCCGCATGTCCTCCATCTCGTCCCGGTCCGGGTTGGCCAGGCAGATGTCGATGACCTGCGCGCCCCGCTTCACCTGCGCGCGCGCAATCTCCGACGCGTCGTCAAGCTTCCCCGCGACGATGAGCTCCTTGAACTTCTTGCTGCCGATGACGTTGGTGCGCTCGCCGACGATGAGCGGGCGCTGCTCGTCCGTCACCTCCAGGTAGTCCACGCCGGACAGCGTGGCGCGCGGGCGCGGCGTGGCCGTCCGTGGCTTCAGCCCCTCCACCGCCTTCGCCAGCGTCTCGATGTGGCCCGCGTGCGTGCCGCAACAGCCGCCCACCACGTTGAGCCAGCCCTGCTCACAGAAGCGCCGCAGGGAGCGCGCAATCATCTCCGGCGACTCCAGATAGTGGCCGTTCTCGTCCGGCAGGCCCGCGTTGGGCACGCACGACACCGGGAAGAGGCTCATGGCGGACAGCGAGCGCAGGTGGTCCGTCATGAAGTCCGGACCGGTGGCGCAGTTGAGCCCCAGGTAGAGGAGCTCTGCGTGCTCCAGCGACGCGGCCAGGCTCTCCACGCTCTGCCCGGCCAGCATGGTGCCCATGGGCTCAATCGTCCCGGAGACGGCCACCGGCAGCGCGTAGCCGAGCTTCTGGAAGGCCTGCTGGATGCCCAGCAGCGCCGCCTTCACGTTGCGGGTGTCCTGCGCCGTCTCCACCAGCAGGTAGTCCGAGCCGCCGCGCGCGAGCCCCTCCGCCTGCACGGTGAAGTTCTCCACCAGCTCCTCGAAGGTGATGCCGCCGGTGACGCTGATGGCCTTGGTGGTGGGGCCGATGGAGCCCGCCACCCAGCGCATCCGCCCGTCCCTCGCCTCGGCGGCTTGGGCCGCGTTGCGTGCCAGCCGCGAGGCCACCTCGTTGATTTCGAGCGCCTTGTGCCCCAGGCCGAACTCGTTGAGCACCAGGGGCGTGCCGCCGAAGGTGTCGGTCTCCGTCACGTCCGCGCCCGCCGCGAAGTAGCGCGCGTGGATGGCCTCGATGATGTCCGGCCGGGTGAGCACGAGGTTCTCGTTGCAGCCCTCGTACTCCGCGCCGCCGAAGTCCGCCGCCTTGAGGTCGTGGTTCTGGAGCAGCGTGCCCATGGCGCCGTCGAGCACCAGCACGCGCTCGCGCAGGGTGGCGCGCAGGGCCTCCACGCGGCGGCCATTCTCACCGGCGGGGGGCGGCAGGGCGGTGGGCAGGTGGGTCGTCATGATGGCTTGACTCCGGTGAGCAGGAAGACGCGGAAGGGACTGGCCCCGTCGCGCGCATGCGTCTCGCGGGTGAGGGAAGCGAAGCCGGCCTCGCGCAGGGCGGCTTCGAGGGACTCGGGCGCGAAGCCCAGGTGCCGGTGGCCCAGCCGCTCCAGCACCCAGCGCTCCTCGTGCGGCATCAGCTCCAGCAGCACCAGCCGGCCGCCCGGCTTGAGCAGGCGGGCGGCCTCGGCCAGCACCGCGGCGGGGGCCTCCACGTGGTGGAGGCTCTGCGAAATCACCACCAGGTCCATGCGCCCGGCCTTCAGCGACAGGCGGTGCAGGTCCTCGCGCAGGAAGGTGATGTTGGCGCGGCCCTCGCGGCCGGCGCGCTCGCGGGCCTGCTCCAGCGCCTCCGCGTTCTGGTCGATGGCCCACACGTGCCGCGCCCACCGGGCGATGGCCACGCTCAGCACGCCGGTGCCACAACCGAAGTCCACCACGTCCAGCGGAGGAAGCAGCGACGCCAGCGCCCCGGCCCACAGGAACCAGGACTGCCCCGGCTCCAGGAGCCGCTCGTTCAGCGCCTGCCGGTCCTCGCGCGCGCGGAGCAAGTCTTTCAGCCGGGCCGAGTCACCCGCCGCGTCCTCGGCCTCGCGCGCCATGCGGATGAGCGGCCAGCGGGCGTCCTGCTGCTCCAGCGCCAGCGAGTAGTAGCTGAAGCCCGCCTGCCGCTCCTCGCGCAGCAGGCCCAGGTTCTTCAGCTTCCCCAGGTGGTGCGAGACGGACGACTGAGCCACCCCCACCAGCGACACCAGCTCCGTCACGTTCAACGGGGCCTCGGCCACCAGCCGGAGGATGCGCAAGCGCGTCGGGTCTCCCAGGGCCCGGAATGACTGGGACAGCTCTTCCATATCGCCGCATCAACATACGTCGATACCCCAGGGCTGGCCAGCACTCTTTAGACGCATCGCGTTGCCTGCTTCCGGACAGTGGCGTACATGGTAGGCAATGGCCTCTCCCACCCTGCACCAGCTCCTCGACGGCAAGCGGTTCGGCCTGGTCCTCTCCGCGGGCTACTTCGGCTTCTATGGGCACGCCGGCTTCCTCAAGGGGCTGGCGGCCTCGGGGCTCAGGCCCCGCGCCTATGCGGGCACGTCCGCGGGCGGCATGGTGGCGGCGTACGCGGCGGCGGGCACGCCGGTGCATGCGATTGAAGAGCTGGTGCTGCGGCAGACGCGGGCCAACTTCTGGGACCCGGACCCGATTGGCGCGGTGCTGAACGCGGACGCGGCGGGGCATGGGCTGACGGGCCTGCTCAAGGGCGAGCGCTTCCGGCGGCTGCTGGAGGACACGCTGGCGGTGCGCACCTTCGAGGAGCTGCCGCACCCGCTGCTGCTGGTGGGCTCCAACCTCACGCTGGGCCGCCACGAGGTCTTCACCTCGGGCGAGCTGGCCCCGCGCGTCCATGCCACCTGCGCCTATCCGGGCCTGTTCCGCGCGGTGCCGCTGGAGGGCAACCTGTACTGGGACGGCGGGCTGGTGGACAAGGCGCCCGCGCTGTCGCTCAACGAGAGCGCGGTGGGCAAGGAGCTGGATGCCATCCTCGTGCACTTCCTGCCCAGCCGGACGCGCAAGGTGGTGGGCGGGCCCATGGCGTACGCGCAGGGGCTGGCGTCGGGCTCGGCGGCGCTGCGCAGGGACCACTTCCGGCTGCAGCTCACCGTGCTGGAGCAGCGGCAGGTGCCCGTCTACGTCGTCGTGTCCAACCTGCCGCCGGTGACGCCCACCACCATGGAGCGCGGCTTCGACGCCCTGGACCAGGCGCGCCAGTCCGCGGAGCGCGCGCTGGCGCGGCCCCCGGTGCCCTTCGCTCAGGCGGAGTGGTGAGGCGAGCGCCTGGCCTCGGACACATCGCGGCTGGCTACCGGCGGAAGCGGCCCTCAAGGGACGTAGAGCTCCGCGCCATTGTCGTTGGTGCCTCCCGTCACCAGCACCCTGCCCGTGGGAAGCAGCTGCGCCCGGTGGCCACTCCCTCGCTCTCCCGAGGGCCTGCTCGTGGGAGTCCAGCGCCCCGTGGCGGGGTCATAGAGCTCCGATGAGACGTTGGTGAAGATGTTGATGCTTCCGCCGACCTTGGTGGTTCCTCCTGTCACCAACACCCTTCCATCCGGAAGGAGCACCGCGGCGTGGTCATGGCGTCCCGAGCGCATGGGGCCTCCGGCGTTCATGTTGCCCTCGGTGGTCCACTGGCCACTCACCGGGTCGTAGGAGTCGACAGTCTCGAGCGACGTGGAGGCGAGCGTGGTGTTGCTCGAGCCAGGCAGGATGCGGAACCCTCCCACCACCAGGACCCGCCCCGAAGGCAGCAATGTGGCCGTGTGGGCGCTCCGACTCACACGCATGGCGTTCGCGGGAGCCCAGGCCCCACTCGCCTCGTCAAAAAGCTCCGCGGTCGCGAGGTAGGTAGACCCGCTCAGGCCACCGGTGACCAACACCCTGCCCGAGAGAAGCAGGGTGGCCGTATGGGCAGTCCGTCCCTCGGCCAGGCTCGCCGTATAGGCCCAGGTCCTGGAGCCCGAGTCGTACAGCTCCGCCGACGCGAAGCCTCCTGTTCCCCCGGTGACGAGCACCCGCCCCGAGGACAGCAGCGTGGCCGTATGACTGCTCCGGTTCAGGTTCATGGAACCACTCGCGGTCCAGGCTCCTGAGCCCGGGTCGTACAGCTCCGCTGGGGCATTCTGCTCCGTGCCTCCTGTCACGAGCACTTGTCCCGATGACAGCAACGTGGCCGTATGACTGGCACGAGGAGTGGTCATGTCACCCGTGCGACTCCATCGCCCGGTGAGCGGGTCGAACAGCTCCGAGGTGGCGAGCCGTGCTCCGGTGGCATCCACTCCACCGGTGACCAGGATCTGGCCGGAGGGCAGCAGCGTCATCGTATGGCGCTTGCGCGCCGCGCTGATATCGTCCGTGGACTTCCAGATGCCGGTGCCGGCCGCGTAGCGCTCCACGCTCGTCGTGCCTCCGCCAAGAACCACTGCATCTCCCTGGGGAAGCGCGATGGCCGCGTGTCCTGTACGCGGCGCGGACATTCCCAGCGCGGAGCTCCACGCGTCGCGTTCCGGGTCATACAGCTCCGTGGTCTGCAGCGGGGCGCCATAACTGCCGCCGGTGACCAGCACCTTCCCTGAGACCAGGAGGCAGGCACCGTGTCCGGTGCGCCCCGGCGGTGCCATTCCACGGATGGGCGACCAGCTCCCCGTCGACGGGTCATACAACTCTCCCGTGGTCAGTGGCGCGGTTGCGCCGGTGCCCGCGAGCACCAGCACCTTGCCGGAGCCCAGCACGGTGGCCGAGTGGCCCGCGCGCCGAGCCTGGGACATGGCGCCAGTGAAGGACCAGCTGCTCGCGGAGAGCGAGTCATACAGCTCCGCGGAGGCCAGATACTCGTGCGCAAGCGATCCCCCGCTGCCGAAGTACGTACGGGTTCCCCCCACGGCCAGGACACGGCTCGAACCTGGCAACACGGTCAACGTGTGGCCGTGACGAGACTGGAGCAGCGAGGCCGTGGCGGACCAGGTGCCGGTGCTCGGGTCGTAGAGCTCCGCTGTGTTCAGCGAGACGAGGGCATCCGAGCCCCCCGCCACCAGGACCCTGCCCGAGAGCAACCGGACGGCAGCATGGAAGTACCGGGCATTGGCCATGCTCCCCGTCGAGGACCAGGTTCCCGTGCTCGGGTTGTAGAGCTCCGCGGAGGTCACCACGGCACCGTCGGCGTCCCTACCGCCTGCGACCAGCACCTGACCGTTGGCCAGCAGGGTCGCGCTATGCCCCCAGCGAGCCACCACCATGCTGCCGGTGGGAGAGACAGTCCCTGTCACGGGGTCATGGAGGTCCGCGGAGGCCAGGGTGGTCTGCCCGTCCCGGCCGCCGACCACCAATATCCTGCCGCTGATCAGCATGGTGGCGGTGAAGTCGCCACGTCTGGCGGCCAAGGCCCCGGCTGGCTCCCACGTCGGGCAGTCCGGCAACCCACCGACGAGGAACCGGACCGAGGTCGACGGCCCTAGCGAGTTGGTGATGGTGACCGTGATGAAGGGGGGCGCTCCGCCGGGGAGACACTCCGGCGCCGTCCAGGAGACGTCGCTGGTGGTCGTGCTGTCGTGCTGGGCCCCCAGCGTGCCTGCGGTGGCGGACCATGCGTAGCTCAGACTCCCCGCCGGGGGAGCTTCCACGGTGAGCTGAAGGGAGAGCGTGCCTCCCGGTTGCGTCATGGGAGCCCGAGGCCGGGTGTCCATCACGCGCGGCGGGCCCCCTGCGTCCGGCGGGGGGCCTCCATCCTGGCTGCCTCCATCCGGCGTGACGCCCGAGTCTGGTGTCGTGCCCGAGTCTGGCGTGGTGCCAGCATCCGCTGTGCTGGGCCCAGCCCCCGCATCCGGGAGCTCTTCGCCCTCAACCTCGCACCGCTCTGGGGACCGCTCGCAGAGCCTCTGCCCCTCCAGCTCGAAGTCGGCGCATCCCGTGCCCGACAGCAACAACAGTGATGCCATCAGCATGGCCATCCGAGAGGGCGTGCTCATGGCCACCTCCCCGACACGAAGGCAGTGCCCCCATCCGTCCCCACGCTCACCGAGACACGCTCCGTGGGAGCCCCCAGGAAGTACATCCCGGCGGCAACCCCCAGTCCAACCGCGCCCGCGCTTAGCAGGCCTACACCCACGGTCTGCAAGCTGCGACCGCGCGACACGCTCCGCTCGATATCGGGCGACGTGCCCAGGGAAGGGTCCGAGCTCCGAAGCTTCGAGAGCTCTCCTCGGGAAAGAGCCCAGGACACGCCACCGGCGGCAGCGAGCGCGCCGCCGATGATGGCGGGAACATGGGCTCTGGAACGCAGCGAGCGCTCCGCCCGCGCCTCCGAGCTCCGTGGAAGCGGTGACTCAGCACGTGCCAGCGAGGCATCCGTGGCGCCCGGCCTGGCTGGGGGCGGAGGTTCGGCCACGGAAGACTTCACAGGTTCCTGGCGCGGAGCGTCTACCCCGGAGACCAGCGCAGGCACCACCGCCTGAGCGCGGGTCCTCCTGGCGAGACTGTTCTTTACCTCCCGGCGCAGCGTTTCGAACTGGGTCAACAGCTTGGGCGACACATTCACCGGGAGCCGCGCCTCTGGCTGGAGGAACAGGGCGGCCTTGAAGGCCGCGGCGGCCTGCTCCGCCTGGCTCAGCTCCGCCAGGATGATTCCCTCCCAGAGCGACAGAGCCACGTCGTCCTCGATACCGCGTGACAGTCGCCGGGCTGTGACGAGCTGCTCGAGTGCTCGCTCGAACTCCAGGTCCTCATAGAGGTGACCTACGGAGAGCAGATAGGACCGCATCTCTGGCCCAGGTGCCGCGAATCCCCCCACAGGCAAGATGACGAGGAGACCCCAGCACAGGACCTTTCCCAACGCTTGACCAGAACGCATGCACTCCCCCCGAACTGGCCCACCTCCTACACATCACGCTCAGGTCGGGGAAAGTTGCGCTTTCGAGGCGGCACGAACGTGGCGAGTCACGTGGAACAACGCCCGAGTGCCGGCTTTGAAAAGGTTCTGAACACGCGCCAGGCCACAAGGCGGGCTCGAATGGCACCGCCATCGCCCTTGTCGGGTAATTTTTCGACACGCTCCGGGCCTGAGATGCAACCCGATTGTCAGCAGCAATCCCTTGTCCCTTCGTCAGCCGCCGGACAGGGCAGAGGGGGAGTTCATGACAGTCGGACCACGGCGCGAGCCACCGCCTCCACGACGCCGGTAGCACTCCGCGCGACTTCACCATGGGACGCCGCCCGGCCGCGCGTGCGGACCCGCTCGATGGAGGCCGCTTTGCCTCCCGCCGAGTCGAAGTCCCTGCCGGACATGACCCGAGCGCCTGTCCACCAGTGGACACCCCTCACATGACGCCCAGGATTTGGTGACAGACCGGAAATGCATGATGTCCGCGTGATTCACGGACCTCCAGGCAACAAGCCCGGAGGCCGCGAGCCACAGCCGTCCCCTTCTCGAAGTGGAGGCAGTCATCATGCCGACGTCGTCCTTCCTGTCGATGCGCCCCCTGCGTGGCGCGCTGCTGTCCCTGTCCCTGCTGGCGCTGGCCCCCGCCGCCGAGGCCGCCCCGAAGTCGCTGGAGCCGCGTGGCCTCGCGGCGAAGCACACCGGCCGCGAGCTGCCCGGTGACATGTACGTGGAGCGCATCGTGGTGAAGTTCCACGAGGGCAGCCGCGTGCGCCTGCGTGACAACCGCCTGGTGCCGCTCGCCGCCGAGCGCGGCGAGGCGGAGCGCTCGCTGCTGGCCGAGCGCCGGCTGAGCGATGACCGCCTGAAGGCGGACACCGCCGCGGTGCAGGCCCTGCTGGAGCGCGCGCCGCGCATCGGCGCCCCCTCGCGCCTCTTCGACGAGGCCGAGCCCGTGCTGGAGGCGCGCAAGGCCTCCGGTGAGGAGCAGAGCGGCATCCAGCTGGCGGACCTCAACCTCTACTACGAAGTCCCGCTGCTGCCGGGCACCACCGCCGGGAGCGTGGCGGACCTGGTGGGCGAGCTGAACCGCCTGGAGGGCGTGGAGGTGGCCTACGCCGAGCCGCCCCCCGAGCCGGCCATGGTGAACTTCGGCATGGACGCGGCGGCGCGCGCGCTGCTGGCCGCGGCGGACATCCCGCCCACCACGCCGCAGTACCAGGGCAACCAGGGCTACCTCAACGTGGCGCCTGGCGGCGTGGACGCGAACTACGCGTGGACGGTGGGCGGCGGCCGGGGCACCAACGTGAAGGTGGTGGACATCGAGGGCGGCTGGCGCATCACCCACGAGGACATGCCGGCCCTCTTCTACCAGGGCGGCACGCAGATCAACGACATCGGCTGGCGCAACCACGGCACTGCCGTGCTGGGTGAGATTGTCGGCACGGCCAACGCGTACGGCGTGACGGGCATCGCCAACGCGGCGCGGGCCGGCGTGGAGGGCATCGGCGGCCAGAGCACGGCGAGCGCCATCTCCCGGGCGGCCACGGCCGTGGGCGCGGGCGGCATCGTCCTCATCGAGCTGCACGCGGGCGGCCCGTCGGACGGCACGGCGTGCACGTGCAACACCAGCCAGTGCAACTACATCGCCATGGAGTACTGGACGGCCAACTACGACGCCATCCGCACGGCGACGGCCAACGGCGTCATCGTGGTGGAGGCGGCGGGCAACGGCAGCGCCAACCTGGACGCGGCCGCGTACGGCAATGCCTTCAACCGCACCGTACGGGACTCGGGCGCCATCCTCGTGGGAGGCAGCACCGCGACGACGCGCGCGCCCATGTGCTGGACGAACTACGGCAGCCGCGTGGACGTGCACGGCTGGGGTGAGCGCGTCTACTCCATGGGCTACGGCAACGTGTTCGGCTCCGCCAACGGCGAGGACCAGTACTACACGTCGTCCTTCAGCGGCACGTCGAGCGCCTCGCCCATCGTCGTGGGCGCCGCCGCCAGTGCGCAGGGCGTGGCCCTGGCCAACGGCCGTCGCCTGACGAGCATCCAGATGCGCGGCCTGCTGCGCAACAACGGCACCGCTCAGGCCGCCGACGCGCGGCAGATTGGCCCGCTGCCGGACCTGCGCAAGGCGCTGCCCAAGGTCATCGCCGGCCAGTACTGAGTCCCGTCCCGACGTGACACCGGCCCCCATCCTGTCTCCTCACTCGAGGAGCGGGGTGGGGGCTTTCATTACAAGAAACTCTGCGGAATCCGACTGCGGTCAAACGGGCAAAGCGAACTCGCGGCACGTCCGCAGCATCCAACACCAGTGCGTCAACCGCGCTTCAAGCCTGCTTTGGTGGCTCCTGAGAGCCCATCTAGGAAGGACCTATTCCTGGCAACCTACGCCGCATACAAGGAGCATTCAGAGAACCCTACCGAAAGCGGCTCTGCTCAAGCCCTCTTGAACACGACCGACCATGTCAGCACAACGCACCACCACCGAGCAAACCACGCCCACCTCCAGCCCTAGCACGAGCGGATGCCCTCCACGTACACTGGCCCATGTCCAAGCGCGAGGGGCATATGCTCAAAGCAGATGTAGTCATCCTCACTGCGATTCCACTTGAATACGAGGCAGTGCTGAAAGTGGAGGCAGGCGCCTGGACTGGAAGCCACTGGGAAGAGCAACCGGGCCCCAATGGGCTATCCGTATCTTTCCGTACGTTTCGCGGCAAGGGAGGGCAACCCCTGCGCGTAGCGCTTACGGTGGCCGGAGACATGGGCCCGACGGCTTCGGCCAATGCCCTGCTTCCTTTAATCCGAGAGACTAACCCCACGTGCATAGCAATGGCAGGAGTCTGCGCTGGGCGCCCGAACAAAACAAATCTCGGCGACGTCATCGCGGCAGAACGTCTCTTCTTCCACGACACAGGAAAGATGCTTCCTGCAGGTACGCAGCACGACCTGAAAACATACAATCTTCGCGACGACTGGAAGACGGCGCTGGAGCGATTCGACTATATCTCGCGCTTTCGCAATGAAGCTTGGTGGAAAAACAGGCCTCGACCTATCGAGTGGCAAGAGAATTGGGTTTTGATGAAGCTCCATGAAGGAGTGCCGGATCCATCAATCTTGCCTGAGGTCAACGAAGCCTGTCCCAATTGGAAGGAAGTCATTGAGCATCTCTGGAAGTCTCGACACCTCCAAAAAGGCCGCCTGCAAATCACCCCGAAGGGCCAAGAACGCATCAGCCGAGCCTTAATTCTGCATCAAAATCGGCTCCCCAATCTCTCCCCTTCAGGAGAATTGCTCCCTTTCAAGCTCCATGTCGCACCAATTGGTAGCGGCAACAAGGTCATCGAGAACAAATCATACTGGGGCATCGTTCTATCATCGATGCGTAAGACACTAGGCTTGGAAATGGAGGCTGCCGTAATTGGTGCCGCAGCTCATGCACAGCGTGACCACAAGCTCGACGCGCTCGTGATGAAGGGCGTAATGGATTTCGCCAACAATGGTCGCGACGATCACTTTAAAGAATTTGCCGCCCGTGCTTCAGCTGAGTGTCTGATCGCCTTCCTTCGCGAGCACCTTGTTCTAACGGCGGTCCCAGACATCGATGACATTCTTGTATCAGGGAAGATCTCGACGGCGACAGAGAATCCACCTCCATCAGCACTCTTGAGTGCTCGCTATGAAATCGTTCCCTTCCACGAGCAAGGGCGCGGGACCATTTTCGCAGATTTAGACAAATGGTGTGACGACGCATCACCAGTAATGACGCGACTACTGCATGCCGAGGGTGGCGTTGGCAAGACCCGCCTTGCAATCGAATGGGTCAAACGTCGTCGGGCTATGGGATGGGCAGCTGGGTTTCTAGCGAAAGCCGTGCCCAAGGACTGGTTCAACAGACTATGCGCGCTCGGTCAGCCAGTGCTCGTTATTCTCGACTATGCGGAGAGTCGCACTGATCTGCGCGAACTACTATCGCGAGCATTGCGCTATACACTCCAAGATGGATCAAGAGCGCTTCGTCGAGTACGAATTCTACTGCTCGCCCGCAACGACGGCGACTGGTGGCAAGCACTACGACAATCTGACATTCAGTTGTGCTCTTGGCTTGATTCAACCTCCCCGCGAGAAGTTCCTCCACTAACATCAGACTCCGCCGAGCGAGAAACACTCTTCCACGAGGCCGCAGAGCATTTTGCCAAGAAATTGGGGAAGCCGTATTTTCGGCAGGCTCCAGTCGTAGCACTTACCGATCAGCGCTTCGACCGAGTTCTCTATCTACACATGGCGGCGCTCGCAACAGTGAGCGGCCTGCCTTTTGACGCAAGCACATTGATGGATGTAATTCTCGACCACGAAGAGCAGTTCTGGGCGATACGTGCTGAGTATGATGATGTGGCGTTCTCTGTGCAACGTTCTCACGCTCGACAAATCGTCGCAGCCAGTACGCTCCGAGGCGGGCTCCCTACCTTCAATGTCGCAGCTGAAGTAGCCAAGCGAGTGCTGGGCCCCTTGCATTCCGTCGATACACGACTGCTCTTTCTGCTTCATCGTATCTATCAACGCAGCGATGAGGACTCTGAAGTGTTCCTCCCTCCCCTGGAACCAGACCTGCTCGGTGAGGGAATTGTACGCCGCATTGCTGTCCCGACATTGAGCGAAGATCGCCCCCCTTTCGATTGGATCGATCGAGTTTTTGTTCCAGATGAGTCAGGTTCGTCAGTAAGTACGGGACTACAATTACTGGGCCGAATTTCTGCCACGTTCCCAAGTGCAGTGAGCCCTTGGATTGAAAGGCTCCTAGACGGCCCGTTACTCCGATTTCGAGCGACATCCGCATTAGAAGCTGCAAAGGCCATCGGGCTGCGCACGGCCTTCTCTGTGCTCGGAGACATATTGGCGTCCAAGCTCAATACAAGTGGAGATCTTGCGCTGGCAAATGAATTGACTGCAACTGGGGTCCCTTACCCTAGCGTATCGATTGGCAAAGTTACCGAGTGGCTCATTCGGACTCAATTGGCGGCACTTTCAGCTACCGAAGAAACAGAACTTTCCATACAGCGCGCGAACCACCTTACCGTCTTAGGTGTAATCCTGAGCGACCTTGGCCGGAGAGACGAGGCGCTAAAAGTTACACAAGAAGCTGTCTGGCAGTATCGATGCCTTACTCAATCAAGTCCCGACAATCTAATTCCGAATCTGGCTACGAGCCTTAATAATTTGGGCAATATGCTAGGAAATATAGGCCGACGAGAAGAAGCGCTTAAGGCTATGACTGAGGCCGTCGCTCTCCGCCGAGACCTTGCTCAGCGCGATCCGGATGCGTTTGAGCATCACCTCGCAATGAGCCTCACAAACCTAGGTGCCAAATTTAGTGATTTGGGTCGCCACCATGAAGCCCTAGACGCAAACTACGAGGCGGTCACGATTTATCGGTCCCTTATCCGGCGCTACCCCAGTGCATTCCTACACGACCTCGCCCTCAGCCTTAACAATCTAGGCTCGCTCCAGAGCGCGATTGGCAGCCACGAGACAGCTTTAGACACCACTCATGAAGCCGTTTCACTCTATCGAGCCCTTGCACAAAACAACCCAGACGGATTACTAGGCGCTCTTGCGACTGGCCTCAGTAACTTGGGCAACAGGCTCGGTGACTTGGGCCGCCACGAAGACGCGTTAAAGGCAACGCACGAGTCCGTCTCTCTCCGCCGTGCTCTTGCGCAGCGCGCTCCCGATGCATTTCTGCCTGACCTCGCCAACAGCCTCATAGGCTTTGGAGTCAGACTAAGAGAGCAAGGTCGCCATAAGGAGGCACTTGAAAGCACCTTCGAGGCAATCTCCATTTACCGCGCACTTGTTCTGCGTAGTCCCGACGCCTTCATGGCTCATCTAGCCATGGCTCTCAACAACATAGGCATCTCACTATACGATCTAGGCCAGCTGGATGAAGCAATAAAAGCGTCCTCCGATTCCGTCTCACTCTATAGAACCCTAAGCCAACGCGCTCCTGATACATTTCGAGAAAAATTTGCCGCGAGCCTCCACAATCTGGGCACAACGTTAAGTGAACTAGGGCACCATGACGAAGCGCTTTCAGCCATAGATGAGGCCATCTCGATTTATCAAGCCATCGCTCAGCACAACCCAGAGGCATGTCTGCCTGACCTCGCTGGAAGCCTCATCAGCCTGTGTGCCATACTCAGCACATTAGGCCGCCACAAGGATGCACAAGAGGCTTCTCGTAAAGCTGTCTCGATCTACGCTTCGCTTGCTCAAAGCAATCCGGAACTCTTTCTGCCTGGCCTCGCCAACAGTCTCCACAAGCTAGGCAACAGTTCAAGTGTATCAGGGTCTTACAAAGAGGCGCTAGAAGCCATGATTGGAGCCGTTTCGCTCTGGCGTTCCCTCGCACAGAAGAATCCCAGAGCTTTCCTACCCAATCTTGCTGCCAGCATCACAAGCATGGGTCTCCCTCTGACCGAACTGGGGCGACACCAAGAGGCACTTGAGACTACCGAGGAGGCCATCTCGCTCTATCAAAACCTTGCGAAACACAACTCCAATGTCTTCCTCCCCACTCTTGCAGCGGCCTTCAACAATAGAAGCTTCGTCCTGAACTCACTAGGGCGCACAGACGAAGCACTCGTTTCGGCAGAGGAGAGTATTGAGAAAATCTGGCCATTCTTCGAACGGCTGCCATATATTCACGGAGACAATGCCGGAAGGGTGCTTATTCAATTATTACACCTCCACAACTCCCTGAAGCGCCCTTTCCCCCAAAAGCTCAGAGAACGCATTTCCATGTTCCATCAACTCACCCGCGACGGAAGTTAATTGAACTTCAGTGCATTGGATGGCAGCAGGGCAGCTCTGGTTCGCACCTGTCCATGCAATCACGTTTCTCTTTTGTCAAACGCGTATTCCCCTACGACGAAGAGGGTGGCCCGATCATTCATTTCCCAAAAAGCAGTCTTGAGTTCACCAATTCATTGCGTCGCACCCCGGCATCTGGGGCGCGCCATCAGCGGTAGGGCAACAGCTTTGGCTGCGGTCGGAATTGGACCGACCCCTCGTGGTTTCGGCACGAAAAAAAGACTACTCATCGACAGACACCAAAAGCATGCTCTTGGTGTTCCGCCCTGATCGCCGACAATTATTTTGCGCTCAGCGCTTGCCGTAGCGCCGGTGGTCCACCATCAGGCAGCGGTCCTGCACCACCTGGATGCCCGCCTTCGCCAGCTTCTCCGCCGCGGCGTCGTTGCGGATGCCGGACTGGAACCACACCGCCTTCGGCCTCTTGGCGATGATGTCGTCCACGTGCGCGTCGATGTCCTGGGGCCGCCGGAACACGTCCACCAGGTCCACATCGCCGGGCACGTCCGCCAGCCGCCGGAACACCGGCTTGCCGAGGATGTGCGTCACGTCCGGGTAGTAGACGGGCACGGGCACCACGTCCACGCCGGCCCGCGCCAGGTAGTCCGGTACGTAGAAGGCCGGCTGGCCCGACTGCTGCTCGGTCTTGATGCCCAGCACCGCCACCCGCCGCGCGCCCTGCACCACGCGCTCCACGCCCGCTTCATCCTCGACGAGGTTCTGTTCCCAGCTCATCGCGCCTCCTCCTGAAGTCCCTGTGCTCGCGACTCCGTCGTGAGAGTCCACGTCTCGCCCGCCACCGCCGCCTTCACCGTCAGCATCCGGCTCACCGGGATGAACCGGCCCCGCGTCACCAGCTGCTCGCCCTCGCACGTCACGCCCGGGGTGAGCGCGGGCCTGCCCGCTGCCTCCCACGCATCCGTCAGCTCGGCGGGCGCATCCGCCGGCAGCGCATCCAGGCACCGCAGGCTCAGCACCAGCGCGTCGCCATGGTCCGTGTCCCGCGTGCCCTGCACCGTGCGCTCCAGGACGTAGGCCACCTGCGCGTTTCCGGCGGGCAACGCGTCCACGGACCAGATGCGCTGCCCCTCCGTCAGGTTGCGCTGGAAGAGGCCCGCGTACTTCGCCTCCCACTCGCGGCGCGTCCTCGCCTCCAGGGCTTCTGGCGAGAAGAAGCGCTCCAGCGGCGCCGCGTCCGTCCCGGCCGGCACCACCTGCCGGAGGGCTTCCTGGGCGGCCTCCGGCGCCACCAGCTTCACGAAGGTGCCGTCCGCCGCCAGCCGCACCCGCAGCGTGAAGCGCGACAGCACGTCGTCCACCAGGGTGTCCACCTCGGTCTCCTGCACGGAACTGGCCGGCGGGTCACCCGCCGTCCCCCCGCGCACCAGCCGCGAGCGCGTCACCACCTGCGCCAGCAGCCACCCTCCCTCCGCCGGGGTGAAGCGCGTCTCGGTGGTCAGCTCCGCCGCCTCGCGCAGGGCCGTGCCGCCGCGCTCCACCACGCGGGTGGCTCGCACGGACTCGGTGAGGACGCGGTCGACGGGAGGCTGGAAGTCGAGCCGCACCGGTGGGGGCCGCACGGCCGTGGGAATCAGCGGCGGCGGCGCCTTCCGACAGGCGGCGGCGGACAGCAACAGCATGAGACAGCTCAGCAGAGGGCCTGGACGCATGCGCCCGCGCACGCTGGCAGAAAGCGCCAGCGCCCGCGAGCGCTTCCTCATCCGAGGGCCCGGTACTTCACGGGTGCCGGGTGTGCCCGTTGGGCGCGTTCTCCACCGCGTCACGCCCGATGTTTCGCCGGTCTCGCACTGCCCCGTCATCGTCCTTGAGCCACGGAGCGCCGAACCGCCGCGCCGCCTCCGCCAGGTCCCGCATCACATGCTCGCGTGATGCGTACTCCGTCTCAGGCAGCGACTTGAGGACGTTGATGATGTCCACGGGAGCGCCATTGTCCTCCGCCGCCTGCACGATCTGCTCTCGCTCCGCCGGGTAGTCCACCGAGTCGAGGTGCGAGGTGATGGAGAGCCCCGGGTCCTCCGCGATGCCGTAAGCCATCGTGCTCTTGCCTTTCTGCCCGGACACCAGGCCCGGGCGCCGTGCATTGGTAGAGACAACGTGGGGATGAAATGCGCACGGGACCACCCGGAACCCCCCTGCCTCCACACCTGCCCGGCCAGGGGGCCAGCCGCCTCCGCCCCTCCCGAGGTAGAGTGCTCTGCGCAACCTGTCTCCCGTCCGGAGTCCCACGCCCCATGTCCGCTGCTCCCCTGTTGCTCGCCTGGCTCACGCTCGCCAGCACGCCCACCGTGCCGCCAGCCAGCCCCACGTCCGCTTCCGCGCCCGCGCCCCTCAAGAGCGTCTACGCGCTGGACGATGACGCCTTCGTTGCCCAGGCCCAGCGGGACCTGGCGCAGCTGGAGCGCTATGCCCAGGGCCTGCGAGGCCTCCAGGAGACGGTGAAGAAGTCGCGCGGCGTCTACCTGCAGAAGCAGAGCGAGCCGTACACGCCGGACCAGAAGCACCTGCTGCTCACCACGTGGGCGGCCTTCTTCGACTACTTCGTCTCCACCGAGGTCATCCGCCAGCGGTACTGGGACTTCGTGAAGGTGCCCTCCCTCACCCAGCCGAAGAAGCACGCCTGGGGCTTCCTCCTCACCCACGGCGCGCTCACCACGGAGCTGGCCCACGGGCTGACCTACGCGGAGCTCGCCGGAGGCCGCAAGCAGCTGGAAGTCCTGCTGGACGAGCCCGCCCCCGAGTACGGCCTGCCCGCGCGCGCCTTCGCCCGCTTCAAGGAGAAGGTCATCCACGTCTCCACCTCCACCCAGCTGATGACGGGGGATGGCTACAAGGAGCAGCTGCGCCCCCTGCTGGTGAAGGCCAGCGCGCTGGACGCGCCCCGCGTGCCCTGGGTGCTCAACGAGATGAAGGAGAACAGCAAGGTGGCGAAGGGGCTGCTCGTCAAGCGCGGTGCCACCCTCTTCGCCAAGGCGGCGGCGGACCTCACCGTGGACGGCGCGCAGCGCGCCTTCTTCCCCGTGCAGCGCTCCGTGGCCGAGTGGATGGGTGACACCCGCGTGCACCGCATCGGCCAGCCGCTCATCGCCCGCGAGCAGGTGCTCGCCGTCCTCAAGCGCATGGAGCCCGGCGACATCATGGTGGCCCGCCAGAACTGGTACCTCTCCAATGTCGGCCTGCCGGGCTTCTGGCCGCACGCGGAGCTGTTCGTGGGAACTCCCGAGGAGCTCGCGGCCTACTTCGACTCGGACGCCGCCGTGAAGGCCTGGGTCTCCACCCTGCCCGGCGGCCCCGCGTCGTTCAGCCAGCACCTGGCCCGCGCCTTCCCCGCCAAGTGGGCCGAGTACACCAGCAGGGACTCGCACGGGGACCCCATCCGCATCATCGAGTCCATCAGCGAGGGCGTGTCCTTCACCGGCCTGGAGCACGGCATGCGCGTGGACTACCTGGGCGTCATGCGCCCCCGCGTGTCCAGGCTGGAGAAGGCCCAGGCCGTGCTGCGCGCCTTCACCTTCCAGGGCCGGCCCTACGACTTCAACTTCGACTTCTTCTCCGACCAGAGCCTGGTGTGCACGGAGCTGGTGTGGAAGTCCTACGCCCCCTCCCAGGAGATGAAGGGCCTGCGCGTGCCCCTGGTGGACGTGGCCGGCCGCCGCACCCTCCCCGCCAACGAGCTGGTCCGCCTCTTCGACGCGGAGTATGGCCGGCCCGACCGGCAGCTGGACTTCGTGGCCTTCCTGGACGGCCGGGAGGCAGAGGGCGCCGCAATGGAGGCGGACGCGTCCGCATTCCGTTACAGCTATCGCCGGGCAAAGTGGGACATCGCCCAGGAGTAGGCACCACCATGACGGAGCAGTTGGCCCAGGAGATGCTGGAGCTGTCCGCCCAGCTCTTCGAGCGGATGATTTCCCAGCAACAGGCGAAGGTGCTGCGGCTCGCCCGCGAGGCCGTGCCCAACATCTCCCCCGAGGAGGTCCGCAATTCCCACGACTTCCCTCAACTCAAGGAACACCCTACATTCGAGTTCGAGGATGGAATCCTGTCCGGGCTCATTTCGGCCCATGTGGCCATGCGGGCGGAAATCAAGGGACGGCTGCCGCTTGCTCCCCCTGCAATCTGACGGTCGGCTGCCTGCCTTTGCCGTCCGGGCCGCCCTGGGTTACTGGTTCCCGCCGTGAGCATCCCCTCAGCATTCAGTCCGCCGCTGGCCCGCGAGCGCCTGGTGTCCGCGCTCGCGGCGGAGCCGCCCCGGTTGGACCTGGCAGCCCTCGCCATCGCCACGCTGGACCATCCCACGCTGGACGCTCCCGGCTGCCTCCACATGCTGGACGTGCTGGCGTGCCGGGTCCAGGTGGAGACCGAGCGCCTCAAGGAGAAGGGCGAGGCACTCGCTCCCCTGCGTGCCCTGCGCCATGTGCTGGCGGACATCGAGGGCTTCCGCGGCAACGAGGACGACTACCACTCGCCGGAGAACAGCTTCCTGGACCAGGTCCTGGAGCGGAAGGTGGGCCTGCCGATAACGCTGTCCGTCGTCTACCTGGAGGTGGCGCGGCGCGCGGGCATCGCCCTGTACGGCGTGCCCTTCCCCGGCCACTTCCTGGTGGCGCACGACGCGGGGGACCACAAGCTGGTGATGGACCCGTTCCACCAGGGCGACATCCTCACCGAGCACGGCTGCGAGGAGCTGCTCAAGCGCGTGGCGCCCCAGCTCAAGTTCGACCGGGCCATGCTGGCCCCGGCGCCGGTGGAGCTGATTACCTACCGCATGCTGTCCAACCTGCGGCGCGTGTACCTGGGCCGCGAGGACTGCGAGCGCGGGCTGGCCGTGGTGGACCTGCTGCTCCTGCTGGCGCCGGACCACCCGGGAGAGCTGCGCACGCGCGCGGCGCTGCTGGCCAACCTGGGGGCGTACCGCGCGGCGCTCAAGGACGTGGAGCGCTGCCTCGAGCTGTCCCCCGAGGCGCCGGACCGGGACAGGCTGGAGCTGACGGCCCGCGAGCTGCGCGAGCGCGCGTCGCTGCTCAACTGACGTGAAGCCCCGGGAGGAGATTCCGTGTCCCAGACGGTGAAGCCCTGGCTGCGACTGCGCCGCGGGCTGGAGCATGACTACCGCGTCATCAAGGTGCGCGAGGACCGGTGGGCGGACCCGCGCACCCAGCACGAGCACTCGCGCGTGCTCGTGGACTGCACGGACTGGGTGAACGTCATCGCGGTGACGCCGGACGACCAGCTCGTCCTGGTGCGGCAGTTCCGCTGCGGCACCGGGACGACCACCCTGGAGGTTCCGGGCGGCATGGTGGAGCCGGGCGAGGACCCGGCGGTGGCCGCCGCGCGCGAGCTGGAGGAGGAGACGGGCTACGTGGCCGGGCGGGTGGTGCCGCTCGGCACGGTGCACCCCAACCCCGCGCTCCAGGCCAACCAGTGCTTCAGCTACCTGGCGCTGGACTGCGTGAAGCAGCACACGGGCAAGCAGGACGAGGGCGAGGACATCGCCGTGGAGCTGCACCCGCGCGCGGACGTGCCCCGGCTCATCCTGGAGGGCCACATCACCCACTCGCTCGTGGTGGTGGCCTTCTTCCTGGAGCGGCTGCGCGCGGACGCCACCGGCCCCCGGTAGCGCCTGCGCTCTTCGGACAACAGCGCCGTCGCGAGCTGAACAGTGCGTGGCCCCAGCGTCCTGGAGCCAGCACCTCGTCCGAGGTTCTCGGGAGCAGCAGCGCCTCCCGCACCTATCCTGGCTCCCCGGCGCACCCCACCTGCCGCGCCCGGGCCAGGAGCTTCGTCATGGAGGCGTTGGGCGAGAAGGTCCGGGCCGCGCCCGCGCCGAAGCAGCGCATCGTCTTCGAGCACACCGTGGAGTGGCTCCTCCAGCCGTCGCTGCGCCTGCGCCTGTCACCGGCCGCCTGTGCCGCGCTGAAGGACGTGGGGCTGGACGTGACGGAGCGGCTGCTCCCGGCCTACTCCTTCGACACGTGGCAGCGCACCCTGGCCATCGTCGTGGCGGACCTGTACCCCGCCGTGCCGACGACGGACGCGTACCGGCTGCTGGGCCGCATGCTGGTGCGGGGCGTGGAGCGCACGGCGATGGGGCGCGCCATGGTGAGCCTGGGCCGCCTGCTCGGACCGCTGCGCGCCATGCGCAGAATCGACGAGACGTTCCGCAGCGCGGACAACTACGTGGAGTCGCGCTTCACGGAGCACACCGCCACGCACTGCGAGCTGTGGATAAACGAGGTGATGGACCAGCCCGGGTACTACCAGGGCATCCTCGAGTCCTGCCTCGACCTGGCCGGAGCCCGCGACGCTCGCGTGGAGGTGCTGTCCCGAGAGGGGACGGGGGCCACCTTCTCGCTGTCCTGGCGCTAGCGCGTGAGGCTCACGGCAGGATGCAGCCGCAGCCACACGCGTTGAAGAAGGGCGTCTCGCCCGGGTTGCAGACGAAGAAGATGAGCGCGCACTCGTCCGGGTCCGTGGACACGTAGCGCCGCGTCGGGTCCTTCTTGTCGCACGGCTTCTTGCCTGCCTCCAACGTCGACTCGCGCGACTGCGAGGCCGCACCCTCGTCCGAGACGACTCCACACCCCATGCCCGCCAGCGCGGTGAGCACCGTCAGTGACGACAGCGCGACCTTCACGTTCAACACCCGTCCACCTCGCAATGACGCCCGCGCCACGCGGGCCCGGACGACGGGGCTCAATCTGGGAGCGCTCGCGACACCGGGAAGCCCCGGAGTGCGAGCGCCTTCACCGCAAGTGCGGAGTGCCACACTCGAAGCGTAGCGGGATGGACAGCCGGACAATTGTCCTGAGTTGGGGAGTCCCGGCGCACCGCGTTACGCGCCCCGCTTCGCGCGCTTTCCGGCCTGCACGACGGTGGCGAGGGCCACGCGCAGGCCCTCGGGCTCGCCAAAGGCCTTGGGCCGCCCGCCGGTTCGGGGCACCGGCGCCGGGGACCGCCGCGTGCTCTTCGTGCCCTCCTTGCGCTTCCCGCTCCGCGCCGGGGACGCGGGAGCCTCCGCGACACCGCGATGCTTCCCACCCCGCGCCCCGGCGGCCGGCGCGCGGAATGGAAGTTCCGTTCCGCCCTTCCGCGTCCCGGAGGCCGGGGCCTCGGAGGCCGGAGCCTGGAATGGAGCTTCCGTTCCGCCCTTCCGCGTCCCGGAGGCCGGGGCCTCGGAGGCCGGAGCCTGGAATGGAGCTTCCGTTCCGCCCCGCCGCGTCTTGGAGGCGGACCTCCCGGAGCTTTCGGAGCGGAATGAAGCTTCCGTTCCACGCTTCCCTGCCCCGCGCCGCCCCTCGGAGGCCGGAGCCTGGAATGGAACGTCCGTTCCGCCTTTCCGGCCCCGGGGCGTCGGGGGCACGGCTTCCGCGTCCCGGTCCCAGGTGCCGGAGCGCCCGCCGGACTTGTGCTCCAGCTGGACGGCCTCGAGCACCATGCCGCGGTCCACGCTCTTGCACATGTCATAGACGGTGAGCGCCGCCGCGCACGCCGCGGTGAGGGCCTCCATCTCCACGCCCGTGCGGTCCACCGTCTTCACCTGGGCGCGGACGGACAGCCCCTCCGCCTGGGGCGTGAGCGTCACCTCCACGGCGGACAGTGCAATGGGGTGGCAGAGCGGAACGAAGTCCGGAGTGCGCTTGGCGGCCATGATGCCCGCCAGCCGCGCGGCGGCGAGCACGTCGCCCTTCTCCACCTTCCCCGCGAGGATGCGCTCACGGGTGGCCGGCAGCATCCGCAAGAGCGCGGTGGCCACGGCCACCCTGCCCGTCTTCGGCTTGTCACCCACGTCGACCATCTTCACTTGCGCACCACCTTCGCCACCGCGCCGAGCAGGTCCTCCACCAGGTCGTCCGGGTCCTCCAGTCCGACGGACACGCGGATGAGGCTCTCCTGGATGCCGGCGGCGGCGCGCTCCTCGGGCGTCATCCGCCGCGCGCTGGCGCTGGCCGCGTGCATCACCAGCGTGCCCACGTCTCCCAGCGACGGGCCCGGCTTGCAGATGCGCAGGCCCTCCAGGAAGCGCATGCCCTCCGGCCGCCCGGCGCCCTTGATTTCGAAGGCCACCATGGGGCCGCCGCCCAGCAGCAGCTCGCGCGCCACGGCATGGTCCGGGTGCGAGGGCAGGCCCGGGTAGATGACCCGCTCGAGCAGCGGCGACTCCGCCAGCCGCCGGGCCACGTGCGCTGCGTGCTCGCCATGGGCCTTCATCCGCACCGGCAGGGTGCGCAGCCCGCGCAGCGTGAGCCACGCTTCAAACGGACCCAGCACGTCCCCGGCGAGGATGCGCGCGGAGCGCAGCGGCGCCACCCGCGCATTCGAGCCGCTCACCGTGCCGCCCAGCGCGTCGCTGTGGCCGTTGAGCCACTTGCTGGTGGACTGCACCGCGTAGTCCGCGCCGAACTCCAGCGAGCGCTGGCCCGCGGGCGAAGGGAACGTCCCATCCACCACGAAGACGGCGCCCACGTCGTGGCTCGCCTTCGCCAGCGCGCGCAGGTCCGGCACGCGCAGGAGCGGGTTGGAGATGCTCTCGGCCAGCACCAGGCGCGGCCGCAGCTCGCGGATGCGCTCGGGCGTGCGGGCATCCGTCATCATCAGGGCGTGCAGCGTCACGCCCAGCGTGGCGCACAGGTTCTTGTAGAGCAGGCGCGTGACGCCGTACCCGTCCGCCGGCATCACCAGCGAGTCGCCCTGCTTGAAGCCCTGCGCCTCGAAGACGGAGCGGAGGGCGGCCATGCCGCTGGCGTACGCCACGCACGCCTCGGCGCCCTCCAGCGCGGCCACCGCCTCCTCCAGCAGCGTGGTGTTGGGAGCGCTGATGCGGGCGTAGGCGTAGTCCTTTCCGTCCAGCGCGCCGTCCAGGTCATCGCTGCTGTCGAACCAGTTCACCGCCGACGGGTAGATGGGCGGGGAGACGGGCACCGCCTTGCTGCCGGTCAGCCGTGTTCCGGCATGCACCGCCACCGTCTTCTGCTTCGTGCTCATGGAAGTCCTTCAGTCCTGGCTGGAGCTGGAATGGAAAGGCCGGCCCGGGGGTGCGGGCCGGCCTGGAGGGTGCTCGCCGACTGTCCGCGCGGCGGAGCGGGCTACTCGCCGTGCTCGATGAGCCAGCGCTCGGCGTCGATGGCCGCCATGCAGCCGGTACCGGCGGCGGTGATGGCCTGGCGGTAGTAGCTGTCCTGCACGTCACCGCAGGCGAACACGCCTTCGATGTTGGTGCGGGTGCTGCCCGGAATCGTCTTGAGGTAGCCGCCCTGGTGCGTCTCCAGGATGCCCTGGAACAGCTCCGTGTTCGGCGTGTGGCCGATGGCCACGAACAGGCCAGTGACGTTCATGAGCTGGCTGTCGCCCGTCTTGAGGTTGCGCACCACCGCGCCCGTCATGCCCTTGGGGCCGCCGACGACCTCTTCCACCGCGGAGTTCCACAGGAAGGAGATCTTCGGGTTCTGCAGCGCGCGCTCCTGCATCACCTTGGAGGCGCGCAGCGAGTCGCGGCGGTGGACGACGGTGACGTGGTTGACGATTTTCGCCAGGTACGTGGCCTCTTCCATGGCCGTGTCGCCACCGCCGACCACGAGGACGTCCTGCTTCTTGAAGAAGGCGCCGTCACACGTGGCGCACGCGGACACGCCCCGGTTCTTGTAGGCGTCCTCGCCCTTGACGCCCAGCCACTTCGCCGTGGCGCCGGTGGAGATGATGACCGTCTCCGAGCGGTAGCTCACGCTCTCCCCCTGGATGAGGAAGGGGCGCTGGGAGAAGTCCACCTTCACCACGTTCTCCATGTGGATGACGGTGCCGAAGCGCTCCGCCTGCTTCTGGAAGCGGTCCATGAGCTCCGGGCCGGTGATGGCCTCCGGGAAGCCCGGGTAGTTCTCCACGTCGGTCGTCACCATGAGCTGCCCGCCCGGCACCCGCTGCGGGTGGTCCAGCGTGGGGCCTCCGGCGAAAACGACGGGCTGCAGGTTGGCACGCGCGGCGTAGATGGCCGCGGTGTAGCCCGCCGGCCCCGAGCCGATGATGGTCACCTTGTTGATCTTCTCCTCCGCCACCTGGTCCTCCCAGTCCTGTTGATGCCGCGAAGGTACCAGAGCCCCTCGGGCGCGTGGTACGAAGCTGCCCTCATGGATGCCGCTGTCCTCAAGAAGGTTGCGCTGTTCGAGGGTTTGACCCAGGGCCAGCTCGCCAAGGTGGCGCAAATCGGCCACTCCCGGGACTACCCGGCGGGCGCCTTCCTCTTTCGTGAGGGAGAGGCCGGCCAGGAGATGTTCGTAATCGAGTCGGGCAAGGTCCGCATCTCCAAGACGGTGCCCGGCATCGGCGAGGAGGCTCTCGCCATCCTCGAGACAGGGCAATATTTCGGCGAGATGGCGGTCATCGAGGACTCGCCGCGCTCCGCGGACGCCATCGCCCACATCGGCTGCACCGTCTGGGTCATCGAGCGCTCCAAGCTGGACCAGCTCATGTTCACCGACAAGGACCTGGCGTACGTGCTGCTCTGGACGTTCGTCCGGACGCTGAGTGAGCGGCTCCGCGAGACGAACGACAAGATAAAGTCCTTCTTCGCCATCTCCCGCTTCTGACTCTCACGCCCCGAGACGTCGGGTGGTGCGCGGATGTCCGTCCGGAAAACGGGCCGTTGCGCGCATGTCGGGACGGGTAGGCAGCCGACTCCCCAGGTAGAGCAGGCAGGCACAGCCATTGCTTTGTCCGGGCCTCGTGGAAGGAGGCGGGATGGAGCAGGCGGCGGGAGGAGTGTGGGGGGGCGGGGAATCCACTGGCGCGGGGTCGGTGAGGGCGCGTGGGGCTGGGGGCGTGGAGGAGTCGCGCGAGCGGCTCTTCCGGTTGGGGGCGGCGGCCCTCACCGACCCGGAGCTGTTGCACGTCGTATGGGGCCCGGGGCAGCGCGCGCCCGGGGCCCTGGAGCTGGCGGGCTCGCTGCTGTCGCGCAGCGGCGGCCTGAAGGCGCTGGTGCAGGAGGAGCCCCTGGCGCTCAGCCTGCTGCCCGGGGTGGGGCCGGTGAAGGCCGCGCAGGTGCTGGCGGCGCTGGAGCTGGGCCGGCGGGCGCAGCGCTCGGTGGAGCGGCGGCCCCGGCTGCGCACCCCGAAGGAGATTCACGCGTACCTGGCGCCCGGGCTGGGTGGACTGCGGCGCGAGGTGTTCCACGTGCTGTGCTTCAACGCGCGCAACGTGCTGGTGCATGACGCGCGCGTGGCGGAGGGCACCATGAATGCGTGCCCGGTGGACCCGCGGGAAGTCTTCGCCGCGGCGCTCACCGCTCGCGCCACGGCCATCGTCCTCGCGCACAACCACCCTTCGGGAGACCCGGAGCCCAGCGTGCAGGACATGGGGCTGACGCGGCACCTCGTGTCCGGGGGGCAGCTGCTCAACATCAAGGTGCTGGACCACGTGGTGGTGGGAGACGGCAGCTACGTGTCCATGGTGGAGCGCGGGCTGTTGCCGGATGGCGAGCGGGAAACGAGGCGCGGGTGGACCGCGGCTGGAGGGGGCTGATGATGGTGGGCGCGGTGGGGCTGTGGGGCCCGGTGCACGTGGAGCTGCTGGAGGAGGAGCGGGCGCAGGTGGTGCGGCTGGACACCGGGCAGGCGTGCACGGTGGAGCGCGCGCGGCTGCCGGTGGGAGTGCGTGAGGGGGACGTGGTGGTTGACGGCCGGCTGGAGCCGGAGCGGACGGCACGGCGCCTCCAGGAAGTGGCACGGAAGCGGGCGCTGCTGGCTGTTCCCGTCCCGCCGGGGCTCGACCTGTGAGGTGGGGTGGCACGCCGGAGACGTTTCCGTTGACGGCCGGACCAGGATGGTGAACATGCGCGCGATGCCGGTGGACCTGCCCTACTTCGAGGAAGCCCAGCAGGGACTGGTCCGCCACTTCCGCCTCACCGAGTTCCGTCCGGGGCAGGCCGAGGTCATCTCCTCGGTGATGAGCGGGCGCAACACGGTGGTGGTGATGCCCACCGGCGCGGGCAAGAGCCTGTGCTACCAGCTGCCCGCCACGCTGCTGCCGGGGCTGACGCTGGTGGTGTCACCGCTGATTGCGCTGATGAAGGACCAGGTGGAGGCGCTCACCGCGCGCGGCATTCCGGCCACCTTCATCAACTCGTCGCTGTCGGACCTGGAGCGGGCGGAGCGGATGCGCCGGCTGCGCGCGGGGGAGTACAAGCTGCTGTACGTGGCGCCCGAGCGCTTCCGCAGCCAGAGCTTCCTGCAGACGGTGTCCGAGCTGGGCGTGGACCTGCTCGCCGTGGACGAGGCGCACTGCATCTCCCAGTGGGGCCACGACTTCCGGCCGGACTACGCGCTGCTGGGCCAGGTGCGCAAGCGGCTGCGCCCGCCGCGCACCGTGGCGCTCACCGCCACGGCCACGCCCGAGGTGCGCGAGGACATCATCCGCGTGCTGCTGATGAAGGACCCGGCGAAGTTCGCCATGGGGTTCGACAGGCCCAACCTCTACCTGGGCAAGCAGGAGGTGGGCGGGGACTCGGACCGGCACGAGGCGTGCGCGCGGCTGGCGGCGCTGGGCGGCAGCGGCATCATCTACTGCTCCACGCGGCGGGCGGCGGAGGGCATCTTCTCCGAGCTGCACGGCCGGGGGCTGAAGGCGGTGCTGTACCACGCGGGCATGGAGGAGGACGCGCGCCGCCGGGCCCAGGATACGTTCATGGCCGGGAAGGATGCGGTGGTGGTGGCCACCAATGCCTTCGGCATGGGCATCGACAAGCCGGACATCCGCTTCGTGGCCCACGCCAACATCCCCCGCGCGGTGGAGGCGTACTACCAGGAGATTGGCCGCGCGGGCCGGGACGGCGGCGACGCGCGGGCGGTGCTGCTGTTCAACCACTCGGACGTGTACACGCAGGAGCGCCTCATCCAGAGCAGCCACCCCTCGGAGGCCGTCTTCGGGGACATGTGGAACGTGCTCCAGTCGGTGGAGGAGTTCGAGCGGGGCGTGTACGCGCTGGCCGGCACGGTGAATGCCAGCGAGTTCGAGGTCTCCGCGGCGCTGCGCATCCTGGAGCGCGAGGGAAAAATCGAGCGCGGCGGCCGGGGCGAGGGCGAGCACGGAATCACCCTGACGGAGAAGGCGCTCGCGGCGCACCCGCATGCGGCGGACGCCCAGCGGCTCCTGAAGTCCCTGCTGGAGACGTTCCCCGTGGGGCGGCAGGCCACCACGGAGCTGCCGATCCTGGCCCGGCGCACGGGGCTGTCGGTGGACGAGGTGCGGCACGCGCTGGGCCTGCTGGAGAAGTCCGGCGCGGCGCGGGTGCGGCGGCCCTTCTCCGGGCGCTCCATCCGCGCGCTGGAGCGGGTGCCCTTCCGGGAGCTGGGGCTGGACTTGAGCCGCGTGCGCGAGCAGGAGCGGCAGAACCTGCAGCTGCTGCGGCGGATGACGGAGTACGCGTACACGGACCGGGAGAAGCGGTGCCGGCGCTCGGCGATTCTGCGGTACTTCGGGCAGCAGGACGCGGGGGCCTCGTGCGGCAACTGCGACGTGTGCGCGCCGGAGAAGCTGCCGCCGCTGCTGGCCGGGGCGCCCGCCGCGTCGCGCCCGCGCGCCGCTTCCATGGGGGCCCCGCCGGTGACGAGCTACAGCGAGCTGGCCTCCACGGAGCTGCGCCGGTGGCGCAAGGACCTGGCGAAGGACCTGGGCGTCGCGCCCTTCATCATCTTCAACGACGCCACGCTGCTGGGGCTGTCCGCGGCGCTGCCCGTCGACCGGGACGGCTTTCTCTCCGTGAAGGGGACGGGAGAGAGCCGCTGGGAGCGCTTCGGGCCCAAGGTGGTGGAGATCTGCCTCATGGCGCGCGCCGCCGGCCATGAGCCGCAGGCCGTGGCCGCGACGCCGCCCCGGGTGAGGAAGGCCCGCGTCCGGCGCATCGCCTGACGCGGTACCGGATGGCTTAGCGCCCGCCCGCGCGGCGCCACGCCCGGCGCGCCACGAAGAGCCGCACCGCGCCCATCAGCGTGCCCACCACCAGGGCGAGCACGAAGATGACCGCCACGGTGGTGGCGCCGAAGACGATGCGCACGCCGAACTCGGAGATGCGGCCGGAGAAGTAGGCCTCGCGCAGCGGCTCCATGATGCCCGTCAGCTCCAGCGCCTTCGCCGGGAGCGAGTCCAGCGACAGTGACAGCCGCTGCAGGAAGCGCGAGGGGTACACGCGCAGCGCCACCTCCACGCCCACGCCCACCAGCAGGTAGAGCAGCGACAGCAGGAACGCGTTGCCCCACATGATTCGCAGCAGTGGGGCCTCGGGCCGCGAGGGGAAGGACGTCACGCTACCGGGCCGCCTTCTTCTTGAGGTTGGGAAGCGCCTTCTTCACGCGCGCCGCTTCCGGAGAGCCCCCCGCCAGCCGCAGGAAGGACTCGTACGACTCCACCGCGCGAGGCAGCTCGGCGGACTCACGCACCAGCACGTCCGCCAGGGCCAGGTGCGCCAGGCCGTCCGTGGGCTCCAGCTCCACGGCCTTGGCCAGCTCCGTCTTCGCCGCCGCCTCCTGCCGCTGCTTGAGCGCCACCAGCCCCAGCGCCAGGTGCGAGCGCCCGTCATACGGCGCCAGCCGCACGGCCTCGTCCGCCGCCGTGCGCGCCTCCTTCAGCACGCCGGCGCCCAGCAGCACCCGCGCCATGGTGGCGTGCGCGAAGGCCTTGTCCCAGACGGTGGGCGCCCGGGCCGCCAGGTCCTGCAGCGTCCGCGCCGCGGGACGTCCGCCCCCGGGCAACTGCGCATAGAGCTCCCCTACCCGGCCGCACGTGGCGTCCGGCCCCTCGCGCCGGGCCGCGGCGAAGGCCGCGTCCGCGTTGTCCACGTTGCCCTGGCGCAGGAAGGCGTGGGCAATCTCGCAGAAGGTGTTCGGGTCCTTCGGGTCCAACCGGTTGGCGCGCTCCAGCGCGGAGAAGCCCCCGCGCGCGTCGCCCGCGGCGAAGAGGATGGCGGCGCGCAGCCGGTGCGCCTCCGCGTCGTCCGGCGTCAGCTTCGCCGCGCGGCCGGCGGCGGCCTCGGCGTCCTTGCGGCGGCCCGCGTGGAAGAGGGCCAGCGCGAAGCCCTTGTGGGCCCCCGCGCTGCCCGGGTTGTCGAGCTGCCACGCCTCGAACTGCTTGAGGGCCTCCGGGGTGCGCCCCAGGGCCAGCAGCGTGCGGCCCAGCGAGTCCCGGGCCTCACCGTGCGCGCCGTTGCGCTCCACCGCCTGCGTCAGCGGCTTGAGGGCCATGTCCGGCAGCCCGCGCTCCAGCAGCAGCCGGCCCAGCGAGCAGGAGCCCTCGTAGTCGCGCGGGTCCTTCTGCGCCTCCTCGAACTGGGCCTGCGCCTTGTCGAAGGCGCGCTCGCGCCAGTACACCTGCCCCAGCGCCAGCCGCATGTCGTTGCGCGGCCGCTTCGAGGCCGCCAGCGCCTTCTCCAGCAGCTCGCGCGCCTGGGTGGCGTTGCCCTCGGCGGCGTCCGCCAGGGCCAGCCAGGACACGGCCTCGGGCGGGTAGCGGTCGTTCACCCGCGTGCGCGCCAGCTCCGCGCGGGCGCGCTTCCAGTCCCCCAGCCGCGCATAGGCGGCGCCGCGCACCAGCGACACCTTGCGGCCACCGTCCGCCTCCAGCCGCGTCAACACCTCGCGCTCGCGGTCCCGGTCCAGCAGCGTGCGGCCCAGCCCCTCGCGGGCCTCGTCGCTCTTGGGCTGTGCCTTGAGCGCGGCCTCGTAGGCGGCCTGCGCCACGTCCAGCTTCCCGGCGGCGCGGCTGGCGGCCCCCAGCGCGAGCTGGAAGTCGAAGGCCAGCGGCCCCTGCGAGCCCTTGGCCAGCAGGGCCCGGGCCTCGTCGTGCTTGCCCCGGGCGGACAGCAGCTGGCCGTGCACCAGCTGCTGGCGCGGCTTCAGCGCGGCGGGCAGCTTCGCGTCGTCCGCGAGCGCCGCCATGTCCGCCAGCGCCGCGTCCGTCTCCTGGTCCAGCGCGAGCCGCGCCTCCGCCAGGCCGATGCGGGTCGCGGGGTGCTCGGGCGACTTCTTGCGCGCCCGCTCGAAAATCTCCACGGCCTGCGCGAAGTCCTCGGAGGCCAGGTAGTAGCCGCCCAGCGCCACCAGCGCGCGCACGTTGCCGCCCGACGCGCGCAGCGCGCGGTCGAAGCGCTCCAGCGCCTTCTTCTCGTCCTTCGACGCCAGCAGCAGGCTGCCCGCGAGCGCGTGCACCTCCGAGGTGTCGTCCTGCGCGGCGAGCAGCGCCCGTCGGGCGGGCTCACGGCCGCGGTCGTCCGCCACCAGCACGTTGGTGACGAGCGCCAGCGAGGACGAGCCCTCCTTCACGCCCGGCTTCTCCAGCGCCTCCAGCGCCTGGCGCCGGTCGTCCGGGGACAGGCCGTGGTCCGAGAAGAGCAGCGCGTGCGTCCAGGCCGTCAGCGCCCAGGCCCGGCTGCTGGTGTCGTCCATCTCCCGCGCGAGCTGCAGCTGTGCGAGCGCCGCGTCCAGCGAGGCGCGCGTGTCCTGGGTGATGAGGTCCTCGGCCCGGGCCAGCGTCTCGCTCAGCGTCTGCCCGCCCTGGTTCGAGCGAATCTTGATGAAGCCGATGACGACGATGGCCAGCACCACCACCGCCACCGCCGCGCCGGCGAGCTTCACGCCATGCCGGGCGATGAACGACGTCTTGGCGGCCTCGCGCTCCAGCTTCGCCCGCAGCTCCTTCTCGTAGGCGGCGGTGAGCGCCTCGGTGTCCGGCTTGCTGACCTGGCTCTTCGCGGTGGTGACCGGCGCCGCGGTCGACGTGGCCTCCGGGATGTCATCGAGCAGCGAGCGCTTGCCGCCGGACGCACGCACCGGCGCCGGCGTGCGCGCCACGACGGGGGCCTGTCCCGTGGGCTCGGGCGGCGGCAGGTCGCCCAGCAGTCCGCCCGAGGCGGCAATCGTGGGCTTCGCCGTGGTGAACTCGCCGGAGCGCAGCAGCGGCAGCTGGCTGGTGTCCTCTCCGGGCGCCGCCTGGAGCAGGTCGGCGCTGCCCGAATCCGATGACGTCTCGTCCGTCCCGGCGGGCGCGTCACCCGCGGTGTTCGCGGATGGCCCTCCGGCGGCGGAGTCCGTCCCGGACGCACCGGCAGCCTCCTGGCCGTCACCGGCGGCCTTCTCGGAGTCCTCGTCGTCGAGCGACAGGTCCAGGCCCGGCAGCTCCGTGCCGGGCACGGGACGCAGCACCGGCACCTGCCGGTTCATCAGCCCCAGCGAGGAGTCACCGGCTCCCGCGTCCGACTCCGCGCCCACGCGGGGATGCTCCCCCGTGGCCGCGCGGCCCGCGGTGCCCACGGCCACGACAGCGCCCTCCGTCGCCACGGCGCCTTCGCCCGCCGCGTCAGCCGGGCCCGTCGCCTTGCGCTCACCCGCCGCCGCGGCCACGGGCTTCGACTTCCCGGTGTCGCCGAGCGCGGCGGCCCGCAGCCTCGCCGCCGCCATCGGTGCCGCCCCGGCGCCCGGCGACTCCTCCGACGCGCGCCCCTCTTCCCCGGGTGCCCCGTCGTCAGCCTCGCTCTCCGACGCCTTGGCCTTCTCCAACCCCATCAGGTCCGCGAACACGGGCGCGGGGCCACCGGCCAGGGCCTGCTGGGCCTGCTCCAGCCACAGCTTCACGCGGCCGTCATTGGGCTGCAGCGCCACGGCCTTGCGGAGGATGGGCAGCGCGGAGCGGTACAGCCCGCGCTGCAGCAACACCTCGCCGATCAGGTTGTAGGCGTAGGGGTTGTCCTTCTCGATGCCGATGGCCTGGTCGAACTGCTCCATGGCCTCGGCGGGGCGGCCCAGCTGGATGAGCGCCTTTCCCCAGAGGACGCGCCCCACGGTGGAGGTGGGGTGGTTGGAGATGCCCTGCCCGCAGACTTCGATGGCGCGCGCCGCGTCCCCCTTTTCCAGCAGGGCCTTGGCGAGCTCGACGAAAACTGAGGAGGTGGGGTCCTGCCGGAGGAGCTGCTCGTATCGCTCCACCATCGACTTGGCCATGTGCGCTCACGACTCCGGTGCTCGGGAGGGGAGGGGGAACCATACCACCGCGCCCTCGTCCCGGGCTGCTGGCGGATGCTACCGTCCCGGCCGTGAATCGCCTGCCTGCTGCCCTCCTCCTCGTGCTCCTCCTTGGGGCGTGCGCAACCACATCCAAGAAATCCAACCTGGAGGCACTCAAACCCACCGTGGAGCAGTTCCACCAGCTCATCCGCTGGAAGGACTACCGGGCGGCCGCCCGCATCATCGTCCCGGAGAAGCGCTCTGACTTCTCCAAGGCCCGCGTGGAGCTGAAGGACGACAGGGACTTGTCCATCACGGACTACGAAATCGAGGACGTGAAGCTGTCCGAGGACGGGATGCGTGCCACGGTGCAGAGCCGCATCCAGTGGATGCGCCTGCCCTCCGCCACCGAGCAGACCGCCCTCGTCACCTCGGAGTTCGTCTTCCGGGACGGGGTGTGGTTGCTGGAGCGGCAGCTCGAAGGGCCCTTCGAGGGCGAGCTGCCGTAGAAAAGAAACCGCCCACCGTCTCGGGGCCGGCCGAGGCGGTGGGCGTCGGGAGCTCCCCAATGGAGCGCCCTACAAGAATCCGCCCACCGTCTCGGGGCCGGCCGAGACGGTAGGCGTCGGGAACTCCCCAATGGAGTGCCCTACAGGATGGCCGTGACGACGCTGATACCCAGGCCCGCGTCGTCGCGCCGTTTCGTGGCTGCTCTAGAGCAATGCGAGTGCCAGCCGCCGCGCGAGGCTTTGACGGCGGCCGGGCCATTGGAGATTCAAGGACTTGCAATCCCAGCTGCCCGTCCGCCTGCCTGCCCTCCCAGCACGGTCCTGACATCGCTGTCAGGGCCCCCGGGACAAGGCGCCACGCCAGGCGCGACACCCATGTCAGGGGACCCTCGGACTTTCCCGTCGGGGGTCGGCTACTCGCCCAGCACTGAGCGGATGGTGTCCCGCATGGAGTGGCGGGGCTTCCAGCTCACGTCCTTCACCCAGCGGCTGCCATCCACGGCGCACAGGAACTGGATGTGGTCCAGCTCCGGAGGCGGGAAGCTGGCGAGCCGGTACTTGAACAGCGTCTTGAGGAGGGGGCGGGCCACCGGGTGCGGCACGGGGATGGGCGAGTGGCCCAGCTCGCGCATCACCGCGGACAGGGGCACCTCGCCGGGGCCCACCACGTTGTAGACGCCCTTGGGCTCCGGGCGGAGGGCCTCCACCATGGCGCGCGCCACGTCCTCCACGTGGATGAGCTGCACCATGGGGTCGAAGCCGGCCATCACCCACGGGTAGCGCAGGCGCAGGTAGTTGGAGGGCGCGTTCTTGATGGTGGGCCCGACGATGTGGACGGGGCGGAGGATGACCGTCTCGATGTGGGGGTGCTTCCAGAAGAAGCCATGCGCGAGCATGTCCACTTCGATGAGGTCCCTCACGCCGGAGAAGCGGCTGGCCGCCATCAGCGGCGCGTCCTCGGTGAGGAAGTTGGAGTTGTCCGGGCTGGGGCCGTAGACGTTGGCCGAGGAGAGGACGACCACCTTCTTCACGCCGTACTTCGCGCAGTATTCCAAGAGGCGCGTGGTGCCCACCACGTTGAAGGAGTGGTGCTCCTCCTCGCTCATGCGCGGGTCATGCATGATGCCCATGTGGATGACCGCGCGGATTTCATTCTTGCGGAAGACGTCCTCCGCCTTCTTCTTGCGCAGGTCCAGCTCGTACATCTCCACGTCTTTCGGCCGGCCCACGAAGGGGCGCCGGTCGATGCCGATGATGCGCTCGTGCTTGTGGAGGAGCTTGGCGAGGGTGCGCCCGAGGTTGCCGCTGATGCCCGTGACGACGACGGCCGGTCTCATGAACCGAGCCTCCTAACACCGGGAGCGGGCACCAGAAAACCCCGCGTCGCTCTTCGAGCGGCGCTCACCAGAACACCCCGCGTCGCTCTTCGAGCGCCGCTCACCAGAACACCCCGCGTCGCTCCTTGAGGCCCTGGTGCAGCATGGATTGAATCGCCGCCTTCACGGTGCGGACCTTCTTGTCCAGCTCGCTGTCCTCGTCGTCCGGGCGGCCGGTGAAGCGCAGCGGGTCGCCGTAGTAGATGCGGTACTTGGTGGGCAGCGGAATCGGCAGCCCGGTGGGCGTGACGGGGAAGGACGGGAAGCCCAAGAGCTTCGCCACGGGCTTGAGGTCCATCAGCGCGGGGGCCTGCTCCTCGGCGCCCACGACGGCGATGGGGACGATGGGCGTGCGCGTCTCCAGCGCCAGCCGCATGAAGCCCAGGCCGAACTCCTGGAGCTGGTAGCGCTGGGGCCACAGCTTGTTGACGCCGCGGGTGCCCTCCGGGAAGACGAGGATGGCCTCCTCGGACTCCAGCAGGCGGCGGCAGTTCTCCGGCGTGCCCACAATCTGCCCCACGCGCGCCATGAAGGTGGACACGTACGGCAGCGACGGCACCCACTTCTCCACCATGCTGCGGATGGCGCGGGGCGGGCTGGCCTCCAGCATCATGGAGACGCCAATCATGGCCCCGTCCATGGGAATCTGGCCGGAGTGGTTGGACACCAGCAGCACCCGGCCGGCGGGCACCTTCTCGATTCCGTAGGTCTCCACGCGGAAGTAGTTGCGGTACAGCCACAGAAAGGGAGCCAGCGCGGACAGGCTGTAGTCGAGGTTGAAGCCGAACGGGTCCACCCCGTACTCGTTCTCCGGGCGGGCCAGGGCCTGGAGCCGGTCCTTCTGCTCGTCGTTGGCCAGCCTGTCGGTCCAGTCGCGCAGGCCCTTCTTCACTCGGTCGGTGAGGCTCTCCAGCATATGGAGGGTTCTTTACACCACCGGCCCCTCCGCCGGGAGGGCTGGGGTACGCTGGGCGACACAGGAGGGCACTCCACTTCCACTCGTGGACGGTGGAGACGCACCGGCCCCGCGGAACAATGGCGGTGGCGCTATCTGACACCGCGCATGCGTGTGATGTGCGTCCTGCTGTGGGTGGCGTGGCTGTCAGGAGGTTGTGCGGTGACGACTGCCGTGGCGACAGCGCCGCTCCTCGCGCCCGTGGAACAGCGGGCCCCGGTGCTGCTCGTCCATGGCATCGACGACGACGCGAGCGCCTTCGACGTCATGCGCGAGCGGCTGGAGCACGAGGGCTGGGCCCACGTGCGCGCCATCAGCCTGACGCCGAATGACGGCTCGGAGGGGCTGCCGGTGCTGGCCCGGCAGGTGGCGCGCGAGGCGGAGGCGCTGCGCGCGAGCACGGGGGCCCGCCGGGTGGACGTGGTGGGCTTCAGCATGGGGGCGCTCGTCACGCGCTACTGGGTGCAGTTGCAGGGCGGGCGGCTGGTGGTGCGGCGCTTCGTCTCCATCTCCGGCCCCCACGCGGGCACCCAGCTGGCCTGGCTGCGCCGGGGCAAGGGCGTGCGGCAGATGCGCCCCGGCAGCCGGCTGCTGCGCCACCTCCAGGAAGCCCGGCGCCCCTGGGGCGAGACGGAGGTCCACAGCTTCTGGACGCCGTGGGATTTGACGATTCTCCCCGCCTCCAGCTCGAGGCTGCCGGGCGCCTGCGAGCGCACCTTCCCGGTGTTGCTGCACCCGTGGATGCTCACCGACGCGCGCGTCATCGACGCGGTGGTGGAGGTCCTCGGCTCGCCCGCCGTGGCTCGCTGAGGGCCCCGGCCGCTACAGCGTGCCGGCGAGCCGCCCGGCCGCGTCGCGCAGCGTGACGACGTCGCACTCCGCCTTCAGCCAGCCGAACACCTCGCGCAGCCGCTCCAGCTTCTGTCCGGCGCTCACGCGCAAGTCTCTCTGCTGGCGCACCAGCTCCGGCGGAATCCCGTCCGTCGCGTCCAGCACGTCCACGCCGTGGAGCTCGAAGTTGAAGAAGGCGTCCTTCCGGCACGCGCGCCAGGCCGCGCGCAGGGCGGGCAGCGGCAGCGTGGTGGCGAAGGTGCCGATGAACGGGAAGCGCGCGCCCGGCGTCACCGCCATGGGCAGCTCCAGCACCGGCCCCGTCCCCCGCCGGTAGGGGTGCGCCGGGTCGGGACGGTAGGGCACCCGCGGCGCCAGCAGCACCCGGGGCGAGTCCAGCACCGAGCGGGACGGCCGCCCCACCAGCGCCAGCGCCCCCATCACCGCCGCCTTGGCCGCGTAGTACGGCGCGGCGGGGAACGCGGACGAGCCGTACCGGTAGCCCTGCGCCGCCGTGGCCGCGTAGAGGTCCGCGTTCAGCGTGTAGCCCGGGGCGCGGAAGCCCTCCGGCCGCGCGCCGGTGGCCGCGAGGATGGCCGCGTCCGCCCGCGCTAAATCTTCGCGGATGGCGGCGGGGCCCCGGCGGGTGAGCGCATAGTCGTGCGCGTGGCTATGGCTGGCCACCTCGATGCCGGCCTCGTGCGCCGCGCGCATCCCCGCCGCGGCGCCCGGGTCCGACTCCAGGTCCTCGCCGATGGCGAAGAAGGTGCCGGGGATGCCCAGCCCATCCAGCAGCTCGCGGAAGCGGGGCACCGCCACCGCGTGCACCAGGGTGCGGGCGCGCGCGTCCAGCAGCGACTCCGGCAGGCCGTGGATGCGGCAGTAGTGGGGCAGCGAGTCGAGGTCGACGGAGATGGACGCCAGCCGCACGGTGCGCGCCCTCCCGGACTTCACGTCCCGCGGATGCGGATGACGTAGAACAGCTTGCCCACGTTCTTCAGCACGTTGGGCACGCGCTTGAAGAGGTGGATGGAAGGCTGGCGCTTCTCGTGGAGCTGGATGGGAATCTCCATCACCCTCAGCCCCTCGCGCCACGCGCGGATGACGAACTCGCTGGCGAACACGTCCATGTCCACCACGCACTTGTCGATGACGGGCAGCAGCGCCTCGCGGCGGAACGCCTTCAGCCCGTGCGTGTCCGTGCCCTTGAAGCCCAGCGCCACCTTCAGGAGCTTGTTGTGCACGCGCGTGGCCGCCCGGCGCACCAGCGGCCGCTGGTCACTGGCGCCCTTGGCCGCCTTGGAGCCCACCACCATGTCCGCCTCGCGCCGCTCCAGCCGGGGCAGCGCGGCGTCGTAGAAGGTGAGGTCGCACAGGTCTATTTCGTCGCAGACGACGTAGGTGCCCCGGGCCATGAGGATGCCGGCCTTGAGCGCGGAGCCGTAGTTGGGCCGCTCCGAGTGGAACCAGCGCAGGCGCGGGTTCTTCGCGCACATCTCCTCGAGGAGGCGCGGCGTGGCGTCACGCGAGCCGTTCTCCGCGAAGATGATTTCGTAGTCGAGCCCGCGAGCATCCAACCCCTGGCGCAGCTCCTCCGCCGCCGAGGCGATGATGGACTCCTCGTTGTAGACCGGAATGACGACGGAGAGGTGCGGGGCCATGGATGGGGTCCGTGAGATATGGGCCCGGGGGCCCGGACGTCAACCGTTCAGCGCCCTCGCACAGGCCCGGCCCGCGAGAATGGCGTCTTCCATGGACGAGTACTCCCACTGCCCATACCGCCCGGCGATGAGGATGCCCGCGTGCTCCAGGAAGCGGAGGATCTCCGCCTTGGCCGGCCCGTAGGCGTCGTCATACAGGACGTACGCGTGCGGAATCTCGGTGGCCCGGGCGAAGAGCACGTCGTCCGCCGAGTGGATCATCTGCGAGCGCACCAGGTCCTCCACCGCGTACTTCTCCGCGGTGGCGGGGGACAGCTCGCCGTGGTGGCTGTACTCCACGTAGAAGCTGGAGGTGTCCGGCGGCGCCAGCGGCGCGTACACCGCCGAGGGCGAGCCGATGCGGTACGTGTGGAACTCCGGCTCCGGCAGGTAGATCCAATGCCAGGGCTGGCGGTTGGCCCCGCGCGCACCCACGGCCACGTAGGTGACGGTGGTGGCCCGCAGCCGCTTCGCCGCGGCCACGACTTCGGCGGGCACGCCCGCGCCGCCCTTCGCCAGCAGTTGCACCAGCCCCGGCAGGGAGATGCTGGACACCAGCCCCGAGTAGGCCAGCACGCGGCCGTCCGACAGCGTCACCTTCCGGGCCTTCCAGTCGATGGAGGTGGGCTCGGTCTTCACACTCAGCTCGCCGCCCTGGAGGTGGCGCAGCATGGCGCGGGCGAGGCTCTCGATGCCGCCCTCACGCGGGTAGAGGAAGGAGGCGTTGTAGCCCACCGCGTCGCTGCCGGCGCCCAGCGCTCCGTCGACGACCTCCTTGAGGTTGGGCCGGGGGACGAAGCGCCCCACCCAGGCGGCGGACAGCTCGCGCGGGTGCACCGTCCACAGCTTCTGGTTGTAGGGCACCATGAAGTTCTTCGCGAAGCCCTCGCCCATGTAGCGGAGGATGAACTCCTCGAAGTTGGCCGGCTCGCGCTCGCGCAGGGCGCGGCCCTTCTCGCCGTAGACGGCCTCCACGAAGCCGACGAGGTTCTCCGCCACCACCTCCGGCGGCAGGCCGTGCGTGTTGACCTGGTACGGGAAGCGCGTGAAGACCCCGCGCGAGAAGATGCCCGCCTTGCGCTGGATGCGGACCATCTGCCCCGGCAGCCAGACGGTGTTCACCAGCTCCTGGATCTCCGGGTCCCTCAGGTGCAGCCAGTGGCCGGTGGGGTCGAAGTAACACCCATCGATGACCTCGGTCTTGATGAGGCCTCCGACGCGCTCGGACTTCTCGATGAGGCGCCAGGGCCTCTGGAGGAAGTGGGCGGTGGACAGGCCCGCGAGTCCCGCGCCAAGGATGACGATGGGTTCCATGACAGGCCGGGTCTACCACCTCCGCTCCTCCAGAGGGGAAACGAACTCCAGGTGCCCCCCGGCGGGTGGACAGAGCCCTTGCCCGCCTGTCCGGGAGGCGAAGGGAGGGAGCGGGGAATCATCGACGTGCGCGTTCTTTCCGGGCTGGAAACGGCTCTGCTAGCCTGCGCGCACCGCGAAGGCGCTCCGAAGCCTGCTCGCGAGCACTCGCGCCAGTCGGTCTCGAAGGAACCCAATGAAAGTCTCCTGCCCGTCTTGCCAGACGAACTACAACATCGATGACAAGCGGATCCCGCCGGGCGGCGCGAAGCTCAAGTGCGCCCGGTGCCAGACCACCTTCCCCATCAAGCTCGAAGCGGTAGGCGCACCCGCGCCCGCCGCTCCAGCGCCGGTGCCGCAGGCCGCCGCCATTCCGCTGCCCGGCAATGCCGCGCCGCAGGCCGCCATTCCGCTGCCCGGTGCCGCGCCGTCGTACGCCGACGCCATCCCCCTGCCCGGTTCGGCCGCATCCGCGCCGCAGTCGGACGGGTTCGACGACGACGCGGGCAACGCCATCACCCTGCCCGGCGGCGGCATTCCGCTCGACATGGGCGCCTCCGCCATCCCGCTGCCGGGCCATGCCGCGTCCGCCGCCATCCCGCTGCCGGGCAGCGCCGCGCCCCGGTCCGCCGCCATCCCGCTGCCCGGCTCGGCCGCACCCGCGCCGTCGTACTCGGCCGCCATTCCGCTGCCCGGTGCCGCGCCGTCGTACTCCGACGCCATTCCGTTGCCGGGGGCCGCGCCGTCGTACTCCGACGCCATCCCCCTGCCCGGCTCGGCCGCATCCGCGCCGGAGGAGCAGGACCCGTTCGCGTATGACATGGGCGCATCGACGGAGGCCACGGCCGCCGCCATCCCGCTGCCCGGCTCGGCCGCACCCGCGCCGTCCTACTCCGACGCCATCCCCCTGCCGGGCGCGGCCTCGCCGATGGATGCCTTCAGCGAGTACGACGACAGCCCGCCGGCACCTCCCGAGAACCGGGACGTGACGCGCGTCGTCCGCATCCCCCTGCCCAGCGACGCGTACCGCGAGCCGCCTCCCGCCGCGCATTCCTACGGCACGACGGACGAGGTGCGTGGCACCGCGCGCGACTTCGACTTCGCCGAGGAGCCCGTGGCCCTCGCCGAGGCGGAGCCGCAGGGCTACGGCACGACGGACGACGTGCGCGGCACCGCGCGTGACTTCGACTTCTCCGAGGAGGCGCTGCCGGTTCCCTCGCAGCCCCAGGCCGCGGCGGACCCGTTCGCCTTCGACATCGAGCCGCCGGGCAGCGAGGCCCAGGCCTACGCCCTGCCGCCCACGCCTGGCCGCGCCCAGGACGTCGACTTCGGCGCCGCGCCCGCCGAGGCCAACCCGTTCGCCCTGCCCCCGCCGGACGCGTACGCGCAGCCGGCGCCCTCGGACGACCCGTTCGCCCTGCCCCCGCCCGCCATGGACATGGCCCCCGAGGCCAACCCGTTCGCCCTGCCCCCGCCGGACGCGTACGCGCAGCCGGTGCCCGCGGACGACCCGTTCGCCCTGCCGCCCCCCGCGGCCAGCACGGCCCCGTCGTTCGACTTCGGCGAGCTGCCGTCCCCGGTGGACGGGGACCCGTTCGCGCTGCCGCCGCCGCCCGCGCCGGGCGCCATGGACTACTCGGACCTGCCCTCGCCGGCCGCGCCGCAGGCGCTGGACTTCGCGGACCTGCCCTCGCCGGCCGCCCCGCCGCCGGGCGTGTCCTTCGACTTCGCCGACCCGCAGGCGCCCGGGTCGGACCCGTTCGCCGTGGACTTCTCGTCCGCGCCGGCCGCAGCGCCCGCGCCCGACTTCAACCTCGACTTCGCCGACCCGCCGCCCGCCGCGCCCGTCAACCCGTCGGTGGACTTCGGCGACGTGGACTTCGGCTCGCCGCCCCCGTCCGCCGCGGCCGGCGGCATCCCCGACGCGCTCGAGTTCGACCCCACCGCGAGGCCCGCCGACGACCTGGAGGCGGACCTCTCCGAGCCGCTGCCGCCCCCGCCCAACGCGGGCCCCACGGACGGCCTGGAGATGCTGTCGTTCATCGACGACGCCGCCAGCAGGGAGGCCGGCGCGCAGGCGGGTGCGAAGGTGCGCCGCTTCCACGTCCGCCGCCGCTCGGGGAAGGTGTTCGGCCCGTTCGACGAGGGCGTCATCGTCAAGATGCTTGAGGACGGGCAGTTGCTGGGCAACGAGGACGTCTCCACCGACTCGGAGAGCTGGTCGCCCATCGGCACGGTGCCCACCTTCGCCGGCGCCATCCAGCGGCTGATGGAGGGCCCCGCCAAGGTGGTGACGCCCACCGCGGCTCCGGCCGTGGCCACCTCCGAAGCGCCCCGGGTGGATGCCGCCAGCCCGCAGGCCAACATGAAGCGGCTGGAGCAGCTGTACGAAGGCCGCATGGCCGGCGTGGCGGTGGTGGACCGCAGCGGCGCCACGGAGAAGTGGAAGAAGCGCATCCCCCTGATGGTGGCGGCCGGCGTCGGTGTCGTGCTGCTGGGCGTCGGCGTGGGCATGGAGTTCGGCTCGCGCTACGGCGCCTATGGCCGCCGCGTGCTCTTCCCCGCCCGGGTCTCCTCCGGCTCGCCCCAGGCGAAGCTGGTGGCGGACGCCAGCCAGGCGCTCCTGCAGGACACCTTCGAGAGCTACAAGCGGGCCCACGGCCTCAGCGCCCAGGTGCTCCAGACGGGTGAGTACCCCGCGGTCCGCTCCCTGTGGTGCCAGTCCGTCCACTACCTGCAGCGCCGCTACGCCGCCGCCGACCCCAACGAGCTGACGCGCTGCCGCGTGGTGATGGAGGACATCGCGCTGCTGGGCGAAAAGGACGTGGACTTCGTCAAGGCCTCCGCCGCCATGGCCCTCACCTCGCGCCAGGTGGACACGGTGCTCGCCGCGCTGACGGACGCCTACAGCCGCGAGGCCAACCAGGGCGACCTGGAGCTGGCCTTCCTGCTGGCCGAGGCCTACTCCCAGAAGCGCGACGAGGTGCGCGCCATCGAGACGCTGAAGAAGGTGCTCGGCCGGGACGCGAAGTCCGCCAAGGCCCACCATGCCCTGGGCAACCTGCACCAGGCCGGGGGCCGCGCGGACGAGGCCGCCGCCGCGTACGCCGCCGCGCTGGACGCGGACCCCAAGCACGTCTCCTCCGCGGTGGAGCTGGCCGCGGTGGAGCTGCTGGTGCGCAAGGACGAGAAGAAGGGCTCCGAGGCCGTGGAGCGCGCCCTGGCCGAGGACGTCCAGTCCGCGCTCGGCCCGGCGGAGCTGGCCCGCGCCCGGGGCCTCAAGGGCGTGGCCCTCTTCCAGCAGCACAAGCCGAAGGAGGCCGAGGCCGAGCTGAAGGCCGCCCTGGAGAAGGACCCGGAGTCCTCCTTCCTCAAGGCCCAGCTCGCCCGGGTGCTGCGCGCCCAGCGCAACTACGAAGGCGCCCTGCCCCTCTACACGGAGCTGGCCGGCAAGGAGGGCGACAGCCTGGAGTATGCCGACGGCCACATCACCGCCCTGGTGATGACGGGGAAGATGCAGGCCGCCCTCGATGCCGTACAGAAGGCGAGCGAGCGCTTCCCCAGTGAGGCGCGCATCGCCTACCTCTACGGCCGCATCGAGGACGCGCTCGACAAGCTCTCCGAGGCCGAGGGCCACTACAAGCGCGCCATCGCCGCGGACGCCAACCTGGTGGAGGCCCACCTGTACCTGGGCCGCTTCTACCTGCGGCAGCGCCGCAACGCCGAGGCCCGCACGTACCTGGAGCAGGCGGCGGCCAAGGCCGCGGACCACGCCGGCGTGCGCTCCGGCCTGGGCGAGCTGGCCCTGGCGGAGAACAACGCGCTGCTGGGCCAGCAGGAGTTCGAGCGCGCCATCCAGCTGGACCCCAACCTCGCCGACGCGCACCTGGGCCTGTCCCGCGTGGCGCTCCTGTCCGGTGAGCTGGAGAAGGCGAAGACGGAGGCCAACCTCGCCCTGGAGCTGGACCCGCACCTGCTCAAGGACGGCCGGCTGCAGCGCGGCATCGTCCTGTGGCGGCTGGGCCAGCTCGAGGAGGCCGTGGCCGAGCTGGAGAAGGCCAAGGTCGAGGACCCCCGCTCCACCACCACGCCGATTACGCTCGGCGCGGTGCTGCTGGAGAAGGGCGACCTGGCCGGCGCGGAGAGCAACCTGGGCCTGGCGCTGAGCAACGAGCCCTCCAACCACGAGGCGCTCTACTACCTGGGCCTCGTCAAGGCGAAGCGGCTGGAGTTCACCGGCGCCGTGGACAACATGCGCAAGGCGGTGGAGCGCGCGCCCCAGCGCCCGGACTACCACTACGCCTACGGCGTCATCCTGCGCGACGCGAAGAACCTGCCGGACGCCATGAAGGAGTGGGAGAAGGCCGTGGAGCTGGACCCGCAGCACGCGGACGCCCACGAGGCGCTCGGCCATGCGCACCTGGAGTCCGGCGCCTTCGACGAGGCCATCACCGCCTTCGAGGCCAGCCTCAAGGCCGACCCGCGCCGCACCCGCGTGCTGGGCTCCATCGGCGACGCGTACTTCAGCGCCGCCCGCTGGAACGACGCGGTGAAGCGCTACCAGACGGCCCTCAAGGCCGACACCAAGCTGACGTACGTCTATTACAAGGTCGCCCGCGCCTTCACGGAGCAGGCCCAGCACGCCAAGGCCATCGACTGGTACAGGAAGGCCACCTCCGTCGACCCGGAGAACCCCATGTCCTACTACTACCTGGGGTTCGCCTATAAGGAGCGCAACAAGCGCCGGGAGGCCGTCCAGGCGTTCAAGGACTACCTCTCCCGCAAGCCGGACGCGACGGACAAGAAGGACATCGAGGACGAGATCTACGACCTGTCGAACTAGCGGCTCCGGGCATGGCGGACGTCAGGCCTGACCGGGCCACGGCGTCCGCCCCTGAGCACCCCGGGCACGAGGACCTTGTGGCCCCTGCCCGGCGTGACTACAAGGCGTGCCCCATGCTGGACCTCCGGAACGTTGCGATGAACTTCGATGCCGTTGTCGCCCGCCTGAAGACGCGGGGCGGCAGCCTGGACCTGGGTCCCCTCCAGCGCCTGTTCTCCGAGCGGCGCGACCTGTACGTCTCCATGGAGTCGCTGTCCGCGCGTCGCAACGCGGCCAACGAGGAGATGAAGGTCAAGGCCAAGGAGGACCCCAAGGCGCTGGACGCGCTGCGTGGCAGCCTTCGCGCCGTGTCGCAGGAAATCAAGGAGAAGGAGGCCCGCCTCAAGGAAGTCGAGGAGGAGCTCAGCCGCATCCTCCTGCTCATCCCCAACGTGCCGCACGAGTCGGTGCCCGTGGGCGCCGGCGCCGAGGAGAACGTCCAGGTGCGCGCCTGGGGTGAGAAGCCCAACCTCCTCTTCACGCCGAAGCAGCACTTCGAGCTGGGCGAGAAGCTGGGCATGCTCGACTTCGAGCGGGCCGCCAAGGTGTCCGGCAGCCGCTTCGCCTACTACAAGGGCGCGCTGGCGCGGCTGGAGCGGGCGCTCGCCTCGTTCATGCTCGACGTGCACACCCAGAAGGGCTACCTGGAGATGCTCCCGCCCTACCTGGTGCTGCGCGAGTCCATGATGGGCACCGGGCAGCTGCCCAAGTTCGAGGACGACGCCTTCAAGACGGTGGGAGAGCCGGAGCGCTTCCTCATCCCCACCGCCGAGGTGCCCGTCACCAACTACCACGCCGACGAAATCCTCGGGGGCGAGCAGCTGCCCCTGCGCTACTGCGCCTTCAGCCCGTGCTTCCGGGCGGAAGCTGGCTCGGCGGGCAAGGACACGCGCGGCCTCATCCGCCAGCACCAGTTCCACAAGGTGGAGCTGGTGAAGTTCGCCACGCCGGACAAGAGCCTGGACGAGCTGGAGGCGCTGACGGACGACGCCTGCGACATCCTCCGCCGCCTGGGGCTGCACCACCGGGTGATGCTCCTGTGCACCGGGGACATGGGCTTCGGCTCCCGCAAGACGTACGACATCGAGGTCTGGCTGCCCGGCCAGGACACCTACCGCGAGATTTCCTCCTGCTCGGACTTCGGCGACTTCCAGGCCCGCCGGGCCAAGATTCGCTACCGCGCCCAGAAGGGGGACAAGCCCCAGCTCCTCCACACGCTCAACGGCAGTGGCCTGGCGGTGGGGCGGACGACCGTCGCCATCCTCGAGAACTACCAGCGAGAGGACGGAAGCGTCGCCCTCCCCGAGGCGTTGTGGCCGTACATGGGGGGGCTGAAGGAGCTGAAGCCACTTTGAGCCCTGAATCCAACTTGCAACGGGCGCCGGATGTTGTAGAAGGGCGGCCCCACGGTCGCCGTCGGACCGCGGGACACCGTCGGCTCTGAAGCATGGAGGCGTGGCCGAGCGGTTGAAGGCAGCGGTCTTGAAAACCGCAGAGGGTGCAAGCTCTCCGTAGGTTCGAATCCTACCGCCTCCGTTTTTGTCCTTGAGTTTTGCGGTTCTTTGACAGAGAACAGATGGAGAGATGGCCGAGAGGCTGAAGGCACAGGTTTGCTAAACCTGCATACTCGAAAGGGTATCGAGGGTTCGAATCCCTCTCTCTCCGCCACTTGTCGTTGTAGCAGCGCCGGAAGAAAAGCTCCCTTAGCTCAGCTGGATAGAGCGTCGGACTACGAATCCGAAGGCCGGAGGTTCGAATCCTCCAGGGAGCGCCACTTCCTTCCGCGTTGATCTCCATGAGTGACGACGAAGCTTTCATGCAGCAGGCGCTCGCGCTCGCGCGGGAAGCAGCGACACTCGGAGAAGTCCCCGTAGGTGCGGTGGCGGTGCATGACGGAAAGGTCATTGGCACCGGCTTCAATCGCCGCGAGGTGGACCGACATCCGCTCGCTCACGCAGAGATGCTGGCCATGGATGCAGCGGCCAGGCAGCTGGGTGTCTGGCGGCTCTCTGGTGTCACCCTGTACGTGACGCTGGAGCCCTGCGCGATGTGCGCCGGAGCGTTGGTCCAGTCCCGGGTGACACGGCTCGTATTCGGAGCTCCAGACCCGAAAGCGGGCGCCGTCGGCTCGCTCTACAACCTCGCCGAGGAACCCCGGCACAACCACCGGCTCCAGGTCGTGAGTGGCATCCTGGCGGAAGACAGCCGCCTGCTTTTGAAGACGTTCTTCGAGCGCTTGCGCGCGCGGAAACGTGAAAACTGAATACTGGAGAGCTGGCCGAGTGGTCGAAGGCACCTGACTCGAAATCAGGCGTACCGGTAACGGTACCGTAGGTTCGAATCCTACGCTCTCCGCTCCAGATTTCTGGAGAGGTGGCCGAGCGGTTGAAGGCGCACGCCTGGAACGCGTGTATATCTGAAAGGGTATCGTGGGTTCGAATCCCACCCTCTCCGTTGTCGTTTCTGTCGTCAGTGGTTACATTCCTTTGTGGTCGGGACAACGTGGAGGCGTGAACTCCGCCAGGTCCGGAAGGAAGCAACGGTAGCGTACTTCCGCGTGTGTCCCGGCCGTTCTTTTTGAAGAGCCGGCACCCTGTTTCCGGGTGCCGGCTCTTCGCCTTTGCGGGCATGGCGCCGGGCGCGCCGCCGGCTACTCGTCGCGGGTGAGCAGTGTCTCGCGCCCTATCTTCCGCACCACGCGGAAGCCGCCGGCCTGGAGCTCCTTCAGCGCGCGGTCCTCGAAGGAGACGGCGCGGTTGAAGCGCCTGTCGCGCATGGCGTGCTGGAAGGCGCCGTCATGGGGCCAGTCGCAGGTGAGCCAGGGAATGTCCCGGCCCAGGTAGAAGTAGCCGCCGGCGCCCCACAGCCCCTCGTTGACGATGAGCAGGCCGCGCGCCCCTCCCCCCTCCGTGGCGGCGACGATGGCGCGGAACTGGTCCGCCCGCAGGTCGTGCGGAGGGTAGAAGGCCGCCGCGCCCAGCCCCGTCGCCAGGGAGAGCGCCGCGAGGACCCACCGGAGGCGGGGCCGCCCCTCGGCGGTGAGGAAGGCCGCCACCGGAGGCGCCGCGGCCAGCACGGCCAGCACCAGGCCCGGGTAGAGGAAGCGCTCCTCCTTGTGCGCGGTGGTCAGCAGCACGCCCGTATACACGGCCGCGCACCACAGCGGCAGGGACAGCCCGGGCCGCTGGCGCAGGGACGCCAGCCCCAGCAGCGCGCCGCCCCAGGCCCATGCGGGCACGGCCCAGAGGAGCGGTGCCACGTAGAAGTCGGCGGACGCGGAGCCGAAGCGGGCCGCGGCCTCGCCGGAGAAGACGTTGAAGCGCGCGTAGGCGAAGAACGAGTGGAAGGGCGAGCCCCAGGTGGTCCAGTCGAGGACGCCCAGGCCCGCGGCCACGCCCAGCCCCCCCACGCAGGTGAAGGCCAGCAGCCGCCAGCGCCGCGTGCCCGCAAGCCACGCCAGGGCGGCGAGAACGAAGATGGCGGAGGGGTAGCGGACCACCACGGCCAGGCCCAGCGCCATGCCGCCGACCAGGCCCGCGCGCGCGGGGCGCTCGCGCCTGTCGAGCGCCTCCATGGCCACCACCAGGAACGAGGCGGAGAAGGACTCGCCCAGCGTGCGGCCGGCGAAGACGAGCACCGGCCCGTAGAGGCCCACCAGGAGGGCGGCCAGCCACCCGCCCGTGGGGCCCGCGCGGCGCTCGGCGAAGCGGTACGCGGCCCAGACGCTCCACCCGTGCAGCAGGGCCTGGGGAATCGCCACCACCGCGCGGTAGCCCTGGGGGTGGGTGATGCCGAGCAGGTCCGCCAGCTTCAGGAAGCCGGCCAGCACCCCGGGCAGCGCCCAGTTGCGGATGCCATCCTTCCACTCCCAGGCCAGCACGCCATAGCCGTGGACGCGCCAGAAGGCCGGCTCCAGCGCCTGGTACACCTCGTCCGGGTGGATGCGGCCGAGCTGCAGCACGGCGATGACGGCCGGCAGCAGCGCCACCCCCGACAGCAGGAGGACGTGCCAGCGCTGGCCATGGCCTGGGGCGGGGCTGGGGAGGTCCGGGGTCGGCTCGGACGTTGAATCGGGAACGTTGGGAGCCGGAGGCTGGGGCGCGGGCACGGACACGGTCGTGGCCGACTCTCCCCGCCCCCGGGCCCGGGTGCAAGGTACGTGACGTTTGTCCGTTCGCCCCCCACTCGACTAGGAACGACCAACCCTGTGAGGAGACCAGACATGCCAGACGTCATCGTGGTGGGCGCGGGCCACAACGGACTCGTGACAGCGGCGCTGCTCGCGCGCCGCGGACTCTCCGTCACCGTCCTGGAGGAGAAGGACGTGATTGGCGGCGCGTGCCGGACGGAGTACCCGTTCCGCACCGCGCCCAGGCTGGGCGTGTCCACCGGCGCGTACCTGCTGGGCCTGATGCCGCCGGAGCTCTTGCGCGAGCTGGAGCTGGACCTGCCCCTCAAGCGCAGGGACCCGCACTATTTCCTGCCCACCACCGGCAAGCGCTACCTCCTGTTCGGCTCGGACGAGCGCGAGCTGAAGCGCCAGTTCCTCGAGTTCTTCTCCCAGCAGGACTACGACGCGCACGTGGCGATGAACGCGGAGCTGGCGGCGCTGCGCGACGACATCGCCCCCGCGTGGCTCAAGCCGCCCTTGTCCCTGGAGGAGTCCGCCGAGCGCTACATCCGCCCTGCCCTGCGCGACGCCTTCGTCCGGCTGTGCCGCGGTACGGCGCGCGAGTACCTGGAGCGCTTCGGCTTCAAGTCCGACCTGGTGAAGGCGATGTACGCGGTGACGGACGCCTTCTCCGGCCTGGACGGCGGCTACGACACGCCGGGCACGGGCATGAACCTGCTCGTCCACAACATGTGCCGGCTGCCCGGCAGCGGCGGCACGTGGATGATTGTCGGCGGAGGCATGGGCACCGTCACCCAGTCCATCGCCAACGTGGCGCGCAAGTACGGCGCCACCATCCGCACCGGCGCGAAGGTGGCGTCCGTGCGCGTGGACCGGGGCGTGGTGAAGGGCGTGGTGCTGGCCAACGGCGAGGAGATGAAGGCCTCCGTGGTGGTGTCCAACGGGGACCCGTTCCGCACGCTGAAGCTGCTGGAGCAGGACGCGCTGCCCGCGGACTACCGGACGAAGGTGAACGCCATGGCCGTGGGGGGCACCACGCTGAAGGTGAACCTGTGCCTGAAGGAGCTGCCCACCTTCACCTGCCTCCCGGAGAACCGCGGCCAGTTGGGGCCCACCATCCACCTGCTGCCCGAAGAGGACGACGTGCTCGGCGCGCTGGCGCGCGGGTACCGGGACACGCAGGAGGGCCGGCTGTCGGAGTTCCCCTCCATCGAGTGGTACATCCACACCACGGTGGACCCGTCGCTGCGCGACGCGGAGGGCCACCACAACTCCGCCCTCTTCGTGGAGTGGGTGCCGTACGCGCTGAAGGGCACCACGTGGGAGCAGGAGGAGGCGCGCTACGTGAAGCACCTCCTGTCCATCTGCGACCGCTTCGCGCCCGGCACCAGCGACAAGGTGCAGGAGTACTTCGCGCTCACGCCCCCGAAAATCGAGAGCCACTTCGGAATCACGGGGGGCCACATCCATCATGTGGACAACAAGCTGGGCTTCTCGGACCGGCTGCCCTACGAGACGCCGGTGCAGGGGCTCTACTTCTGTAGTGCCGGGTGCCACCCCGCGGGCAGCGTCATCGGCGCGGCCGGACACAACGCGGCCAACGTGGTGCTACAGGCGCTGGGACGGTGAGTGCAATCCCACCTGGTGGGCAGGCAACGAGATGGATCATTCACGCCGTCGTGTTTAGATGACCAACCCCATGAGCTACCTCGTCCTCGCGCGTAAATGGCGTCCGCAGAAGTTCGATGACATGACCGGCCAGGAGCACGTGGTCCGGACCGTCGCGAACGCCATCAAGATGGACCGGGTCGCTCACGCGTACCTGTTCTGTGGTCCTCGTGGGGTGGGCAAGACGACGGCCGCCCGCCTGCTCGCCAAGGCCCTCAACTGTGAGAAGGGCCCCACGGCGAACCCGTGCGGCGAGTGCAAGGCCTGCACGGAAATCGCCGCGGGCACCAGCGTGGACGTGGCGGAGATCGACGGTGCCTCCAACAACGGCGTGGAGAACGTCCGCGAGATTCGCGAGAACGCGAAGTACCTGCCGCAGCGGGACCGGCACAAGATCTACATCATCGACGAGGTCCACATGCTGTCGGGGGCGGCGTTCAACGCGCTGCTCAAGACGCTGGAGGAGCCGCCCGGGCACGTGAAGTTCATCTTCGCGACCACCGAGGCGCACAAGCTCCCGGACACGATTCTCTCGCGGTGCCAGCGCCACAACTTCCGGCGGATTCCGGCGGCGCGGATGCTCCAGCGGCTCCAGGAGATCTGCAAGGCGGAGGGCGCGGGCATCTCGGACCGCTCCCTGTCGCTGGTGGTGCGCCAGTCCGAGGGCGGCATGCGCGACGCGCTGAGCCTGCTGGACCAGATTCTCGCGTCGTGCGGCGCCAACCCCACGGATGAAGAGGTGGCCGAGGCGCTGGGTGCCATCGACCGCACGATGGTGCAGGACTTCGCCGAGGCGCTGGTGCGCAAGGACGCGAAGCGCGTGCTGGAGCGCGTGGAGGAGGTCTTCAACCGCGGGCTGGACCTGAAGCGGCTGGCGGAGGAGCTGGCCCTGCAGCTGCGGCACCTCTTCGTCACCAAGACGCTGAACGAGGCCCCGGGCGAGCTGGCCGAGTCCGAGCAGAAGGCGCTCATCGCGCTGGCGAAGGAGGCGGAGGTCGCGCAGCTCACCCGCCTGTTCGACGTGGTGCATGGCTGCATCTGGGACGTGTCGCGCGCGGCCCAGCCGAGGCTCGCGCTGGAGATGGCGCTGCTGAAGGCCATCCAGCTGTCGCCGGGTGGCTCGATTCCGGAGCTGCTGGCCCGCGTGGACCGGCTCGCGGCCGGGCTGTCCCAGGACGGTTCCGCCAAGAACACCGCTGGAGCGCCAGGAGGTCGCTCCAGCTCCGCGAACTTTCGCGCCTGAGTCACGGCACGACTCAGCCGCTCCTGTCTCCACTCCCGCCCCGCGTCCGTGGGACGCTCGGGGTGCGCCCGCGCCCGTGGCACAGTCCGCGCCGCCCTCTCCGGCGGAGCCTGTCCGCCACGCGGAGGCACCGCGCGCGGCCGAGCCCATGCTTCACGAGGAGGCACCTCGCGTCGCCGAGCTCGTGCGCCACGCGGAGCCAGCTCGCGCCCCGGAGGCGCCACGCCCCGCCGAGGCCATGCGCACGGCGGCACATTCACGCGACTCGGGTGCTCCGTACCCTGTGGAGTCGATGCGCGCGGCAGAGCCCCTTCGGCATCCGGAGCCGTCGCGCCCGTCCGCACCGCTCTACCCCGTCGAGCCGCCTCGCCCCGTCATGGCGACTCAGGCCACGCCCCCCATGCCGTCGGGCCCGGTCTTCGACGACCTGCCGCCTTCCGCGGCCCGGCCGCTCTCGTTCCTCCGCAACGGAGGCGGCGCCGCCGGCCATGCGATGGCAGCACCGTCGCCATCAGGTGGCCCCGCCTACTCCGCCGAGAGCATCACTCCTTCCGGCCCGGTGATGGACGGACTGCCTCCGTCCGCGGCCCGCCCGCTCTCCTTCCTGCGCAACGGAGGCGGCGCCCAGCCGCCCGCGCCAGTGCCCGTCGGGGCCACCCCGCTCTCCCGCACCACCGAGCCCGCGCCCTCCGTGCGCGTCACCAACGTGCGCCGGCCGGAGCCACCGTCCGCTCCGCCCGAGCCACCGCCGTACGAAGATGAGGACGCGCGCTTCTATCCCGAGGAGAACTCGCCCGAGGGCTGCGCCTCCGGAGAGTGCATCCCCGACGCCGCGCCCATCGACGGCCCCGCGCCGCTCGCCGCCATGCCCGCGCCCACCAACGGCGCGCACGCCATCGGCGCCCAGGCCCTCATGCCCGCGCCCACCCACGGCGCGCACGCCACCGGCGCTCGGGGCCCCATGGCCGCGGCCCCGGCGCAGACGCCCTCCGCCCCCGCGCGCCCCCAGCCCTTCACGCCCCCCGCGCCCGCGACCTTCGCCCCGGAGCCGGACCCCGAGCCCGAGCCCGTGGCGGCACCGGCCCCGAGCCTCCGCGCCCGGGACAACCCCAACCTGCCCCTCATCGACCGGTGGCGGGCCGCCGTGGAGACCGTGAAGGGCGCCTCGCCCCGGCACGGTGCCGCGCTGGCGAACGGTCGCCTCGTCTCCATGCGGGCAGGAGAAATCGTCCTGGGCTTCCTGCCCACGGCCGGCTTCCACAAGACGGCCGTGAGCTCCCCCGGAGGCAAGGCCGCCGTCGACAAGGCCCTGGCCGAGCACTTCGGTCGCCCGGTGAAGCTCACCATCCAGGACATCGCCGCGGATGACACCCGGATGGGGCTCAGCATCGCCGAGCAGGATGCCCAGAGCCGCGCCGCCCACGAGAAGAGCACGGACAGCAAGGTCCGGACCCATCCCGCCGTCCGGGCCGTTCTCAAGTTCCTGGGGGGCGAAATCGAGCACATCCAGGTCTACGAGCCCGAGCGCCCCTCCGCCGTCCCTCCGACCGACACTCCGGACGACAGCGCCTGACAAGGCGCGCCGGCAACGGTAGGGTGCGCGTCGTTCCACGCCCGGGCGGGTCCAATCACGGAGCCCGCTCCCACGAGTACCGAGGAAGCACATGCCTGGCGTCGACCTGAACTACTTCATCCGGCAGGCGAACAAGCTGACGGAGAAGATTGAAGAGCGGAAGCAGCAGCTGGCGGATGAGACCGTCGAGGCGAAGGCCGGCGAGGGCCGTGTCACCGTCGTCGCCAACGGCGTCCAGGAGATCCGCAGCATCAAGATCGACAAGTCCGCCATCGACCCGAACGACACGTCGATGCTCGAGGACCTCATCACCGCCGCCGTGAATGCTGCCCTGACGAGCAGCCGTCAGCACATGCAGCGCGAGCTCGCGAAAATCTCCGGCGGCGTGAAGATCCCCGGCGTTACCTGATACCGGATGACCCCCGATCCGCTCAATCGACTCGTCGCCCAGCTCGCGAAGCTGCCAGGCATCGGCGAGAAGACCGCGCAGCGCCTCGCATTCCATATCCTGCGGGCGCCGGGCGAGTACGCCTCGGACCTGTCCCAGGCCATCCGCGAGGTGAAGGAGAAGGTGCACCTGTGCGTGCGCTGCTTCTCCCTCACCGACTCGGAGACCTGCGGCTTCTGCCGGGACTCCCGCCGGGATGAGCGCGTCCTGTGCGTGGTGGAGACGTACGCCGACCTGATGGCGCTGGAGCGCACCCGCGAGTTCAAGGGCCGCTACCACGTGCTGCACGGCGTGCTGTCCCCGCTCGAGGGCGTGGGCCCGGAGCAGCTGCGCATCAAGGAGCTGCTGGAGCGCCTCAACGACAGCCGCGTGGAGGAGCTCATCGTCGCCACCAACCCGGACGTCGAGGGCGAGGCCACCGCGCTCTACCTCACGCGCCTGCTCAAGCCCATGGGCCTGCGCGTCACCCGCATCGCCCAGGGCCTGCCCATGGGCGGCGACCTGGAGTTCGCGGACCAGGCCACGCTGGCGAAGGCGCTGTCCGCCCGCCGCGACCTGTAAGCGCCGGAAGGCGGCACCGGACGCCCCGGTGCCGCTACTGCGTCACCCGCCACTCGAAGGGCATCACCACGGTGACTTCCTGGTCGCGGTGCGCCGGGAAGCGCAGCCGCTCTATCTGGGCCTCCAGGCAGCGGCCCACTCCTGACGAGGCCAGCGCCCCCTTCGTCCCCGCCTTCACCTTGCCCGACGAGGCGATGGTGAGCTGCACCTGCACCTTGCCCTGGCTCGCCGACAGGTCCGTCTTGTAGCGCTCGAAGCACGCGGTGATGCGGGCCTGCCCGCGCGACACCACGCGCTCGATGTCCTCCACGCGCAGCGTCACCGCCTTCTTCGTGCTGGCGTGGCGCGCCTCCGGTGGGGCCTTCGAGGGCACGTCCTTCGTCCTGGCACTCGTCGGCGCGGCGATGGCCGCCTCTTCCGTCTCCGTGCCGTCCGCCGGAGCCACCGCGACCTCCGCGCCCGGAGCCGCGGCTGCCGCCGTGTCACCCACCGCCGTCCCCTGCTGTGCAGCAGCCGCCATCGCCGTGTCGCCCACCGGTACCCCGGGCTGCGCGGGAGCCGTCGCGGCGGCAGGGGCCTCGCCCGTGCCCGGAGCCGCGACTGGCTGTCCCATCGCGCCCTGCGGTGGCAGGTCCTGGACGATGGACGGATGCGCCTGGACCTTCTGCACGCCGACGTACCCGACGATGCCCACGCCGGCCAGCAGCAGCCCTCCCGCGAGCCCGAGGGCGGCGGTGCGCCAGCTGCGAGCCGCGGGCCTGGAAGCCGGCTCCGAAGGCACGGGAGAAGTCCGGACCGGAGGTGGCACGGCGGCGGTCCGGGCCTGGGCCTCGGCGCTCGGAACCGGACGGCCGCCGTACACGTCCGTCCCGTTGAGCGGCCCCTCCGCGCCGGGCGCCTGCACAGGAGAGCCCTCGGTGCCGTAGGTGGCGGTGAGGGTGGCCAGCGTGGGGATGCGGGTGCGCTCCGTGAAGCGCTCCTCGCCGAAGTGCCCGCGCAGGAAGGCGCCGAGCTGCGCGGTGCCCGAGGCGCTCAGGTGCTCGCCCAGGAACGCCTCCAGGCCTTCCGCGAAGGCCTCCGCGCTGGGGTAGCGGTCCTCCGGCTTGAAGGCCATGGCCTTGAGGACGATGGCCTCCAGCTCCTCGGGCAGGTCGGGCCGCAGCTCGCGCGGGCGCTTGAAGTCGCCCTGCATCAGCGCGTTGAGCACCGCCAGGTCATTCTCCCGCGAGAAGGGCCGCACGTGGGTGAGCGCCTCGTACAGGCTCACGCCCAGCGCGAAGACGTCAGAGCGCCGGTCCACCTCCTTGCCCTGCGCCTGCTCCGGCGCCATGTACATGTACTTGCCCTTCACCACGCCGGTGCGCGTGTTGACGAGCCTCGACTCGGCCTTGGCGATGCCGAAGTCCAGCACCTTCACCTGTCCCTGGTACGTCAGGTACAGGTTGGAGGGAGAGATGTCGCGGTGGACGATGTTGAGCGGCTGCCCCGCCTCGTTGCAGAACTCGTGGGCGAAGTGCAGCCCCCGCGCCGCGTCGATGAGCACCCGCAGCACCACGGGGAAGGGCACGTACTGCCGCCGCCGTCCCGCCAGCCGCAGCGTCGTGGAGAAGTCCTCGCCCGCGAGGTACTCCATGCAGATGTAGTAGCAGCCCTCGGTGAAGCCGAGCTCTTGAATCTGCACGATGTTGGGGTGCGACAGCTTCGCCGCCAGCCGCGCCTCCTCGCGGAACATCTCCACGAAGTCGGGGATGTTCGACAGGTGCGGCAGCATCCGCTTGATGACGACGTTGCGCTCGAAGTTGTCGGCGCCCAGCAGCTTGGCCAGGAAGATCTCCGCCATGCCGCCTTCGGCCAGCTTCCGCACCAGCACGTACTGGCCATAGGGGCGGAGCAGGGGCGCGGAGGCGACCTCGGGGACAGGTCGGGTCGTCTGGGGGGATGACATCCTCACGGCCCTCGGGGTCTCAGGGTGCGCACCGTGTGGACTTCCGGGGCACCGGAACGAGTCATCTTAAACACCAGGAGGGGGGGCGAGCCCACCGGCTCCACCCAGGTACTGAAACGGTGTTTGCCATCCAGCGCCACCGGACGTCCATTGATGGACAGGCGGGCGTCCACCGGCGCCACGCCGGAGGCTCGCACCCGCTCGCCTGCTCGCTGACCGTTACGCGGAGTGGAAACCACCAGCACCGGCACCGAGTTATCGTACACCAACTCCAGCTTGTTCATCCGCCCGCCCTTGAGCTGTGCGCCCGACGCGGAGAGCGGGGTGACGGACCAGAGGTAGCTGCCCTCCTCCAGCGCGCCTGCGTCCAGCGCGGCGCGCGTCTCCGCCACGGTGCGCTCCGCCACCGGCGTGCCCAGCGCGCCGGCCCGGTACACCGCCACGCGGTAGCGCGCCGCCGAGGCCTCCTCGCCGTAGGTGAACGTCACCGCCGGAGGCTTGTCCTGGTAGAAGATGGTCGTCTTCTCCGGCCCCTCGGGCACCACGTTGCGCACCCGGTCCAGCTGCTTCGACGGGCGCTCCGGCGCGAAGAGCGCGTGGCCCTTCGCCACCTCCGTCCCGTCCGCGCGGCGCACGCGCCAATAGAGGGCCCCGCGCGCCGGGGCCGGCACGTTGACGAAGGGCTTGTACACCGTGCCCGTCAGCACCGGGCGCGTGAAGCCCGCGTCCGAGGCCACCTCCACCACCGCCTCGCCCTCGCCCTCCCAGGTGAACGCCACCTCGGGCAGTCCCTGGTGATAGACCTCCGCGCCCTCGGCCACGCCCTCACCCAGGACCAGCGGCGCCGGCGCGAGCGGTGCCACCCGCGGAGCCCCGGCCTCGCCCTCCACGGTGGCCCGCTCTCCCGCGCGCAGCGCCTGTCGCGCCCCGCCGCGCACCAGCGTCACCTGCCCGGTGAAGGCGTCCACGAGGTAGCCCTTCCCCGTGCGCCGCACCTCCAGCCGCGCCGCCCCGCTGCCCTCCAGGTTCAGCCCCGGCAGCACCACGCGGCTGGTGCGGCCCTGCGCCAGCTGCAGCCCCAGCTCGCCCTGCCGCAGGTCCACCCGCGCCTCGTCCGTGCTGCCCCCCTGCCCCGCCGACTCCAGCACCAGCTCCGACGCCGAGCCCAGTGACAGCACGGAGGCCGAGCCCTCCAGCGCCAGCATCGCCGAGCCTCCCGCGCGCGTGCGCACGCCATCTCCGGGCGCCAGCACCTCGCCCTGCTTCTTCACCGGACGCCAGCGCACGTCACCCTTGGGGCGCAGCTCCGCGCGGCCCGTGTCCAGGCGCACCGTCACCGCGATGGGCGCCAGCTCCACCACGCGCGGCGTGCGCGCCACCAGCTCCACCTTCCCACCCGTCGCCGCCACCGCCTGGCCCTCGGCGGCGCTCAGCTGCTGGCCATCCTTGGAGACGAACTCGATGGCGCCCAGCCGCACCTCCACGCGGCCCGCGTCCTTCTCCACCTGCACGCTCACCTCGCTGGGCGCGTCCGAGCCCACGCGGGTGAGACCGAAGGGCGTGAGGATGCTCAGCGTCACCTTCGCGCCCTTGCCGCCGCCACCGGGCCGCGCCGCCGCCGCGGGCACGCGGGACAGCAGGATGCCGCGCTCCACCGTGAGGACGATGCCGCCCGAGTCCTCGCTCAGGGCGAAGCGCGCGCCGTTGCCCACCTCGACCGAGCGCCCATCCGGGAAGCGCACCGTCGCCGCGCCGCCCGCGCCCGTCTCCAGCGCGTCCCCTCCATAGAGAGGCCCCTCGGTGGCGGGCACCACCTTGCCGCCCCGCTCCAGGCGCACGTCGCCGGACAGCCCCTCCAGCCGCCCCAGCTCCACGCCCGCGTCCGGGGCCTGCGCCTGTACCGGTGCCGCCGTGGGAGCCACGGGCGGCGTGGCCGCGTCCTCGTCACAGCCCGAGGCGAGGAGCAGGAGGGCCAGGAACCAGGGGCGCGTGGAGCTCACCGTCTCTGCCTCGGGAAGAGATCGACGTTGAAGATGGCCTGCTCGCCGTCGCGCAAGGTGACGACCTTGGTCTGCGGCAGGTGCCCGCGAGCGGAGATGGTGATGCGGTAGGTACCGCCCTTCACCCGGACGGTGAAGGCGCCCTTCGCGTCCGTGCGCGTGCGCACCTTCGCCTGGGGAATGAGGAGCGTGGCGGACACCGGCTTGCCGCCGCGCGTGCTGCGCACCTGGCCGCTGAGGGTGGCGGGGTCGCCCTTGCGCTCGGTGGCGAGCGGCACGGACAGCTCCGCCTCCTGCCCGGCGACCACCACGGCGGCCTCCTCCGCCACACGGAAGCCGGGGGACTTCACCACCACCGCCACCGGCCCGGGAGCCAGGTCCTTCACCCGCGCATGCCCCATCAAGTCCGTGCGCACCTCCACCGCGCCCACCGCCACGCGCACGCCCGGCAGCGGCACCCCGTTCTCCCCCTTCACCACCGTCACCCGCAGCGTGCCCGTGGGCGGAGGCAGCCGGCGCGCCTTCACCTCCAGCGCCGCGCGCCCGCCCTCCTCCACCGACGCCCGCGCCTCGGACGGCGCGTAGCCCTCCGCGCTCACCCGCGCGGCCACCTCGCCCGCGGGCAGCTCCGCTTCCACCAGGCCCTGTGCGTCCGCCACGCGCTCCACGTCGCCCAGCACCACCCGCGCACCCGGCAGCGGCGCGCCCGTCTCCGCGTCCTTTATCTGGAGGGCCAGCGTGCCCACCGGCAGGCGGGGCGCGGGCGCCAGCGCCGGTGCGGGAGCGGCATCACGCCACGCCAGCTCCAGCGCCGCGCCCACCCGGCGCAGCCGCTGCTCCGAGCGCGTGCCGTCCGCCAGCGTCACCGTGTCCTGCACGTGCTGGAAGTCCAGCACCAGCGTGCCCGCCCAGCGCGACGCCGACTTCAGCGGCACCAGCAGCGCGCCTCCCGCCGAGAAGCCCGTCGCCTCCGCCTTCTCGCCGGCCGCGTCGCGCACCGACAGCGCCACCGGCAGCTCTCCGCGCGCCTCCAGCTTCAGCCCCGCGAACAGCGGCACCAGCACGCGCCCGTTCACCAGCGCCGCGTGCCGCACGCCTCGCGCCAGCACCGGCTCCGACGAGCTGCCGAAGAGCGGGAGCTGCGCGAAGCCGTAGCCCGCCCCCACCTCCGCCCGCACCGGCCCGAGCAACGCCCGCGCTCGCGGCCCCACCGAAGCACGCACCAGGCTGCCGCCGGTGATCCTCAACGTCCCCTCCTTCAGGTCGAACGCCTCGCGCTGCACCCTCGCCCATGCCCCCAGCCACGGCCCCACCCACACCGTCCCCACCGCCGCCAGGTCGTTCGGCGTCAGCCCCTCATAGGTGAGCCCCGGCCCTACATCCACCTGCCGACCATCACGCAGGGCCACGCCATAGCGCACGCGCAGCGTGGCCTGCTCCGCCACCTCTTCCGCATGGGCGGATGGGAGGGCGGCCAGCACCAGGAGCACCGGCGCCAGACGCGCCAACAGACGGAGGGGGGAGGGGGGCGGCAAAGCCCGGCGGAGTATAGAGAAACCCGCGAACGCCCCCAAACAGGTCGTCCGGGTGGCATGGGGACGGACGCCGATTGCACCCGGAGACGTGGATGGCTTCTTGCTGGAGTGGAAGCGCTTTGCTAAGCATCCTGACGGTCGGTAGCGCCTCGTCTAACCTCCGGGATTCACTCCAGAAACAATCGGAGCGCCGCCGTGAGCGGGGCGAGCGAACGCTGAGGAGCGCATACGCCCATGGGCACGCAACTGGTGATGTACGAAGAGGAGTTCACCAAGATCAACGCCGTTTGCGACCGGCTCACCAAGGACGCGAACGCGAAGGTGGTCTTCCTCGTCGACAAGAACGGTCAGCTCATCTCCTCGGCCGGTCAGACGCAGAACATCGACACGACCTCGCTGGCCTCGCTGACGGCCGGCAACGTGGCCGCGATGGGTGGCCTGGCCAAGCTGATCGGTGAGAACGAGTTCCCCAACCAGTTCCACGAGGGGGCCAAGGACTCGCTCTACATGACCATCGTCGGGAGCCGGGTCGTGCTGGTCGTCATCTTCGACAACCGCACCAGCCTGGGCCTCGTCCGCCTTCGCATCAAGAAGGCCAGCGACGAGCTCACGAAGATCTTCGAGAGCCTGGTGAAGAAGACGGACAGCCCGGGTGCCGGGTCGCCCTTCGCCGAGATCTCCGACGACGATATCGACAACCTCTTCAGCGAGTAAGCCGGGAAGCCATGTCCTTCATCAACTACTCATCCCGCGAAATCAACTGCAAGATTGTCTATTACGGCCCCGGTCTCTGCGGGAAGACGACCAACCTCCAGTACATCTACAACAAGACCGCAGCCGAGACGAAGGGCAAGCTCATCTCGCTCTCCACGGAGACGGACCGCACGCTCTTCTTCGACTTCCTCCCGCTGTCGCTCGGAGAGATTCGCGGCTTCAAGACCCGCTTCCACCTGTACACGGTGCCCGGTCAGGTCTTCTACGACGCCAGCCGCAAGCTCATCCTCAAGGGCGTGGATGGCGTGGTCTTCGTCGCCGACAGTCAGATCGAGCGCATGGAGGCCAACATGGAGTCGATTGAGAACCTCCGTGTGAACCTCGCCGAGCAGGGCTACGACCTGAACAAGATTCCGTACGTGGTCCAGTACAACAAGCGGGACCTGCCCAACGCCGTGACGGTGGAGGAGATGCGCAAGGCGCTCAATCCCCGCAACATCCCCGAGTACCAGGCGGTGGCGCCGACCGGCGTGGGCGTGTTCGACACGCTCAAGGCCGTCGCCAAGCTGGTGCTGACCGAGCTCAAGAAGGGCGGGTAGGCAGGCGTCACGCCTGGCGCCCCGCCCTCGTACCGAGCGTGACAAGACGGCCCACGGGGAAGGGTGGTATGACCTCGTGCCGTCGGGTCGGGCCGTCTGCCTTCTTGAGGTCGCACCGTGCGTGTCGCTGCCGCAACCTTCCACCTCCTCGCGCTCCTGAGCGCCACCGTCTGTCTGCCGGCGCTCGCGCAGGAGTCCTCCGCGGCCCCGTCCGCGGCCACCGCCCCCGCCGCGGAGCAGGCTCCGGCCGCCGCGGGGAGTGCCGGGCCGCAGACGGCGGACGAGGCCTTCAACACCCGCGTGAAGACCCTGGAGGAGCAGGTCGTCGACCTGAAGGAGAAGATCTACCGCTCCAAGGCGCGGCTGCTCCTGCTGCAGGAGACGGTGCTCGGCGGTGACGTCTCCACCGGCTCGCGCGCGGTCATCGTCCACAAGAACGAGATGGGCGGCTCGTTCCTCCTCGAGTCGGTGGCGTACGCGCTGGACGGCGCGCCCATCTTCACGCAGGTGGACAACGAGGGGGACCTCGGCAAGCGCGAGGAGCTCGAAATCTTCAACGGCCGCATCGTCCCCGGACAGCACCAGATTGCCGTGCGGCTGGTGTACCGCGGCAACGGCTACGGCGTGTTCAGCTACCTGGAGGGCTACAAGTTCAAGGTGCAGTCCAGCTACACCTTCAACGCCGAGCCCGGGAAGGTGTCCACCGTGCGCGTGGTGGGCTTCGAGCAGGGCGGCCTCACCACGGACCTGAAGGACCGGCCGGCGGTGCGCTACGACATCGAGGTGTCGCGCGACGCGGGCCGCAAGGCGGAGCCCGCTGCCGCCACGCCTGCGCCGGCCACCACCTCCGCCGAGCCGAAGTAGGGACCCGCCGGTGAACGCGTCGCTCCGCGCCCTCGCCCTCGCGGCAGCCCTGCTGGGCGCCGCGCCCTCCCCCGCCGCCGAGCCGACGCCGGCGCCGCGCGCGTCCGCGCGTGAGCTGGGGATGCAGCTCGACGCCGTGGAGAAGGGGCTCAAGGGCGCCGAGGAGAACCTGCGCTTCGTGGAGACGCAGTACACGCAGCGCCCCGAGCCCAGCGACGAGGACTCGCGGGTGCGCCGCTTCTCCGACGGCGAAATCCAGTACCTGCTGGGCGACTGGCCGGCGGCGTCCGTCCTCTTCTACGACCTGGTGAGCGACCCGCAGTTCCGCGCCCACCCGCGCTATGGGGACGCGCTCTTCTACCTGTCGGACTCGCTCTTCCAGCAGAAGAACTATATCGGCGCGCGGCTGTACCTGCGGGAGCTGCTCTCGCTGCCCTCCTCCGCCACGCGCTACCGCGACGCGCTGTCGCGCTACCTGGCGGTGGCCGGGCGGCTCAACCAGTTCGACGGCATCGACGAGTACGTGGAGAAGGCCCGCTCGCTGTCGGGCGGCCAGCTCCCGCCGGAGATGGCCTACGTCTACGCCAAGTGGCTCTTCCGCCGCACGGACCTGCCGCCCTCGGAGCGCCTCGCCCGCGCGCGCGCCGCCTTCACCCCGCTGGCCCAGGCCCCGGACGGCAACTTCCGCCTCCAGGCCGCGTACCACCTGGGCGTGCTGTCCGTGCAGGCCGGGGAGCTGCCCGCCGCCATCGAGCAGTTCCGGCAGCTCGCCACGCCGCCGTCCGCGCAGGCCGCGCAGGTGGCCCCGTCCGTCCCCGGGCAGCAGCCGCCCGCGGTCCACTCCCCGGAGTCGGACGCGCGCCGGATTCGCGAGCTGGCCCTGATGTCGCTGGGCCGCCTGCTGTACGAGACCGGCCGCTACGACGAGGCGCTGGACCGCTACGGCCAGGTCCCGCGCGACAGCGACTCCTTCCCGGACTCGCTCTACGAAATCGCCTGGGTCCACGTGAAGACGGGCAACCACCAGCAGGCGAAGAACGCCATCGACATCCTGCTGCTCGTGGCGCCGGACTCGCAGCTCGCGTCCGAGGCCCGAATCCTCCAGGGCAACCTGCTGCAGAAGCTGCGCAAGTACGACGAGGCGATTGCCACGTACACCGGCGTCATCGACACCTTCCGGCCGGTGCGCGACTCGGTGGACACGCTGCTGCGTGTGAACCAGGACCCGGTGGCGTACTTCGACCGGCTGCTGGGACGCACGGACGGCCCGCAGGACGTGACGACGCTGCTGCCCCCGCTGGCGCTGAAGTACGCCTCCACGCAGCGCGAGGTGGCCGACGCGGTGCGGATGGTGGGGGACCTGGACAGCGGCCGCAAGGGCTCGGAGGACGCGCGGACGCTGGCCGAGCGCATCCTCCAGGCGCTGGACACACGCGGGCTGGAGACCTTCCCGGAGCTGCAGGAGGGCTACACCCGCGCGGACGCGGTGGAGACGGCCCTCACCCACGCCGAGGCGTCACTGGTGCGGGTGGAGTCCTCGGTGCTGGAGACGGTGCTCACCCCCGAGGAGCGCGCACGGCTGGAGTCGGCCCGCAAGGAGCGCGAGTCGCTGGGGCTGCGCTTCTCCGCGCTGCCCACCACGCAGAAGGAGCTGGAGGAGCGGCGCCGGCGCATGCAGGCGCGCGTGGACGAGGTGGACCGCGAGGCCTTCCGCCTGGGCTACGAGCTGCAGAGCCTGAACGCCATCGCCACCGCGGTGCGCAAGTGGATTGACGACACGCGCGCCGAGCGCAAGACGGACCCGGCCGAGGAGCAGGAGTTCCTGGTGCAGCTCCAGGCGGAAATCCAGACGCTGACGGACCTGCAGGCGGAGCTGGACGGCACCCGCGCGCGGCTGGCGGACGAGCGCAACTCCGCGGACACGTCGCTGGCCGGCGAGCAGACCATCCGCACGGAGTACGCCGAGTCGCTGCGCCGCGAGCACGAGGTGCTGGCCCTGGCGGAGGGCCGCCTGCCCCAGGACGCCGCGCGCACGCTGCTGCGAGCCCACGCGGTGCGGGACTCGGCGAGCGCGCTGCACACCCGCGTGGTGGCGGCCAAGGGCGTGCTGCGCGGCCGGCTGGAGACGCGGGGCCGCATCATCCGCGACAAGGTGCTGGCGGAGCAGAAGCTCCTCGAGCGCTACGCGGCCGAGGTGGCCTCGGTGTCCGGTGACGCGCGCAACCTGGTGGGCCGCATCGCCTACGACAGCTTCCGCCGCGTGCGGCAGCAGTTCTACGACCTGGTGCTCAAGGCGGACGTGGGCGTGGTGGACGTGGCCTTCACGAAGAAGCAGGACAAGACGACGGAGATGCAGAAGCTGTCCGCGCAGAAGGACGAGGCCCTGCGCGAGCTGGACACCGAGTTCCAGGACGTGCGGACGGAGGGCAAGGAGTGATGCGCCGCGAACTGCTCGCCGCCCTGCTCGCCCTCGCCCCGCTGCCCGCCGCCTCCGCGCAGGCGGCGCGCAAGGCCGCGGCCGCGCCCACCACCCAGGCGGCCCCCGCTCCGGACGCGGAAGCAGCCCCCGCTGTCGCCCCCGAGGACCTGGACACCGCGGCCCCCGCCCCTGTGCCCCGCGAGTACCTGAAGGGCATGGGCCGCACGCCCGAGCAGGAGGCGCTGCTCGAAGAGGTGAGCCGCGCGCTGCGGACGTACGAGGAGGAGTCGCGCGAGTTCAACCGCGAGGTGCAGCTGCTCGTGGAGCACAAGTACGAGCAGAAGCGCGGCGCGCTGGCCGCCTCGTACGAGAAGGTCATCCGCGAGCTGGAGGCGCAGGAGCGCACGGAGCGCAAGGACGCCATCGCCCGCTTCGAGGAGTTCCTCCGCCGCTATCCCGGGGAGCCGCGCTACACGCCGGACGTGATGTTCCGCCTGGCCGAGCTCTACTACGAGCGCTCCGCGGACGAGCACAACCAGGCGGACAGCGAGTACAAGCAGCGGCTCGCCGCGCTCGATGAGAACCCCGACGCGGAGGCCCCCACCGAGCCGGCGGTGGACTTCTCGGACTCCATCGCGCTGTACCGCCGGCTGCTGAAGGAGTTCCCGGACTACCGCCTCAACGACGGCGCCTTCTACCTGCTGGGCTACTGCCTGGAGCAGCAGAAGCAGTTCGACGAGAGCCTCGGCACCTACGAGCAGCTCATCGCGCGCTACCCGAAGAGCCGCTTCGCCACCGAGGCGTGGGTGCGCATCGGCGAGTACTGGTTCGAGGAGTACGAGGACCCGGAGGCGCTGACCAAGGCGGCCGTCGCCTTCGAGGCGGCGAGCAAGGACCCGAAGCACCCCCTCTACGACAAGGCCGTCTACAAGCTGGGGTGGACGTACTACCGGATGGACCGCTTCGACGAGGCGGTAGCGTCCTTCCTCACGCTCGCGGACTTCTACGAGGCCCAGGCGAAGGCCAAGGGCGAGGAGAAGGCCACCGGCGACCTGCGCGCGGAGGCCCTCCAGTACGTCGCCATCTCCCTGGCCGACGAGACGTGGGGCGGCCTGCCCAAGGCGCAGGCGCTCTTCGCGAAGCGCGGCGCCCGCCCGTACGAGGCGGAGGTGTACCGGCGCCTGGGCAACGTGTACTTCGACCAGACGAAGTACCCCGCCGCCATCGAGGCGTACCGGCTGGTGCTGCAGAAGGACCCGCTGGCCCCGGACGCGCCGCAGCTCCAGCAGCGCATCGTCCAGGCGTACACGGGCGACCGGCTGATGGCCGAGTCCTTCGCCGAGTCCGAGAAGCTGGCCACCCTCTACCAGCCGGGCACCGCCTGGTACGAGAAGAACAAGGACGACCCGGACGCGCTCGCCCAGGCCAACGCGCTCACCGAGCGCAGCCTGTACAGCACCGCCACGTACCACCACCAGCAGGCGCTGGTGTTCAAGCAGGAGGGGAAGTTCGAGCAGGCCAACGCGGGCTTCCAGGTGGCCGCGCGCGCGTACGGCGCCTACCTGGAGCGCTTCCCCCGCAGCAAGAGCGCGGGCGAGATGCGCTTCTACCACGCGGAGTGCCTCTACAACTCCTTCCAGTTCGCCGCCGCCGCGAAGGGCTACGAGCTGGTGCGCGACACGGGCGTGGCGGACAAGCACCGCGAAGACGCCACCCTCAACGCCGTGCTCGCGTGGCAGCAGCAGCTCGCCCTGGACGTGAAGGCGGGCAGCGCGCAGGACCTCAAGCCGCTGCGCTCCACCGAGCGCCCCGAGGGTGAGGTGGTGAAGCCCATCCCCCTGGCCCCCACCGAGCAGAAGCTCGTCGCCGCGTCGGACAAGTACCTGGCGATGCTGCCGAAGACGGAGAAGGCGCCGGGCATCGCCTACAAGGCGGCGGAGCTGCACTACGCGCACAACGACTTCCCCGAGGCCCGCCGGCGCTTCGAGGCCATCGTCCAGACGTACCCCAAGCACGAGGTGGCGAAGTACTCCACCAACCTCATCGTCGAGACGTTCCTCATCGACAAGGACTGGCGCAGCGTCGAGGAGGTCAGCGCGCGGCTGGCCAGCAACAAGCAGGTCATCGACCCGTCCAGCGACCTCTACAAGGACCTGGTGAAGTTCAAGCTGGCCGGCCGCTTCAAGCTGGCCGACGAGCTGATGGCCGCGGGCAAGCACGACGAGGCCGCGAAGAAGTACACCCAGCTGGTGGACGAGGAGCCCCGCCACGAGTTCGCGGACAAGGCGCTCAACAACGCCGCCGTGGCGTACGAGAACACGCGCCGCTTCGACTCCGCGCTGAAGCTGTACGAGCGCATCTACCGCGAGTACCCGTCCTCGCCGCTGGCGGACGCGGCGCTGTTCCGCGTGGCGGTGAACGCGGAGAACTCGTACGACTTCGACAAGGCGGTGGCCAGCTACCAGAGGCTGGTGAAGGACTACCCGGCGTCGAAGGACCGCGAGGCGGCGCTCTTCAACACCGGCCGCCTGCTGGAGGGCCAGCAGCGCTACCCCGAGGCGGCGGCGACCTTCCTGCGCTACGCGGACCTGTTCCCCAACGCGGAGGACGCGCCGAAGAACCAGTACCGCGCCGCCCTCATCTACGAGAAGCAGGGAGACGCCCGCGGCACGGTGCGCGCGCTCCAGGAGTTCGTGCGCAAGTTCGCCACCAAGCCCGGCCAGGTGGAGCTGGTGGTGGACGCCCACCGCCGCATGGGCGACGCGCACCAGAAGCTGGGCAACGAGCGCGAGGCGCAGCGCTCCTGGGCCCAGGCCGCGAGCGAGTTCGACCGGCGCAAGCTCCAGGCGGACGCGAACCCGCTGGCGGCGGACGCCGCCGCCTATGGCCGCTTCCAGGTGGCCGAGGCGGAGCTGCGCAAGTTCGACAAGCTGAAGATTGGTGGCAAGGGCAAGGCGCTGGAGCGCAGCTTCACGGCCAAGCGCAACGCGGTGAAGTCGGTGAACGAGGCGTACGCGCGCGTCTACCCGTACAAGCGGCTGGAGTGGACGCTGGCGGCGCTGTACCGCCGCGGCCATGCGCTCGAGCGCTTCGCCAACACCATCATCGAGACGCCGGTGCCCGCCGAGGTGAAGCGGCTGGGGGACGAGGCCGTCGTCGTCTACCAGGACCAGCTCGCGCAGCAGACGACGGCCCTGGAAGAAGCGGCCGTGGAGAGCTACGCGGCCACGCTCGCGGAGGCGCGCAAGAATCGCATCTCCAACGAGTGGACGCGGCGCACTCTGGAGGCGCTCAACCGCTTCCGTCCCAAGGAGTACCCGGTGCTGAAGGAGCCCAAGCAGGCCCTGGCCTCGGACGCCGCCTACCCGGACGGGCTGGTGGGCAGCGTGGAGGGGCCGGCGCGCCCTCCCTCTGGCTCCCCTTCCGGCTCCGGAAATGAGCCCCGGCTGACGGGCGGAGGTGACAAGTGAGCTCCACGTCACGCACCCGCGTGCTCGCGCTCGTGGCCTCCGGGCTCCTGCTGTCCGCCTGCGCCTCCGGCCCGGAGACGCGCCCGGACCCGGCGACGGGCTCCACCGCCGCCGACAGCACCGGCGCCGCGCCGGACGCGGGCACCGCGGACGCACAGGCCTCGAAGCCCGTGGCCACGGAGCCCCGCCCCGCACAGCTCAAGGGCCCGGCGAAGGACTTCGCGCGCGCGGTGGAGGTTGCCCACCGGGGCGAGCTCACCGCGGCCGAGGCGGCGCTGCGCTCGCTGACGGAACAGGACCCGAAGCTCGACTACGCGTGGACCAACCTGGGCATCGTCCAGGAGCGCCTGGGCAAGCCCGAGGAGGCCGAGCGCTCCTACCGCCGGGCGCTCGCGGTGGCGCCCGAGCAGGAGGCCGCGTGGGACTGCCTCGCGCGCCTGTACGGCCGCACGGGCCGGTCGGTGAAGCTGGAGGCGGAGCTGCGCGGGCTGCTCGAGTCCCGGCAGGACTCGGTGCCGCTGCGCACCGCGCTGGCCATCACCCTGCTCCAGCAGAAGAAGCACGAGTCCGCCGCCACCGAGGCCAAGCGCGCGCTCAAGGGCGACGAGCGCCACGTGCGCGCCATGCAGGTGCTGGCGCAGGTCTACTACCGCGAGGGCAAGCACGAGCTGGCGCGCATGGTGCTGGAGAACGCCCGCGCCATCGACGCCACGGACGCGGCCACGCACAACGCGCTGGGCCTGGTGTACCTGGCCCTCAAGGCGCGCCCGCAGGCGCTGGAGGAGTTCAAGGAGGCCGCGCGGCTGCGGCCGGACTTCGCCGAGGCCCGCAACAACTTCGGCGCGCTGCTCAACGAGGCGCAGGACTACCCCGCCGCCGTCACGGAGCTGGAGGCTGCCGTCCGCTCCGCCCCGGACTTCGCCTCCGCCCGCCTCAACCTGGGCAACGCGTACCGGGGCCAGGGGGACTTCGCCCGCGCCCGGGCCGAGTACGAGCAGGTGCTGAAGCTGCTGCCGGCCTCCGCCGACCCGTACTTCAACCTCGCCATCCTCTACCTGGACGTGGAGCCGCCCGGCGTCGACACGCTGACGCGCTACAAGACGGCCATCGCCTACTTCGAGCAGTACCAGGGCAAGGGCGGCCGGGACGAGCGCATCGACCAGTACGTGAAGGACGCGAAGAAGGGCATCGACCGCGAGGAGCGCCGGCTGGAGCGCGAGCGCAAGGACCAGCTGCGCAAGGCCGCCGAGCAGGAGCAGGCCCAGGCCGCCCAGAAGAAGGTCGATGGAACCCCTCCCCCGGGTGCGGTGTCCCAGCCTGGGAGTGCTGCTCCCACCACCCCTGCCCCCGCGCCGGCCGGCTCGGGTAAGCTCGCCACCGATTCCAAGTAAGGTCGCCATGCGCCCCGCCCTCACCCTCCTCATGCTGCTCGCCGCCGCGCCCGCGCTCGCGCAGGACTCCGCGTCCAGCGCCACGTCTGCGTCCGCCACCGGCACGGCCCAGGGCAAGAAGGCGCCGCGCAAGGTCATCCGCCTGGACGCCATCACCGTCGAGGGGCGCATCCAGAAGCCCCAGGCCTTCTACATCCTTCCACGCTCCAACCTGAGCTTCGACGACCTCGGCCGCACGGAGAGCTTCGTGCCCAAGGTCGTGAAGAGCGTGGAGCAGGACCCCTTCTAAAGCCATGGCAGCCACTCCGCAGACCAAGCTGCTCCGCGTCGGTGTCATCCAGAACGGCCGCATCGTCGAGGAGCACCACGTCCGTCGCGACAGCGTGACCATCGGTCACGACGCCCGGAACACCATCGTCCTGCCCTCCTCCGAGGAACGGCCGGCCCGCTTCTCGCTGCTGGAGAACCAGGGCCAGCAGTTCCAGCTCGTCATCGACGAGTCCATGCAGGGCCGCGTCAACCTCGGCTCCTCGGACGTGGACTTCGACGCCCTGCGCGCGCAGGGCCTGGCCACCCGCCGGGGCGACCTCTACGTCCTGCCGCTGCAGGAGAGCGCCCGCGGCAAGGTGGACCTGGGGGACGTCACCCTCTTCTTCCAGTTCGTCACGCCTCCCCCGGAGGAGGCGAAGCCGGTGCTGCCCGCGGACGTCATGGTCAGCCGGTGGAAGACGATGGACCGCGTCTTCTTCGGCATCCTCGCCGCCTCGCTGTTCATCCACTTCTCCGGCGCCGCGCTCATCATTTCCGCCGAGGCCCCCAAGGAGGCCGAGCTGGCGCTGGACGAGCTGGATGACCGCTTCGTGCGCGCCATCATCCCCCAGCGCCCGCCCGAGGCCGCGAAGCCCGCGGACACCGGCCCCGCCGAGGCCCCCAAGGAGGACGCGAAGGCGGACGAGCCGAAGGCGGCGGACAAGCCCGCGGCGGACAAGCCCGCGGGGAGTGCCTCGGAGCAGCGCGCCGAGGTGGTGAAGAAGGTCTCCGGCAAGGGCCTGCTCAAGATTCTCGGCTCCAACAGCGGCGGCGGCCAGGGGGCCTTCGCGGACGTGCTCGGCGGCGCCAGCGGCGGTGGGGACATCGCGGCGGCGCTCGCGGGCGCGGGCGGCGTGGGCGTGGCCACCGAGGCCTCCGTGGGCGGCGGCACCGGCCCGCGCGGCGGCGGCGCCGGCAAGGTGACGGGCATCGGCGAGGTGGGCACCCAGGGCGGCGGCAAGGTCGACCTGGGCACCAAGAAGGAAGCCGCGGTGCAGGGCCGGGTGCAGGACTCCACGCCCGACGTGGAGAGCTCGGACGTGGACCGCAACGCCCTGGCCCGCTACGTGCGCTCGCGCCTGAAGTCCATCCAGAGCTGCTACGAGAAGGAGCTCAAGCGCAACCCCAACCTCAAGGGCAAGGTGGTGGTGCGCTTCACCATCAAGACGAACGGCCGCGTCGGCGACTTCGAAATCGAGGAGAACACCCTGGGCAACGAGGCGGTGGGCAGCTGCATCCGCACCACCATCCGCGGCTGGACGTTCCCCTTCAAGCCCGACTCCGATACCGGCGTTTCCTACCCCTTCGTCTTCTCTCCGGCGGGGTAGGCTCCGGGGGACCATGGAGAAGCTGTCCGTCATCGCCTCCTCTCCCCTCTTCGAGATGCTCTCCCCCGGGGAGCTCGCGCGCCTCGCGGAGCTGGCCCGGGTGCGGCGCTTCGGGGCCGGGGAGGTCGTCTTCGAGGAAGGCGACCTGGGCGACAGCCTCTTCGTCATCGTCGACGGCCAGGTGGAGGTGATGCGCCGGCTGCCCGGCGGTGACGTCCACTCCCTCATCGTCCTGTCCGCCCCCGAGTTCTTCGGGGAGATGGGCCTCATCGACAAGGACTACCGCTCGGCCACCGTGCGAGCGAAGACGGACGCCGACCTCCTGCAGCTCACCGCGCAGGACCTCCGCGCCTTCCGTCAGGCCCACGGCGATGGCTTCACCTTCGTCGTCGTCAACATCGCCCGAAGCCTGTCTGCTCGCCTGCGCGAGGCCAATGCCCGCCTCGCTGGCAAGGCTTGAAAACCCCGCCAGTAGTGGGTTTGACACCCCACCCCCCTGCCTCTACGCTCTTGAACATGCGGACTGTGGGAATGCTGGTGGTACTCGCCTCCGGGGTGGCGATCGCGCAGGGTCCGGCCTCCGTGCCGGCCCAGCCCGCGGGCCCCCCGCAGCCGCCCGCCGCCACCGCTGCGCTGGAGAAGGCCAGCGACGTGCCGGACGCGGACAAGCTCCAGCGCAGCACCCAGGCCCTGGGCCTGATGCGCGAGGTGCTCCGGCAGGTGCTCGGCAAGGTGGAGGAGGCCCGGCGCACCAAGGACGTGGTGAAGCTCAACTGCGCCAACGAGAAGCTCACGCAGATCAAGGGCCTGCTGCGCATCTCCGAGCAGGCCGACGTGTCGCTCCAGGAGGCGCTCTCGCGTCGCGAGGCCTCCTCCAGCGAGCACGAGTACACCAAGGTCATGATCGCCCAGCAGAAGGTCGGGCAGCTGCGCTCGGAGGCCGAGGAGTGCATCGGCCAGCTCGCCTTCCGCACCGATGAGAACCTCTTCGTGGAGGTGGAGGAGCCGGAGAACCTGCCAGGTGGAGACCCCACCCGGCCGCCGCCTCCGGAGGACGTCGTCGTCCGCCCTCCTCCCGCCAGCCCCATCCGCTAGCGCGCCGTGTGCCCACCGACCCACCGGGCGAGTCTCCCGCCCGTGTCCAACAATCAATTCGGCCCCGAGGAATGCGCGTGCTATGACGCCCCGGGCCGAACGCATGAAAGGTGGGAGCACGTCCTCCCGCCATCAGGGAAGTCCTTCTGAGCCATGAAGCAGTCTGGGAAATTCTGGGGGGGGTGGAGTGTGCTGGCGCTGCTGGCGCTGGGTGGCACCGCCATGGCCCAGGAACCAGCGGCGGCACCGTCCACGGGCGGTAATGGCTTCAAGGTCGGCAGCGGCCGGCTGCACCCGTACTTCGAGCTGGAGACGCGGCTGGACAGCGGCGTGGGCTACTTCGCCGGCCCCGGCGTGGACCCCGCGACGGGCGGCGTGTCCCCGGACCTGTCGGGCGAGTTCGCCATGCACTTCCGGCCGGGCTTCCGGCTGGAGGTTCCCTCGTCCAAGCTGGCCCTCAACCTGGCCGGCAACCTGGACTACGTGCTGTACACGGGCCTGATGACGTCCAACTCCGGCACCGCGTCCCACCTGGAGGGCGCGGCGGACCTGCTGGCGCGCCTCAACCCGGACGCGCCGCTGTCGCTGGAGCTGTCGGACCAGTTCGCGCGCTCGGACCGCACGCGCACCGTGGCCATTGGCGCCGGCGTGCTCAGCCTCTTCAACGAGGCCCGTGTGAAGGTGCCCTGGAAGCCGGGCGGCGGCGCGATTGAGCTCGCGCCCAGCGCGGCCTACGCGGTGGAGTTCTTCGAGCCCCTGGGCGCGCTGAGCCCGGTGGACTGCACGGACGGCACGTGCAACCCGCTCACCGCGGACCAGTTCGACTACGGCAACCTGCACTTCGGCCTCGAGGGCCGCTGGCGCTTCCTGCCGAAGACGGCGGTGGTGCTGGACACCGGTGTGGACCTGCGCAGCTACTTCAACGGCGGCAGCCCGGACGCCACGGTGCTGCGCGCCCTGGCGGGCGTGGCGGGCCTGGTGTCGCCCAAGATTGCCGTGACGGCCAAGGCGGGCTGGGGCCAGAACTTCGCGGCTGGGGGCAGTGGCACCTTCCTCGCGCAGTTGGAGGGCACGTACCTCTACAGCCCCACGCTGAGCTTCAAGGCCGGCTACCTGCGCACCATGGAGCCGGTGGCGGCCTACGGCGTCTTCACCGACAACCGCGGCTACGGCGAGGTCCGCGCCCTGTTCGGCGGCAAGCTGACGATGCGCGCGGGCGGCTCGGTGGACTTCCTGAGCTTCACCGCCGAGCGCAGCGACACCGTCATCAACCTGGACATCGGGCCCGAGTACCAGTTCCGCCCATGGCTCACCGGCGCGGCCGGCTACATGCTGGGCTCCCGGTCGTCCTCGGTGACGGGCGGCGGGCTCAACTACTCGCGTCACGAGGGGTATGCTCGCCTCTCCGTGACGTACTGAGCCCTGCTGCCCGGCGACGCCCGGACGGCGCACAACCCTGGATGAAGACCTTCCGCTCCGCCCTCGCCGTGCTGCTCCTCGCGGCGCTTCCCGCGTGCTTCGGCACCGCCCGCCCTCCCCCGCCGACGCCCACGCCGGCCGCCGAGGCAGGTGAGGCTCGCGCGGGTGGCGGCACGCTGGGCCCCGGCGACGTGGTGGAGGTGCGCGTCTTCCAGGAGCCCGAGCACTCCGGCACCTGGCGCGTGTCCCCCGAGGGCACCATCGACTACCCGCTGTGCGGCAAGGTGCCGCTGTCGGGACAGACGCCCAGCGGGGCGGCGGACGCGCTGCAGACGTGCCTGGCGCGCTACGTGCGCCGGCCGCAGGTGTCGGTGCTGATTCGCGAGTACAACTCGCAGAAGGTCTTCGTCTTCGGCGAGGTGCAGAAGCCCGGCACCTTCCCGGTGGACGGGGACATGTCCATCGTCCAGGCGATTACGCTGGCCGGCGGCTTCACCAAGCTGGCGGCGAAGAACAACACGCTGGTGACGCGCGTGGTGGACGGGCAGGAGCGCAAGATTCGCGTGCCCGTGGAGGACATCGGCGTGGGGCGGGAGAAGAACTTCATGCTCCAGCCCGGCGACATCGTCTTCGTGCCGGAGAGCTTCTTCTAGACTCGGCGGCTTGGAGGCTCGGCGCCTCAGCGCGGCGTCCAGCCCATGTCCTCGATGAAGCGCTTCGCCTCGGCCAGCAGCTCCGGGGCCAGCGCGGGCGCGGACGCAATCACGTCCCCGCGCAGCACGTCGAAGGGCGCGCCGGTGACGTGGCGGATGACGCCCCCGGCCTCCTCCACCAGCAGCGAGCCCGCGGCGATGTCCCACGGCTTGAGGCCGAACTCGAAGAAGCCGTCGAAGCGGCCCGCGGCCACGTAGGCCAGGTCCATGGCGGCGCTGCCGGTGCGGCGCATGCCCTGGGCGCGCAGGATGAAGCGCGTGAAGAGGCCCACGGGCCCCTCCGGGCGCTCGCGCACGTCGTAGGGGAAGCCTGTGCACAGCAGCGCCCTGTGGAGCGAGGCGACGGTGCTGGCGCGCAGCGGGCGGCCATTGAGGGTGGCGCCCTCCCCGCGCGCGGCGGAGAAGAGCTCGTCCAGCATGGGGTCATAGACGGCGCCGGCCAGCACGCCGCCGGGGCCCTCCACCGCCACGCTGACGCAGAAGTGGGGCACGCGGTGCGAGTAGTTGGTGGTGCCGTCCAGCGGGTCCACCAGCCAGCGCAGGCTGTTGGTGCCCTGCGAGGCGCCGCTCTCCTCGGCGAGGATGGCGTGGGCTGGGTGGCGCTCGCGGATGAAGGCCAGCAGCGCCTCCTCCGAGGCCCGGTCCGCATCCGTCACCAGGTCGATGCCGCCCTTGTACTCAATCGTCCGCTCGCCCATGAAGCGGTCCGCGAGGATGCGGCCCGCCAGACGGGCCCCCTCCTCCGCGGTGCGGCGCAAGGTGGCGGGGGTGTCCTGGGCCATGACGTCTCCTCGGCTGCTGCTCAGGGCGCGGGCTCGGCGAGCAGCGCCTCCACGTGCGACAGGTACCGGGCGTAGAACTCCTCGGAGAAGCCCTCCTCCGAGTGGCGCACCACGCCGCGCCGGTCGATGTAATAGGTGGTGGGCATGCCCCGGACCTTGAGGGTGCGCTCGGCCACCTGCGCATTCTCGTCCATGAGGATGGGCAGCTTCACCTTCGTCTCCGCCAGGAAGGGCGGCACGGCGCGCGCGTCCTCGTCCACGTTGAGCGCGTACACCTTCAGCCCCTTGTCGGCGTACTGGAGGGCCAGGTTCTCGTAGAAGGGCAGCGCGTCCCGGCACGGCTCGCACCAGGTGGCCCACACGTCCAGCACCACCACGCTGCCCCTGTCACTGGCGAGGTCATACGGCTCGCCGCCGGGGTAGCGCTTCACCTTGAAGTCCAGCGGGCGCGGGGCCTCGGCGTCCGAGGCCGGCGCCGTACCGCCAGCCCCATTGCCCGGGCCGGACCCCGTCAGCGGCGGCATGGGAGGCGCCTTCGCACAGCCCGCGAGCGACAGCGTGCCGATGAGCGCGGCAAGAGAGAGAGCCGTGCGCATGTCAGCCCCCCGCCTCCGCCCGGGCCTTGAGCGCCGCGAGCACCTTGTCGATGAAGCCCCCGAAGGCGCCGTTGCTCATGACGAGCAGGATGTCCCCGGCGCGGGCCTCGCGCGCGGCCAGGTCCACCAGCGTCTGCACGTCGGTGGCGCCCTCCGCGGCGATGCCCTGGGCCTTGAGGTCCTCCACCAGCTTGCGCACGTCCAGCTCCTCGCCCACGGGCACCTTGTCGTGGCGCTCGGGCACCTTGAGGCTGGCGCGCGTCGCTCCGGTGAAGGCGTGGGCGTAGTCCTCCTGGTGGATGTTGCGGCGGCTGGTGTTGGAGCGCGGCTCGAAGATGGCCCACAGCCGGCGCTCCGGGTACCGGTTGTGCACGGCGGCAATGGTCTCCCGCACCGCGGTGGGGTGGTGCGCGAAGTCGTCCACCACCATGATGCCGCCCGGCTCGCCGCGAATCTCCTGGCGCCGCTTCACGCCGGAGAACGTCGCCAGGCCCTTGCGAATCTCGTCGAAGGACAGGCCCAGGCCGCGCGCGGCGGCGATGACGCTCAGCGCGTTCTCCACGTTGTGCGCGCCGCCCATGGGCAGGTCCACCGTGCCCAGCGACTGGCCGCGCTCCACCACGTCGAAGCGCGCGCCGGCGGGGCTGAAGGACAGGTTGCGCGGCGTGTAGTCCGCGTCCGCGCCCTCCTTCGCCACGTACGTCACCACGCGGCCCTTGCAGCCCTCGCGCGACAGCTTCACCGCGTTGGGGTACGCGGCGCAGACGATGAGCTGCCCGTCCTGCGGAATCAGCCGGACGAACTTCTCGAAGGTGGCCTCGTAGTGGGGCAAGTCTCGGAAGATGTCCGCGTGGTCGAACTCCACGCTGGTGAGGATGGCGGTGCGCGGCCGGTAGTGGAGGAACTTGGAGCCCTTGTCCCAGTAGGCCGTGTCGTACTCGTCGCCCTCGACGACGAAGTGCGGGCCCTTCCCCACGCGGTAGTTGCCCGAGTAGTTCTGGGTGACGCCGCCCACGAGGAAGGACGGGTCCTTCCCGGCCTCCACCAGCACGTGCGCCATCATGGAGGACGTCGTCGTCTTCCCGTGCGTGCCGGCCACCACCACCGAGTGCGCGCGGTCCAGGAAGAGCGAGCCCAGGGCGGCCGGGAAGCTCATCTGCTTGAGGCCGCGCTCGCGCACGGCGGTGGCCTCCGGGTTCACCCGGCGGATGACGTTGCCGATGATGACGAGGTCCGGCTTCGCCGCGTCCAGGTTCTCCGGACGGTAGGGCGAGGCGGCGGGGATGCCCCACGCCTTGAGCATGTCGCTCATGGGCGGGTAGACATTCTCGTCGCTGCCGGTGACTTCGTAGCCCGCGGCCTTGAGCATGCCGGCGAAGGAGCCCATGCCGGTGCCGGCCACGCCCACCAGGTGGATGCGGCGCACGCTGCCGGGTTCGAGGGTGTCGAGGACGTTTCCGTTGTCGTCAGCCATGCTTTCCCTGCTGGAGGTCGGTGAGCGCGAGTGCCTCCACGACGAGGTCGTGGAAGACGGGTCGGAAGTCGCGGATGCGCAGCTCCTGGCGGCCCTGGGCCACGCGGTTGGTGACGAGCGCCACCACCAGCGCGCGGCGCAGGTCCACCCAGAGGCTGGTGCCGGTGAAGCCCAGGTGCCCCACCGCGCCCGGAGGCGTGTTGCCGATGTAGTGGCCCGCGCTGGAGTGGAGCCGCGACGGCGAGTCGAAGCCCATGGAGCGCGTGCTGCCCTCCACGAGCGCATCCGTGGCCAGCAGCCGGTGCCACAGCGGGCCGGGGGCAAGCGCCGCCCCGCCCGCGCACCCGTCCAGCACGGCCTGGCCGAAGCGGGCCACGTCCACGGCGGTGCCGAAGAGGCCCGCATGGCCGGCCACGCCATCCATCACCCAGGCGTTGTCGTCATCCACCTCGCCGGGGCGCGTGGGCGCGGAGGGCACGTCCTTCCACAGCCCCTCCTGGCCGGGCGCGGGCTCGCGCGGGCGGGTGGCACCGGTGGGCGCGGGCGTGGCATCCGCGGGGAAGTCGGTGAGGCGGTGGAAGCGCGCGCCCAGGCCCAGGGGCTCGGCGACGTAGCGAGAGAAGAGCGTGTCCAGCGGGGCGCCCGCGACGCGGGAGAGGATTTCGCCCAGGAGGATGAAGCCCACGTCGCTGTAGGCCGTGCGGGCGCGCGGCGCGGCGGCGAGCGGCGTGGCGGCGGCGGCCTGGACGACCTCCTCGCGGGCGCGGGCGCGCACGGCGGAGGGGCAGGTGGCGGCGAGCAGCTCCGGGTGCGCGGTGAGCGCCTGGGCGAAGAAGGGCACGAAGGGCGGCAGGCCCGAGCGGTGGTAGAGCAAGTCCGCCACGGTGGCGCCCGCGTCGCCCACGGGCGAGCCGGGGAAGAAGCGGGACACGAGCGTGTCCGGGCCCACCTTGCCCTCCGTCCACAGGCGGAGGAACAGGGCGGTGGTGCTCATCACCTTGGTGACGGAGGCGAGGTCGAAGCGGGTATCGCCGGTGACGTTGCCCGTCACCCCGCCGAAGACCTGGATGCCCCGGTGGAGGACGATGGCCTGGGCCGCCGGGAAGACGCCAATCTTGCAGGCGTCGTCGAGGACCGTCTGGAGGATGGCGATGGGGTGGGGACTGCCGCTCATGCGCGCACGGCTCCTTCGAGGAAGGTGAGGCGCGCCGCGTCCGCCTCCAACCGCACCTGGGTGCCCAGGGCCACCGGGTAGTTGAGGGCACCGTGGCCGATGGGGAAGCCGGCCGCGCAGGGCAGCCCCACGTCCCTCGCGAGCTCCCGGAGCACGTCCGCGCTGGTGTAGTCCGCGTTGCGCTCCTCGCACGAGGTGAAGTCACCCAGGACGATGCCGCGCACGCGAGAGAAGACGCCCGCCAGGCGCAGGTGCGTCCACATGCGGTCCAGGCGGTAGGGGCGCTCGGTGACGTCCTCCAGCAGGAGCACCGCGCCGTCGAGCGGCGGCATGTACGGGGTCCCGATGAGCCGGGTGAGGACGGAGAGGTTGCCGCCGACGAGGGTGCCCTCCGCCATGCCCGGCACGTAGGTGTCCGAGCCCGTCAGCGGCGGCGGGGCCTCGGGGGACTCGAGGAGGCGGAAGAGGTACTCGTGTACCTCCGGGGGCTGCTTGCCGAGCTGAGTGAGGACGGGCGCGTGGATGGTGACGCGGCCGAGGGCCTGCAGGGCGCCGTGGACGGAGGTGAGGTCGGAGAAGCCGCAGAAGGCGCTCGGCGCGGCGTCCGCGAGCGGGAGGTCCGGCAGCAGCCGGGCGGCGCCATAGCCGCCGCGGGCGCAGAAGATGGCGCGGGCCTCGCGGTCCAGCAGGGCGCGGGCGAGCTCCTCACCCCGGCGCGTATCGTCTCCCGCGAGGTAGCGGTGGGAGGCGAAGATGTCGGGCCGGTGGACGGGGTTGTAGCGCTCGCGGAGGACGGCCAGGCCCACGTCGAAGCCTGGGGGGTCGAAGGAGCTCGCGGGGGCGACGACCTGGACGGTGTCGCGGGGACGCAGCGGAAGGGGCTTGAGCCAGCGCACGTGGCGCTTCATAGCACCGGGGGCACGGGGGGCACGCCGTTTCCAGACGCGGCGCCGGGAAGCGTTGAGTACCCCCGTCCGTCGGCACGAGGACACTGCGGACGCTCGGCGCCCCCTCCCCTACCCGGCCGAGCGCTCCATCACCGCGGCGAAGAAGGCGTCCGTGCCGTGGCGGTGGGGGGCGACGAGGAGGAAGCCCTCGTGCACGCAGGCTTCCGGGAGCCAGCCCTGGCCGGGGCGCACGGGGCTGAAGTCGGGCCGCGCGGCGAGGAAGGCGGTGACGAGGTCCTGGTTCTCCGCGCGGTTCACCGTGCAGGTGGCGTAGACGAGCCGACCGCCGGGGCGCACGAGGTCGGCGGCGTGCTGGAGGATGTCGGCCTGGAGCGGCGGGAAGTGGGTGAGCACGTCCGGCTCGATGCGGAAGCGCAGGTCGGGGCCGCGCCGCAGCGAGCCCAGCTCCGAGCACGGGGCGTCCACGAGGACGCGGTCGGCGCCGAGCCCCGGGGTGGGAGGCGTCCGGAGCACCTGCACGCGGGAGAGGCCGGCGCGGGCGCTGCGCTGGAGGAGCCGGTCCAGCCGCTCGGGGTCGGGGTCGTAGGCCAGCAGCCGGCCGGAGTCCTTCATCTGGGCGCCCAGCAGGAGCGTCTTGCCCCCGGCCCCGGCGCACAGGTCGAGCACCGTCTCACCCGGCTGGGCATCCAGGACGAGCCCGAGGAGCTGGCTGCCCTCGTCCTGGACCTCGAAGAGCCCCTCGCGAAGGGAGTCCAGGCCGTAGAGGTTGGGGCGGGGGCCCTCGACATGGAGCGCGAGCGGGCTCCAGGGGCCGGGGCGGGTCTGGACGCCCTCGGAGCGCAGGCGCTCGGCCAGGGCGTCTCGGGTGGTGCGCAGGGGGGTGGCACGGAGGGTGATGGGGCCGGGGACGTTGAGGTGGGCGCAGAAGTCCTCGGCCTCGGGGCCGAACTCGCGGGCAAAGTGGTCGGCGAGCCAGTCCGGCAGGGAGGCCCGCAGGGCGAGCGTGGGGGCGGGAGCGGGGTTGAGCGCGGGCCCCCCGCCCTCCCCCAGCCCGGCCAGGGCAGCAGCTTCGGGCGCGGGGACGCCGGCCAGGCCGTGCAGGAGGGCGTAGAGGAGGAAGGGAGGCGTGGCGTCGTCGCGGCCGAGGAGAAAGCCCAGGCGGCGGCGCCAGAGACCCACGTTGTAGACGGCCTCCTTGAGGGCCTGGCGCTGCTCCCGGGAGAGGTGGCGGTGGTCACGGAGGGTGCGGTCCAGCACGCGCTCGGCGGGAGAGCCGGCGAGCACCTGGGCGATGGCCTCCGAGGCGACGGAGACCAGGCCGGCGAGGGCGGCCCAGGGCTGGGCGTGAAGCCGGGAGAGCGGATCAAACGGGACTGTTGACAGGGCGGGCTCCGTTCTCTACAAAGCGCGTCATCACGGCAGCGCAGCTGCGCCGTGACGGACATATTCCCCGATAGCTCAGCCGGTAGAGCGGGTGACTGTTAATCACTAGGTCCGAGGTTCGAGTCCTCGTCGGGGAGCAAGAAATGCAGGGCCTTGGGCGAAAGTCCAAGGCCCTTTTCATTTGCCCTACCCTGCTCGTGAGCAAAACACGGGCTCCCTGGCCGTTCTCCACAGTGGAGCGCGCGGGCGCATGGGCGAGTGCACGTGCAAGAGCCAGCTCCGGGCGGCCATGGAGCAGCTCGAGCGCTTCGAGATCGACCCGGAGCACTACAACCCGGCGGGCTCGGTACACGAGGCGCCCATCTACCTCGATGCGCCGCTCGCGGCTGAATTCCTCGCCTGCTCGCGCGACGTGGACAAGAACAGCTCCACCTGGGTGAAGAAGCAGCAGGGCTACCTCGCGTGGTGGGCCGACCAGCTCAAGGGCCGCGACCCGCGGAAGGTCACGCTCCTGGACGACATCCTCCCGGCGCTGGAGAAGGCGACGGCCCGGGGGCATCGGATCGCGGTCCTCAAGCGCCTCTACTCCTGGCTGCGCAAGGTGAAGCACGTCCTCTCCGTGGCCGAGGACCCGACGTTCGGACAGCTCACCGTGCTCCAGGCCAGGCCGGAGCAGTGGAACCGCACGAAGGTCATCCCCCAGGAGCACTACCTGCTCGCACGCGAGCACCTTGCGCCTCACTGGCGTGACGGGATGGACGTGCAGGCCGGCACCGGCTGGCACGTCTCGGAGCTGGTGCGCTTCGCCAAGATGGGCAGCGTGGAGCCGTACCGGGGCGAGGCCGAGGGAATCGCGGGCGTGCTGGTATGCCCGCAGAAAAGAGCGGCGAGCCCTTGCTCACCGCCGTTTCCGCCGAGGTGCTGGAGGCCGGGAAGCGGCTGCTAGAGCGGGGCTCATTCAGCTTCGAGAAGTACACCCTGGCCATCAAGGGGGCCTGCACGGCGGCGGGTATCCCGGCCTTCACCCCGGGACGGTTCCGGCACTCCGTCGCCACCTGGGCCATCGAGAAGGGAGAGGACCCGGCCTCAGTGGCGGCCTTCCTCAGTTCTCCCATCTCTTCCGCTCGTCCTCCTTCTTGTCCGGCGGCAACTTGGGATAGTCGCAGCACCAGTGAAAGATGCCGTAGCGGCCACTCCTCAGCGGCCCGCTGCAGTGGCTCCTCCTGCGGCAGGACGTCGTCCTTCAATAGGCGTAGGTAGCGCTCCTCGAGTTCTTCGAGTTCCTGGTCCGTCATTGGCGCCCTGGCTACCCCGTGCTGCCGGGCCGAGTCCATTCGACGCGTACACCTCCGAGGGCAGTTGCTCCGCGGCGCTCACCGCAGCGGCTGCGAGCTCGCACTCCGTAAGTGCCAGCACATCGCGGACTCCCAGTGCAGCCATCGCAGCCGACTCCGCCGCGCGGCACTCCGCCTTCGCCCGGGTCAGGTGCATCCGGGATTCGGTACTCCCGTCCAGCCCGGCGTACGCCCGCTGCAACTCCACCTATGCCCGCCCCAGGCGCTAAGCGAGCGCCCTCCGCTTCTTCATGTCCATGGCTCGAGGTGGAGAGCAGGGAGTGTGCCGAGCGTCTACATGCAGCCGGCCACCTTCGCCTCGCTTCGGACATTCAGCTCGGTTGCACTTTGGGTGTGGCTCTTCATTCCGAGCACGCCTCATGCATTGCGAGTCAGCCCGGGCCGGTAGGGTTTTCCGGTAGAGACAAGTGAGGCGGTTTGAATCGCTGCGCGCCATGGGGTAGCCGAGCCTCCGCGAGGGCCGGTGGCCTTCCCCATTCAGATTCTCCATTCAGCGCTCTGTCGTTACGTTTCGAAGAGGGGGAGTCTTCATGAGTCACCTATTGCCTTTGCGCGCCACCTCATTCGAGGTGACGTTGGAACCCATTTGGGAGAGCCGCCTAGGGCGCATCGTCGGGACGGACGGCGAGGGCCGGCCCGTCGTGGACTTCGACGGCAATCCGGTGGGCCCTCGCGTGGCACGCAAGGCCGTGCGGCTGGACGTCGAGGGGATTCGGGCCGCCGTCACAGTGCAGCAACCGGTGGAGCTCCGCTTCGAGGATGGGGACCCATACCGGCCCATCATCATGGCCCTACTCCCCGTCGTTCAGCGACGCACTCCATCGGATGCAATTCCGGGTGCGTGGGTCGAGGCCGCCGAGTCGCCCGCTCACGTCATCCAGGGCCGGGACGGACTCGTGCTGCGCTGTGGGGACGCTGCCGTCACCCTGCTGCGCAATGGGAAGGTCTCCTTGAAGGGGACGTCCGTCGAGACTTCGGCGGAGGGCACCGTGCGCATCAAGGGCATGGCGGTGCAGGTCCACCCGCCGGGTGCGCAGGGCGCCCGAGGGCGCCAGGCAGAAGCAGAAGGTCATCCTGCAGCGGGCCACCACCCGAGCGACGACGCGGCCGACATCCAGGTCATCCAGGGCAAGGAGAGCCTCGTCCTGCGGTGTGGCAAGGCGCGCCTGACGCTCCTGCGCAACGGGCGAATCCTACTGGAGGGGACGTACGTGGAGACGTGCGCCGAGGGCGTCGTCCGCCTCCAGGGCGGCTCCGTCCGAATCAATTAGGGGGAAGGCACATGGTGTTGGAGGACGTGATGGAAGAGCACCTGGACGAGGCGGCTTTCCGGTGGCTGCAATGGGAGCGGTCCCTGGAGGCGCCTGACTTCAGCCTCGCGGACGTGGCGAGACAGGAAGAGCAGCTGGCAGCGCACCTGCACGGGCTGGTGCTGGGCGGCGCGGAAGGCGCCGAGTCCTTGCTCTGGCCCGCTTTGGACTCCGGAGAAGCAACGCGAATCACCGCCGCCGCCTATGCACTGCTGGCCCAGGGGCACGTCGAATCCCTCCTCAACTTCATGGCCGGTGACGCGCTCGAGGCGGTAGCGGCGGTCCGACGCGCGGTGGAGTTGAGTGCAGCCCCCAGCCTGGGTGAGCACCTGCTCCCATTGCTGAAGCGGGATGACGCCGCCCTTCAGGCCCAGCTTCTGGAGGCGCTGGCCTTCCGCCACGAAGCGCCTGCGGAATTGCTTGCGGAGTCCTTCCTGCATGAGGAGCCGCAGGCGAGGATGGCGGCGTTACGCGCCAGCCCGCCCCTTCCCGAGGCCACCGCGCGCCGGCTCCTCCCGGGACTCCTGGAGTCCGGGCACCCAGGGATTCGCGCCGCGGCCATGGAGGCCGGCCTCACTTCGGGCGCGCGCATGGCCTGGGAGGCCTGCCGTCAGGCCGTGCGCGCGTGCAACACCCACTCGCCCCAGGCCATGGTGCTGCTCGCCCTCTTCGGCACCGACGCGGACACGGCCCTGCTGGTGGACATGTTGGGGACTCGGGAGATGCGCCCGCATGCCCTCTGGGCCCTGGGCTTCAGTGGGCGCCTCGTCGCCATGGAGGCCTGTCTCGCGCTTCTGGAGGACCCCCTGGCGGCACGGCTGGCGGGGGAAGCCTTCTCCGCCATGACAGGCCTCCAGGTGGAGGGCCTCTATGCCCTCCCTGCCGGGGAGCAGCCCGAAGGAGCGCCACTGCCTCCGGAGCTCCAGGAGGGCCTGGATGCCGACCTGGTGCCCAAACCCGAGGATGACCTGCCCTGGCCGTGCATTGGGGCGGTGAGGTACTGGTGGAAGGAGGCCCGTCCTCGCTTCCAGGCAGCAGGACGCTACCTGAATGGCCAGCCCCTTGAGGGGCCCGTGCTGCTGGAGGCCCTCACGCACGGCCCCATGCGGCGCCGGCACGTGCTGGCACGCGAGTTGGCCATTCGCAGCAAGGGCCAGCACCGCATTCCTACCCGGGCCTTCACCCAGCGCCAGGGGACGGCGTTGGCCCAGGCCCGGGCGGGCTGCGCACACCTGAGCCTTCTGCCCCTGGAGCGCACGCTGCGCTGACGCGAGGAGACGCCATGCAAATCAGCGAGAACACGACGGGGATGTCCGCGGGCCTCACCGTGGCGACGGACGCCGGGGCCCGAGAGCACTGCGTCGTCGCCGTCAAGGGCACCTTCCGCATGAACGGCTCCGGCGAACCCCAACTGGCGGACGTGCAACGTCCGGTGGCCTACACGGACGAGCACCATGGGGCCCCCGAAACGACGAGCCTCCTCCGGGAGAATGACTTCGCATTGACGAAGCCCCGGGTGGACGTCCTCGTGCAGGGCCACGCCGTCGCACCCCACGGGCGCGCGACGGAGGCGATGTTGGTGCGCGTGGAGATGCCGGGCCGGCACAAGGACCTCCGCGTTATGGGAGACCGCCATTGGGACAAGGGGCTGATGGGCGTGAAGCCCACGCCTCCCAAGCTCTTTGTCCGCATGCCCCTGCGCTACGAGCTCGCCTTCGGCGGAGTGGATACCTCCCACCCGGAGCCGAAGCACCACGGTGCGGAGCTGCGCAACCCGGTGGGCCGGGGCTTCCGGCAGAACCCTCGCGCCGCGGATGCGGTGGGGACGCCACTGCCCAACCTGGAGCACCCCCGGCACTTCCTGGACAGGTGGGATGGAAAGACAGTGCCGGTGGGCTTCGGCCCGGTGGGCCGTGGCTGGCAGCCTCGCCTCGCCCACGCCGGCACCTACGACGAGCGCTGGCTGGCGGAAGACTACCCCTTCCTTCCCCGGGACTTCAGCCCGCGCTACTTCCAGTGCGCGCCCGAGGACCAGCAGCTACCGGCCCTGCGCGGCGGCGACGTGTTCCGCTGCCTGGGCCTGACCGAGTCCGGCCCCTGGACGGTGACGCTGCCGCGCCTCCAGGTGCCTGTGGCCTTCCGCTTCCGCGAGTCCGACGTCAGCGCCGAGGCAAGAATAGACACGGTGCTGCTCGACGCGGACGTGCGCGAGGTGGTGGTGACGTGGCGGGCCTCCGTGCCGCTGGGCAAGAAGCTCGCCCACCTTCGCGAGGTGCAAGTGGGCTTGCCACGCCCGAGCGCGAAGGAAGGGCCGGTGCGGTACCTGCGCGGCAAGCCCTACTTCCGAGGGCTGGGCGCGCTGGTCTCCTGGAGGCAGCGCACGCGGCGGACGGGAGGGGCGTCATGAGCGCCACGCCCCTATACGTCTCCGCCGCGGGCATGGCCTGCCCGCTGGGACTAAACGCCGAGTCGGCCGGTGCCGCCCTGCGTGCGCGGATGAATCGCTTCAAGCGGAGCGGCTACCACGACGACGACGGGGCGCCCATGGTCCTCTCGGAGTTGTCGACGCTCGCACCCGAGTTGCGGCGCGAGGAACGCGTCCTGGGGCTGCTGGGCATGGCGGTGGCTGGCGCCGTGCGGGGCCTGGAGGAAGCCGAGCTCGCCCACCTGCCCCTGCTGGTGGGCACGTCAACGCCGGAGCGTCCAGGCGGCGTCCCGGAGGTATTCCCCCGGGCACTCGAGCACCTTCAGCATGCCCATGGGCTTCGCCTGGAGGGCACCTTGTCTCGAAGTCTGGCCCAGGGGAATACGGCGGGACTCCGGTCACTGGCCGAAGCCCGGCTCCTGCTGGCCCGTCACCCGCGGCTTCCCGGCTGCCTGGTGGCCGCGGTGGACAGCTTCATCAACGCCTCGAGTCTCAATGGACTGCTGCGGCAGGGGAGGCTGCTGCGCCCGGACAACTCGGATGGAGTCATTCCCGGCGAGGCCGCCGCCTGCCTCCTGGTGACGCGCAGGCCGCGTCGCGACGACGCATGCCCCCTGCGACTGGCGGGGCTCGGCTTCGGCCAGGAGCGGGCCACGCTGCATTCGGACGAGCCGCTGCGCGGGCTGGGCCTTGCGCAGGCCTACCGGGAAGCCCTGGCTGAGGGCGGTGTGGACGTCGCTGAGGTGGACTTCCGCGTCGCTGACGCCTCCGGCGAGGGCTATGGCTTCAAGGAGCTCTCCCTGGCCCTCTCTCGGCTGCTGCACACGCGCAGGGAGTCCACGCCGCTGTGGCTCCCGGCGGAGTCCCTGGGGGAGACAGGGGCGGCGTCGGGCCTGGTGGCCCTGGCCTGGGCCTCAATGGCCCTGCGCCATGGCTATGCGCCCGGACCCCGGGCCCTCATCTCCACGTCCGACTCGGCCGGGGGGAGAGCAGCGGTACTCTTGCGCGGTCCTGACACGTACACTCCACGAGGGATGCCCGGATGAAGGTCTTTGCCAATGGCAACGAGGTGGCCTGCGCCGACGGGGACGGGAAGGTGGTGGCGGCCTTCCCGGACGTGTGCATGAGTCCTCCCCCACCACCCGCGGGGCCGGTACCGGTGCCCTACCCGAACACCTCCTTCTCCCGGGACATGAAGCAGGGCAGCAAGCGCGTCACCATCAACGGCAAGCCCGTCATGCTGAGGGACCAGTCGTATTACGCCACGTCTCCGCTGGGGAATGAGGCCGCTACCCGCAACTTCGGAGCGGGCATCATCTCCCATCAGATTACTGGGAAGACGCACTTCATCTCCTGGTCGATGGATGTCCATGTCGAGGGCAAGAATGTCCCGAGGCATATCGACCTTACGACTTCCAACCACGGAAGCAACGCGAACAACGCCGTCCCCACCCCCAACCTCGCGAAGAGCGCCACCAGCAGTCCAGGCCAGGTCACCTTCAATGCCTGCCCGTGCTGCAACGGGCCCCTGCACGAGAATCAGAAGGATCCGGTGACGGGGCAACCCTTCGAGACCATTCCGGAGATGGAGTTCTACGGGCGTATCGCGCAATACCGGATGAATCGACGTGCGGAGATGCAGGGCATTCTCCAGAAGGTTGCGGAGGGCAAGATGCCGATGCCCTCCTGGGCGAACAAGCCCGACCCGAAGTCCGGCCTGCCCGTCAAGGACAACATCATCCGCATGGGGGACGAGTGCGAGCGCGACTTCAAAAAGCTCCAGGAACTCCGGCAGAAGCACCCCAACTGCCCCAACGTGCACGAGCCTCGGGATCAGGGATGCGGTGTCCACTTCAAAGTCGTGGAGCCCGGATTGGCAGGTGACGTCAAGAGCGGCGGTGCTTGGAGAACGGCACGCCAGAAATCAATCAAAGAATGGCGGAAGAAGGGATACTCGATCGACGACGAGGACCAGATCAATCATATGACCCCGGCCGATGCCGGTGGGTGCCCGTACTCACTGTCGAACCTTGTGCCCGACTCGGTTCTCAGTGGCGACTGTCGGGAGATCGAGAACATCCAGACTCGCATTCAGAATATGAACCCTCCCAAGCGTGACGAGCGCAACATGCTGTTTCAATGAACCCATGCGGCCAGCATATTTTGACAACAGCCTGATTGAACTGGGGGCCGGCATGCATTTCACTGCCCCTCCTCCCCCTGATGTGGCAGACCTGCGCCACCTCGCCAGCCACAATCCATGGCAAGTCATTCCTTGCATCCTAGCCAATCTCCAGCAAGGCAGGTTCGACGTTTCCCGGAGACTTGTACGGCTGATGCATGAGACTCGGGACGCAGATGTCTGGAACGCCTGCGCCACGCTGCTGTCCTACGCTACACCCTACTCCGTCATTCGTGAGCTGGAGGCGGCGTCTGAGACGCTTCTTGAACCGAAGCGCAGCCCATATACCCGGCGCTATTTCTGCGAAATCCTCTCGTGCTCGGCCGGCGTCTGGGGTGTGCCGCATCTGATACGCCATTATCAGGAACTCAAGGACCGGAAGGTCGAGGCCGAAGTTGAATATTACATCTCGCAGGTGCTCGAGGCAGAGCCGGGTCCGATCGCGAACGGCCCCCGAGTATTATGGGAATCAAATGGGCTGCCTCCGCCCTTCGAAGAGTCCACGCCGGTCTATCTAAACGAGGAGTATCTCGCACTCCTCGAGAGCACGTTCCAGCGCCTCGTCTCCAGCCAGAGGCTCCGCGAGGGAGAGACAATCATCGAAGGAGGGCGACTGAACATCCGAGACGTCGCTCAACGCCTGTTGACGCGGGTGCAAACCGGCGAGCGACTGGACCGCATCGCAATGGGAAGGATGCTTCTTGAGTCAACCACCGGACTGAATTGCCGTGCGTTTTTCGACGATTCCGGCCGGCTAAAAAACCTCACTGCGGCGGCTATCGTCGAGGAGTTTTTAGAACGGGGAGACGCCGACAGGTATCAGCCAGGCGTCCGTTACTTCTTCGGCCATCGAATTCCAGATTGAGTGCGCCTGTTTGCGAGCGCCGCACGGTGGGCACCCCGACATCGAATTCGGGAAGCGAAAAGCCGTCGAATACGCGTGCGAGGCGTACAGCCGCATCCTCGAGGCCGGCCGCAGCCCCCGAGAGCGCGTGGCCCTTGCCGAGGAGTACGCGGCATCCGCAGCGCCGTCTGACGAGCGGGTGTCGGTCGCCGAGGTGGTGGAGCTCGTCCGTGAGGCTGTAGCGGCGAGGAATGGGTGGAAGCGCACACTCGCGCGCTGCGCCCCGGAGCCACGGGACGTGTCGCGTGTCACAGTGGCAGGAGGTATTTCCATCGGCCGCTGAGGAGATAACGCATCCTTTTGTCTTGCCGAGCCGCACGCGTCTCGCCGGACCCGAATATCCGGTAGCCACACCGGTGTAACTCCATGAGTGCGTCAATGCGAGTGAGCGAGGCGCACGTCAAGGTGCGCCCAAGGCCTGGACGACCAGGGCATCCAGCTCGATGACATCGCCTGGGGCACCTTCGGCGCCAGTCACTTCCACGGACACCCGTTCCGTTCCCTCCGGAGCCGTCAGCTCGCGAGCGGTCCGCACCCACTGCCCGGAGAGCACGGGGCTGGAGAGCGTCTCCGCCTGCAGCTCCCGGCCGCCTGAGTCGCGCCAGATGACCCTCATCTCGGCGACCCGTGAGCGCCCCGGCGTCCCCCGTGCCCAGAAAGAAGCGCGGTGAGCCCCTGGCGAGGCCGCGAACCCCGGCCAGTTGTCGAGGTGCACGCCCCAGCCATACGGCTCGGCCACCTCCACGCGCAGGCCTGCTTCACCCTCTCTCGCGGCGGTGGACGCTCTCGAAACGGTGACCGAGTACCACGCAATCCAGGCTCCAAGCCCCGTCTCCAGGGAAGCCGTCTCGGCATCGAGCAGATTGGAGGTCGGGGAATGGTCGATGATGACGGGCTCGCAGGCGGTCAGCGCCGCTGCCAGCCACAGCAGGCTCCAGCGCCCCCGTTTCATCGCCCAGTCTCCCGGTCCAAGCCCTCGCAGGACAGCGTCCCACGGGCACGCTGGACCGCCTCCGCGTAGTGCCCGCGCCGGAACTGTTGTTCGTGCCGGGCCCAGTGGGAGCAGGCGCGCTGCGCGTCCTTGAGCTGGTACGTCAGCAACGAGCCCAGCTCGAAGCTGAGGCGCTCCCGCGTCGCCACCGGCTGCTTGCGCATCGCCTCCTCGAGGTACCGCGCCGCTTGCTCGAACTCGTGCCGACCGCGAAGGACCTCCAGCTCTCGCAGGACGTCCTCCGCACTCGGAGCACGAACCGGCGTGGAGGGAACGCGGGAGGAAGCAGCCTTCGGGCTGGGCGTCGCCAGCGGCTGGGGCCGTTCCGGCTCGGGAGGCGCTGGCTCGCGAAGGGCTGGCTCGGCGGGTTTGGCCACCGGCCACTCCAACGTCTGCCCCAACCTCACTGGAACCACCTCTCCGCTGAGCCGACGAAAGACAATGGCACCCTCGTGCAAGGTGACCGTGCCTCCCCCTTCCCTCTCCTCCACCGTGAAGCGCGTGCCCATGACCTCGATGGCCCCGCCTGACACGAGCACGACGGCAGGGGGCGCACCAGGCTGGCGGTGATTCACCGAGAACTCCGCGCGACCGCGGACCAGTCGCACCCCGGAGGGTTCACGACGAACGACGAGCGGCCCCTGGTTCCGGAGAGTGATGCCTCGGGCCGCGTCCATCAGGGCGGCCTCGCCCCCTTGAATCACCACACCCGCGGCGTCTTCCCGCACCATGAGGTCGGCGCTGGCCCGCGCGACCTCGAGTCCCCCGAGAGCGCGTGCGGAGGGAGCCCGCATGAAGAACACCACGAGGGCCAGCGCCGCCGCCGACGACGCGGCGAGTCCCCAGGACACAGGACGTCTGTGCCATGCGGGCTTCGGCTCGCGTGCGTCCCGCAGCCGCGACCACAGTCGGGCCCGGACGGCAGGTGGCATCCCTTGCTCGCGGCGGAGCGGGTCTTCACGCCGGAGCTCTGCGCGGAAGTCACGGGGAGCCATCATCCACCTTCCATCCCCAGGCCGTCAGACGGCCCTGTGCGCGGGTGATCAACTTCGACACGTAGCCCTCTGACAGCGAGAGGAGCTGGGCAATCTCGCGCTGGCTCAGGTCGTCCAGAAGCTTCAATGCCATCACCACCCGCTCCTGCCCCGGCAAGCGGTCCAACGTCGCCGTGGCGCTGCGCACCGCCTCTCGCCGCACGAGGGCCGCCTCCGGCGTGGACTCCGTCTCCGCGGGGTGCACCGGAAACAAGAGGTCGGCGACGCGCTGTCGGAAGGTCTTCTCGCGCCGCAGGGCGGAGAACGCCACGTTCTGCGTGACGCGAAAGAGCCAGCCCCTCACATCCTCCTCGCGCAGCCAGGCCTGGTGCTCCCAGGCCTTGAGGAAGACGTCATGTGTGACGTCTTCGGCCCAGCCTGAACGACCGGCCGCATACCGCATGGCCCAGACGTAGACGTCCTCGGCGTGCTCCTCGTAGAGCGTGTCGAATGACACAGGCCGGGCAGGCAGGGCGGGCGGGGCCTTGGAGTGGAGAGCACGCGACATCCATCACCTGCGGACCTACGAATGAAGCTGGAGAAACTTTCCCCGGAGGCTACTGCCCCCAGGAAAGCTGGGCGCCGGTTTCGAGCCTCGCGCCTCCCCGAGACCAGAGTGTCTCGCCCTCGCTCACATGCGTCACGGGCCGTAGCAGCCCCAGGGCCACGCGCAACTCCGCCGCGAACCGCTCGGTGAACCGCCACCGGAGCTTCATCCGGGCCCAGCCCGCGGGAGAGACCTGGGTACCGGTCTGGCCCGACACCCAGGCGTCCTCAAACCGGAACGTGTGGAGGACGAGGCCCGCGCCCGCACCCGGTTCGAGCTGCAGGCGCTCCGCCACGGAGAGCCGATAACTGAAGAAGGCGCCACCTTGCGCCTCGAACACGGTCAGCGCCGCTTCGCGGGACACCCCGAGCCCCGCCTCCGCTTCCAGGCCGAAGGCCCCCAGGCCCCGCCTGACGGAGAGCAGGAGGTGTGGCTCGACTCCGGGTCGGTGCCAGAGCGTCCCCAGCCCCAAGCTCAGGTCCAGTTCGGGGCGCCCTGGGGCGGCAGCCAGCTCCACGGGAGGCTGGAGCACGGACTCGGGCAGAGGCGGCTCGGGCTCGGGCTGCACCGCCCGCGTCATCTCGGAGAGCTTCTGTGCGACTTCCAGATGAAGCTCCGCGATTGAACCCCTTCCCACCCGGACGCCCTGTTCGACCCGTTGCCGCGGCCCGGCGGCCTCGAGCCACAGCCCTTCAGGAGTGCGGCTTGCGCGCAGTCGAAGCTGGGCCGGACTCTGTGGGGAGACGACCGCGAAGCCCTCCTGGATCAGCCGCAGGGCCACCTTTCGCTCCAGCTCCACTCCGTCCCACCGCCGATAGTCCTGCTCGGGAAGAGCGCGAAGGTCGAACGATACCGACACCACCGGGGCCTGGGTCAGGACGACGAGGGAGAGCGCGCAGAGCAGAGCAATCATGCGGTGATGGCGAGAGTACCGTCGCCCGTGGCCTCCGGGCAGGAAAGTATTTTCGGCCACGCGCGTAGCCAGGGACATGACGCTTCCTCGTTCCGTGAGCCTCCTGCTTCTTTGCGCTGGCGCGGTCGCCTGTGAGGGTTCCATCGGGCACAACCCTCACACCGGAGGAGGCGAACCCGATCCGCCGTCCGCGTCCGATTCCGTCCGTCCGGCGCCAGCGAGCTTCTCCTGCGACGCGAACGCCGTCCCCGCGGACCTTCCGTTTCCCCGGCTGTCCCGGACGCAGCTGATGAACTCGCTTCGCTTCGCCATTGCCCGTGCGCTGCCGAACGAGGCCGACGCCCTCTGGGCGAAGCTCACGCCCATCCTTGCCCGGTACCCCACGGACCGGCGCACTCCCGCGCCCGGTGACTTGAAGGGCGGCTTCAGCCGGCTGGACCAATCCATCCAGCAGACCCAGGTCGACGTCATGTATGACCTGGGCAAGGCCGTAGCCCAGGAGCTCACCAGCACCGACGCGCGCCGCAACGCGCTCCTGGGAAGCTGCGCGAGCGACAGCCAGACCGCCAACGACCGGGCCTGCCTGGAGACCTTCGTCCGGGGATGGGGCTCCCGCGTCCTGCGCTACCCACTGCCGCCGGCGGAGGTCACCGCCTTCGCCGACATCGCCGGGGCCACTCCGGTGGACAGGGCGGCGGTGGCAGACGTCATCACCACCCTCTTGAACTCGCCCTGGTTCCTCTACCGGGTCGAGCATGGCACCACCGCCGGCCAGCCGGTGAGCCCCCTCTCCGCGTTCGAGCTGGCCGCGAAGCTGTCCTACCAACTCTGGCAGGCGCCTCCGGACGACTCGCTCTGGGCCGCGGCGGCCGATGGCTCGCTCCTGACCGCGAGCGGCTTCAACGCCCAGCTCGACCGGATGATGAAGAGCCCCCAGCTGCGAAGCTCGCTGGACGAGTTCGTCAGCGAGTGGCTGCGGCTCGAGGAGCTGCCGTCGCTGGTGGCGCTCCGGAACGACCCGGTCTACCAGGCCTTCGTCGGAGCGGAGATGCCCACGGACGCCGCGCGCACCGCGATGTTCGAGGACGTCCAGCTCTCCGCCTGGAACACCGTCGTGTCCGGTGGCTCGGTGAGCGACTTCCTTCATGACCGGAGGTCCTACACGGCGGACCCATTCCTGGCCGCCATCTACGGTGTCCCCGTCTGGAATGGCTCTGGTCCGGCGCCGGTCATCCCGTCCCGGAACCGCAGCGGCCTGCTGACCCGCGCGGCGTTGCTGGCCACGGGGACCGCGTCGACACGTCCCATCCACAAGGGCTACCTGGTGCGAAACGCCCTGCTCTGCCAGCAAGTCGGGGCCCCTCCGCCCAATGCCAGCGACAGGCCTCCCGCGCCGACGGAGCACATGACGACGCGACAGGTGGTGGCCCAGCTCACCTCCGGAGGCAGCTGCGGCGGATGTCACAACAACATCATCAATCCACCGGGCTTCGTGCTGGAAGGGTTCGATGCGCTCGGACGGGAGCGCAGCGTGGAGCGGCTGTACAGCCCGCAGGGCCACGAGACCGCCACGCCCCCCGTGGACACCTCGGCGGACGTGTGGCTCTACGACTCCGAGCAACGAGTCATCTCCAACGCCGCGGAGCTCTCGCGGATGATTGATGACAGCCAGCTCTTCGAGTCATGCGTTGCGCAACACTACTTCCGCTTCGCGCACGCTCGCGTGGAGTCCACCTCCCGCGATGGCTGCCTGCTCTCGGAGCTGGAGGCGGTCGCGCGCAGCGGCGCACCGATGGCCGACCTGCTGAAGACCGTCGCCCATCATCCCACGTTCAAGCAGAGGAGCTTCCAGTGAGCAACACACCTGTCTTCCGATGGGACCGCCGCATGTTCCTGCGCGGCGCGGGCGGAGCCGTGCTGGCGTTGCCGCTGCTCCCATCGCTCTTGAGCCCCCGCGAAGCGAAAGCCCAGGCCGCCTGGCGCCCGAAGTGCTTCGTGCATTTCCGTACCCCCCACGGAGCCATCTTTGGCGCGAGCATGTGGCCGGCGGACCCGGCGCTGACGCAGTCCCTGTTCTACGCGGACCACGACGTCCGGCGGGGAGTCCTGGCCGCGGTGCCTCACGCGAGCGGTGATGCGGTCATCAGCCGGGTGCTGACCGCGAAGTCGTCCGTGCTCACGCCCACGCTCGTCTCGAAGATGAACATCCTGCGGGGACTCGACTTCCCCCTCTACATGGGTCACAACTTCGGCGCCGCGCTGGGCTACTACGACTTCGACAAGCAGACGCCCGGCTCACCCCGAGCGACCATCGATCAGGTGATGGCCTACTCACCGGCCTTCTACCCGAGCGTCGCCTCCGTCCGGAAGCGAAGCGTCGCCATTGCCGCCTCCGGCACCTCGAGCGGCAGCTGGGGGTACAACACCCCCGGAGTCCGCTCCTCCGGGGTCGCTTCGAGTTCCATCAGCGGCACTGAGAGCTCACTCGCCCTCTTCGACACCTTGCTGGCCGGCACCAGCAGCCCCGACCCCACCCGGGCTCCCGTGGTGGACAGGGTCCTCGAAAGCTACCGGCGGCTGCGCAACGGCAACGGTCGGCTCTCGGCCGAGGACAGGATGCGGCTGGACCAGCACATCGACGCGGTCGCGGAGCTGCAGCGCCGGCTGGAGACCACCAGCACCGGCTGCCAGGTGCCGCCCCGTCCCACCACCGACAACCTGTCGCTGCGAAGCTCCGGTTCCTTCGCGGGGGACCCCGCGAAGAACGTCGAGTACTTCCGGCTCATCAACGAGGTGCTCGCCGTGGCGATGAACTGCGGCGTCTGTCGCATCGCCACCCTCAGCATCGACGAGAACAACCAGAACCTGACGTTCACCCCCCGCGCACCCCAGGGAGAAGACTGGCACAACAACGTCGTTCATCCAGCGACCGTGGCCGGGGCGAACCAGGACCTGGTGGTCCAGTTCAACCAGGTCTTCTTCTCGCAAGTGTTCCTCGACCTCGTCTCTCGCTTCGAGCGGTTCTCGAACGGCGCGGGGGGAACCCTGCTGGATGATTCGCTGCTCGCGTGGGGGCAGGAGAACGGCAACACGCCCCACTTCTCCTTCTCCGTCCCGGTCGTGACCGCCGGGAGCGCGGGGGGCGCCCTCAAGACGGGCAGCTACTGCGACTACCGGAACATCACGCACAAGGTGAGCGGAGACTCGAGCACGGGCAGCGAGGGCAACTTCCTGTGGTCGGGCCTCCTCTACAACCAGTGGCTCGGCACGGCGCTCATGGCGATGGGCATTCCGAAATCGGAATGGGGCGAACCCGACCACCCCGGCTACGGCTGGAAGGCGTCGTACCAGTCGACCTACGAGTACTTCTTCACGAACAACGGCTTCACCTCGGCGCAGGCCTATCCGGCGTCGATGTGGCAGAAGACCGGAGAGCTGCTGCCATTCCTCGCGCCCTGACAGACTCGGGAGGCCTGGGATGGCCGCCGCACCTGCCAGGAGACGCGGGCGACAGCGGTGCACCTAGAGGTCGAAGCGGCCCTTGAAGATGCTCAGGGCCTCGCCATCCAGCGGATTCTGCTTGAAGCCCAGCAGCATGAACCTGGGCAGGTAGGGCGACTCGACGAGAGCGCGGGCACCCTCCGGACCGATGCCGTTCCTTCCCAGCATCAGCCGCTCGAGGCCGGAGAGCAGGGGCGAGCCGGCGATGGCGCGTGCGCCCGCGTCGCCGATTCCGTTGGAATCCAGGTCCAACGACTTGAGGTGCGCGACAAGGGGAGAGCGGACCAGCGCGAGCGCACCCTCGGCGCCGATGCCACAGTTCTCCAGGTCCAGCGACTGGAGACGGCGGCAGGGAGCGTCCGCGAGCGCGCGGGCACCCTCGGGCCCGAGGCTGTTGCCCTTCAGGCCGAGGTGCTCGACGGAGGCCAGGACCCATGAGCGAGCAAGCGCGCTGACCCCCTCGGGCCCGATGCCATTGCTCCCCAGGGCCAGCACCCTGAGACGCGTGGCGGAGGCAGCTCCGGCCAGGGCCAGCGCGCCTGTGTCTCCGAGGCCATTGGCCGCCAGGGACAGCTCCTCGAGGCGCGCGAGGTGGGGACTGCTGGCGAGCGCTTCGACTCCCTCTCCGCCAATCAAGGTGACGACCAGTTTGAGCTTCTTCAAATTTGCCAGCCAGGCTGCGGTGGCGAGCGTCCGTGCGCCCTCGGGGCGCAGAGGGTTCCCGGACAGGTCAAGCGAGGTGAGCGCCGCGAGCTGTCCAGTCCGGGCCAGCGCCTCGACCCCATCGGCGCCGAGGTCATTGTCTGCGACGGCCAGCTTCTCCAGGCGGCTCAAATAGGGGGAGGCGGCGAGCACGCGGAGCCCTTCGTCACCCACTTCGTTGCGTGAGAGTCGCAATGTCGTGAGGCGTGGCAGCCCCGTGGCGCCGGAGAGCGCGCGCATGTCCTCGATGCCGAGGGGGGTGCCGAGCAGCTCCAGCCTCTTCAGGCGGGGACGGTGGGGAGAGTTGATGAGACCGCGGGCGCCCTCGCCACTGACCTCGGTGCCGTGCAACTCCAGGTGCTGGAGGCGCGAGAGGTGGGGAGTGCTCGCGAGCAGCAAGGCACCCTCGTCGCTGATGCGCATGGAGTCCAACCGCAGGCTCGTGATGCGGGAGAACAGCGTGCCGCTGACGAGCTCTTGCATCTCGGCGTCACCTACCCCCGTGAGCTCAAGCCTCCGGAGGGGCGTCCTGGCCAGGAGCCCCTCGCCGAAGAGGAGGGCGGACCTCCTCATCAGGGAGACCGTCTCGATGAACCCTCGCTCGAAGTGCCGAGCCTGCGACCAATGGAGCCCCAGCTCCTCGAGCCACTGATTCTCGTGCAGGCGCAGCAGCTCCCGGGCCCGAGCCCCCAGCTCGCCACGCCGCGGGGAGTCGGGCTCCGCCGCCAGGGCCACCTGCACCGCGATGAACTCGCCTCGGGGGTCTCCCTGCCGCTGCAGGTGGTCGGCATAGACGAGCCTCGGTGCATCGTCGTCGGGATTGGCGGCAATCGCGTCGAGGAGCTGCTGGGTGAGGTCATCGCACCCCTTTGAAGGCATGACCCTCTCGGGCTCGTCCCCGGCCCGCCAGAGCAGAGTCGCGGCTTGCCGGGCGAGCCTGTCATGTGCGCTCTCGTTGGGAGTCTTGCCGTCGGTGTCCGACATGGAGATCTCCGTCAGAGGCTCTCGGCGCCAGGGGTCTGGGCGTCCTGGGGTACCCGGGGCTTCGCCTCGACTCAGGATTCGGTCATGGTAGCGACATGGATTCAAGGCCCGCCCGTATCCCGAAATCTTCTGGCCGTGGGGGTGCTCGCGCGGTAGCCGCAGGCACGCTGTGGAAGACCCACACCTCCCGCTTCTCGCTGGCGCTGGTGGCCATCACCCTTCCGACAAGCGCCGTCATCTCGGGAGTCTTCGGAGCGTGGCTGTTCTGGCCAGCCTTCAGCGTCACGACCTTCGTGATCTCGATGGTCATCACAGGCTTCATCGTCGGCCTCATCACCCTGTTGTCGTTGATCGTCCAGGTCGATGCGCCCGGGTCCACCTTCCTCAAGCTCCCGTTTCAGCACATCGAGTGCTTCGAGCACGGGGCCACGCTGCGCGATGCGAGCGGCGAACTCCTGGGCGACCAGTCCTCCGGCACGCTCCGGGTGGTGCGCACCAACCTGAACCATGGACGGGGACTGGTCGGCGCGGTGGCGCTCGAACACGCGGGGGGTACGACCTGGGTCGTGCCCTATCAGTTGCTCGGTGCGTGGTCGGGAATGCGGGCCTTGGCACACACAGCGCAGGCGCACCGCATCGAGGATCCGCTGTTCGACGCGCTGTTGAAGCTCGCCGAGTAGAAACCCAGGTGTGTTGCTGTTGCTACAGGCGGACTGCTCGGTCTGGCCCGAGAAGCGGTGAGCGTCAACGTAGGTATCGCGTGAGAGAGCTCAGCCGCTGCGCTGCATCTCCTGCAATGCCGGGTTGAGGCAAGGAGACGACGAAACGCGGGCTCCGGGTCACGGGACCTGTGCGGTGGGGACGGGAAAGGGTGGAACCAGGAAGTCGGGAACCGGCAAGGACACCGTCACCGGCAGCTTCTGGCTGTCACCCGTCTCGAGGACGACGTCGCCCGCCTTGTGCGCGGCCTCCGCGGGTGCCGCCACCGCCGGGGGCCCGACGATGACGGCGAGAAGCAACGGCCAGCCCCACTTCCAACGCGATGCTGTCGACTCGATGTCCAGGGGGGGCTCCCCTGGAGACCTGTAACGCATCGGCGGGCAAACTACTCCCCGGCCCCGGAAGAATCGCACCCCGTCATTCAGCGATGGCCATCAACCAGTCGGCTCACACGACCATCAACAAAGGTGCGCGGCAACAGCTTCGAGCCTGCCGCTCACGGCTGCATCTCTACAGCAGTCCCCCGTGAAGGCGGCCGAAGTATCGGGCGAGCAGAAAGGACGCCACCGTAAATCCCGCGGCAACCGCCAGGAGATGAGGCCACCTGCGATGGTCGAAATGACCGACACGTCCAAGCAACGCATACGCCACCGTGAGGTTGATGAGTCCCCACAGCACGTTCGATGCCGACGACGAGAGTCCCACACCGGGAGGCGAAGCGAAGGGACTTTGAAATGGCCTCCCGGCAATGCCCGCCATGAAGTGCGGGATGAAGTTGGCGAGGAAAAGGCCACCAACGACATAGGCGACGACGTGGAGCGGACGGCTGGCAGGAGACTCAGAGCTTGTCATGGCGGGCTCCCGATGATGTTAGTAGACCCGTCCACGAATATTAGTGGACGGGTCTACCAACATCAATGCAGGCTTGTGGCGGGCTTGAGGCGCAGACTACGTTCGCGGCCATGGACTGGACACCCGAGCTTCGCGCAGCGCTGGAGAACCTCGGTGCCCTCAAGCGCTGCCTTCGTGCGGCAACCGCCAATGCCTATGGGGACCTCGGGCTCGGCGAGGCCCAGATGAAGCTCCTGCGGCACGTAGCGGCGAGTCCTGGCGTGTCCCAAGCGGAGCTGGCGCGCGCGACCGAGACCGACCCCGCGCTCACGGGCCGCGCTCTACGAGGGCTGCTCGACCGTGGGGTGCTTCGGCGCAAGCGCAGCAACCACGACCGGCGCGCATTCATCATCGAGCTGGGGCCTCGTGGGGCCACGCTGCTGGCACGAGTGAACGAGGCCAACGCAAAGCTCGTGCAGCAGGTGTCCGCCCCGCTCGACACACGCGACCTCGTCGACTTCGACCGCATCGCGAAGAAGCTCATCGCTGCCCTCGACAGCCCCTCTGCCGAAGCGTCCATGACATCTGGACCGCAGCGCGAATCCAAGCGCCTGTCTCGGGCCAGACCTGCCCGAAAGAGCAGGCAGGCGCGCTCCTGACCGACGAGCCAGCGCACTCACCCGCTCCCCCGATGTGCCGTTGCGCCAGCTCCAGATTTCCCTGCTCGGGCGCAGCCGAGCCATGCCCGCTACCGGCTCAGCGTCACCTGCTTGTCGAGCCGGGCCATCTTGTGCGGGTTGCGCATGGCATAGATGCGGGTGATGCGGCCGCTCTCGACGACGACGCTGACCGCGGTGTCGAAGTTGCCGGCGGCGTCGATCCGGAGCGCGGGCGCGCCGTTGATCCACACGGTCGCGATCCGAGCGTCAGGCGCAAGCGTCGGGAAGCGGGACAGGAACCCGGCCACGCGGTTGCCGCCGACAATCGGGTGCCGGGCCGCCGTCGCTACGCCGCCGCCGTCGGCGACCAGCACCACGTCGGGAGCGAGCACGTCGAGCAGGCCCTGCAGGTCGCCGGAGTTGACCGCGGCCAGGAACCGCTCCAGGACGGTCTGCTGCTCCGCCCGGTCGACCTGCATCCGGGGCCGGCGTGCGGCCACGTGCTCCCGCGCCCGGTGGGCAATCTGCCGGACGGCGGCTGGCGTCTTGTCGAGCGCCGGGGCGATCTCTTCGTACGGCATGTCGAAGACCTCCCGGAGCACGAACACCGCCCGCTCGGCCGGGGTGAGGGTCTCCAGCACGGTGAGCATCGCTATCGAGACGCTCTCCGCGAGCTCGACGTCCTCGGCGACGTCGGGGCTGGTGAGCAGCGGCTCCGGCAGCCACTCGCCGACGTACTCCTCCTTGCGGCGGGCGAGCGTGCGCAGCCGGTTGAGGGCCTGCCGCGTGACGATGCGGACCAGGTAGACGCGCGGGTCGCGCACCTCGGCCCGCCCTGCGTCACCGAGGTCCGCCCACCGCAGCCAGGCCTCCTGCACCACGTCCTCGGCGTCGGCCGCGGAGCCGAGCATCTCGTAGGCAACCGTGAAGAGCACGCTGCGGTGGGTGACGAAGGGGGCCTCCGCGCCTGGCGGTTCGTGCGAAGCGCCGGCCGCGTCAGGCGAGGAGGCCGGGTCAGCCCCGTCGCCGGAAGCCTCGCCTGACGGTGACGTCGGGCGCATCGAGGCCGTCATGACGCGGCCGCTCCCGCCGGCCGTGCGCTCGGCTGGGCCATCGGCTTCAGCCCGCACGAGGCGGAGAAGCCCTCCGACTCGATGCCCAGGGCGGTGTTGGAGCGGGTCGTCAGGTTGGCGAACCCGATGACAGTGGTCAGCTCGATGAGCGCCGCTGCACCGAGCTGCTTCCTCAGGCTCGCGACCAGCTCGTCGGTCACCGTGGGGGGAGTCTGGCTCATCGCCTCGGCATACCCCAGCACCTCACGCTCCAGCGAGGTGAACACGTTCGACTCCCGCCACCGCGGAATCTCCCGGGCCTTGTTCACGTCCAACCCACGGTTGTGGGCCATGAAGTAGTTGAAGTCCAGGCACCACGAGCAGCCCACCAGCGACGCCACCGCCATGTGCGCGTACGACTTCAGGCTCTCTTCGCACTGGTCCCATTTCTGTAGCTTCTGCCCGAAGCCCATGCTGGCTTTGAGCACCGGCAGGTGGTGCCACATCACCCCGAGCGACTCGGGCACCTGGCCGAACGTCCTGCTGGCGAACTTCTTCACCAGCGCGCCGTAGAGCCCGGTGATCTCCTTCGGGGGAATCCTGGTCGAGGTCATGTCTTCTCCTGGTGTCCGTATCGAGTTCCGTCGAAATCGACATGGAGACACCGGGCCCCCGCGGGATGTGACATCCGGGCCGGAATCCTCGTCACCCGTGGCTGACGCTGAGGTCCTCTGCTCCGCTGTAGGTCTCGAACTGCGCGTGTGAGCGGAGCTCTCAGTCCAGGTTCTTGTCGGCAAGAAACCGCGACAGCAGATCCGCGATCTGGACATTGTTGGTGTCCGAGAACGGGAAGTGGGTGTTCCCTCGGATTCCGAGCGCTGGCAGGTGGACGAGCGTGACGTCCCCGCCATGGCGATTGACCGCGTCGCGCCAGAGCCGCGCCATCGCGATTCGAACGCGCCAGTTGTCCTGCCCCGGATTCGGCGACGGCTCCTCCGGAACGTTGTCCCCGAAGTAGATGACGACAGGTATCCGGGTTACCTCCTCAGGGCTTCGTCGACGCATCACTTGCCCTCGAAGACTTCCTTCGCGACGCCGAGCGCCGTGACGGCGCTGGGCCAGCCCGCGTAGAAGGCCAGGTGGGTGATGGTCTCGATGAGCTCCTCCCGCGTCACCCCGTTGTCGCGCGCACGGGCGAAGTGGGACCGGAGCTGGTCAGGACGGTTCATCGCGATGAGGGCGCTGACGGTCACCAGGCTGCGGTCGCGCTTGGAGAGCGCTGGGCGCTCCCAGATGTCGCCGAAGAGCACGCCGTCCGTGAGCTCGACCATCTTCGGCGAGATGTCGCCGAACAGCCGCTGCGCCGTGGTGGGCTGGCCGTCTGCTCCGACGCCGAGGCGCGCGGGTGCAGCGGAGGTGGCCCCGCGACTCGTGGCGGGCGCGCCATACTGCTCGTCGCTGACCTTCTCCATCCAGTCGACGGACTTGCCGTCGAGGTGCTCCGAGACTGCGATGTGCGTCAGCCGACTCTCGGGCGAGGCGCCGTGCCAGTGCTTCTGCCCGGGCGGAATCCAGACGACGTCCCCCTTGTGAATCTCCTCGATGGGGTCGCCCCAGCGCTGCACGCGTCCCACGCCCTCGGTCACGAGCAGGGCCTGGCCCAGGGGATGCGAGTGCCAGGCAGACCGCGCGCCGGGCTCGAACGTGACAGCGGCGCCCGAGGCACGTGCCGGGGCCTTCGCCTGGAACAGTGGGTCGACGCGCACCGCCCCCGTGAAGTTCTCGGCAGGCCCCTGGCGTGAGGGCTGCGAGCCGCTGCGGGCGAGCTGCAGCGCTTGCGCGCCGTCGCCCGGGGTGGCCGCGGGCACCTCGGCACCCGAGCCAGCGCCCGCCGTGTTCGTGTGGGCGCAGGCCGCTACCAGGAGTGGGAGCACCGTTGCGGTCAGGGGCAGCAGCTTCATGTGGGGTCCTTTCGAAATCGCTCTTGCACCCTGCCATCCCTGACTCACTTCTTCGGGGGCGCCTCGACCCCCGAGAAGACCAGCACCTGTTCCGGGAGCCGGGCGCCGCGGATCTCGACCGCTGAGACGGCGCCGTTCAGTTCGGCGAGCTCAGCCGCCGTGAATCGCACGTCAGCCGCTCCGATGTTCTCGAGCATGTGCGCCATCTGCGTCGTTCCCGGGATGGGGACGAGCCAGGGCTTCTGCGCCATCAGCCAGGCCAGCGCGAGCTGGGCGGGCGTGGCACCCTTCCGTTCGGCCCAGCGCTTGACGCACTCGACGAGCGCCAGGTTGTGCCGCAGGTTCTCGGGAGAGAAGCGGGACTCGACGCCGCGAATGTCCCCCGGAGCGAAACGCGTATTCGCGTCGATGGCTCCCGTGAGGAACCCCACGCCGAGCGGGCTCCACGGTACGAAGCCGATGCCCAGCTCCTGGCAGAGCGGGATGATCACCGCTTCGGGGCCACGCCACAGCATCGAATACTCGTTCTGGACGGCGCTCACGGGCAGCGCGGCATGAGCGCGTCGCAGCGTGTTCGGCCCCATCTCGGACAGGCCCCAGTGCAGGACCTTGCCCTGGGCCATCAGCTCCTTGACTGCCCCGGCGACGTCCTCGATCGGGACCTCAGGGTCGACGCGATGCTGGTAGAGGAGGTCGATGCGGTCGGTGCGGAGGCGCTTGAGCATGCCCTCGACGACCCGCTTGATGTGGGCCGGGCGGCTGTTGAGTCCCGGGCGACGCTCGCCGGTCTCCTGGTCGATGTTCCATCCGAACTTGGAGGCGATGACGACCTTGTCCCGGAAGGGGGCGACGCCCTCGCCGAGAATGCGCTCGACCTCGTGAGGACCGTACGCCTCGGCTGTGTCGAAGAAGGTGACGCCCCGGTCGAAGGCGGTCCGGATGATGTTGAGCATCTCGACCCGGCTCGGGACCGTGGTCTGGTAGGTCCGGCTCATGTTCTGGACGCCGAGCCCGACGCTGGAGACCTCCAGTGCGCCCAGCCTTCTGCGTCCAAGTGCCTTGGGTGCAGGCGGCCTGCGCGATGCCTCCGGCTTCGCAGCGGCCTGTGCGGCCGCACCGCCCAGCAGCGGCGTCGCGGCCAGAGCTCCCGCCGACAGCACGAAGGAGCGGCGTCCCATCTTGTTCTTGCGTTCCGATGCCATGTGCAAGCCTCTCCTCAACGCGGGGATGGAGGGGCTCTTGGGGCTCAAGGCCTTCTCTTTCCTGCGCGTCCGCCGCGCGGCGCTCTGGCGGACCCCGCCTCGGGGCTCGGCGCCGATGCGAAGAGAAGTAGCCCTCCTGGGCGCACCGGACTAGGTGGCGGTAGGACAAAGGGCCTTGAAGCTGTGGTTTAAGATGCCTGCTGCCAAGACTGTGGAGCACCGGCACCTCAGGGCGCAATGCGCCAGCGTGGCGCTCCAGAGGTGCCCGAACGGACGCTCTCGATGAAGACCCACCTCCTGCCGCACCTGCAGACGTTTCTCGTGGCGGCGCGCCTGCGGAGCTTCAGCGCTGCCGCCCGCGAGCTCGGCGTCTCTCCGGCGGCGGTGAGCCAGTCGGTGCGCCAGCTCGAGGAGCAGCTGCGGGTGGTGCTCTTCACCCGCACCACCCGCAGCATGGCGCTCACGGCGGCAGGGCGCCGGCTGCTCGAGGGCGCGGGGCCGGGCCTCGGCCAGGCCCTCGCCTCCCTGCAAGAGGTGTCCGCCCAGCCGGGCGAGGCGGTGGGGCGGCTGAAGCTGACGGTGCCGGAGGTTGCGGTGCCCTACGTCGTCACGCCGGTGCTGCCGGCCTTCCGCGCGCGCCACCCGCGTGTGGAGGTGGAGGTCGCCGTCGAGAACCGCTTCGTGGACATCGTCGCGGAGGGCTACGACGCGGGCGTCCGCCTGCACGAGGCCATCGAGCGCGACATGGTGCAGGTGCGCCTGACAGATGCCTTCCGCTTCGTCGTGGTGGCGGCCCCTTCGTACCTGGAGCGACACGGCACTCCCCAGAAGCCCGAGGACCTGCTGCGCCACGAGTGCTTCACCCTGCGCGTCCCCTCGAGCGGGGCGCTCTACGCCTGGGAGCTGGAGCGCGGGAAGCGCAGCTGGCGGGTGCCGGTGCGTGGCAGCATCGTCACCAACCACCGCGAGCTGACGCGGGCCTTGGTCGAGCAGGGCCTGGGCCTGGCGTACGCCTTCGAGCCGGCCGTGAAGGGGCAGCTGCGCTCCGGGAGGCTCGTGCGTGTGCTCGAGGAGTACGCGCCCACCGTGCCCGGCTTCTTCCTCTACTTTCCCAGCAGGGCGCAGCGCTCTGGGCCGCTGCGGCTCTTCATCGAGGTGGCCAGGGAGCTGGCCGCCAGGACGTTGTGACTCCGCCTCCAGGCCCGCGAACCCGCTGACCGGTTCGCCATTCGACTCGTCACCCCCGACGACAGGCACTTCGGCCGCGAGGCCGGGGAATTCGCAGGCGGGTGTATGCCGCCTGCCTGCCTCGCGCGTCCTCGTTGACACACATGGTGTCCAGGAGGTCTTTCCCATGAGAGTCGGGGTGACGTGGCTGCTCGCGCTGTGGATGAGTGGTGCCGTGGGACTGGGATGCAAGACGGCGGAACAGGCCCCGGACTCCGGAGGCTTTGCCCAGCCTGTCGAGGCCCTCGCGGCGATGCTGGAGGCGGGCTACGTCCATCCCGAGACAGGCAGGAAGTACGCCGCCATGCTGAGAGACAACCTCGCGCGGGGCGTCTATCGCGAGTACGTGAACCAGGCCGAGCTGGCCACGCGCTTGACGGCGGACCTCCAGGCCGTCTCCGCCGACGGGCACTTGCGAGTCATTCCATCGGATGCGGGGCCATGGAGGCCAGGGCCGGGCGGTCCTCGGGGGCCGGGCGGTCCTCCGGGGCCGGGAGGTCCTCGGGGGCCGGGCGGTCCTCCGGGGCCGGGCGGTCCTCCGGGCCCCGAGCCCATCTCGGAGGCCCGGTGGCTCGCTGAAGGCATCGCCTACATCCGTATCAATGGCTTCCCCGGCGACGAGAGGACGGTCCAGGCGGTGGACCAGTTCATGAAGGAGCACGCGACGGCCAGGGCGCTCATCATCGATGCCCGGACCCATCGCGGCGGAGGGCCCAGGGAGATGAACGTCCTGCTGTCCTATCTCTTCGAAGAGGAGACGCTCCTGGCGTACATGGACACCCCACGGCGCAACCTCGAGCTCGGGTGCGGACCGCCCGACGACCCCATGCTGCGCGAGAGCGAGGGCCCGGAGGGAATCCACCGTCGGGAGCACCGGGTGCGTCCCCATGCGGCCGAGTCACGCCTCTTCGGCGCGCGGGTCTTCTACCTCGTCTCGAAGCGGACCGCGTCCGCGGCCGAGCATCTGGCGCTGGCGCTCAAGCGCACGGGGCGCGCCACCCTGGTGGGAGAGCCCACGGCGGGGGCCAATCACTTCTCCTGTCCGCAGCAACTCGGGGACGCGCTGGCCGTGGTCCTTCCCGTGGGGCGGACCGTGGACCCCGACACGGGAAAGGACTGGGAGGGCGTTGGCATCGCCCCGGACATCCAGGTTCCCGCCGACAAGGCGCTGGATGAAGTGCTCCAGCGTCTTCGGTAGAGCGGGAGCTGGGCTGCCTATCTCGCCCCGTGCAACACCTTGAAATGGTCGGACACGCACAACCGCGAGCACGGAGAGGCCTCGTCCAGATTCAATTGAAGAGTCGGTTGCTTGCTCGCATATTCGGGTCCGAACCCGGATACACAGCCTCCAGAATCCATACAGGTGAATCATGGGACAGACCGCTGGGCCCTCGAAGACGTCGCCGCTGGTCCTGACGAATCCCAGGGGGCTGTTCGACCCGGCGCCCTACGGCTTCTCGCACGTGGCGCAGGTGGCGCCCGGCACCCGGCTCATCTACCTGGCGGGGCAAGGTGGAGAGAGCGAGACCGGGGCGCTGCAGCCCGACTTCCGCCTCCAGGTCCGACAGGCATTCCAGAACATCCGCACCGCCCTGGAGTCAGTGGGAGCCGGCGTCGGCCATGTCGCGAAGCTCACCATGCTCGTGGTGGACCACACGGAGGAGAAGCTCAGGATCATCGGCCCCGAGCTGGACGCGGCCTGGAACGGCGGCATGAAGCCGACCTGTACGCTGATTCCCGTCCCTCGGCTGGCGCTGGACGGGATGCTCTTCGAAGTCGAAGCCGTCGCGGTCCTCCCTGCCTGACAGCAGCGTTGACTGCCACCCTCCTCGCCGTTCGTGCCCGACGCCATGACCAAGCACACGCCCTCCTCCAGCCAGCATCCCGCGGACAGCCACGACCTGATTCGCGTCCGGGGTGCCCGTGAGAACAACTTGAAGGACGTGAGCGTCGAGCTCCCCAAGCGGCGGCTGACGGTGTTCACCGGCGTCTCGGGCTCGGGCAAGTCGTCGCTGGTGTTCGGCACCATCGCGGCGGAGTCGCAGCGGATGATCAACGAGACCTACAGCACGTTCGTGCAGGGCTTCATGCCGAGAATGGCCCGGCCCGAGGTCGACGTCCTGGAAGGGCTGACGACCGCCATCATCATCGACCAGGAGCGGATGGGCGCCAACTCGCGCTCGACGGTCGGCACGGCGACCGACGCCAACGCGATGCTGCGGGTGCTGTTCAGCCGCCTCGGCAAGCCGTACATCGGCTCCTCCAACGCGTTCTCCTTCAACATCCCGTCGGCCCGCGCCGTCGGGGAGCTCTCGGTCGAGAAGGGCGCCGGGAAGACCGAGCAGCGGGTCGTCACCATCACCGGCGGCATGTGCCCACGGTGCGAGGGCATGGGCTCGGTGACCGACATCGACCTGTCCCAGCTGTACGACGACACGAAGTCACTCAACCAGGGCGCGCTCACCGTCCCTGGCTACACCGCCGACGGCTGGTATGTGCGCACCTTCACGGCCTCGGGCTTCCTCGACCCGAACAAGCCCATCCGCAAGTACACCAGGCAGGAGCGCCACGACTTCCTCTATCGCGAGCCGACCAAGGTGAAGATAGAGAACATGAACCTGACCTACGAGGGGCTGGTTCCGCGCATCCAGAAGTCGTTCCTGTCCAAGGACAAGGAGGCGCTGCAGCCGCACATCCGTGAGTTCGTGGAGCGGGCGGTGACATTCACCACCTGCCCTGATTGCGGCGGCAGCCGGCTCAACGAGGCCGCCCGGTCCTCCAAGATAAAAGGAATCAACATCGCCGACGCCTGTGCGATGCAGATCAACGACCTGGCCGAGTGGGTGCGCGGGCTGGACGCGCCGTCCGTCGCGCCGCTGCTGGAGACGCTTCGGCAGACGCTCGACTCGTTCGTGGAGATTGGACTGGGCTATCTCAGCCTCGACCGGCCGTCGGGGACGCTGTCGGGCGGCGAGGCCCAGCGCACCCAGATGATTCGCCACCTCGGGTCGTCGCTCACCGACGTGACCTACGTGTTCGACGAGCCGACAGTCGGACTGCACCCGCACGACATCCAGCGGATGAACGGCTTGCTGCTGCGGCTGCGCGACAAGGGCAACACCGTCCTGGTCGTCGAGCACAAGCCGGAGGTCATCGAGATTGCCGACCACGTCGTCGACCTCGGCCCCCGCGCTGGCACGGCGGGTGGCGAGGTGGTGTTCGAGGGCACCATCGACGCGCTGAGGGCCAGCGGCACGCTCACCGGGCGGCACCTGGACTACCGGGCCTCCTTGAAGCCGTCGGTGCGGACACCGTCGGGAGCCCTGAAGGTGCGCGGCGCCAGCGCCCACAACCTGCGGAAGGTCGATGTCGACATCCCGCTCGGCGTGCTGGTGGTGGTGACGGGCGTGGCCGGGTCGGGAAAGAGCTCGCTCATCCACGGCTCGGTGTCGGGCCGGGATGGAGTGGTGACGGTCGACCAGACCGCCATCCGTGGCTCGCGGCGGAGCAACCCGGCGACGTACACCGGCCTCCTGGAGCCGATCCGCAAGGCGTTCGCGAAGGCCAACGGCGTGAAGCCCGCCCTGTTCAGCGCCAACTCCGAGGGCGCCTGCCCCACCTGCAACGGCGCCGGGGTCATCTACACCGACCTGGCGATGATGGCCGGCGTCACCACGCTCTGCGAGGAATGCGAGGGCCGGCGGTTCCAGGCGGCGGTGCTGGACTACCGGCTCGGCGGGCTCAACATCGCCGAAGTGCTGGACCTGCCCGTCGATGACGCGGTCGCCTTCTTCGGTACCGGCGAGGCGCGGACGCCGGCCGCGCACGAAATCCTGAAGCGCATGGCCGACGTCGGGCTCGGCTACCTTCGGCTCGGCCAGCCGCTCACCACGCTGTCGGGTGGCGAGCGGCAACGGCTGAAGCTCGCGACGCACATGGCCGCTGACGGCGGCGTCTACGTGCTCGACGAGCCGACCACCGGACTGCACCTGGCCGACGTCGAGCAGCTGCTCGGGCTGCTGGACCGGCTGGTCGACTCCGGCAAGTCGGTCATCGTCATCGAGCACCACCAGGCGGTCATGGCGCACGCCGACTGGGTCATCGACCTCGGGCCGGGCGCCGGCCACGACGGCGGGCGAATCGTGTTCGAAGGCACCCCGGCGGACCTGGTCGCGGCGCGCTCGACGCTGACCGGCAAGCACCTCGCGGCGTACGTCGGCGGACCTGTCTCTGGCGCGAGCGCCGGGCGCGCACGGCTGGAGCGAAGCGGCAAGTCACGGGCTCGCGCGGTTCGTCGTCCGTAGTGACCCCAGGTGCCTGATGCAGCCTGAGGGCATCACGCCTGTGATGCACGGAGCTCCGCCTCCGGCTGCGCCCAGGAGGACCGCGCCACCCCGCCCGGAAAGGCGGGGCCGACGCTCAGTCCCAGGAGAAGGAGCACTCGCAGTCGGTCATGCTGATCTGCCGGCCGGTCACCTTGCCGCCCTTCACCTGCGCCTTCTCGACGACGGCCTCAACGACGCCGCAGTGATAGGGCACGGGCATGAACTCGCCCTTGAGCACGAAGCGGCCGCTGTTGGGCCCCGTCCACTCAATCGTGTGCTCGCCGTAGCTGCTGGACGCGCGGTACGCGGTCGGCAGGTTGTTGAGCACCCGCGTGGGGCTGTTGCCCGCCAGCGCCAGCATCGTCTTGCCGGCCAGCGACGAGAAGAAGTCCGCCGTGCCCTGACGCCCCAGCAGCCGCAGGCCTTCCTCGAAGCCACCATGGCGCGCGCCAAGGGCCTCCGCCGCGGCGAACACCAGGCGCAGCTGCGTCGTGACGGGATAGCTGAAGAAGTCGGTGATGCGCTTCTCACCCATGGCGGCCATGCAGCGCTGCACGGCGGCCTCGTCTCCCAGGGTGCTCACCACATGGAGGATGCCCTTGAGGTACATCCCGCGCGTCGTCTTGTCCGGCGTGGCCAACGCCAGCCGCTGTTCCAGCTCCAGGCTCCAGTTCACTCCGCTCAAAGTCTTCTCCTTAGACGGCAACATTCTCTACCTCAGGCGCGGCCCCCGGGCAATGCCCCCCCATCTCAATCGCAACTCAATGGCAACGACAATCCCGTTCGTGTCCGGGCGCCTCCTACCCGGCGCACACGAGCCCTCGGGCCACTGCGGGGTTCCCGCTACACGTCCTCGGCACGGTGGAGCTGGAGGCGTGACGCGGGACAGCACGACGCGACAGGTCCCTTCACCATGGCTGCCGCTGCGTCCGCTCCTTCGAGCGAGTGTACCGCCTTTCACAGCGGGCAGTGCGGAGCCGGAAAGGGCCCCGGAGCCGATGGCCATGCTCGGCAACCAGGCGTGCACCGTCGACCGGAACCACGGCCTGGTCATCATCGAGGCGGGACCTTCGAGGTAGGGCGGCGGGAGCACGGCCTGCGACCGGGCCGGTCCAGGCGTCTCCTTGTTTTCCCGACTTCGCCTCTGCTAGGAGTGACGGGCCATGGCACGAAAGTCGAAGAGTCAGGCGAGTGTCGGTCAGCTCCTGCAACTGGGTGTCATGCGGGTCGCCTTCCGCCTGGGCTTCGCGCTCGCGCCCGGAAGCACCGCGGAGCGCGCCGCGCGCCTCTTCCTCTCGCCGCAGCAGGGCCCGCCGAAGAACCTCGTGACGCCCCAGGGCGAGGCCACCCGCCTCGTCATCGACGGGCCGGACATGGCCACCACGGGCGGGCCCATCGTCGCCTGGAGCTGGGGCACGGGCCCTACCGTGCTGGTGGTGCATGGCTGGGAAGGCGAGCACCGCCGGATGACGCCCATCATCGACCGGCTGACCGGGGCCGGCTACCGCGTGGTGGCCATGGACCTGCCGGGCCACGGCGCCTCCGCGGGCAAGCTGGTGCCCATTCCGCTGCTGGCGCGCGCGGTGGGCGCGGTCGGCGCGAAGCTGGGGCCGGTGGAGGCCGTGGTGGGCCACTCGCTGGGTGGCACGGCCGCCATGCTGGCGCTGACCGAGCTGGGGCTGCAGGCGCGCAAGGCCGTCATCATCGCCTCGCCCAACCACCCGGCGCACTTCGCCCGTCAGGTCATCCAGATGCTGGGCCTCGGCGAGTCCCACTTCGCCCTCACGGCCCAGGCCATCGAGCGGCTCGCGGGCCGCCCCATGGACAGCCTCTTCCTGCCGCCCCTGCTGCGCAAGCTGGACCTGCCGGCGCTGTTCCTGCACGACCCGGCCGACGAGGTGGTGCCCATCTCGCACACCCACGACAACTCGGGGGCGTGGCCCGGCGCGAAGCTGAAGGTCCTGGAGGGCCCCGGCCACCGCCGCATCCTGAGCGACGAGGAGGCCCTGAAGGCCATCCTCGAGTTCGTGCGCGCCGAGGACCGGAGGGCGGAGACCGGCACGGCCTGAGCCGTCAGCCGCGCCCGGGCGCCTGCTTCTGCTCCATGCCGGGAGGCCGGGTCAGGTACGCCGAGAGCCGCTCGATGGTGGGGTACTCCCACAGCAGATTGGGCGACAGCCGCCGGCCCAGGCGCACCTCCAGCTCCCCCGAGATGCTCGCCAGGGCCACCGAGTCCAGCTGGTAGTCGGTGAAGTCGACGCGGCGGTCGACCTCCTCCGGGGCGGTGCCCAGCCAGTGGGCGATGCGCTCGCTGATGAAGGACTGCAGCGCCTCCTCGGAGAGCTGCCCGTTCGTCTCGCCACTCACGTGTGACTCCGCTTGCCAGGGGCCAGGGGGCTGACCAGCAGCGTCTCCAGCTCGCCCTGCTGGAAGGCCGCGCGGCAGCGCGCGCGCTGCAGCTTGCCGCTGGACGTCTTGGGAATGTGCCCCGGCTTGAGCAACACCAGGGTGTGCACCGGGACGTCTTGCTGCTGGAGGACGGCGCGCCGCAGGTCCTTCGCCACCTGCTCCAGGTCCGGCTGCTTGCGCACGTCCACCTCCTGGACCACCACCAGCCGCTCCTCTCCGTCCTCGTCCATGGCGAAGGCCGCGCACCCGCCCTGCCGCAGCGCCGGGTGGCTCTCCTCCGCCACACGCTCGATGTCCTGCGGGTGGATGTTGCGGCCGCGGAGGATGATGAGGTCCTTGCGCCGGCCGGTGACGAAGAGCTCGCCGTCCATCATCAGTCCCAGGTCCTCCGTGCGCAGGAAGGGCCCCTCCCCTCCGTCCGCCAGGTACCCCTGGAACACCCGGGCCGTCTCGTCCTCGCGGCCCCAGTACCCCGAGGACACGCTGCGGCCGCGCACCCAGACCTCCCCCACCCGGCCCGGCGCCACCTCGCGGCACGTGTCCGGGTCCACCACCCGCACGTCCGTGTCGGCGACGGCCGGGCCACAGCCCACCAGCTCCGGCGCGGTCGCGTCCGTCACCTCCACCGCCCGGCTCTCCACCTCCAGCGCCGTCTTGTCGACGCGCTTGACCAGGGGCCTGCCACTCACGTCGGCCTTGCCGGTGACGATGAGCGTCGCCTCCGCCAGGCCGTAGCACGGGTAGAAGGACGTCTCGCGGAAGCCGGCGGGCGAGAAGGTCTCCACGAAGCGCCGCAGCGTCTGCGCGCGCACCGGCTCCGCGCCGGTGAAGGCCAGCGTCCAGCTGCTCAGGTCCAGCTGCTCCACGTCCTCCGGCTTCGCCCGGCGCACGCACAGCTCGTAGGCGAAGTTCGGACCGCCGCTGGTGCGCCCCCGGTACTTCGTCACGGCCTTCAGCCAGCGCAGGGGCTGCTGCAGGAAGTCCAGCGGCGACATCAGCACCGTGTGGAAGCCCACGTACAGCGGCTGGAGGATTCCGCCGATGAGCCCCATGTCGTGGTACGGCGGCAGCCAGATGACGCCCACGCTCTGCGCGTCGTGCGCGAACGAGCGCCGGATGAGCTCCGAGTTGTGGACGAGGTTGGCGTGGCTCAGCATCACCCCCTTGGGCTCGCTGGTGGAGCCGGAGGTGTACTGGAAGAAGGCCAGGCTCTCCGGCGTCAGCGCCGGCGCCCTCCACGCGTCCTCCAGCCCCGCCTCCAGGGCATCCGTGGCCACCCAGCTGGACTCGCGCAGGTCCGGCGCCAGCTCGAAGAGGCTCTCCGCCATCTGGACGATGAAGGACGTGCAGAGGATGGCCTTGGATTGCGAGCTGGCCAGCACGGTGCGAAGGCGCGGCAGGGTGCGCGCCAGGCGGGACGGGTCCGGCGGGTACGCGGGCACCGCCACCACGTTGGCGTAGAAGCAGCCGAGCAGCGCCCGGATGAAGTCCAGTCCCGGCGGGTACAGCAGCAGCACGCGCTCGCCGGACAGGCCGCGCCGCTGCAGCTCCGCGGCGATGGCGCGCGCGCTCCGGTCCAGCTCGCGGTAGGTGGCGTGCTCCTCCTGCTCCTCGCCATCCACCAGGTAGGTGAGCACGCGCAGGTCCGGCACCTGCTCGGCCTTGGCGCGCAGCAGGTCAACGAACGTCGGGGGCAGGGGTCTCAAGGGCTGCCTCATGGTGTCGGTCAAGGGTGCTGAGCAGTACGTCCGTCGCTACGCCGCGGCCTCCGCGGCCCTCACGAAGTGGAGGATTCTCTTCCGCACTTCCGCGTCCAGCAGGATGTTGCGGTGGCCCAGGCCCCGCGTGGGCTCCACGTGGCTGCGGCCCGCGAAGACCTGGTGGATGAGCTCCGCCTGCCGGAAGGAGACCATGGAGTCCTCCACGTCATGGATGATGAGCGTGGGCACCCGGAGCACGGGCCCCAGGGTGCGGATGTCCCAGTGCTCCACCGGCACGCCGTTGCGGCGCAGCAGCTCGCCGCGCATGTAGGGCAGCACCGACGGCTTGAGCCGCAGGTGGTTGGCGGCGAAGCCCTCCATCAGCTCCGGCAGGTTGGTGGGCACCGACAGCAGGATGAGGTGCCGCGGCTGGCGCCCGAGGTCCCGGGAGAGCGCCGCCACCGTGGCCAGGCCCCCCAGCGAGTGGCTGACGACGGCATGCAGCTCGCCCAGCTCGTCCATCACCCCGCCCACCGCGGTGACGAACTCCGTCATCGTCGTCAGGTTCCCCGGCGAGGCACCGTGCGCCGGAGCGTCGAAGGCGACGACGCGGAAGCCCTGCTGCGACAGGGGGCGCGCCATGCTGTACAGGCTGCTGCTGTCGGCGCCCCACCCGTGCACGAGCAGGACAGTGGGGCCCTTGCCCCAGACGTACGCCTGCTTCACCACCGAGGCGCCGTTGCGCAGCGGCAGCACCTGCGCGCCCAGCGGCGCTCCCGCGGTGACGGGCTTCTGGGTGTGGCGCGAGCGCGAGAACAGGTCCGTGGCCACGCGCCCCGCCACGGAGGGAGCCACCGCCGCCAGCACGGACAGCCCCAGCCTCACCAGGTCTAGCTGCTGCATGAAGGTCTCTCACCGCGGCGCGGTCCACCCGCGCTCGGGCGCGTCAGGAGGATACCGCCGTCCGGGGCTCCACGGAGCCGCCGGGCTTCTCGATGAACGAGTGGTAGTACCCCGTCTCCGGGTCATACAGATGGCACCGCGTCACGGCCCGCAGCAGCTCCCGGGGGATGCTCGAGAAGTCCTTCTCCCGCAGCATGCCCGGGAAGGCCGTCTTGAGGGCCTCCTGCGCCTGGAGCAGGTTGTAGAAAGGCACCTTGGGGGCCACGTGGTGGGCGGCGTGGATGGAGATGTTGTGCGTCAGGAACAACAGCACCTTCGGGTAGCGGTAGTCCGTCGTCAGCAGCAGCTTGCTGCCTACCAGCGACCACTCGCCCTGCCGCAGGAAGGGCAGGTCCTCGGTGGTGTGGTGCATGTACGTGGTGGTGCTGAACCACGCATGGATGGCCACCCAGGGGGCCACGAAGTACAGCAGCAGCCCCATCCACCCCGTCGCGTACACCAGGGCCGGGAAGAACACGGCCGAGAAGAGCACCACGTAGACGATGGAGCGGCGCACCTCGGCCCGGGCCTTGGCCTGGGGGAAGAAGCCCGGCCGGAAGCCCGACACCAGCCAGTAGTGCACCGTCCCCAGCCAGAAGAACACCGAGCGGGTGCCCATGTAGACGAGCTTGTCCACCAGCGGCATCCGCTGGAAGGTCAGCGCGTCCACCGGGCGCCAGTCCGTGTCCTTCTCCAGGCTGTTGGTGTTGGCGTGATGCAGGTTGTGCACGTGCTTCCACGCGTGGAACGGGTACACCAGCGGCAGCAGCGCCAGGTGGCCGATGAGGGAGTTGAGCCGCTGCGAGCGCGAGAACGAGCCGTGGCCGCAGTCATGCGCGATGCAGTGCAGCCCCCAGCCGCCCAGCCCCGACACCAGCCACAGCGGCAGGTACAGCCACGCCGAGGGCGCCAGCGCCACGCCGACGATGCCGCCGGCCCACAAGAGGTAGCTGGTGAAGAAGCCCAGCAGCCCCCGCCCCAGCCGGGGCTCGTACAGCTCCCTCGGAATGGCGGCGGCCAGGGACTGGCCCTGGAGCGTCGTCATCTGCTCCCTCAGCTCGTCGAAGCGGGCCTTGGGGTGCTGCGGCACACCGGTCGCAAGCGCTTGCATGGGCTCTCCCTTCGGGCAGTGGGCCGCTCAGGCCTCGACGGCGTCGCTCTGCTCCGCCGTGTCCTTGGCGAGCGCCTTCGCCAGCTCGTCGATGGTGGGGTACTCGAACAGCAGGGCCGGTGACAGCCGCCGCTCGATGATCTTCTCCAGCTCGCCCGACACCTGCACCGCCACGCGTGAGTCCAGGCCGTACTCGTCGAAGCGCTTCGCGGTGTCTATCTGCGAGGGCTCCACCTTGATCTGCTTCGCCAGCCACTGCACGAGCCAGGCGCGCAGGCCCGCCTCGTCCGGGATGATGTGGGGCTTCTCCTCGCTCGCGAACCCCAGCTTTCGAGCAATCCCCGAGAAGAATCCGTCCGTCATGATGCTGCCTCCAAGGTCTCAGGTGCCTGCTGCTTCGAATCCGTGTGTCGCCAGCCCGCGGTGTCAGCGCGCGGGCGTCTTCAGCCGCATCCGCTCGATGGCCTCGGGGGTGGGCTGGCGCAAATCCCAGACCAGCCCCAGCTTGCCCATCAGCGTCAGCACCCACCCGCTGAGGTCCGGCTCCCACCACTCGACGGCGTGGCGGTACGAGCCCGGGAAGGCGTGGTGGTTGTTCTGCAGCCCTTCACCGAAGGCCACCACGGCCACCCAGTGCGAGTTGGCGCTCCGGTCGCCCGTGCGGAACGGCCGGCGGCCGAACATGTGGCTCACCGAGCCCACGCACCAGGCCGCCTGGTTGGCCAGGAACATGCGCGCCAGCCCGCCGAAGACGAAGCCCGCCCAGGCGCCCATCCACGTGCCGTGCACCAGCCCGCCCACCGCCGCCGGCAGGGCCAGCCCCAGGAACACCCAGAGGAAGTACGTCTGGTGCACGAAGAACAGCGTGCGGTCCTTCAGCGTGTCTCGCGCGAAGTGGCCCCAGCTGGAGACCTCGTCCGACAGCATCCAGGGCATGTGCGCGTACCACAGCCCCTTGAGCCGGGACTTCCAGTCGTCGCCGAAGCGGTTGGGCGAGTGCGGGTCCCCCGGGCCGTCGCTGTACGCGTGGTGGCGCCGGTGCGTGGCCACCCAGAAGAGGACCGGCCCCTGCCCGGCCGTGGAGCCCATGATGGTGAGCAGGACCTTCATGGCCCTGCTCGTCTCGAAGGTGCAGTGCGCCAGCAGCCGGTGCAGCCCCATCGTCACCCCGCCCATGTGGACGAAGTACATCACCAGGAGCAGCACCAGCTCGGTGGCGCCGAAGGCGCCGTCGAGCGCCAGGCGGATGGCCTCGATGAAGCCGAGCAGCGGGAGGACCATCACCCCCAGCGCGACGATGCGCTGCGCGCGCACCGCGTCGGGCGTCGCCTTGGCCACGCCATTGGGAAGCCGGGCCGGCGGGGGGGTGACTTCGGCGGCGGGCGGCTCCTTGTGAAACACAGCGGAGGTGGTTTGCACGGGGCGGCTCTCCTTTCCGGGCTACTGGAGGACGGACTGGCGGTTCTTCCGCCGTGCGACGATGGGGCCCGCGCGGTGCACTTCCGAGACGAGGCCCGCCAGGGCGAGCCCCTCGATGAACGCACCCGAGAGGTCGAACTGCCAGAAGTGATGGTCGTTCCGGGCCGAGCCCGGGAAGGCGTGGTGGTTGTTGTGCCAGGAGCCCCCGGCGGACGGCAGGGCGAGCCAGGCCATGTTGCGGCTCTGGTCCCCCGAGGCGTGCATCCGGGGACCGAAGAGGTGGCCCAGCGAGTTGACGCCCCACGTGACGTTGTCGAGCAGGAAGATGCGCAGCAGGCCGCCCCACACCATGCCGCGCCAGGCGCCGTCCCAGGACTCCGTCACCAGGCCCGCGATGCCGGCGGGGATGAGCAGCCCCAGCAGCACCCACAGCGGGTAGAGGTAGTTGAGGCGGAAGATGAAGGAGTCGCGCAGCAGGTCCGCGGTGTAGCGGAGCCAGTCGGTGTCATCGACCTTGAAGAGCCAGCCCACGTGCGCGTGGACGAAGGCGCGCAGCCGGTCCGCCAGCGTCGGCGTGGCGGCGAGCGGCACGGGCGAGTGCGGGTCCCCGTCCTTGTCCGTGAAGGCGTGGTGCTTCCGGTGGATGGCGGCCCAGAACAGGATGGGGCCCTGGGCGGCCATGGAGCCGAAGATGGCCAGCGCCCCGGTGACCAGGCGGCCGGCGCGGAAGGAGCGGTGGGCGAAGAACCGGTGGAAGCCCGCCTCGATGCCCAGCGCGGTGGGGATGTACATGCCCACCAGCAGGCTCACCTCCAGCCAGCCGATGCCGTAGTGCAGCAACTGCCACATGGCGATTCCGGCGCCCACCGTGGGGACGCCGACCGTCAGGGCCGCGTACCGCCTCTGGAGCCGAGCCTTGGAGCCACCGCTCATGGAGCCACCTTCAGTGCGGGCAATACGCCACCCAGGTAGGCCTGCCGGGTTGTCTGTCTCTGAAGCTTACCGCTGGTGGTCCGCGAGATGGCCCCCACTGAACCGAAGAAGATGTCATGGGGCCTCACCCCATGGGCCGCGACCACGGCCTGGATGATGCCCTCACGCACGGCCGCGACCTCGGCCTCCGTGCGCCGCCCGTCGGGCTTCAGCTCCACGAGGAGCACGAGCCGCTCCTCGTTCCCCGCCGTCACCGGGAAGGCGGCCACCCCACCCTTGCGCACCTGGGCGTGGGCCGCCTCGGCGGTCTGCTCGACGTCCTCCGCATGGTGGTTGCGGCCCGCGATGATGATGACGTTCTTGCGCCTTCCGGAGATGAAGAGCTCGCCCTCGTGCAGCAGGCCCAGGTCGCCGGTGCGCAGGTATCCGGCCGGGCCGTCCGGAAGCGTCGCCTGGAAGGTCTGCCGGCTCTCCTCCTCGCGGCCCCAGTAGCCCATGGCCACGCTGGGCCCGTGGACCCAGACCTCCCCCACCTTCCCCGGAGGGCACTCGGCGAGCGTGTCCGGGTCGATGATGCGCACCCGGTGCGCGTGGACCACCCTGCCGCTGCTCACCAGCTCACGAGGGGCTTCCGGGGAGGCCTCGCCTCCGTCCTCCTGGCGAGGGGAGACGAAGGTGCGAAGGCGGGTCCCCGCGGGCTTGCCCGCCACCAGCAGCGTCGCCTCGGCCAGCCCGTAGCAGGGGCTGAGGGCCTCGGCGCGGAAGCCGTAGGGGGCGAAGCGCGCGGCGAACCGCTGCATCGTCTCGCTTCGCACGGGCTCCGCGCCGCAGAAGGCCTCGCTCCAGCACGACAGGTCCAGGCCCTGCAGCTCGTCGTCGGGAATCTGCGTGGCGCACAGCTCGTAGGCGAAGTTGGGCGCCCCGCTGAGGGTGAGGCGGTGCTTGCTGATGGCCCGCAGCCAGCGCACCGGGCGCTGGATGAAGTACATGGGGTCCATGAACAGCAGCGGGAACCCCGAGTAGAGCGGCTGCATCACCCCGCCCAGCAGCCCCATGTCGTGGAACAGCGGCAGCCACATGCCACCGCGGCGGCCCTCGGACGGCCCCAGCCAGCGGGCAATCGTCTCGCAGTTGCTCAGGAGGTTGGCGTGGGTGACCATGACGCCCTTGGGCGAGCCGGTGGACCCCGACGTGTACTGGAGCATGGCCAGGGGCTGGTCCTGCACCACCGGGACGTCCTCGTACGACTCCCGGGTCGGCAGCTCGTCGCTCGCCACCCACTCCAGGGCGCCGTGGCCGCTCAGCTCGGCCACGCGCCGCGCCTGCGTGTCGCGCGTGCGCGCGGTGCTCAACACGAACCGGGGCGCCGCGTCCTGGATGATTCCAATCAACCGCGACAGCGGGCGCTGGCCCATGGGCGGATAGGTCGGGACGGCAATGCCTCCCGCCTGGAGCACCCCCATGAAGGCGGCGATGTACTCGGGGCCCGAGTCGTACAGGAGGATGACCCGCTCGCCCCGTGCCCCCGCCTCTGCCAGCCGGCGTGAAATACTTGAAACACGCTGTATCAACTGCCGGTAGGACCACTCCGTCACGACGTCCTCGCCGTCGGCGAGGAAGCGCAGGGCCACGGCTTCCGGGCGCTCCCGGGCATGGCGTCTCAAGAGGGTGACTGTTGTCTCGTGGACGTTCACGCCCGCATGAAAGCGGTGGGTCGCACCGCGCCTCTCCTGCAAAAGGGTCAATGCGGTGCCAGGGCCAACCTCGACTGCCTGTGCCCGTGGCCTGGATTACACATCTGACGTGAATCCCAAGCATGGTCCGGGTGGACACAATCTGGCAAGTAGCCCACAGACCCCGACACCTCGGTTCCATGGCGTTGCCGCTCGATGCGTGTGCAGAGGGCTGGGTGCCTTCTCACTCCCCTCGGCGCTGATGGGCGTGTGGGTGAAACCCGGAGTGTGAGGCGACACACAGTTCCGCGAAAAGGACGTGCGTCCCGCGCGCAAACGGGCCTGGGGAGCGCGGTGAGGGCGAGGCGCTGGCGGACCTGTGGCGAGGGGCCGCCGCGCTCGACACGTCCGTCAGGGCAGCGGGTCCTTGGGGGCACGCGAAGACTTCGCTCGTGGGCGGGAAGGTGCAGCGCGCAGGAGCCCTCGCTCGAAGACAGCGAACGCCTGCTCGGCCACCGAGAGCGGCTCCTCCTCACCGAGCCCCATGCGCGCGAAGTGCCCCTCCACGTACATGCGGCCCAGGCCATAGACGAAGGCCCGCGCCGCCAGGTGCACGATTCTCTGGTCACCTGGCGCGACCTCGCCCAGGCGCTGCCCTTCGCGAATCATCCTGTCGAGCACGTCCAGGGTCTCCTGGTTCTCCTTCTTGAAGAAGTCGCTGTCGAAGAACCCGAGCTCGCCTGCGCGCGCGAACGCCCGGAAGTGGGCCGGCTCGCCGAGCGCGAACCGGAGATACGCCATGGCCATCGCGTGGATCTGCGCGGCCGGAGCGGGAGGCGCCGCGCCGAGCGCGGAGGAGACCTCGCGGCGGAAGCGCAGCATCGTCTCCTCGGCCACGGCCGCCAGCAACGCGGCCTTGTCGCGGAAGTGCCGGAAGGGGGCGCCCGGGGACACGCCCACGAGCCGTGCCGCCTCGCGCAGGTTGACGTCCTGGCCGCCACCAATGAGCCGAAGCGCGGCGGCGATGAGCGCCTCGCGCAGATGACCGTGGTGGTACGAGGACGGAGGCTTCTTGGGGATTGGCCGTCGGCGCTCGGCGGACATGGTGCGGCGAGCATAGGCCCCACCGCCGGGCACCGCAACGCAGGGCCCCGGATGTAATCACTGCTTATTTCGTTGCGCGGCTCCGGGCGCCCTTCTATCCATCTCGATGTAATCACCGATTACTTCCAACCCAGTTGAGGAGGCCGCATGTCGGCATCACGCATCCCGGGGCTCGTTGTCCTTCTGGCGCTGTTCGGTTGTCCCAAGGACGACACCGATGAAGGGCCCGGAGGGCCCGATTCGGGCACTCCCGTCTCCACCCACGCAGGCACCATCTCCATCCAGGACCGCAGGCTCCTCGGCGCCCCGCACCTCGGGCACGGGCTGTCGCTGCTCGCCGACATGAGCACCGCGCCGCGAGCGCCCGACTACGACGAGGCGCCGGGGCAGCTCACCGGCTGCAAGGTCTGGGTCTACGACATCGCGTCGGACCCACCGCCCCGCCCCGCCGGTGACGTGGGAACCCTGACCATCGAGGGCACGAGCGCGAGCCTGGGTCCGGCATGCGTCTTCCAGGAAGGCGCGGGGTACGTCTGCCCGACGGCGACAGGCGAGGGCGAGGTCGTGCTGGAGCACGCGGTAGCGGGAACGGGAGCGCCCCCCAACACCGCACGGGTCTCCATCGGCGGCGCGGCCTTCGGGCCGGAAGACTCGGGCCGCTACCTGCAGCTGCGAGGCGCACCGGGCGCGAGCGGCAGCTTTCCCATCGTCTCCGTGACGAGCGCCACCGAGGTGCGCGTCGCCAAGGCGCCGGGCACCAACCCGGCTCCTGCTGCTGGCACCTACCAGGTGCTCGCCGGCGCCGGGCCCGTGCCAGGGACTCCCGGGGATGAGGCTCCTGGAGATCCGCTCCGCGACTCCGACCAGGTCCGTGTCCGCATCACCCCTGGCAACGACTCGCCCTTCCAGTTCCCGGAGACGACCGTGGCGGCCATTGGCACGGCCTTCACCGCCGACACGGCCACCCTGGGCCTGCTGGACCACGTTCCCCTCGACGGCCGCCCCTTCCGCCTCGGGTGTGCTGGCGAGGGAGGACATTGCGGCGCCGCGGAGCTCACCATCATCCAGCTCCAGACGACGGATGCGCCGACGGCGGGCTTGTCGCCCTATGCACTCCCTCCGGCGAAGACGAAGCAGGTCGTCCTCACGTGCATCCAGCCGGGGGCGAGCGGCATCGTGGACATCCCCGCCGAGGCGTCCTCCCTGCTGGCCCAGGCCCACGCCGCGAGTCCCATCACCCGCATCCGCACCGCGTTCATGCGGAACGGCGCCGCGCTCACGAAGAACCCGATGCCGCCGGACAACACCGTCCGGGTCGTCGCGGGACACCAGCTCATCGGGTTCACGAACCCCTGAGCGCCACAGCATCTGGAGGTTGCCCGGGACTCGCGGGCCTCATCCGGAACGCGGCGGCGTGAGCGGAACGGGAGGCGCCGTTCCGCTCGCGCCTTCAGCGGGCCGCGGTCAGGGCCGTACCAGCTCGAAGCGCACGGCGTCGGCAACGACGTGACCGCTGGTCCCTGCGTTTGAAATCACCACGTTGCCACCCGTCCCGGCATTGAATGGGTAGGTGCCGAGCAACTGCCAGGCGCCGCCGTTCACCCGCTGATTCCGATACACGACCGCGGAGCCTGCCTTCGAGGTGATGCGATAGGGGACGTTGTTCGAGCGGCTCTCGCTGGCCGTCCAGCGGGCATACACGTTGTAGGTGCCTGCCACGGGAAGGTCGGGGGTGAACGTGGCCGTCGCCGAACCCTTGCCGTCGTTGTTGTCGTGGACGTAGTTGTACCCGTGGAACCCGGGCGTGCTCCTGCTGTGGACCCAGGTGCCGGTCTTGTCGCTGCTGCTGAGCCTGGAGTTGTCCACGATGACCTCGTTCGCGATGGGCGTGAAGCGAACGGCATCGGCGATGACCGTGCCCCGGGTGCCAGTCGTGCGAATCGTCACCGACGCATTCCGCTTGGAGAGCGCATAGGTGCCGAGCAGGTTCCAGGTGCCACCGTTGACCGTCTGATTGACGGGCACCGTGGTGGTCGTTCCGTCAGCCTTGACGATGTCGACCGGGACGCTGGCCGCCCGACCACTGCCGCCGGAGGGCCACCGCATGTAGACATTGTAGGTGCCGCTCTCGCTCAGGGTCGGCGTATACCGGACGGACTTGATGCCCTTGTCCGTGTTGTTGTCGTGCAGGTAGTTGGTGCCGACGTAGCCCGTGGGTGTGGAGTTGGCCACCCAGGCACTGGTGCCGGCTGTGATGGTGATGCCAGTCGTATCCGTGTTGTCCTTCACGGGCTCGGTCCGCAGGTAGACGCGGCTGTAATCCCATTCGTAGTACTTACCCGCCAGCTCGGAAGCAGGCAGGGTGAAGTCGTTTCGCGTCTCCGGCTTCCGACTGCCCCACGTGCCATCGAAATGGAAGCTCATGTTGACGGGCCGATCCGTCGCGCCACCGCCGAACGTCCAATGGATGGTGCCGCTCTGCACCTGGACGCCGTCCACGAAGGCGGCGTAGGTATTGTCCTTGCGGTAGAGCCAGGTCCAGACGTGCCACTCGGTCGGGTTGTAGACCGGCGCGAGATACGCGGGGATGCCGTTGGCGGTCATCCCGTTGGCCCAGTTGACGTGATAGTTGGTGACGGAGCTTCCTCCGACCACGCTTGAATGCCAGTACCGGCCGTCGAAGTTGTTACCTCCGCGAATCGCGGCGTTGTCATAACCAAAGCTCTCTATCAGGTCGTACTCCGCGCCCTCGTCCCAGGAGTCACCGTCGGTCCAGAGGGCGAACCAGAAGTAGCGTGGAACGACGTAGCGCACGCGGGTTTCCCAGAGCACGTCCTGCTCGAGTCTCGTGCCACCCCCCGACAGGGTCCACCTGGGCTGGAAGGCACCGCTCCCCGTGTTGAGCAGATAGGGGTCGAGGAGGGTGGCCCCATTCAGCGGCACGAGATAGGTGCGCAGGGTCTCCGGGAAGAACGCACGAACCGGCGACGTGGTGTCCACGCCTTCAATGGGCTGGCCCGAGATGGCGGTTGCTGCGTTCGGGGCCACCATGCTCGCGCCATATCCCGGGTTCGCGTCCAGCCCGTGCTGGTCGTGATACTGGAAATGGGTGTTCATGGTCGCCATGTCCCGGACGGTGCTGGTGGCGCTCGTGCCGAAGTCCCAATTCTTCACGAGCGCGAAGCCGGAGCCGTCCACCGCGTAGGCCGGCGCGGGACCGACCGCCGGAGTCGTGATGGTACCACCGCCGATGGTTTCGGCCGCCACCCAGCCGGGAGCGACGAGGGTGGCGAAGCTGATGGAGAGCGCGACGCCTCGGCGCATGGCGCGGCTCAGGTTGAAGGTCGATGGAGTCATGATGTCCCTTGGGGCCGGGGCTTGAATGGACAAGCCCAAAGGCCATCATGATACATTAGTATCCCTGGTGGTTCACATGGCGCCGGTCGCCGCCTGGCCCCCTGCTTCCAGTTGCGCCTGCCCGGCATCTGGCCGTTTCAGCCTGCGTGCGGTACGGCCACGGCAGCATGCGCACCGTCGCGGGGATGGACCCGCGGCAAGGAGCCGGGCAGGCTGACGCCGGGCCTGTGCCCGGCAGCACGCCTTGAGGTCCCTGCGCTGCCGTGACTTGCGCACCCGGACCTACGGCGGCGTCAATCGTCCGAGACGCGCACCACGAGCTTGCCGAAGTTGTGTCCCTCGAGCAGGCCGATGAACGCCGTCGGCGCGTTCTCCAGCCCGTCGACCCGGTCCTCGCGCAGCTTCACCCTGCCAGTGGCGACCCACTCACCCATGTCGCGGCGGAAGGCGTCGAAGCGGTCGGCGTAGTGGTCGAGGATGACCACGCCTTGCATGCGGATGCGCTTCTGCAGCACTGCTGTCATCAGCTGTGGCAGCCGGTTCGGACCGGGCGGCAGCGTCTCTTCGTTGTAATGCGCAATCAGCCCACACACCGTCACTCGCGCGCCGATGTTGAGCAGCGGCAGCACCGCGTCGAAGACCGCGCCGCCGACGTTCTCGAAATAGATGTCGATGCCCCCCGGGCAGGCGGCAGCGAGGCGCTCGGCCAGCCGCGAGTCCCGGCGGTCGAGGCAGACGTCGAACCCGAGCTCCTCGACTGCGTAGCGGCACTTGTCGGCGCCACCGGCGATTCCGACCACGCGCGCGCCCTTGAGTCTGGCGAGCTGCCCGACCACCGCGCCGACCGCGCCCGTCGCCGCGGCCACGACCACGGTCTCGCGCGGCTTGGGCTGGGCCATGTCGAGCAGGCCGACGTAGGCGGTGAAGGCGGGCATGCCGAGCACGCCCAGCGCCTGCGACGGCTGCGCCAGCTCGCCGAGCGAGACCAGGTCCTGCCCCTCTGACAGCACGTAGTCCTGCCAGCCGGCGTTGCCGAGCACCAGGTCACCGGGGCGGAATCCCGGGTGCTTCGAAGCGACGACGCGGTTGACCGTGCCGCCCACCATGGGTTCCCCCAGGCGCACCGACGGTGCGTAGACCGGTGGGATTTCGTCCATCACCTGGCGCATGTACGGGTCGAGCGAGAGGTACAAGGTGCGCAGCAGCACCTGTCCTTCGCCCGGCGTCGGCACGGCGGCCTCATCGATACGGAAGTCCCGCGGCGTCGGCAGGCCACGCGGACGCGAGGCGAGGACGACACGGCGATTGACGGTGCCGCTTCGAAGCACGGGCTGACTCCTATCGCTGAGGTGGGAGACGTGCTGGCGGAGCGCTTCGGCACTCCGGTGGTGCAGGACGCCGCCGATATAATTGTCACCAGACCGGTCGGCTACTCGTTCTGCTGCATCGCCGCGCGGCTCCTCAGCGGGCCCGCGTCATGATGCCGCCCTGCTCCAGCAGCCCGAAGAGGTCCAGGAGCGCCTCCACGGGGAAGACGTAGCCGTACTCGGCGTAGGCCGCGTCGCGGATGTCCGCCACGGAGCGCCTGCCGTCGGCGTAGCTCGCGATGGCATCCAGCAATTGGTAGAAGCGCAGCTCGCTCTCCCCGCTCTCTCGCAGGGCGGTGCTCGCCGCGCTCAACGCGGCCTGCACGGCGGCCACCCGGGGCTGGCTCTCCGGGCCAACCTTGCCCGCCACGTCATCGAAGGACGCAAGCTCCTGGCCCTTCACGCGGCGAGGGACGAAGGCCCGGGCCCGGCGCTCGGCCTCGCTGGGGGCGGGTTCTTTCAGGGACACGCCGCGCGCCTTGCCCTCCGCCTCCAGCCGGTCCAGGGCCTGGGCCTCGGCCTTCTCCAGCACCCGGGCGAGGGCCTGCACCGGCGCCGCGGGAGCGCCCAGAGGCACGCAGGAGCGCAGGGCGTCGCGCTCGCGCTGGTAGGCGAGGCGCACCACCGCGCGGGCCAGCCGGTAGATGCCGGGCACCTGCGCGGCGGGCGTCGCGGCCAGGTCGCGGCGGGCCCGGAACTCGTCCTCCGCCACGCGCCGCCCCCCGTGCACCGCCACCAGTCGCGCCAGCTCCAGGGCCCCCGGGCCTTCCGCCCAGGCGGCGACGGTGATGGAGGCCAGAGCCGCGAAGGCGGTGCGGTGCAGCTGCGTGGGGTCCACGTTCTCCGTCCGGTCTCCGCTGGTGTGGTAGCCGTCGTCGGGCCAGGTGGAGAAGGCCACGCCCGGGATGCCATGGTCGTTGAAGAGCTGGTGGTCCGAGCCGCGGCTGTAGCGCTCCATGTGCGCATCCAGCGGATCCCGTGAGCCGGTGACCGAGCCGATGCGGAAGTCCTTCCTCGGCGGGTAGGCCACCCCGTTGAAGCGGTTCATGAAGGCCACCGTGGACTCGGACACGGCGTTCACGAAGCTGCCGTTCCAGTCCGGGGTGTAGGACACCAGGAAGCGCGAGTGGGCGCGGCTCAGGCTCGCGCCGAGCATGTCGAAGTTGAAGTGGGCCACCCGCCGCACCGGGTCCGCGCCGTGGTGGGAGAACCACTCGCGGGTGCCCTCGAACTCCGGCAGCCACAGCACGCGCAGGGTGCGCACCGGCGGCGGCAGCACGCCACGCTGGATGAGCGTGGTGTAGGTGCGCACCAGCTCCAGCAGGGTGGCCGACCCGGAGCCGTTGTCGTTGGCGCCGGGCTTGTAGTGGTCCAGGTGCGCGGTGAGGACGACCTCCTCTCCGGCGCGGGTGCCGGGGATGACGCCGCTGATGATGCTGTAGTGCCCCGCGTACGTCTCGGCGGCAATGCTCACGTCCACCTTGACGGGGCCCTCCTGCAGCTGGGCTCGCAGCTCACGCCCCTGGCGGTCCGAAATCATGAACAGGAAGGGCACCCGCGCGCCCGGCGGCACCAACCCCGGCGGAACGACGGCCCAGCCCACCTGGTCCGGGAAGTCTCCGTCCATGCGGTGGGGCAGGTTCCAGGGCGGCGTCGAGTAGGAGGTGACGACGCCCACGGCGCCGTGCTTCACCACGGCATTGCGCAGCACGGCCCGGGGATGGCTTCGCGTGAGCGCCACCTTGCCCTTCAGGTCCTTGCCCGCGTAGTCCGCGTCCTGGGTGCTGCTGCCCACGTCGACCAGCTCCAGGCCCTCACCCTCGAAGCTGCCGCTGCCTGGCGCCAGCGCCATGGGCAGGTCGGCGAAGGACGTCATCCTGTATCGGTGGGGGCCGGCCACCCACAGCTCGCCGCGCGTGGCGCGCCACTGGGGACCCTCCTTCATCGGCTCCAGCCGCACGTCCCGCAGCCCCGCGGCCACGGCGGCGGCCCTCATCCACTCGGCCGCCTCGGAGTAGCCTCCTGCGGTATCCCGGGCGAGGAGGGCCAGCCGCTGCACGCCGTCGTGGATGCGGTCGCCGGAGCTCTCCTGGATGAGGGCATGCACCACGTCGTCCCGCAGCACCAGACCGGTTGTGGGCGACACGGGCCCCAGCGGGGACGGAGAAGGTTGGGCGGCGGCGCTGAGCGCGGCGAGAACGACGAGGACGGTGAAGGAGCGCGGACGGGCAGTCATGACGTGTCTCGGAGAGGCCCACTCCGTACTCGCTCCCGACGGGACTCAGCAACCCCTGTCGTCCGCTCACTCCGCTGGCAGGGGAATCACCAGGAGCTCTCCCTGGCACGTCACGTAGATGGCGCCGTCATGCAGGAGCAGGCCTTCGACGTTGGCATGACCGACGTCGTGGACGGCGAGACACTCGGTCGAGTGGAGCGACCAGACGCGCACGGTGCCGTCGGAGCTGCCTGTGACCAGCAGCCCGCGCGACGGCTCGACCGCGACGGCATCCACCCAGTGCGAGTGGCCGTGCCACTCGCGCACCACGCGGCCGGTCCCGCTGTGAAACATCCTGGGAACGAAGTCCCAGGCCCCGCAGATGAGGTGCTCGCCATCGGGATGCCAGGCCAGCGCCTGGAGGGTGTTGCTCGGGCGATTCCAGACGATTCCAACCTGCCGCTTGCGCTCCTCGGAGAGCGGCCCGTGCCGCGCGGCCACCATCGGCAGGTGGAAGCTGGCGCGGACGTCGAGCGTGGGTCCGTCGAGCACGATGACGGCGCCGCCGCTTCCGCAGACGGCGACGTGGCCGCTCGCTGGCTTCTTCGCGAGCGCGTAGAGCGGCGGGGTGTCGAGCATACGGAGGCGCTCCCCCGTCCACGCGTCCCACAGCTGCGCGGTGCTGTCGCCACTGATGGAGAGAATGCGGTCATCCGTAACGAAGGTTGCGGCCTGCACCGGCTCGCCGTGTCCGGCGAAGGTCTGGATGCGACGCCACTCCACCGAGTCCCAGACAGCGAAGTCGCGTAGCTTGTGGGCCTCGAGCACGCGCCCGAGCACCGGCTCGCACGCCAGACGGAACGACGGGTCACCGTCGCGACAGATGGCGCTGCTCTGGAGCACTCGCGAGCACGCGCCGGTCGCGAGGTCCCAGAGGAAGATACGACCGCGTCCGTTGGCGGCGACGTGGCGCCCGTCGGGCCACAGCAGCGGCGGCCCCAGCGGGTCCTCGAAGTCGTGTTCCGGGCCGAGCTCCTGACGATAGCGGCGCCACATTCCTTCAACCTACAACGTCCGCGCCCACCGACATCCCCGCTTCGGCGGCGATGTCCTTGAAGGTGGTCGCCTCGTACCCCCGACGGGCCCCGCCGCCACCGGCGTCAGAGGAAGAAGCCGCCGGTTGCCTCGATTCGCTGGCCGGTCATCCACTGGCTCTCCGGCGCGAGGAGCGCGGCCACGAGGCCACCGATGTCGTCGGGCACCCCCACCCGCCCCAGCGCGGTCTGCGAGGCGACCATCTGCTTCAGCGTGTCGTCGCGCATCACCCCGCCGCCGAAGTCGGTCTCGATGCCACCCGGGGCGACCACGTTGACGGAGATGCGCCGGGGCCCCAGCTCCCGGGCCAGGTACCGGGTGAGCACCTCGACGCCGCCCTTCATGACGGCGTAGGCCGACGAGCCGGGGAAGGTGTAGCGCGCGAGACCGCTCGACACGTTGAGGATGCGCCCGCCGTCCGCCATCAGGGGCAGCAGCTTCTGGGTGAGGAAGAACGGCCCCTTCAGGTGCACGTTCAGCATCTCGTCGAACTGCGCCTCCGTCGTCTCGATGAAGGCGGCCCTGGTGCCGCTCCCGGCATTGTTCACGAGGATGTCGAAGCGGTCGCGCTTCCACACCCGTGCGAGCTCGGCCCTCACCGCCTCCGCGAAGGCCGGGAAGCCGTCGCTCCTGCCGACGTCGAGCGGGAGCACGGACGCCTTGCGCCCCCTGGCTTCGAGCTGCGCCGCGACGTCCCGCGCCTCCTGCTCCGCCGTCCGGTACGTGAGGATGACGTCGACGCCGCGCTCGGCGAGCTTGAGGGCCATGCTCCTGCCGAGCCCGCGGCTTCCACCGGTGATGAGAGCAATGGGGGTGGCGACGGGGAGGTTCTGGGTGCTCATGGAGGTCCTTCCGCGAATGCGGTCCGCAGCGCGGGATTGCGCTGGTGGGCCGAATGAGTGGCGTACGGACCGGTGCGTCGCTAGGCACTCTTCCGTGCAATACGCACGTCCCGGTGCATCAGGCACCTCCAGGTAACCATGGCTCAGCTCATCAAGGACCTCCCCGAGCTTCCCGCCGAGCGGGCACTCAAGGTGATTGGCGGCCGCTGGAAGGTCGTCATCCTCTACTACCTGTTCGAAGGCCCGAAGCGACTCTCCGAGCTCCGGCGGCTGGCGCCGCTCGCCAGCCAGAAGGTGCTGGTCCAGCAACTCCGGGAGATGGAGGAGCACGGCATCGTCCACCGTGAGGTCTTCGCGCAGGTGCCTCCGCGCGTGGACTACACGGCCACCCCGCTCGGGCTCAGCCTCAAGCCCATCGTCGCGGCGCTGTGCGAGTGGGGCCGCCATCATGCGACGGAGCTCGACGCGCTCGACCGGCACGAGGAGAAGCCCCAGGCCTGCGTCAGGTGACGCCCCGGGCGCGGCACGAAGTGGCTCAGCGCGCCCCTGGGGATTGCGCGCATCTTGCCCGGCGTCTCCCATCGCCGAGCGAGTGTGCCCATGTCTCGCCTCATCTCTCCTCCCCGCCGGACGCTGCTGACCCAGGCCCTCACGGGCGCCGGTGCGCTGTCACTCCTCTCCTTCGCGGGCGTCTCCGGCGCCGCGGGTCCCCAGGTGCCGGCGAAGGGCAAGGGGCGCGTCATCTTACCTGGGCAGCTTCAACAAGCTCCTGTTCCCGGGCCTGAGGCTCGCCTACGCCATCGTCCCGGAGCCGCTCGTCGGCGCCTTCGTCGACGCGAAGCACGTCGCCGATGGCCACACCGCCCTGCTCACCCAGGGCGTGCTCGCGGCGTTCATCCAGGAAGGGCACCTGGCCCGCCACCTGCGCGAGACGCGCGCGCTCTATGACGAGCGGCGGCGGGCCTTCCTGGAGGAAGCACGCGTCCTCGCCGACAGCCTGGACTTCGGACCGGCGAGGGCCGGGATGCACGTCACCGGCCTCTTCAAGGTGGGAGGTATGGACGACCGCGCCGTGGCCGAGGAGTGCGCCCGCCTGGGCATCGTGGTCCATCCGCTCTCCCGCTACGGCGCCACCGGCCGTGGCGGGCTCGTCTTCGGCTTCGCGGGCGCGCCCCGCGCGGCCATGCGGTCCGGCCTGGGGCTCGTGAGGCGGGCCATCCGCTCCGCCAGCGGCCGGGCACCGCAGAAGCGCGCTCCCTGACTCCCGCGTGAGCGGCCGCGCTCAGTGCTGGACGGGCCAGTAGCGATAGCCGTTGACCCGGTACGGCACCTGGAGTTCCTCGCACACCTCCCGGATGACGTCGGGCGTGAAGAAGTAGTTCCGGACGCGCAGGATGCGGTCCCCTTCCGCGTCCACCGTCATCACGGTGCGGACCTTCGGCCCGTCGACATGCTCGTACCAGAACAGCAGGAGGTGCGTGTCGCGGTACGGATGCACCGTGCACCGCGGGCTCGTCGCCAGGTAGCCCTCCAGCAGCTCGGGCGGCACGCCGCCGCGCTCGTCGTGGGTGATGGGCGCAATCGTCCCCGCGAAGGAGCCCGTGCGCGGGTCCGCGGGCGCGTCCTTCCCGTACTCCGTGACGACGCCGACAATCTCCACCACTGCGTTGTCGAGCAGCAGGGCGGTGAGCCGCTCCAGGTCCCGCGCGTTGAACGCCTCGCAGAACGCATCAAGCGCCCCCGGCGCCGGAGCGCGGTCCATTGGCTCCTCGGGCGCCGCCAGCCGGCCGCGCCCGCGATGCAGCGCCGCCTTCACCGCGCCCACCGTCGTGGAGAGCGCATCGGCAATCTCCTCGAGCGACAGCCCGAAGACGTCCTTGAGCACCACCGCGGCGCGCTCCTGCGGCGACAGCCGGACGAGCAGCGTGCCGGCGGCCTCACGGGGCTCCCGGGGGTCGGCCTGCGTCGCCGGTTCGGCGGGAGGCTCGACTTCGAGCACCGCCTCGTGACGCGCTCGCCGCGAGCGGTCAATCCAGAGGTTGGACGCAATCCGGAACAGCCAGCCGCGCGGGTTGGGGACCTCGTGGAACAGCGTCCCCAGCGTCACGAACGCGCGCGCCAGGGTGTCCTGCGCCAGGTCCTCCGCGGCCCACGGGCTGCGCGTCAGGTACCGGCAGTAGCGGTACAGCTCCGGCCGCATCGGCTCGAAGACATCGAGGAACCGATGCCAGGAGGTCTTCACGTCTTCGCCGAGGCCCGACAGCTGTTCCTTGCGCGGCTTGCTCATGTGCGCGCCGGCTCATAGCACAGCACCGTGAGGTCCCTCCCGAGCTGCGTGGTGCGGACGAGCCTCAGCTTGTGGGTGCCGGGGATGTCCTTGAACCAGGGCGTCCCGCCGCCCAGGAGCACCGGGTGGACGATGAGCCGGTACTCATCCACCAGCCCCAATTGCGTCAGGGTGCCGACCAGGCCGGCGCCCGCCCATGCGACGAGCGGCTTTCCAGGCTCACGCTTGAGCTCGGTGATTGTCTCCAGGACGCGGTCCCTGACGATGCGGGTGTTGCGCCAGGTGGCGTGCTCCAGCGTCCTGGAGAGGACGACCTTGGGCAGCGCGTTCATCCTGCGGGCGAAGGCGAGCTCTTGCGCCGACCGGGGGTTCGTCTCGGCTCCCGGCCAGTACTGCACCATCAGTTCGTAGGAGCGCCTGCCGTAGAGGGCGACGCCGACCGAGTCGATCATCTCTTCGCAGTACTGCTCGAACTGCGGGTCCCCGTCGTGGAACCAGTCCAGCTCCTTGTTCGGCCCCTCGATGTAGCCATCGAGGGACACAATCATGGAGACGAACAGGCGCCGCGACGGGGGCTGGGGGATTTGGGGGGTCATACCCCTGGAGACGAACGGGGCCCGCGAAAGGATACGGGCCCTCTTTCACGGGGACGTCAGTCGAAGGGGTTGAGCACCTTCTTGGCGACGTCGTCGACGATGCCCTTGAGCTTCTCCGCGAGCTGGCCGCCCTTCTCGATGCCCCACTTCACCAGGTCGAGGCTGTCCTTCCCGTAGTAGGTCACCAGCTCCGCGATACCCGCGGGGGCCGTGGCGATGGCGGCCGTCAGGTTGACCACCTTCACCCAGTCCGGGGCGTCGTAGTCCTTGCCCTGGGCCTTGGCCTCCTCCATCTTCTTCTTCTCGCTGGACAGGCCGATGTCGAGCGCCAGCTCGGCGACGCCGAGCACCGCGCCGGCGGCCAGGTCCACGGCCGCCCCCACGCCCGTCAGGTCGAGGATGACGCCGCCGATGGCGTCCAGGCCGTTGAGCTTCGCACCGGTGAGGGCCAGGTAGCCCAGGTCCTTGTCCTTGCCATGGAGGTCCGCGGACTCCTTGGCCAGCTTGCCCGCATCCCAGATGCCCGGGACGGCGCCGAGCCCCGGAATCATCTTCCCGAGCCCCTTGAAGACCTTGAGCGCGATGTCCGGGTCGATGGTCTTCCCGAAGAAGCCGAGCGTCTTCTCCAGCAGCCCGAAGGCCTGGCCAATCACCCGGCTGTCGAGCTTCTCGAGCACCGGGGCCAGCATCTTGAGCCCCTTGGAGAGCTCGTCGGCGGGAATCTGGCCGGCAATCTTGGCGAAGGAGTCCAGGGACTTCGCGTCCATGTTCCCAATCGTCTTGGCCAGGGCGGCCAGGTCATTCGGGTCCGTGATGTCCTTCGCCATCTTGGACAGGTGCTTCAGCGTGTCCGCGTTCTTCAGCACCTCGTCGAGCTGGTCGCCCTTCACGGAGCCGAGCACCTTGAGGAGCCGCCCGGCGTCCTCGCCCTCGCCCAGCGAGGTGAGCTTGGTCGCGAGCCTGGTGAGCCCGTCGGCCGACTTCACGTTCGCCAGCAGCTTGGGCAGGTCCGCGTTGTCGCCCAGGTCCGTGCCAATCTTGGCCAGCTGCTTGTTCAGGTCGGCGTTCTTGAGCGCCTCGTTGGCGGCCTGCGGGTCCAGCATGGCGGCCGTCTTGAGGAACTTGTCGGCGGCCGCCTTGTCCGGCGATGCCTCGATCTGCTTCAGGACGCCGTCGAGCGCGGCGGGGTCCGAGACCTTCTGGAGCACCTTGCTGAGCTCGGCGGGGTCCGCCTTGCCCACGACGCGGGAGAGGGCTGTCTTCTGCTCGGCGGTGAGCTTGTTGGCGACCTCCGGCGGCAGGTCCCGCATCGTCCGCATGGTGAGGTTCTGCCCGGCCTGCAGGATGCCCTCCGCGTCGGGGACACCGGCGCTCCTGAGCAGCTGCGCCAGCTCCTTGATGTCCTTCGCGGCACCGGGGAACTCCCCCGCCAGCTGGAGGCCCGCATGGACCTTCTCGTCCCACTTGGCCTTGGAGTCCAGGAGGGTGAAGACCGCGCCCGCGGTGCGCAGCGGTCCCTCCGCCTTGCTGAACATCTCCGCGAACTTGCCGCGCAGGGCGGGGAACTCGACGGCCGCCGCGCCCATGTCCTTGGCGAACCCGGCGATGGCCTTGAGCTTCTTCGCGGGCGTGGCCTCCGGGTCCGCGAAGGCGGCGACCAGCTCGCCGGTGGACTTGAAGGCGCCAGGGGCCTTTTCGAAGGCCTTGGCGCCGATGGCTCCGAGCTTGTTCTGGAGCTGGTCCGGCGTGAAGATGTGCTTGCCCTGCTCCACGAGCGTGAAGAACGCGGTGGCCTTCTCGGCCGCCATCGCGGCCTTCTTCTCCGGGTCGTCCGGCCACGGCTCCATGAGCTTGCGGAGCGCCTTGCGCCCTTCCTGGTACTTGCCGAGGTTGGTGATTTCCGCCTCGGTCAGCTCGAACTTGCCCAGCGTGTTCTCCTTGGCCTCCTCCGGCTTCTTTCCCTCGGAGATGGCCTTGGTGAAGGCCGGGCTGGAGAGGATGGCGTTCTGCTCCCAGTCCTCGCTGACGGCGCCCGCGCCGCGCAGCAGCTTCGTCAGGGCGTCCTTGTCCTCGAACTCGCCCAGCTTGAGCTTCTCCGTGTCCGCGGTCTTCTCGCCCTTGGTCTGGTCGCCCACCGTCTTGGAGAACTTCGCCAGGTCCTCGCCGTTCTTGATCTCGAACTTCTCGAGCGCCTTGGCGGTCTTCTCGTTCGATGCGAGCGCCTCGTACATGATGGTCTGCGCGGCCTTCTTGTCCTTCACGTTGTCGAAGGCCTCGCCGCCGAGGTCCGCGGGGCCGTTCTGGGCGAGCTTGTCCGTGTACGCCTTGAAGTCGTTGGCGTTCTGGATGCCCAGCTCCTTGAGCGTCTGCTGCGTCTTCGGGTCCTTGGCGAGGTCCTCGTAGCGCTGCTCGGGCGTCTTCGGCTGGGTGGTGTTGTCCGCCACCATCATCTTCTGGAGGCCCGGGGGCACGTTGGCCTTGGCCAGGGCATCCGCGCGCTCGGGAGAGCCGGGCGGCGTGTCGAAGATGGCGCGGGCCTTGTTCGCGGTGAGGCTGCCTGCTTCCTTGTAGTGGGGCTGCTCCTTCAGGTAGTCGCCCATCGACGCGTAGCTCTTCTGCGTCGTGGGGTCGAAGACCTTCTCGCCCTGGCGCACGACGACGTGGCCTGTCTGGCTCTCCTTCCCGGGGCGCTGGTCCTCCAGGAAGACCATCTCCGAGCGCGCGCGAATCTCCGGCGACGCCTTGTTCACCCAGTCGGCGGCCACGTCCAGGCAGTTCGCCTGGCCGTCATTCGCGTCCTCGGTCATCAGCGAGGACGCCTGCGGGCCCGTGGGGGTGGGGCCGAAGAGCTTGTCGAAGTCCCCGCCGCGCTGGGTGCCTCCGAAGCTGGACGTGAGCGGGTTGGCCTTGGGGAGGAGGCTGTCGAGGTCCTTCTGGCTGAACGGGACGGGCTTGCTCTCGCGGGTGGCCTGGGTGTTCGCCTCGCGCATGGCGCCCTGGGCCTGCTTCGCCGTGTCGGCCGCCTTCTCGGTGGCGGCCTGGAGCGCCTTGTCCACGTGCGCCACCTGGGCGCTGGCCGCCTGCTCGGCCTTCTTGGCGGCCTCGTACTCGGCCTTGCTGGTCTTCACGCCCTCCGGTGACTGTCCGGGCTGCTCGGCCTTCTGCTTCGCCGCGGCCGTGGCCTTCTGCGCATCCGCCTGCGCCTTGCGCGCGGCCTCTGCTGCCTTCTGCGCCGCCTCCGCTGCCTTCTGCGCCGCCTCCGCTGCCTTGCGTGCCGCCTCCGCCGCCCGTCTCGCTGCTTCTGCCCGCTGCCGTGCTTCCTCGGCGCGCCGCGCCGCCTCGGCTGCCGGGTTCGCGTGAGACGTGGACGCACCACTGCCTACGGATGAGGGACCGCCCATGACTACGCTCCTTGTAAGGGTTGATGATTCATCATCGCGACCACGAATAACTTGTTTCGTGGCTGCTTTTAAAACCTTGCAGACCGGCAATGGCGCCACCTGAATACAGAATACGCAAGACAATGTTTCACGCCCGGGACGAGGCCGCCCGTGTCGTGACTGCATGGAAGTGCAAGGGATTGTCCTGCGACGCTGTAGGCGTGGGGGGGCCTCCGGGGGTGAGGTTCCGGGCGATCAGAGCCCGTCACTTCAGGGACACCCTTGGCGCGCGTGCGTCCCAGAAATCGACCGCACGGGAGGTTCCGGAGGGAAGAAGCCTGTGGAACCGGTGGGTTGGGACATGCCCACCGCCAGGAGGGGTGGGCATGCGCTCCGAATTCCGGCGGGACTTCCGTCCAGCTACTCCTTCGCGTACGGCCCCGTGATGCACTCCAGGTGGTTGCATTCGGGGTCGTCGAAGTAGACCCCGCGGCCACCGTGCAGATGGTTGAGCTGCCCTGGCTGGGATTTGCGCGGGTCGGCCCAGTGCGGCTCAGTCCAAGGGGTCGGCGCGCATCCCGTCCACCGCTTCATGAGCCAGGGCGCGGAAGTGGACTGCCGCGGGCGACGGCTGCCGTCCCGGGAGGGCAATGGCCAGCTCCGCGAAGCCGGAGGCTCCGCGCAGGCGCCTGAAGACGACGCCCCTGGGACGCAGCGCCTGGGCGGACCGAGGGGCGATGGTGAGCCCCAGGCCCGCCTCCACCATGCCGACGACGGAGGGCCACGAGCTGGCCTCCTGGACGATGCGGGGCGAGAAGCCCGCGGCCAGGCACATGCTCGTCACCGTGTCGTGCAGCCCCGGGGCCGTGTGACGGGGGAAGAGCACGAAGGGCTCGCTCGCCAGGGAGGCCAGCGCGACGACCGGCTGATGCGCGCGGGGATGCCGGGATGGCAGCGCGAGCAGGAAGGGCTCGCGGAGCAGCCGCTCGACGGTGATGCCCTCGCGGCGGAAGGGTGCGCGGACGATGGCCAGGTCCAGCTCGCCGGTGAAGAGCGCGCTGCCCACGTCCAACGACTCCCGGTCATCGAGCTCGAGCTTCACCTCCGGAAACCGCTTCCGGAAGCGGGACACGATGTCGGGCAGGACGCCGAAGGCCGAGGACGACGCGGCGAAGCCCACGCGCAGCGTGCCCGTCTCTCCCTGGGCCGCGCGCCGCACGGTCCTGATGACGTCCGCGCGACGCGCCAGCAGGGTGCGGGCCTCGTCGAGCAGCCGGCTCCCCGCGGCGGTGAGCGCCACGCGCCGGCTCGTGCGGGTGAGCAGCTCGACGCCCAGCTCGGCCTCCAGCCGGCGAATCTGCTGGCTGAAGGGCGGCTGCGCCATTCCCACGCGTGCGGCGGCCCGGCCGAAGTGCAGCTCCTCCGCCACCGCGACGAAGAGCTGAAGCTGACGAAACTCCATATCCAGACGATATCCGTCTCGATGAGGGCCGAAAGATATATTGGTGGTGATGGATGGGACTCCCTACCATCCAGTGCATGCTCCCCTCCCCTGTCTCCCTCGTCCTGGTCCTGACGCTCTGGGTGGGCCTGCCCGTCCAGGCGCTCGCGGCAGAGGCTTCCGGGGCCGCGCCGGATGCGCGGCTCCGGGAACGACTGGATGTCGCGGAGGCGTTCAGCCGCCTTCCGTTCCATATCCACGACAGCCTGGTTGCTCCGCGCTGGCTCCGTGACGGCGACCGGGTCGTCTTCTGGGCGCGGGAGGGGAAGGACGGCGGAACCTGGGTGCTGGCCCATGCGCGCACGGGTGAGCTGAAGCCCCTGCTGTCCGGCGAGGAGCTGCGAGCGCAGCTCTCCCGGCTGCTGGGCAAGCCCGTCCAGGCGCCCCGGTTCTTCGAGGTGGCCATCACCCCGGACGAGCAGGGCATCGTGTTCCGGCTGGAGGGGCGGAGCTTCAGGCTGGGGCTGACGGGCGGCCAGGTCACCGCGCTGGAGCAGGACGACCGGACGGCCTGGGCCCTGTCCCGCGAGCATTTCCTGGCGCCCCGGGGAGGAGCGGTCGCCGTGCGGCGCGAGCGCGGCTTCGCGGTGCTGGGCGCGGACGGCGGCACGGTGGTGGAGCGTGCCGGAGAAGAACACCTCGACTGGCGCATCCCGCAGAAGCCGTGGTCACCGGACGGGCGCTTCCTGGTGGTGTGGCGGGACGACGTGCGCCAGGTCCACAAGGTGCCCGTCGTCGACTACTCCGACGCACTGGAGAAGGTGACGCTGGTGCCCTACACGAAGTCGGGGACGCCGCTGCCCAGGACCGAGCTCCATGTGGTGGAGGCGGCAACGGGCCGGGTGTCGCAGATTGCTCCCGTCGAGGGGGAGACCCACGACTGGTTCGTCGGCTGGTGGCCCGACCGGGGCGAGGCGCTGTTCCTCCACCTGTCGCGCGACGGCAAGCGGCTGGACCTGACGGCGGTGGAGCCGGTGTCGGGGAAGCGCAGGCGCGTGCTGCGCGAGGAGCGTCCGGAGACCTTCGTCGCGGGGCTGGACCTCGCCGCGGAGGGCTGGGCGAAGCAGGTGACTCCGCTGCCGGGCGGCAGGGGCTTCCTCTGGATGTCCGAGCGGGACGGCTGGCGCCACGTCCATCTGTACGACAGCGAGGGCCGGCCGGTGCGGCAGCTCACCCGGGGCGCCTTCCCCGTCCACGAGGTGGTGGGTGTGGAGCCCGGCGGGGACGCCCTCTACGTGCTGGCCTCCGCCGACAAGGGGGCGCCCTACGAGCAGCTGCTCTATCGGGGCAGCCTGAAGGGCGGCGCCCTGAAGCGCCTGTCCTCGGGCTCGGGCATGCACCGCGTCTCGTTCGCGCCCTCGGGGAAGTACTACGTCGATGCGTGGTCCTCCCGGACGCAGCCCCGGCTGCGGGAGCTGGTGTCCACGGATGGCCGCACGCGCTTGCGGCTCACGGCGGCGGATGCCAGTGCTGCCGTGGCGCTGGGGTACAAGCCCCCGGAAGCGCTCGTCGTCCAGGCCGCCGACGGTGTCACGCCGCTGCACGGAGTGCTCTACACGCCCAGGGACTTCGACCCCGCGCGGCGCTATCCCGTCCTCGCGTACATCTACGCGGGGCCCTTCATGAGCACCGTGCCGTGGAGCTACATCGGCAACGCCATGTCGCTCGACAGCGTGGCGCTGGCACAGCTGGGCTTCGTGGTGGTGATGCTGGACCCGAGGGGCACCACGGGGCGGAGCAAGGCGTTCCAGGATGCGCACTACGGCCGCGTGGGACAGACGGAGATTCCGGACTACGTCGCGGGCCTGAAGCAGGCCGCCGCCACGCGGCCCTGGATGGATTTGGAGCGCGTCGGCATCCATGGCCACTCGTGGGGCGGCTACTTCGCGCTGCGAGGCATGCTGACGGCGCCGGAGTTCTTCAAGGCGGGCTACGCGGGCGCACCGGGCGCGCTGGAGGAGGAGGCCCTCATCAACGAGCCGTACCTCAACGTGCCGAGCGCCAATCCCGCGGGCTACGCCGCCGGCTCCAACCTGGCCCTCGCCGGAAGGCTCCAGGGGCACCTGAAGCTGATGCACGGCACGAGCGACGTGAATGCCACGCTCTCCACGACGATGCGCATGGCGGACGCGCTGATACGCGCGGGCAAGCACTTCGAGCTGCTCATCATGCCGGGCCAGCCCCACTCGCCCGAGCCCCCTGGGGACCGCTACTACTTCGACGACGTGGGCCTGTTCTTCCTCCGCACCCTGGGCGGGCCCCGCTGAGGGCTCAGGGGCCCGTGCGGGCCTTCACCTCGGAGTGCAGCCACGCCTTGAACGCGGCCACGTCCCTCCTTCCCGTCAGGGGCCGGGGGTGGACGAGCCAGTAGCCGAAGTCGTTGGGGAGGACCTTCTCGAAGGGCTGGATGAGGCGCCCGGCCTTCAGGTCGTCGGAGGCGAGCAGCAGCCGCCCGAGGGCCACGCCCTGCCCCTGCACCGCCGCCTGCAGCACCAGCCCGGCATCGTTGAACGAGGGCCCGGCGTCGGCATCCACCCCTTCGACTCCGGCGGCCTCCAGCCAGCGCCGCCACGCGTCCTTCGGCGTGTCATGGAGGAGCCGGACCTTCCGCAGGTCCGGGGGTGAGCGAAGCCGCTTCGCGAGCGCCGGGCTGCACACCGGGCTGAGCGCCTCGGGCGCGAGCTGCTCCGCCTTGAGCCCCGTCCAGCGCCCCAGCCCTGAGCGGATGCCCACGTCGAAGCGGTCGTCGAGGAAGTCCCACAGCTCGGCGGAGCTGCTCAGGTGCAGCTCGAGGTCCGGATGGAGCTTGCGGAAGCGCTCCAGCCGGGGCACCAGCCAGCACGTGGCGAACGAGGGCAGCACGGTGAGGCGCAGGGGCCCCTGCTCGGCCTCGTACAGCCGGGTGGTCGCCTCGGACAGGCGGTCGAACGCCGGCGTCAGCTCCTTCAGGTAGGCGGCGCCCTTCGCGGTGAGCGTCAGCGCGTGCCCGCGGCGCTCGAACAGGGAGACGCCGAGCCAGTCCTCGAGCTGCCGCACCTGGTGGCTGATGGCCGCCTGCGTGACGTGCAGCTCGGTGGCGGCGCGGGTGAAGCTCAGGTGACGCGCCCCTGCCTCGAAGGCCCGGAGCGCGCCGAGCGGTGGAATGCGACGCATGCTCGATGAACTCCCTTTATCGAGCCCGCGAGGATAGCTCGCTGGGGCCGCATCCCGAACCGGTGTTTGTCCTCTACAGCCCCGGAGCGCGACGGACGCGCGGGGGCGCGAGGGCCGCCGGTCATGATCTCCGCTGAGGTGTGGTTGTTGTTCGTGGGCTACACGGTGCCCATGGTGTTCAGTCCCGGCCCCGGCAACACGGTGCTCGCCACCGCCGGGGGCCGCTTCGGCGTCCGGGGCTCCCTCCCCTTCTGGCTGGGCTTCGAAGTCGCCAACGTCGCGCTCTGCCTCCTCTACGGGCTCGGGCTGGGACGGGTGCTGCATGACGTCCCCGCGCTCCACCAGGTGATGCGCTGGGGAAGCGTCGTGTACCTGCTCTACCTCGCGTGGGGCTTCTTCCGCTCGTCCGCCGCTCCGGGGGGCGCGCGCGAGGAGCCGGCGCGGCTCGGGTTCGTCCAGGGGCTGCTCGTCGTCGGGCTCAACCCGAAGATCCACTCGATGATCGTGGTGATGTTCTCCCAGTTCCTCGACCCGGCCCGCGCGATGCTCGCACAGACGGCGCAGCTCACCCTGGCCTTCCTGGCCGTCTGCGTGGTGTGCCACTTCCCGTGGATTTATGGGGGAAAGCTCATCCTCGGGCGCTTCAACTCCGAGCGCGCGATGCGCATCCAGGGCTGGACGTTCGGCACGTGCATGATTCTCGTCGCAGGGTACGTGGCCTTCGCCTGAGCAGCAGGCCCGGCGCGGGGCGGCCAATCGTGGTGGAATGAGCCATGACCGAGCATCCCAAGTTCCGAAGAGCCGAGGACGGCACACTCCTGCTCAACTTCGGTGAGTACGGGAAGGAGGTGGAGGTGGCGGCCATCTCCGGAGACGGCCGTCGGGTCCTGACGGTGCGGGAGGTGGGCACGGCGGAGGTGTGGGAGCTGGCATCCGGCGCCCGGGTGGGCCTCCTCCGGCCCGCCAGCCCCCTGCAGGGCGCGAAGGGTGAGGCTCCAGTGGCCTCCGAGTTCAAGGTGTTCATCGAGGCGGCCGCGCTGAGTGCGGACGGCACCCTGGCGCTGCTGGGCCTCAACGATGGAACCGCGGGGGTCTTCCAGGTCTCCGACGGGGCCCGGCTCGCGGTGCTCCATCCTCCCGGCGAGCAGCCTGCCTCCGGGTGGGGCGTCATCCGGGCAGTGGCGTACTCGCCGGACGGAGCGCTCGCGCTCGTGGGCTTCCGCGGCCGGTGCGTCGGCGTCTGGTCCACCGACGGGCAGCGCGCCGTCGCCTTCCTCCGCCCTCCCGAGCCCGCGCGGCTGGTGGGCCGCCCCTTCGTCCGGGACACCCTGGTGAGCAGCGTCGCCGCATCGCCCGACAACCGCTTCGTGTTCGCCGGTTGCGTGGACATGACGGCGAGCATCTGGGACCTGGCGGGGGGCGAGTCCGTCTTCGAGGCGCTGGAGCACGCCGCGGACACCCTCGGCGTCTTCGACGACGGGGACCGGTTCGGCTGGGCGACCACGGCGGGGGACGTGTGGTGTGCCCGGTCCGGAGCAGAGCTGCGCAAGGTCCTGGCCACCGGAGAGCACTGGAGCGAGGTGGCCCTTCGGGGCGGGGAGTTCCTGACGCGGGGCTCGGATGGCAGCGTGCGGCACTGGACTCACGACGGCACCTGCACGCCCCTCTTCAGCCCCGGGACGCCGGTATCGGCCAGGTGGAGCGACAGCGCACGTACGCTCGACTTCGACGGCGAGCGACTCCATTACCCGGAGAGCGGCAACCGCCTGGCCATCCACTCCGGCGGCGCGCGCATGGTCGTCCAACGCAAGCCGCACCTGGTGAAGGCCCGCTTCGTCCCGGGAGGTGGCGCGGTGGCGCTCTCGGGGTGGAGCGACGAGGTCGAGCTGTGGTCCATGGAGGACGGACGGTGCCTGCGGACCTTCCCATCGCCGGGGAGCGTGGGAGACTTTGCCCTCTCCGCGGACGGACGCCTCATCGCCATGGGCGAGGCGGGCCACGGGGGTGGACTGTACCCGCGTCACGTCTACCTCTACGAGGTGGCCACCGCGAAGCTGCTCCACCGGCTGGAGGAGCACGCCTGGCAGGTGGCCGCGCTCGACTTCTCCCCGGACGGGGACAGGCTCGCCAGCATTGGAGATGAGGTGGTGGTGTGGCGGCTGGACACCTCCCCTCCCCGCGTCGAGCTCCGGGTGGAGGTGAAGCGCGCCGGCAGCGCCATCCGGTTCCTGCCCGACGGCCGGCTGCTCGTGCTCGATGACGGGCGGGCGCGAGTCTTCCGTGGGCCTGTCGAGGAACAGGCGCTCGAGGTTCCCTTCGAGTACCGGACACCCTGGTGCCTCAGCCCGGACGGCGACACGCTGTCGCTGGGCCTGCGCAACGGCGTGGTCCGTATCGAGCTGAGCACCGGGAAGCGCCAGACCTGGCTGGCGCCCATTCCCCGCTACGAACAACTCCCCTCGAGTGAGCTCGCGCAACGGGCCGGCATCCGGAACGTGTGCGCGCTGTGGCGGACGGCGTGGGGCCGGTTCACACACCAGAGCGACGGTCCTCGTGGCTGGGTGCAGCCGGCCCACCTGTCCGCGGACGGACGGGTCGCGCTGCCAACTCGGACGGGAGCGGTGGTGCTGGACGTCACCGAGGCGCCCAGGGTGGTCGCGAGCGTGCCCTTCGAGGGGAAACTGCGTGCCGGCCGCGTGGTGGGCGACAGCGTGGTGTTGGTCAATGAGCAGGGGAAGGTGTTCCAGGCAGAGCTGCCCGGACACCCTCGGGCCTGAGCGCGCCTCGAAAGCGTCACGCCTTGTCGAAGCCTGGCTGTGATTGACGCGCTGCGTATTGTGCGCGCCCCTCCAGGGGCCTAGGTAAGCCACTATTGGCACTTTGCCAATAACCGATGGAGGGTTGCGCGCATGAGCCTGCGATGGAACCGGAAGTGGGCGTTCTCGAGTTCCCTGATGGTCGCCCTGGGGGTATCCCAGGCAGTCGCGGACCCGTTGCCATTGCTGGACACGACAGCCCTCCGCTCGCCATTCACGGCGGCGTGTCAGGGCAAGCCGGACTCCACTCCGCTGCCGGTGGACCCGCGCACCCTGGTGGTGCCGGGCGTCAACACGCCGGGGGCCGCGGTGCAATTCAACGCCTGGTGGGTGGACCTCCACGACCCGCCGGCGCCGTTCGTCTCGACGCTGGCTCCGAATCCGCAGACGTGCGGCGAGTTCCGCGCGAGCGCGGCCCGGGGCCGCTCGAACATGGAGACTCGCGCCTACTTCCAGCCGTTCAGCGACGCGAACGGCTACTACAACCTCTTCCGGCTCTGGGGCTATGTCTTCCGCCCCGCGGACTTCGACGAGCAGGTCATCAAGCGCTACGGGCTCGCCAAGGCGCCCTTCCGCAATCCCTATCCCATGCCCTGGGAGAACCCCAACCTCACCCAGGGCGGCAGCGGCCAGTTGCCGCTGGGCATGGTGCAGGAGCGGGACGCCAACGGGCGCTACACGGGCAAGATTGCGTCCAACTGCTCGGGCTGCCACGACTCGCGGTTCGGGACGGACCAGGAGGCGCCCTTCGCGTGGGGCCGCACGAACGACGCGATTGATGCGGGCCTCATCCAGTCCGACTTCTTCCGCTCCGTCATCTGGGAGACGCCGCTCTTGCTCGCACCGGTGCCGTGGAGCGTGGGCCGCGGGACGAGTGACGCCATCGGCATCGTCGACCTCCTGCCCGCCATCTTCGACATGGACTCGCTCGCCCTTGTGCCGAGCCTGCTCGAGTACTTCCCGACCCACGCCGGAGGCATGTCCCGGGCGCCCAACTGGTGGTACCGCGCGTTCAAGACGCGTCAGTTCTGGGACGGCGCGCTCACGTCGGACAACGTCCGCTCGGAGATGGCGTTCGGCATCGCGAACCTCGGCCGCACGGCGGCGCAGCGCCGCGCGCTGACGGCGGAGTTCGACGACAACGACAACTTCTTCCTCTCGCTCTCCCCGCCCGTCTATCCCAAGACGGTCAACACCGCGCTCGCCGAGCAGGGCGCCATCCTCTTCCACGAGCGGGACCTCTGGGCGAACGGTGCCAATGCCAACATCCCGAAGGCACCGGGCAACGGCTCCTGCGCGAGCTGCCACGGCGTCTACTCGCCGCGCCACGCCGCCAACCCGGCGTATCTACCGGACCCCCGCCTCAAGGGCATCGCCGGCGTCATCACCCCCATCGAGACCATCCGGACGGACCCGGCGCGCGTGCAGTTGATGGCGGACGAGCGCAAGCGCAGGGCCTGGAACACCTCCTTCCTCGGCTACAACGACGAGGCCCCCGACCACGGCCCCTTCTACGACGACCCCATCACCAGCGCCCTGCGCCGAGTGCCGCGCAGCAGGTACGACAACGGCACCGGGCCCGTCTTCTCTCCCGTGGGCCCGAACGAGTGGATTGAGCCGTTCGGCTACGTCGCGCCGCCACTGTACGGCGCGTGGGCCTCCGCCCCCTTCTTCCACAACGGCAGCGTGCCCTCCCTCTGGGAGGTGCTGAAGCCGTCGGACCGCCGGGCGGTGTGGAAGCGTCAGCAGTCTCCGGCCAACTCGCTGGGGACCAACGCGGGCTATGACGGGAGCTTTGCGTCGTATGACTTCGCGAAGCTCGGCTGGAAGGTGACGCCCCTGGCCTGCGGTGACGTCCCGGCCAATGACCCGTTCATCCCCTGCAGCCAGGAGATGGCGACGGTCGACGTGCTCTTCGCGAACATCGCCAACCTCGCCGCCAACTACAACTCGCTTGCCTACCAGTCACCGCCACCCATCACCCAGAAGCAGATCCGCTCGCGGATGATCTTCAACTCGCACCTCTACGGGCTCGGCAACGAGGGGCATGACTTCACCCAGTCGCTCTCCGACAGCGAGCGCTGGGCCCTCATCGAATACATGAAGACGCTCTGAGCACCGGGCTTCGACGTCTGGGAAAGGGCGAGGCGGCGGGTTCGATTCCCGCCGCCTCCACATTTCAGGTCGTGATCACGGCTGGTTGGCAGCACCTTCCAGCCGTGTTGCGTCTATACATCGACCTCGACCAGCCCTCATCCGACAGCTGGGAGCGTCTTCAGCGCGACTTGGATTCGATACGCGACCGGATGTAGATGCTGCCTGGGAAGGATGGTAGGCCTTCGGCATGCATTGGTCCATCTACGCCGACCTCTCCAGGGGACTCTCCCCCGAGGAGCGCTCGGCCATCGCTGCGGCTCTCGACGCGGTCGTTCCCTCTGGCGGGTGCGTAGGACTCCAGAATGGTAGCGTCGAAGAGGTGTACTTCACCTTGGAGGCAGGCAGCGAGGCTGAAGCCAGGGCCGAGGCGCACCGCCATGTGGAGGTCGTCCTCCGCAACGCTGACGTGAAGGCTGAATACAGCATTCAAGTCGAGCCCATGCCTGGGACCTGAAACGCAGAGACCTTCAGGAGACGCGTGAGAGCCTGAAGGCACCGGGGCCGGAGACCGCTGCGATTCCATCGGCTTCCGGCCCCGATTGAAGTGTCCCCGACGGGATTCGCACCCGTGTGGCTCAGCCTCGAGCCCATCGTCGCGGCGCTGTGTGAGTGGGGCCGCCGTCATGCGACGGAGCTCGACGCGCTCGAGCGGCGCGAGGAGCCGCCCGGGCCCGCGGCAGGTGACGCCCTGGGCGCGGCACGAAGTGGCTCAGCGCGCCCCGCGTAAGCGGCTATTCTCGCCCCTGGGGATTGCGCGCCTTGCCCGAGCGTTCGAGGAGGAGCCGCTGCGTCTCGTTGCCCTCGGTGGTGCCCCCTTCCCGCTCCAGGATGTAGTCGAAGAGCGAGTCCTCCTCCACCGTCACGGGCGAGCCCGCCTTCAGCCCCGGCACCTCCGCCGGCTCGCTGGTCAGCAGGCCATGGAGCAGGCCGCCCTCCCACCGCGTGACGTGGACCCACATCCACTCGAGGCCCCCGTCACGCGTGGTGAAGCGGGCCTTCACGAACAGCTTCGACTCCAGCTCCAGTCCCTCCTGGAAGCGCGGCTTGATGCGCGTGAGCAGGGCCTCCACGGCGCGGCGGCTCGCGGCCAGCAGCTCCGGGTCATCCTCGACATGGACAATCTCGGCTTGCGCGCCGAATACCTCGGCGATGGCGGCGTAGGGGCGCTCCGAGGGGCTGTCGCCAGGCCGAGCCTGGAAGATGATTTCCAGCAGCCGGTTCTCACCGTCCACGTCGCTCGGGTCCACGGGGAGCAGGCCCATCAAGGTGCGCCGGGGTGCCCCGGGCGCAACCTGCCCCAGCAGGGCCTCGCGATAGGAGGCGAGCTTCAGCGCGTCCACGGCGACGGGGAAGGCCCCATCCTCGCGGATGGCGGTGCCTTCGAGCATGAGCTGGGCGGCGAGGTTCATGAACGTGCCCACCATGCCCGCGAGCGGCGCTGGGACCTGCTGCACCCCCAGGTCCGGGAGGCCGAAGGTGCCCAGGCCCGAGGTGACGAGCCGCACGGTGCCGTCCCATTCCGCGTAGACACGGGTATTGAAGTGGCGAGCCAGCAGCGGCTCGCCGCCGTCCCAGTCCTCGAGCCGGCGCTCGTGCCAGTCCTCCACGGAGAAGAACTCCCCGGCATGCTCGTCCCACAGCAGCCCGCCGCTGGCGCGGGCCAGCTCCAGCGCCAGCTCGTGCGCCTGCCGCACCGCCTCGAAAGCCGGGGGCTCGGTGGTGAACTCCAGGACGGTGACGCGCTCGGAGGCCGCGAGCTGCGCCTGCGCCTGGGGAGAGAGGCCGCGCGCGGCGATTTCCAGCATCCCCTGCTCGGGAAGAGGATGGTCCTTCAGGGCCCGCTCCGAGGCGCGCACGGTGGGCAGGGGCGCCGCCCCCCGGCCCTCCCCAGCGAGCCGAAGCGCGGTGAAGCGCTCGCGCACCAGCTCCTCCACCTTCGAGAGGACTGGGATGCCGGGCTTCGGCGTATGGACGACGGCGAAGCGAAACGTGGCACGAGGAGAGAAGAGCGGGCCTGGAGGCAGCGGCGGGGGAATCTGCCGGAGAGCCGCCGCCCGGGTGGCACAGCCCGAGAGCACGAGCGCACAGGCCACCGCTCCCCAGAACCCCACGAAGCCCAACCGCCTGGCGCTCACATCGCGCATGCTCATCCTCACGCCCTGTTCGAAGAAGGTAGGTGACGGCAACCTACCACCCGGAGAGGGCGCTTCGTCACCGCCACTGGGGCCAACTGCGACGTCGAGCTCCGCGGGTCCAGGTCGCCCACCACCGGCCCCTGTGACTGTGCCTCGAACGGTCAGTGCACCTGGCAGCAACACCTGAGTTGCTGCTTTTCGTTGTTCAGGCACCAAACACAGCGCGGGAGAGGGTTCCGCCGCGAAGAACTACGTGCCCTGACGTCCCTCGGAGATTCCCGAGCGCACCCAGTGGTCGAAGGCCGCAGGGTAGTCCGTGCCGTAGGCTTCGCGCACGTCCCAGTAGCGGTTGAGGTACGCGGTCACATCGAACTCCGTCGAGCCGCGCCGGCCCTCGGCGGGGAGGCCCTGGTAGCGCCAGTGCTCGAGCGCCGCCAGGTAATCGGTCCCGTAGGCATCGCGGAGGTCCTGGTACCGCCCCAGATAGTACTGGACGTCGAACTCACGCGAGCCGCGTCGGCCCTCACCGGGGAGGCCGTGCGCCACGAAGTGGTGGACCGCCTTGCGCGCATCCGTGCCGTAGGCATTGCGGAGGTCTGTGTGGAAGTTGAGGTAGAACTGCGCATCGAACTCACGCGAGCCGCGCCGGCCTTCGCGCGGCAGCCCCGCGCTCAGCCAGTGCAACCGGGCCTGCTCGGTGTCGTCGCCGAAGGCCGCGTGCAGGTCCGTGTGGATCGAGAGGTACAGGTTGGCGTCAAAGACGAGCGGGTCGACCCATCGACCGTTCTTCCCGTAGAAGCGGTTCACGCCCTCGATGTCGGTCCACGACAGGATTCCGCGCCCGTTGCGAACGGCGTTGCAGTAGTTCATCACCGAGTCCCAGTCGAACTCGCCGACCTCGGTGTCACCGTTGCTGCCTTGCGACGCATCCGTGCACGCCGCCGGCTTGTCGTCGCGATTGTGTTCATGGGCAAAGCCGAGCGCGTGTCCGAACTCGTGAACCGCGGTGGAGCGGATGCAGTCCTCGCGCGAGAAACCAGAGGAACACGTCTTGGGCGAGGTCGCGCTTCCCCATGTGTTGAGGTTGACGCCGTTGACGACGCCGTTCAGGCTCGTGCCGAGCCCACTCGTGAAGCCTCCCGCGTCCTGCATCCGTACGCGAAGACCCTTGCTCGACCCGGTGCACGCATTCCAGCCGGTGAAGCGAACGGAGCTGACAGCCTCCCACGAGTCTCGCAGTGACGCGATGACCCACTCGCGCTCCTGGGCCGTGCCGCCGCTCTCCCAGCAGACAGCGATGGTGGGCGAGGACCACACCTTGTTCGAGGCGACGTAGAGGTCTTGCCCCATCGTGACGACCTCCTGCTCCACGGGCTCCAGCGTGGGGGCCTCTGGCCCACACCCCATCCACGTGAGTCCGGCGGCCAATCCCAGCCAGGCGATATGCGGGCCCTTCATCCATGTATTCACAACGTGCGTCGACATGCTGTGTGCCTCCAGTTGCTTGCCAAAAGAACGTTCAGGCGCTGGCGCTGAATAGCCGTTGGCGCACGTTCGGGTTTAGCAATACGTGCCAAGCGATTACGTCTTCACGCCAGCAGCAGTCGCTGTCACGTGAGCTCCATGAGAACTCACTCCAGTTCCTTGGAAGACGGAAGTCCTCGCCATGTCCCGCCCCGACAGGCCCAGGTGCCCGACCCGAGTCCACCTGACGGGACGGCGCCTGGAGGTCCTCCTGGACGTGGTCGAGCACCTGGTGCGGGAGCGGAAGGCCCTGGGGCTCGACGACGGGGACCTCAGGACGCTTCGGGCGCGCGTCTCCGGTTCTCCGCGGGGGTAGCGAGGCGCGCATGACCGACAAAGACGTCGGCCCCTCGAAGTGAAACGACGGCCGGCTGACTACGGGGCCGGAACGAAGACCACGTCGACCCAGTAGTTCGCCGAGGTGGCCTCGTTCGGGAAACCACCGCCGGTGGTCTTCTGGAGCCCGTTGCCATTCGCCGCAGGCGAGGACGGCGCGTGCAGCGGCGGCGCGTCGACGCCCGCGGTGGCGAAGTAGTTGCCGGTGTACGCCGGGTAGCCGGTGGGCGCGAAGTACGAGACGACGTAGGGGGTGTTCGCGGCGATCTGCACCGGCGTGGCGAACGCCAGCTCGCGCCAGCCCCACGCCTGCTCACCCGCGCTGGTGGCGGTGGTGCCGATCAGCGTGCCGTTCGCGGTCCAGAGGTGGCCGACATGCGCGTCGGAGTTGGTCAGCCCCTTGTAGTAGCGAACCGCGGTGATCTGCCCGGCCACGTCGGAGCGGAACTTCACTCCGTACTCGGACGCGTACGGGGCATAGAGGATGTTCGCCGGCCCGTTGGCGGCCGTCCACAGACTGCACCCGGTGCAGCCGGTGTTGGAACCGGTGGTGACCGAGACCGGCGCCGACGACGGTCCGACGTTGCCGTGCACGTCGCGACCGCGAACGCTGTAGCGGTAGGTGGTCGACGGCGCGACGCCGTTGTCGCGGAACGAGGCCACGCCGGTGCCGAGCACCGCGACGAGCTCGGAGTTCCGGTAGACGAGGTGGTGGGTGACGTTGTGGCGCGACTCGCCGCAGCCCTCGCTGGCGCCCCACCACGAGAGGTCGACCGCGAAGGCCGCCAGCGGCGCGGCCTCGAGGTTCGAAGGACGGGTGGGCAGGCCGCACGAGGCGTAGCTGGTGGTCGGGGTGTAGATTACGTCCACGCCGTAGTCCGAGTTACGCCAGGCGTTGTTCGGGAACGACGAGGTCGAGCCATACTGAAACACGCCGCCGCCGCTCGGAACGACGAGCGGGGAAGCTTCGACGCCGGAGACCATCGCGTCGTAGGTGTAGGAGTACTGGCCCACCGGCGCGTGGTATGAGGCGACGTACTGGACGTTCGCGCTCACCGCGACCGGCGACGCGAAGCGGACCTCCTGCCAGCCGGTGCTGGTCTCGTTGACGAAGGTGGCCGACGCGAGCAGCTGGCCGGTGGGACCCCAGAGGTTGCCGACGTGAGTCCCGGTGTTGCCCGGGCCCTTGTAGAAGCGAACGCCCTTCACCGTGCCGTCGAGCGTCGGGCTGAACTGCACCCCGAGCTCCACCGCGCTGCCGTCGTTGGCCGTCGCGTTCGCCGGGACCGCCGAGGCCGGGAACACCGTCCACTCGTTCGAGGCGAGCACCGCCTCGCGAACCGCGTCGACCGTGGGCTTCGGCTCGCCAGCCGGCTCCTGATTGCACGCAATCCCGAGGACCGCGAGCGCCGCCACAACTCCGTTACGAATCAAGGCTGTCTGCAAGATGCCGCACTCCTGCCAGGGGTACTTGCGCCGTATACCCACCCTCACAGGCGATGCCTTCAAAATTCAAACATCGCAATTCAATCTTCCCGCGAAATGGGAATTCGTTCAGGCGCGATCCATTGTCAACGGGAGCCGACACCTGTCCCCGCGAGAGGACCGGTGCCGGGGCGATTTGCTACGGCCCGACCTCGAAGAGGAACGGGGCGTGATCGCGGGTTGACCCTGTGGGGCCGCATGTGCCCCTCCAGCGGAGATGAGAACAGAGCAAGCCCGGATGGGGCGACACAACGAACCGACGTGAGTTCAACGCGATAGCGGGTAACAGCGTGTCCTGTCTGGGGTTTCCTATCGCCTTGTCCGCAGGTTCGATTCCCGCCGCCTCCACATTGACCAGTTATCAACCCCACCTGCTGGGCGGACTCGGCGAGGAGGCGGCACTTCAATCCCCCTCCGGGTTCTTCATCGATCAGTAAACATCCAAGCAGACCCCATTCCTGGAACAGCTCCCGCTCCGGCACTTGCGCTCGAACGCCGGGCAGCAGTTGATTTCCGGCCAAGGACAGTTTGTTGGAATAGGCGGTGGCGCCTGCACCAGAGTCCAGTGAATTCTCAAATATGAGCCTTGGCAGTACATTCCGCTGGCGGTGCTATCGACCTTGCAGGCATAGCCGCCATTCAACATGCACAGACCATTGCTGTAGGTGAGGGTGCCGTGCATGATGCTCCCGCTCGGCCAGCGCTTGTCCACCCAGGTCCCATTGACAAGTTCCTTTATCTTGCAGGGCTTGTTGGCCATCGCCGGTTCCAGCGGCCCGTCCGGAAGAGGGTAGTAATCTTGAGCACGTGGCCCGCTCGGCTCACCCTCAGGCAGTTCCTCCCAGACCTGTTCTCCTGGGTCCTCCAGCTCCCCTGCACAACCGTTGCTCATTGCAGCAACCACAAGGACGGCCCAGACAAGACATTTGAACATGGACTCCTCCAACCGGGAGAGGTGCAACGTCGCCATGTTCAATCCTTGTTTCACCTGAAGTAAAGAATAATTCTTCCCGGGGTGATAGTGGACGACTTGGGAGTGAGAGGAAACATGCCAGTCGCTCAAGGCAGAGGAGCATCGATGAGAGCCAGCGACGGACCCTCGGGCTGAGCGGGGAGCAGCTCCTCACTTCGTCTGACGCTCCCCGGCCGCCGCGCTCAGTGCCACACGGGCAGTCGCGATAGCCGTTGACCCGGTATTGCACCTGGAGCTGGAGGCCCGGAAGTGATGGAGACCGCGGGGGCTGTCAGGTCCACGCTCCAGGTAGCAATGGCCGGAGTGGGGTCCACGTTGCCGGCCACGTCACGAGCGCGCACCTCCAGGCGGTAGCTGCCCCCCGTGAGCAGGGGCACGGTGACGGGCGAGTCGCACCTGCTGAAGGCGATGGGGCCCGAGCCCAGGCGGCACTCGAACCGGGCGCCCGGCTCGGATGTGGGGTGGACCGTCACGTACGGCGTCCCCACCGAGGGGGAAGGTGTCACCAGGAAGGAGGTCTCCGGGGGCGTCGTGTCCCCCGCGTCCGGAACCGTGAACGAGGGACGCAGGTTGAGGTTCCTGTAGCCCCCGCCGCCCGCGTAGCCATGGAGCATCACATGCCAGGTGCCCGCGCCCGGGGCGGTCGTGGTGCAGGTCTCCGTGCTGCCCCGGACGTTGGGCCGGCAGCCGTAGGTGGTCTGCGTGGGCCGCTGGCCGTAGCGGACATAGAGGTCGCCGTCACCCGTGCCTCCGTCCCCGGGGCGTAGCTCGACACGCAGGTTGCTGGCCCCTGGAGGCACGTCGAGCGCGCAGTGCCACTCGGAGCCGGTGCTGCCCTCGAGCCCATACCGCGTGTTGCCGGGCACCAGCGCGCAGGCCGGCTGGCTGCGGCAGGCCCGCAGCGTCACGCCTGAGAAGGCACTGCCGCCCCTCACCATGGCGTACCACGTGCCCGCGTCCGGCCCGTCGATGAGGCAGGCCTCCCTGCCGCCGTCGAGGAAGGGCCGGCAGTCATACGCGCTCGTCGTGGGCGACTGTCCCTGGCGCACGTAGAGGTCCCCGTTCCCCGCGCCCGCGATGCCCACCTCCAGGGTGCGCACGCCCGGCTCCACCGGGAACGCGTACGTCTGCTGCGTGCCCGCATCCCCCGCCAGTCCCGTCCACTCCTGGCACTCCGGGGGAAACACCGGCAGCACGGCGCTGGGGTTGAGGCCCACCGCCTGCCACGCCAGATCCACCGCGCTCGCCACCTGGGCGTCATAGAGGATGAGGGCCGCCTGCTGCGTGAGGCTCTTCGCCTGCGCCAGCGTGGTGCTGGGCGTCATCAGGTTGGCGTTGGCGTAGAAGAAGACGCGGGCCGCGCGCTCGACGCCGACGCTCGGGACGGCCAGCTGGCTCTTGCCGCGCGGGTGCGTGCCGCCGGTGGCCAGCAGCTTGAACGCCAGGTTGATGATGCCGGCGTTGCCGTGGAAGGCGACGCTCGACGAGCCGGTATAGCGCTCCGGGTAGAAGTCCTTGGACTGCACGTCCAGGCCGGGGTCGTGCATGTACCGGAGCGCGTCCCCCGCGATACCGGGCGTCCACGAGGACTCGCCAATCTTCCAGACGGACGTGTCCGCCACCCAGCCGCCGTCCAGGCTCACACACGTGGCGGCGAGGACGTCCGACAGGGCCTCGTCCAGCGCGCCGGACTCGCCCGAATAGGAGAGCCCGGACGTGCTGTCCGTCACCTTGTGGGTGAACTCGTGGGTCACCAGGTCCGAATCTCGTCCCAGCGGGCTGCACTGGATGCCGTCGCCCCGCGAGAAGAAGAAGTAGCTGCCATTCCAGTACGCGTTGCACGGGGCGGTGGGCGGGGCGTGGACGTCCACGACGCTGCGCAGCTGCGCGCCCAGGCCGTTGTACGAGTCGTAGCCGAAGACCTTCATGAAGCACTCATACGTCTTGCCCAGGTGGGAGAAGTGCTCCACGGCCTGGATGTCGCCGGCGTCGGTGCAGCCGAAGGGCTCGGTGCACACCGGGGTGACCGGAGGCTGCGTGCCGCCGTCGGCCGAGTAGACGACGCGGTTGCGCGCGAAGCGCACGTCCGGGTCGCGCACGAGCACGGTGCCATTCTCGGCATCCACGTAGAGGCGCTCGGTCGCGGGCACGCCCTCCACCCGCCCCGAGACGGTCACCTCGAAGGCCAGCCGCAGGGCGGACTCCTCCGAGGGACGCACGTACACGCGCCGCGGCACCCCCACCGCGTCACCGGCCACCATCCGCTCCCGGTCGGCGCCCGCCACCTGGACCGCCTCCTCGGCGGTGAGGCGCGCGGGTGCGGCCGGAGGCTCGCCGTCCCGGGCCGAGCCGTTGGCGGCGTAGACAGCGCCATCCGGAGCCAGGTGCAGCAGGAGCTCCGCGCCGATGACGGGCAGCCCGTTCCTGTGCTGCGCGAAGCGCACGTGGGTGTGGCCCAGCCCGTCCGTGCGGACGTGCGTGGGCACCAGGTCCTCGGGGCGAAGCTGGAAGGCGGGGGCCACGCGGGCCAGCACGCCCCGCAGCGCGTGGCCCGCCTGCTCCGGAGTGGCGCCGCGCGCTGGCGCCACCCGCCCCAGCGGTCCCCTCAGGAAGAAGGGCACCCCGTCCGCGTGCCTCCCCACCACCTCCACCGCCTCGACGGGTGAGCGCCACCCGGCCGCCGCCTCTTCGGCCATGGGGACCTCCCCGGCGGCCGGCTCGCTCCCGCCAGGGGCTTCTCGCACGCAGCCCCCGAGCACCAGGGTGCAGCACATCACGACCCACAACAATGCCCAGCGTGGCTGCGTCCGTCGTGTCATCAGAGCGTGCTCCGGTGCCGCGGGTGCACTGCGAGCGAGGCCCCCGTCCACCGCGCATCGCCAGGACGCCAGCCCACTCCGCCCCTCCGCATGGAGATGACCCGAGGGCCTCTTCAAGTCATTGTTGCGTCATGACTTACAGTTGTGTCAACGCCGCCGATACTTTCCTCACGCGATGATCGCTCCAGCTCAGTGAATAGAAGTCGCAGTGATTGGCGAAGACGCGCGTGTCCGCAACCAAGGCAGGTGCGTCGAGGAAAGTGACAGCCGTATCCGGCGGCCCACAGCCAGGGATTGAGCCGACAGCCCGCCGGGGCGCCTGGCCATCCAGCCCCGCTTCGTCCAGTGCCGCGGCGGTGCAGCCGACGCCCGGGCTCACGAGAAGCAGAGCGCGGTCTTTCCCTCGACGCTGACACGGGCGTTCTCGAAGAGCGCGAGCCAGACACGCTTCTCAATCGAGAAGGGAGCCTTCGAGTCTTTGCCCGCGGTGTCGAGCCTGCTGGCCTCTGCGTCCGAGAGCGCGCCGTTCCCGTCGAGCTTCACCCCTAAGTGTGGGGCCAGCAGGCGGAGCTCCTGGAGCAGGCCCTGGCTGGAGCCGAGCATCTCGCCCGGCATCTGGGGCAGGCCGCTGTCCTGAAAAATCGGGTCCGAGAACTCGACGGGAACATAGAAGCCCTCGCTGTCGGAGTGACAGAGCAGGTGTGAGTCCAGGATGCTCGTCAGCTCGTCGACGAGCGGATCCCCGGCGGGGTCTTCTCCCTGCTTGAGAGGGCGAGGCGGCTTGTTCGTTTCGCGCACGTGCGCGTAGTAGCGGCGCAGGGAGTGCAGATACGAGTAGGGGAAGCTCGAGACGTGCTTGCGGGGCTTGATGTTTCCGAAGCTCTCGGGCTCCTCATGGACGGGCTGGCCTTCCTTCTCAAGGTGCGTGTTCACGGTGCGAAAGGCCTTGCGCAGCCAACTGGCGCCTTCCCTGTCATGTACGAGCAGAAGGACTGGCTCCGGTGAAGGTGAAGGGCCGGTATGGCTTCATCGACCGGAAGGGGACCCAGGTCATCGCTCCCCGCTTCAAGGCGGTGGTGGGGGGATTCTGGCAGGGCGTGGCCCCGGTGAAGGAGGACGCGCTGTTCGGCTACATCCACCCGGACGGAAACTGGGCCATTCCGCCGCGGTTCACTTCCGCCCAACCGTTCGCGCACGGGCTCGCGGCCGTGTCGCTTCCCGACTGAGCCCGTCTGCTCCCCTGACGGCCGACACCCACGCACGTGGATGGGGCACTCGGGAGACTCCCCGCTATGCTCCGCCCGAGATGAAGACCGTGCCTTCGGAGCCCCTGCGCCTGCCCGCGCACCTTCCCGCGCTGGACGGCCTGCGGGGCGTGGCGGTGCTGCTGGTGATTGCCTACCACTCGCTGACCGTGCTCACGACCGCGTCGGTGGGCAGGCTCTTCCAGGTGGGCTGGGCGGGCGTGGACCTCTTCTTCGTCCTCTCCGGCTTCCTGATTACGCGCATCCTGGTGCAGACGCGCGAGCGCGGGGGCTACTTCCGAACTTTCTATGCGCGCCGCGCGCTGCGCATCTGGCCGCTGTACTTCCTGGTGCTGGCCTTCGCCTTCGGCCCCATGGGACGGCTGCTGCCGATGATGGCCTTCGACACCCAGCGGTATCCGTGGGAGCTCTACGCGCTGTACCTCCAGAACCTGTGGCTGACGGACTTCGGCCCCTCGCCGCTCAGCGTGACGTGGTCCCTGGCCATCGAGGAGCAGTTCTACCTGGTGTGGCCGCTGCTCGTGTTCTTCCTGCGGAACGGACAGCTTCGCGCGGTGCTGTGGGCGTGCGTGCTGCTCTCTCCCGTGGCGCGCTTCGCCGCGCTGTATGAGGGCGCGACGCCCTTCCAGGTCTACACCTTCACCCTGTTCCGCCTGGACGGGCTGGCGCTCGGGGGGCTGCTGGGGCTGGGCGTGGTGGACGGCCGCTACACGGCGGAGCGCCTGGAGCAGTGGGGCCGGCGGCTCGCGGTGCCCGCGATGCTCGTGGCCTTCGGACTCTCCTTCGTCTTCTTCAGCCATGGGCACGCCATCCACATGGCCACGGCGCTCGTGGGGCCGGGCGGCGCGACTGTCCGCGCGCTGCTGGTGGCGGGTCTGTACACGCTGTGGGCGGTGGGCTTCGTCAGCCTGCTGGGGTGGGTGCTCACCGGGCGGGTGCGGGTGCTCCAGGCGGTGCTGCAGTGGCGGCCGCTGCGCTTCGTGGGGCAGGTGAGCTACGGGCTCTACCTCTTCCACACGCTCGTCTTCCCTGTCGGCGCCCACTACACGAGGCCGCTGTTCTACCGCTTCATTCCCTGGAGCATCGGCGCCACCGCGCTCGGCCTCCTGCTCGAGTACGCGGTGCTGCTGGCGCTCACCGTCGTGTCATGGCGCTGCTTCGAGCAGCCCCTGCTGCGGCTCAAGGACCGGTTCACCCACACGGATGCCCCCGCCAAGGCCGTGTCGCCCACGACCTGACGGCCGAGCCCGTACCCTCACGGTGTCACCCGCCCCCTCCGGAAGATGGAGCGGCCCTCGCGGAGGCACGCGATGAGCCCGTCGCGGCGCAGCCCTTTTGCGTCGACGACCTCGTCCACGAGCCACAGCCGCACGCGGGCGAGGAGCTCGTCGTTCCGGAAGAAGTCCTCATCCGAGCCCAGCTCGGTCTCCAGGTCACCGCCGAAGCGGATGTCGTGGTCCTCGCCGAGAAAGAGTCGCGCGTGGATGCCGCCGGAGACCATCAAGGACTTGTCATTGCGGAAGCCGTGGATGAGGTCCTTCACGACGAGGTCCCCGCCAACGAAGAAGGCCCCGTCCGTGACGAGGCTCCCACAGCGCAGCGTCCCCGCGATGGCGACCCGGGAGTCCGGGTCACAGTCCCGGACGAGCCCGGTGACTTCGGCATCTCCGAGCACGAGCAGGGTGCCGACGATGCGCAGGTGGCCCTCGACGCGGAGGTCGCCAGGAATGACACGGACCTCGCCGGGCTCCACCTCCAGGTCGCCTGAAACGACCTCCGTGGGACCTGGGGCAGAAGCCGCCTCGCGCAGCAGCCACGCAGCGGCGTAGAGGCCCCAGGGCTCCACGTTGCGCTGGCGCAGCTCGCGAGCCCACTCCTCGGCGGTGGGCGGGAGTGGCTCCATCCACCCGTCCAGGGCTTCGACCTTGCCGTCCTCGAAGGCCGTGTCCGACCGCAGCCGCTCAGCGACGCGGGCCTTCACGTCCTCCAGCGCCGCCCGGGTGATGCCCATCGCGGGCGAAGCCCTGGGCTGCCCACCAGAGGGGGTCGTCGCGACTCCCGTGGGGGGCCGGGTGGGGCGGCGTGCGCGCAGGAGGTCCACGACGGCGCCCAGTGCGATGCACGTGCGGTCATTCGGCGGGTAGCACTCCGTCGCGAGGTGATGGAGGTCCTGCCAGGTGAGCTCGGCCCCTGTGCCCTCGTCACCGAGCCTGGCCACGAGCGCAGGAGGCGGCGACGTGTACCCCAGGCAGCCGTGGAGAAGAGGCGAGGCCCACAGCCGTGCGAGCAACCCGGTGCGCGTGAGTTGCTCGGTATCGAAGTCCTCGGTCAGCTTCGCCTCGAAGACGATGAGCTTCGAGGGCAGCACGAGCGCGAGGTCCGGCTTCGCGTTGAACACGTCCTGGAGTGCGCCGTAGACCTTGCGGTTCTGCACGTCCAGCGCACTCCCCAGGAGGGTGCCCTCGGGCCCGACCCCGATGGAAAGGCGGTCTGCCTTCGTCCGCACCTGGGTCGGGTGGGTCTGCTTCGGGTCGCGAAGGACTGGCGCCAGCTGCGACCACGGAGTGTGCGGATGTCCTCCAGCCACGAGCCCGACCAGCTCATCCATGCGGCCGGAGACGTCGCTGCTCTTCCACATCTCATACGCATCCCGGATGAGGGCGACCTCGCTCAGGACTACGGCGTCGGCGGCCTCGCCGGGAACGTCCAGGCCCCGCTTCCGGAGGGCGGCCAGCACCCGTGCCATCGCGCTCGCCTGGGGCGCGGTGGCAAGCCCCTCATGGAGGAGTCGAAAGAGGTGCGAGCAGGCTGCGCGCTCCTCCCGATTGAAGCGGTCGAAGGGAATCTCCATTCGCGCAATATGCTCTAACTGCTGCCAGATGGGACGGGGCCTGCCTTCCGCGCCCCCGTACGCTAGTGGACGACAGGTCAACCCCATGCCCTCTTCACCGATTGAAGGCGTCGAGCTCATCGAGGGCTTCACGCCCGAGCCCTCCCGAAGCCTGGAGCACTTCCAGGGCGGCATCCCCTGGGACACCCGCATGCGGGCCCGGCTCACCGCGAGCTTCGGTGCCCCCTATGACTACTCCGGTATCACCTACCCGCCCGTTCCCATGCCACCGGACATCCACGCGATGGCGCGGGCGGTTGAAGAGGTGGTGCGCCATCGCATCACCAACTGCCTCATCAACTTCTACCCTGAAGGGACCTCCTCGATGGGGTTCCACTCCGACTCCTACGAGCACCTCGAGCCCGGCACCACGGTGTCCATCATCAGCCTGGGCGGGCCACGGACCCTCCGGTTCCGGAAGAAGGACCAGAAGGCGCACCTCGTCGACGTGCGCCTCGACAGTGGCTCGCTCCTGGTGATGCAGCAACACATCCAGGACACGTGGCTGCACGCGCTACCGCCTGAGCCCAACGCACCGCCCCGGATGAGTCTGACGTTCCGCTGCATCATCTGAGCGCCTGCAAAGAGCCAGGCGCGCACCCGCCCGGAGCGGACGTAGGCGAGCGTGCCGTGCTTCGCGAGCCCGTCCCGGGTGCGGGGCGTGCCGTGCTTGCGCAGCCAGGCGGGTGAGGCGCACGCGAGTGACGAAGCTCGAGCCCCGCAGCGCACCTGGGTCACCCGCGCGCGGGACGGAGGCGAGCGGCCCCCACGAGCTTGAGCGCGAAGACGCCAAGAACGGCGACGGCCTGGGCCACCACGAGCGCGACGCCGACGCCCGACATCCGAGGCGCATACGCCACGAGCAGCGCTCCGCTGCCGAGCACCCACGAGGCGTCGACCGCGAGGTGTACCCGTGCGGCGCTCAGGGGAACTGCTGGCTGGACCGACACCCACGCATTGAACCCCGCCCAGGGCACCAGGAACAGCCCCACGCCGAGCAGGAAGGCCGGGGACAGCGGCCAGCCTGAGAGGGTGGTGAGGAGCGTAGCCCATACCAGCAACACGGCGCCCATGAAGATGGCGGCAAGAGCATCGAGACGGTAGACAAGGCGGTCATCCATGAGGGCACATCCGGTGTGGGGTTCGCCCTGAAGACTCCATGTGCCCGGGGCGCCCCGCAATGACCTCGGAGGGAAGTGCGGCGTCGTTCATCATCGGGTAACCGCGAGGAGGACCTGCTGTGCGTGACGTCGATAGCAAGGATGCGATGGACGCCAGACGCGAGCTGGGCACGCTGTTGAAGGACTGGCGTGCATTGCGTGGCAAGAGCCAGCTCAGCCTGGCGCTCGACGCCGACGTCTCGCCCCGCCACCTGGCCTTCATCGAGTCGGGCCGGACGGCGCCCAGCCAGGACATGGTGCTGCGGCTGGCCGACGCGCTGATGCTCGGGTTGAGAGAGCGCAACGTGCTGCTCGTGGCGGCCGGCTACGCGCCGCGGTTCGGCGAAGGCGCCTGGAACAGCGAAGAGCTGAAGGAGCTCCGCCAGGCGGCGGAGATGATTCTCAAGGCACACGACCCGCACCCGGCCCTGGTGCTCGACGCGGCCTCGACGGTGCTCGATGCGAACGTCGGCGCGCTCACGCTGATGGGAGAGGGGCGAGCTGCGCTCGGGCAGCTGAACCTGATGGACCTGGTCTTCTCGCCAGGACGGGTCCGCTCGGCCATTGGGAACTGGCAGGAAGTGGCGGGCTTCCTGCTCCACCGGCTGCGGGAGAATGCCCGGCTGCGCGGCCCCCACTCCGAGTCCGCGCGCGTGCTGGCACGCGTGCTCGCCTTTCCCGACGCGCGCCACCTTCCGATGCCCGGAGGCTCGGGGTCCGTGCTGGTGCCGTTGACCTTCACCGCCGACGGCGTCACCACGCACTGGTTCACCACCATCACCACCTTCGGAGCACCCCTTCACGCGCTGGCCGAGGAGATCACCATCGAGCAGTTCCACCCGCGCTGAGCCGTGTTACTGCCAGCGCGAGCGTGACGACGGGGCCGCGCCCGGACTTTTCGCTGAGCCCGCGAGGACCGGGGCCCTGCTGAGGCCGTCAACGGCACCTCGCGGAAGGCCAGGTAGAACGCCTGGTTGCCGGCCGCAGCTCACCCCGACAGCACCGTCAGGTGCCGGTGGGCGCCTTGACGCGGGTGAAGCGCAGCGTCTCCGCCTCATCCTTGCCGTTGCTCCGGTAGGTCTCGACCTTCGTGAAGTGGTCCGGGTCGTCGAGCGTCATCACCAGGCGATGCAGGTGCGATGCGCGAGGGGTCTCGAGGTTCGTGACATCCACGAAGGTGAAGACCCACCGTGTCGCGTGGGAGTCCGAGGCAAGGCGGAGGCGGGGCTGGTTTCCCTGCGCGCAGTAGTGCGTCGCCAGCAGGCGCGCGCCATCGAGATGGTAGAGCGTCAACGTCTCCCGGCCCGAAGGCAGCGTGTACGTCTCGACGAGCGTGCTGTTGCCGGAGACGAGCCAGTAGCTCACCCGGATTTCCTTCCCCTCGGAAACAGGCGCGGTCCACGTCCCGACCAGGCCGCGCATGTGCTCGAAGGTCTGCTCGGCGGAGGGGGCTCCCGCGCGAGCCGCCGAAGTGCCGAGGCAGAGAACGACCGCGAGGAGGAAGGCAGAGGTGGAGCGCCGAGGCGTGAGCATGGAGGAAGACTAGCGGGTGGAAGCTCGGCTGTCCGCGACCCCGATGCCTTCCATGGGAAGGGCCACGCTGCAGGGGGTGCCACTTCGCACGCAAGCCTTCGCGGGGGGTTCTCAGGCCGCGACGCCCGGGCCGTTCGTCGAGCCCTGGCGGGCCTGGCGTTCCATCGGCAGCGTGATGATGAACCGGGCGCCACCGCCCTCCCGATTCTCGGCGGTGATGGTGCCTCCCACCCGCTCGACATACTCGCGGCAGAGCGCGAGCCCCAGCCCGGTCCCCTCCCCTGGGGGCTTGGTCGTGAAGAAGGGCTCGAACATGCGCTCCAGCAAGTGCTCCGGAATGCCCGGCCCGTTGTCCTCGACATAGAGGACGACCGTGTCCTCCAGCTCCTTCGCGCGGAGCCGAAGCTCCGGCCCGTTGGGGGCTGCCGTGGCGGCCGTCGCGTCCACCGCGTTCGTCAGCAGGTTCAGCACCACCTGAACGAAGCGGCCCTTGCCGAACCGCACGGGCGCAAGCTGGGAGGAAACCTCGTCGATGACGCGCGCGCCGCCTCCGTTCAGCTTCGTCCTCCCGAGCCGGAGCGCTTCCGCGATGACCTCGGCGGCGGTGCTGGTATCGCCATCGCTCGAGTCATCGCGCGCGAAGGTATTCAGGTCCCGGACAATCTGGTGGATGCGCCGCACCCCTTCGAGCGTCTCGCGGTGAATCTCCTCGAGCTCCTCGGGAGGACACACCTCACCCCGCGCTCGCAGCTCCTCCAGATGGCGCAGGTTCGAGTTCACGAAGGCGAGCGGGTTGTTGATTTCATGCGCCACGCCCGCGGCGAGCTGCCCGACCAGCGCGAGCCGCTCGAAGCGGCCACGGCGCCGCTCGCTCTCGGCGAGCTGCCGCAGGGTCTCCGCGCGCGCCCGCTCGTGGCGCAGCTTGGCCTGGAGGACCCGGCGGTGCGCGTAGGTGCCGTACATCCCGATGACGCCGGCGACCGCGCTCATTCCGCCCCAGAGCGCGACCTTGCCCAGGCTGCCGCCTCCGCTCCCGACGATGACCATGACGCCGACCGTGTTGAGGACGGTGCTGATGACGACCGCGCGCAGGTCACCATGCGCAATCGCCATGAAGCACAGCGGGATGACCATGTTCCAGAAGAAGAGAGGGCTCTGCCAGCCTCCTGTCTGAAGGACAATCACCGGGAAGCAGAACGCCGTCACCACCGCGACGACGGTCGCATGCCAGGAGTGCTCATCCGGCGGGGCCCGGCCGAGCAGCCCGAGCAGGACCATCGTGCCGCCCCAGACGCACCGGGCCGGCAGCGTGGTGAGACTCACCTGCCCCAGGATGGCCCAGTCCAGGACCACGCAGGCGGCACACAGGACTCCGCTGAGCACGTACCCGGCGCGGATGGCGTCGAAGCGGCCGGGAACGTCTCCTCCTCCAGCGGAAGCGGACCCGCCCAGCCTCTGAAGCCATTGGGGTGTGACTGTCTTCATCTGATACAATCATCGCACAGCCGTCCTCGGTTGCCCCCGTGGGGGCCGGCCGGGGCCAACACCCACTGCGCTCACCCCGCACGCACACACCCCACCTGGGTCGTCACACCGCCGTCCCGTGTCGGCTCCCGCCCCACCGCGGTGAGTGGGCCTGGACCCGGTGTTGCCTGGCGCCCTCGGGACAGAAGAACAGGGGCCCTGTCGCGACGCGAGGAGCAGGCCGGGGCGGAGGCAGGAGCCCCACTCCAGGGATTGCGCAGACAGCGGCCAACGCAGACGGTAGGCTCGGCGCGAGCGCGGCGCACCCTTCCCTCCTCGCGGAGCACTTCATGCATCCTGGCCTCCTCGAACCGTCACGCCTCCCTCCGGGGACGAAGGTGGGGCCATGGCGCGTGCGGGAGCGCCGAGGCCTGGGAGCTTTCGGCGCCGTCTACCGCGCCTTCGGGGTACAGGGCGGCGGGCCCGTGGCGCTCAAGCTCGCCCTGCACTTCCTGGATGAGCGCTACGCGCGAGAGGGGGAGCTGCTCTCCCGCATCCGCCACCCGAGCGTCCCCCGGCTCGTGGACCAGGGCAGCTGGCGACAGCTGGGCGACTTCCCGCATCCCTATCTCGTCATGGAGTGGGTCGAGGGCGTGTCCCTGTACGAGTGGGCGCGCGTGCAGTGCCCCACGTCCCGGCAGGTGCTCCACGCGCTCGCCAGCCTCGCGGGCGCCCTGGCGGCCACGCATGCCGCTGGATGCGTGCACCGGGACGTGAAGGGCGACAACGTGCTCGTTCGCACCGAGGATGGTCAGGTCTTCCTGACCGACTTCGGCTCCGGGCACTTCGTGGGCGCCGCCACGCTGACGTCGCCACCGTTTCCTCCTGGGACTCCGCCCTACCGCTCGCCGGAGGCGTGGCGCTCCATGCGACTTCCCCTCCCGCCCTCGGCCACGGCCTATGCCCCTGGCCCGGCGGATGATGTCTTCGCGCTGGGGATGACCGCCTACCGGCTGGTGACCGGCGACTACCCTCCCACGCCGGCACCGATGGACGCGGAATCGCGCATCTGGAGCCCGGAGGGCCCGGGCCCACAGCCGCTCCGCGCCGTCAACGTCCGCTGCTGCGCGGAGCTGAGCGAGCTGGTGTCCCGGATGCTCTCCATCCTCCCCGAAGCGCGTGGCAGTGCACGCGAGCTGGCCCAGGCACTGGAGCACGCCGCGAGGAAGGCAGGGCCGCAGGCGGATGTGCCGCTCTTCGACAAGAAGGAGACCCAGCCCGAAGACACAGAGGCCGTCCTTCGAGACGTCGTGCCCCGGGCGCCCGAGCGTCTCAAACAGTCCTGGCTGGTGGCAGCCTGCCTGGGAGGAGCCGTGGCGCTCGGAGCCAGGTGGCTGCTGAGCGCGCATCCCACGGAAGAGGCCGAGCCGCGTCAGGTCTCAGCGTCCGACGATGCGAAGGATGGCGGCAGCGTGGCGGTTGGAGACTCCGCGCTGACAGCCCCGGTGCCGCTCGTTCGGGAGCCCTTCGCGTGGTCAATCATTGCCGTGGAACCACCGCCCAGGGCCCCGCTACCCGGACAGGCCCGGCCAGACGCGAAGGGCCGTTGTCCCGGAAGGGGGCATGTTCCCATCAACGGTGGGTGCTGGGAGAAGCTCAACCGGGACGAGAAGGACTGCGACGAGGACTACAATTACTACGTGTACAAGGGCGAATGTTACGCCCCCGCAATGCCAAAGCCTCGCCCGTCAACGTCTGGGCCCGCGGAGTCCACTGAGAACAAAGCCCCATGAAGCGCAAGGCATGAAGCTATCCATCCCCCCATGGCCCCGGGCAGAATCCGGATTACGAGGAGGCACATACCGAATGGCAACAGTCACCCTGCGTCATCTGCTGGTCGCTGCCGCGCTGCTGGGAGGTTGCAAGACGGCCGCGCCCGCCGTCCAGTCCCCCGATACGAGTCCTGCGACTGCCCCGAAGGCGGACTGTGGCCCCGCCATTCCGGGCATGGAGGCGGTGCTGAAGCCCGCCGCGTTCATCGTCCTCGGGGAGATGCACGGCACGCAGGAAGCTCCGCTCTTCACCACGCAGCTGGCGTGTCACGCGGCCGCGGCCGGTCAGCCCGTGCGGGTGATGCTGGAGCTCCCCGTGGAGGAGCAGCCGCGCATCGACGCGTTCCTCGCGAGCGAGGATGGCGCGATCGAGCCGCTCACGGCGGCCGGGCTCTGGATACATGCGATGCAGGACGGCCGGAGCAGCAAGGCGATGCTCCAGGCCCTCGTCCGGCTGCGTGAGCTGAAGCGCGCGGGCCTTCCCCTGGAGGTTCGCGCCTTCGACGCGGGCGGCGGCAAGGAGCGCGACGCCAAGATGGCGGCGAAGCTCCTCGAGGAGCGTGCCCAGGCCTCCCGTGACACCTTCATCGTGTTGACCGGGAACCTCCATGCCCGTCGGGACAAGGGCGCGCCGTGGGACCCGAACCTGCGCTTCATGTCCAACCACCTGCTCGAGGCGGAGCCCGGGCTGGTCACGCTCGACATGGCCTACCTGGGCGGGAGCATGTGGGCCTGCACTGGCATGACGGTGGACACCTGCAAGGTCCATCCGCTGAAGCGGGCCCGCTACGAGGAGCACGCGGCGACGCCGCGCATCGTCGTCCAGAAGGGCATCACGCCCGAAGGGTATGACGGCGTCTACGCCGTCGGCACGGCAACCGCTTCACCTCCCGCGGTCCACCAGGCCACGGCGCAGCCCACGCCCTGAGCCCGTTTCAACAGGGTCATGAAGCCGGGCGAGCGGGTATGAGCCCGGCTGCATCATTGCGTCATCAGGGGAAATGCCCGCACGGCCGCAGCGCTGCTGAAAGAGTCGTGCGCGGACTATAGCTGCGTCAATGCCCCTGCTCCCTCGACTCCAGCTCTTCGAATTCCTCGACCAGCCGTGGCTACCCACCCTGTTGCGCCGCGGCGAGGTCGACTACCTGCGCGTCGTCCTCGACCGCATGCGCCCCTACGACAGCGTGGCGCCGCAGCTTGCGGAGCTGCTCCGCACGTCGGGCACGGACCGGGTCGTCGACCTCTGCTCCGGCACGGGAGGCCCGTGGCGCACCCTGCTCCCGGCGCTGCAGGCGGTACACGGCCGGGCCGAGGTGGTGCTCACCGACCTCCATCCCACCCCGGGGCAGGAGCTGCCTCCCGGCGCGCACTACCGCGACACCCCGGTCGACGTCACGCGCATCCCCGAGGAGCTGAAGGGGATGCGGACCCTCTTCGAGGCGCTGCACCACTTCCCTCCGGAGCAGGCCCGCGCCCTCCTCGCTGACGCCACCGCGCGCGGCGTCCCCTTCGCCGCCTTCGAGCTCACCCAGCGCTCGGTGCCGTACCTCATCGGCCAGCTCCTGCTCGTCCTCCCCCTCGTGTGGGGCTTCACGCCGCTCATCCGCCCGCTGCGCTGGTGGCGCCTGGCCCTCACCTACCTGGTGCCCATCATTCCCCTGCTCATCCTCTGGGATGGCGTGGTGTCGTCGCTGCGGACCTATGCTCCGGCGGACCTCGACAAGCTGACAGCGGGGCTCGAGACCAACGGGTACCGCTGGAGCAGCGGAGTCCATCGCGCGAAGGGGATGACCATCACCTACCTCATCGGGCAGCCGGGCCGTCCGCTGTCCGGGGCCTGAAGCATCAAGGCCGGTCACTCCCGGCGCTGCGTGCCTGTCGGAGCGGCGCCGTGATTCACGGGGCAGGTCTTCGGGAAGGTGCCGAGCTGCTCGACGGTGTAGCCGTCCGGGTAGCTGCGGATGTTGGGCCGGCCGCGTACGAAGAGGGGCTCGCGGCGGGGTGACAGGACGTAGCGCACGAACTTCGCACGGGCCTTGAGCGCCAGGCGGGATACCGCCCGGCTGAGTGCGGACGGGCGTGCGTAGTGGAACGCGTCGAGCAGCGCATCCTCCATGAGCGTGCGGGCGAACAGGCGGACGAGCTCCTTCGGCGCGAGATGGGACGGCGGGAAGGTGGTGAGCAGGTCCAGCGTGACGTCGGCGACGGCCCTGCTGCGAGCATCGAAGGCGAAGTGCGTGGCCTCGTAGCCGTCCATCAGCCCGACGAACGCCTCGAACGTCTCCGGGATGTCCCGGATGCCCATGTGACGACCGAGCGCGCGGTAGTAGTGCGTCCACGCGCTCACCTCGTGCGGGGTGAGCGGCCGCCAGCCGAACTCCGCGAGCCAGCGCACCGGCATCACCACGAAGGTGGAGAGCACGTAGCGCATGTCGTCATTGGAGATGTCGTAGGCGCCGTGCATCTGGTTCATGCGCCGCAACGCACTCCTGCCGGACGGGCTGGTCATGCCGTGCTCGAGGATGGCGTCGAGGATGAGCACGGTGTCGTCGTAGCGCTTCTGCGTGCGCTGGGTGAACTCGCCCGTCTCGTGCAGGAGCACGCCGATGCTCGGCACCGCGTAGGTGCGGAACAGCGCGAAGCTGAGCGCCTGCTCGATGTCCCAGGGAAACTCCCGGGTGGTGAGGATGCGGACGATGTCCTCGTACTGCGTCTGCGCATCGAGCCGGTCGGTGCTGTCGCGGAGCGCGAAGCGATTCATCGTTCTTCCCCCATCGAGCCGCGCTCCCGCGGGCTCAGCAACCGCGGCCGTAGAGGTACCTCAGCGCGGTGATATCGGAGCTGGTGAACTCGCCGGTCTCCGTCGTCCGGAAGCAGGCGTTCATGATGGACCCGCCCACCGTGGCGGTGGCCGGCGTGCCGGGAATGAGGATGGCCCCCACGCCAGCGGTGCCTTCGCTGCCGCCGCCGCTGGTGCCACAGCTGATGACCCGGGAGAAGAAGTCCGAGTGACGCAGCCCGATGGTGTGGCCAATCTCGTGCGTGATGATGTGCTCGATGACGTCGGCGCTGTAGCTGGTCACCCCGATGCCGATGTTGATGGTTCCAAAGGGACGGCCATTCGAGGGGAAGCCCGCGTAGCCAGCGCTGCCGGTCACCGTCTGGATGACGATGTTCGCGTCGCAGCCGGTGGTCGGCCCCCGTGCGAAGCCAAAGCAGAGCCCCAGGCCATTGTAGTTGGCGATGGCCATGTCGAGCCCCTGGCTGAGCTTGACGGAGCTGTTGAACGTCACCGTCGGGTTGATGCAGATCTTCTTGATGCTGGGGTCGATGAGGTTGGTCGTCCGGTACTGCTCCTCACTCCCCGCTCCGGGCTGGAGCAGCTCCCGGGAGGCCTGGAGGGACACTTCGGCGTCGCGCCCCGCGTAGACGACCCCGTCGACGGCCACGATGTCATCGGCCGGGAAGCCCGCCTCCATCAGGTTGGCGATGATTTCCCGGGTCTCGTCCGAGGGCTCGGCCTGCGTGTCGGTACCGCAGCCAGCCAGCAACGCTCCACAGGTCACCGCGAGGACTGCCGCTCTCTTGAGCATGTTCGTTCCTCCCTCGTCCTGAAGCGGACAGCAGACTGTCTTAAGACACCCGGTCCTCCAAAGACCAACAAATTCAGGATTAAGCAATAACCGAGGGAATCCCGCCGCTGCAGCCCGGGGAAGAGAGGGCCGTACCTTTCCGGCCCTCCCCTCCTCCCAATGGACTGCGCGCCGGCGACGGCTACTTCAGGAGCTCGCCCCGCTCGGCCTTTTCGACGAGCGACGCGGGCGGCAGGAAGTGCTTCCCGTAGCGCTCCGCCAGCTCGCGCGCGCGCAGCACGAAGCCGCGCGGCCCCGTGCCGGTGCGCCCCTCATAGCCGTTGATGTACTGCACCACGCCACCCGTCCAGGCCGGGAAGCCGATGCCGAGGATGGAGCCCACGTTCGCATCCGCGACGGAGCGCAGCACGCCTTCGTCGAAGCAGCGCACCGTGTCGATGGCCTCGGCGAAGAGCATCCGCTCCTTCATGTCCTCGAAGGGAATGGTGTGGCCGGGCTTCGTGAAGTGCTTCGCGAGCCCCGGCCACAGCCCCGTACGCTTGCCGTCCTCGTAGTCGTAGAAGCCGCCCCCGGTGGAGCGGCCCTTGCGCTGGTGCTGGTCGATGAGCGCGTCCACGACGGCGTAGCTGCCGTGGTCCATCCACGGCTTGCCCTCGGCCTCGACGGCGGCCTTCGTCTCCTGGCGAATCTTGCGCGGCAGGGTCAGCGTGAGTTCGTCCATCAGCTGGAGCGGCGCCGCCGGGTAGCCCGCCTGGAGGCCCGCCTGCTCGACGGACGCGGGCGCGATGCCCTCGCCCACCATGGCGATGGCCTCGTTGAGGAAGGTGCCAATCACGCGGCTGGTGAAGAAGCCCCGGCTGTCGTTGACGACGATGGGCGTCTTCCCAATCTGCACCGCGATGTCGATGGCCTTCGCCAGCGTCGCGTCGCTCGTCTTCTTCCCGGCGATGAGCTCCAGCAGCGGCATCTTGTCCACCGGAGAGAAGAAGTGCATGCCCACGAAGTCCGGCTGCCGCTTCACGCCCTCGGCCAGCAGGGTAATCGGCAGCGTGGACGTGTTGGAGGCCAGCACCGCGTCCGGAGCGACGACGTCCTGCACCTCCTGGAACACCCTGTGCTTCAGCTCCACGCTCTCGAAGACGGCCTCGATGACCAGGTCGCAGCCGGCGAGCGCCTTCGCGTCCGCGGTGGGGAGGATGCGCGCCAGCAGCGCGTCACCCTTCTCCTTGGTGACCTTGCCCTTCTCGAGGCCCTTCTGCACCAGCTTGACGGAGTACTGCTTGCCCTTCTCGGCGGCCTCGAGGCTCACGTCCTTGATGACCACGTCGATGCCGGCCTTGGCGCAGACGTAGGCGATGCCCGCGCCCATCATGCCCGCGCCGAGGATGCCCACCTTCTTCGCCGTGTGCTGCGGGTAGCCCTTGGGCCGGCCGCCGCCCGAGCTGATGTGCTGCATGTCGAAGAAGAACGCCTGAATCATGTTCTTCGCGACCTGGCCGGTGGCGAGCTCCGTGAAGTAGCGCGACTCGATGGTGAACGCGGTGTCGACGTCCACCTGCGTGCTCTCGACGGCCACGGCCATGATGGCGCGCGGCGCCGGCATGTTCGCGCCCTTGAGCTGCTTGCGCAGGTTGGCGGGAAAGGCAGGCAGGTTCGACGCCAGGGCCGGATGCGACGGCGTGCCGCCCGGAATCTTGTAGCCCTTCTGGTCCCACGGCTGCTGCGCGCTCGGGTTCGCCTTCACCCAGGCCTTGGCCGCGGGCAGCAGCGCCTCGACGGAGTCCACCACCTCGTGGACGAGGCCGGCCTCCTTCGCCTCCTGCGGCCGGTAGCGCTGGCCCTGGAGCAGGACCTTCATCAGCGCGTCCACGATGCCGAGCATCCGCACCGTGCGCACCACGCCGCCGCCGCCGGGGAGCAGGCCCAGCGTCACCTCCGGCAGGCCCACCTGCGCGCCCTTCACGTCGGCGATGATGCGCCGGTGACACGCGAGGGCAATCTCGAGCCCGCCGCCCATCGCCGCGCCGTTGATGGCCGCGACCACGGGCTTGCCCAGCGTCTCCAGCGTGCGCAGCTGCGCCTTGATTTCCTGCCCGAGCTCGAAGACCTGCTTCGCGTCCTCCTTCTTCACGCTGCGCAAGTCGTTCAGGTCGCCGCCCGCGAAGAACGTCTTCTTCGCCGAGGTGATGACCACGCCGGTGATGCGGTCCTTCTCCCTGACCAGCCGGTCCACCGCCGCGCGCATGGACTTCACGTAGGCGGCGTTCATGGTGTTGGCGGACTGGCCGGGGTCATCCAACGTCAAGATGACGATGCCGTCGGCGTCCTGGTCCCAGCGGATGGTGTTCTGTTCGCTCATGGGTTCGCTCGATGCTTGTCGAATGGAAGTGGGAGGGGCTCAGACGCGCTCGACGAGGGTGGCCACGCCCATGCCGCCGCCGACGCAGAGGGTGACGACCGCGCGGCGCGCCTTGCGGCGCTCCAGCTCGTCCACCACCGTGCCGAGAATCATCGCGCCGGTGGCCCCGAGCGGATGGCCCATGGCGATGGCGCCGCCGTTGACGTTGAGCTTCTCGTCCGGGATGCCGAGGTCCTTCTGGTACTTGAGGACCACGGAGGCAAAGGCCTCGTTGAGCTCGAACAGGTCGATGTCCCCGAGGGACAGGCCGGCAATGTCGAGCAGCTTCCGGGTGGCCGGAATCGGGCCGGTGAGCATGATGGTCGGGTCCGAGCCGGACGTGGCGACCGCGGCGATGCGCGCCCGCGGCGTGAGGCCGAGCGCCTTGCCAGCCTTCTCCGAGCCCACCAGCACGAGCGCCGCGCCGTCGACGATGCCGGAGGAGTTGCCCGGCGTGTGCACGTGGTGGATCTTCTCCACGAAGTGGTACTTCTGGAGCGCCACCGCGTCGAAGCCGCCCATCTCGCCCATGGCCGCGAAGGACGGGTTGAGCTGGCCGAGCGAGGCCACGGTGGAGTCCGGGCGCATCAGCTCGTCATGGGCGAGCACGGTGAGGCCGTTCTGGTCCGTCACCGGGACGACGGACTTCTTGAAGTAGCCGTCCGCCCAGGCCTTCGCCGCGAGCTGCTGTGAGCGGGCGGCGTAGCGGTCCACGTCCTCGCGGGTGAAGCCCTCCATGGTCGCGATGAGGTCCGCGGAGATGCCCTGGGGCACGAAGTAGGTGTCGTAGTTGGTGGCGGGGTCCAGGGCCCAGGCGCCGCCGTCCGAGCCCATGGGGACGCGCGACATGCTCTCCACGCCACCGGCGATGACGAGCTGCTCCCAGCCCGAGCGCACCTGCTGGGCGGCCATGTTGACCGCCGTCAGGCCCGAGGCACAGAAGCGGTTGAGCTGCACCCCGCCGGTGGTCTCCGGCAGGCCGGCCGCGAGCACCAGCGTCCGGGCGATGTCCGCGCCCTGGTCCCCCACCGGGGAGACCACGCCGAGCACCACGTCGTCGATGAGCTTCGGGTCCAGGCTCGGGTTGCGCTGCTTGAGCGCATCCACCAGGCCGACGAGCAGCGAGACGGGCTTGGTGCCGTGCAGCGCGCCCTTCTTGCCCTTGCCACGAGGGGTGCGAACGGCGTCGAAGATGAAAGCTTCTTGGCTCACCAGGAGCCTCCTTGGGAGATGGTGGAAGGGGTCTACAGGGAACGGGCGACGAGCTCTTTCATGACCTCGTTCGCGCCAGCGAGAATCCGCAGGACGCGGGTATCGGCGAACAGGTGCGCAATGGGGTACTCCTTCATGTACCCATAGCCTCCAAAAAGCTGCAGGCAACGGTCCGCCACGATGCAGGCCTGGTCCGTCACCCAGTACTTCGCCATGGCCGCCGTGGTCACGTCCAGCCTGCCTGCCAGGTGGGAGGAGATGCAGTCGTCGATGAAGGTGCGACAGACCCGCCTGAGCGTCGCACACTCCGCCAGCTCGAAGCGCGTGTTCTGCAGAGCGAAAAGGGGCTTGCCGAAGACGTGGCGCTGCTTGGTGTACTCGACGGTGACGTCCACGGCGCGCTCGAGGCTCGCCATGGCGATGAGCGCCGTGCTCAGCCGCTCCTGGGGCAGCTGCTGCATCAGCTGGACGAAGCCACGGCCCTCCTCGCCTCCGAGCAGGTTGACGGCGGGAAGCTTCAGGTCGTCGAAGAACAGCTCGGTCGTGTCCTGGCCCTTGCCCCCCAGCTTGTCGAGGATGCGGCCCCGCTGGAAGCCCGGAGTGGTGTCGGACACCTCGGCACACAGCAGCGAGATTCCGGCGTGGCCCTTCACGTCGCTCGTACGCGCCGCGATGATGAGGAAGTCACAGACGTGGCCGTTGGAGATGAACGTCTTCGACCCGCTCACCCGGTAGAAGTCGCCATCACGCACCGCGCGGGTGGAGATGGCCTGGAGGTCCGAGCCCGTCCCGGGCTCCGTCATCGCGATGGCGCCCACCCACTCCCCGCTGGCGAGCCGGGGCAGCCACTTCTGCTTCTGGGCCTCGGACGCGTAGGCGAGGAGGTAGTGCGCGACGATGGTGCAGTGCACCGCGAAGCCCATGGAGGGGTCCCCGGCGCGAATCTGCTCCTCGATGAGCACCGCCTCGTGCGCGAAGGTGCCGCCACCGCCGCCATAGGCCTCCGGGATGGACATGCACAGCAGCCCGAGCTCGCCCGCCCGCCGGTAGAGCGCCTTGTCCGGATACCCCTGGGCCACGTGCTTCGGCACGTTGGGGAGGACTTCCTTCGAGAAGTAGCTGGCCGCGAGCCCGCGCACCTGCTCGAGCTCGTCCGAGCTCCATGAGGAACGTGCCGTCATGTCTGTCTCTTTCCGGCCTAGAGGCCGAACGTCTTGCCGATGATGTCGCGCTGGATTTCGCTGGTCCCGCCATAGACGGTGGAAATCACCGTGGCGCGCAGGTGGGACTCCATGTCGTATTCGGTGGCGTAGCCGTAGCCGCCCATCATCTGCATGCCCTCGAGCGCCACGCGCTTGGCCGTCTCGGTGGCCTTCAGCTTCGCCATCGACGCCTCGCGGGGGAGAATCTTGTCGGGGGCCGCGTCCGCCATCTCCGCCACGCGGTAGAGGAGCAGCTCGCAGCAGTCGAGCTCGGTGGCGAGGTCGGCGATGCGGTGCTTGAGGGCCTGGAACGAGCCCACGGGCCGGCCGAACTGCTTGCGCTCCTTCACGTACGCGAGGGCGTCGTCGAACGCGCGCCGGCCACGGCCGAGCATGGACGCGGCGAGGATGAGCCGCTCGCTGTTGAGCCCCGACATGAGCTGGGGCCAGGCCTGGTCCATGGCGCCGACGACGGCGCTCTCGGGGAGGAAGCAGTCGGTGAAGTAGACGTCATTGACCTCCTTGCCCCCCATGGTGGGGATGCCCCGAAGCTCCATTCCCGGCGTGCCCGCGGGGACGCAGAACATGGTGAGGCCCTCGTGCCGCGAGCCCGAGGACTGGGTGCGCGCCACGAGCAGCAGGTGGTCCGCGAAGTGCGCGTTCGAGCACCACGTCTTCTGCCCGTTGATGACGAAGCCCCCGGAGACGCGGCTGGCGCGGCAGGTGAGCGCGGCGACGTCCGAGCCAGCGCCGGGCTCGGAGATGGAGATGGCCTCCACCCTCCCCCGGACGATGCCGCCGAGGACCTTCTCGCGCTGGGCCTCGGTCCCGAACTTCGCGTAGGGCCCGGCGGCGACCGCCGTGGTGACGTAGCCCCCCACCGGGGCGAGCCCGTACGAGGTCCGCTCGGCGAAGAGACAGATGTCCGACATGCCCCCGCCCGAGCCGCCGTACTTCGGGGAGATTCCCACCCCGAGCCAGCCCAACTCGGCCATCTGGGCGTAGAGGGCGGGGCTGTGGGCCTCGGCGCCGTGCCCGGTCAGGGCGTCGCGCTGGGCGCGTGTCCCCGTCTTCGCACGGCAAAAGGCGTCGATGGCGTCGGCGAACGACGCCTGCTCCGGTGTTCTCACATGCATGGGGTCTTCGGGGGTTGCGGCGGGTGGAGGTCAGGCGTCCGCGTAGAACGTGGCGATGCGCGCGGCGTAGTGCTGGAGGATGACGCGGCGCTTGAGCTTGAGGGTGAGCGTGATTTCGCCCGTCGCGGGTGACCACGCCTCGGGCACCACGTCGAAGCACTTGATCTGCTCCGCCCGGGAGAGCCGGGAGTTGGTCGCGGCCACGAGCGACTCCAGCTCGGCGCGCACTCGCGGGTCGCTCGCGAGGTCGGCGAGCGACGCGGCCGCGAGGCCGTGCGCCTTCGCCCAGAGCGGCGCGACGTCCGGGTCCAGCGAGACGAGCGCCGTCACGTAGGGCTGGCGGTCGCCAATCGCCATCGCCTGGCCGACGAGCGGGTGCGCCCGCAGCATGTTCTCGATGCGCGACGGGGCGATGTTCTTCCCGCTCGAGGTGATGATGAGCTCCTTCTTGCGGTCGGTGATGGAGAGGAACCCCTCGGCGTCGAGCGTGCCGATGTCGCCGGTGGCCATCCACCCGTCGGCGTCGGCGGGGCTGACAATCTGGCCGTCCTCGGAGAGGTAGCCGAGGAACACCACGGGCCCCCGGACGAAGATTTCGCCGTCCTCCGCCAGCCGGAGCTCCACCCCGGGAATGGGCCGGCCCACGGAGCCGAGCCGGAAGTCGTCGGGCGTGTTGATGGTGGCGCAGCCGGTGGTCTCACTCATGCCCCAGACCTCGAGCACCTCGATGCCGAAGCCGCCGAGGTACTCGAGGACCTCCACGGGAATGGGCGCCGAGCCGCTGCTCGCCCACCTCATCGCGTCCAGGCCGAGCGTCTGCCGCAGGGGTGCGAGGACCCGGGCCTCCACGTCAAAGACCTTCCGCGCGAGCTCCTCGGGCACGGCCCGTCCCGAGCCCTTCAGCCGGAAGGCCTCCAGCGCGGTGGCATGGGCGGCGAGGAGGGGCTCGCGCCGGGCGGGCTCGAGCGCGTCCAGCCTGGCCTTGAGACCGCCAGCGAGCTTCTCCCAGAGGCGCGGCACGCCGAAGAACGCGGGGGGACGCACCCGGGCCAGCAGCGGCACCACGCCCGTCGGGTCCGTGCAGACATGCACGTGCAGCGCCTTGTAGAGCGAGCGGTAGAGCCCCAGCTCCCGCTCGCCGATGTGGGCCAGCGGGAGGTAGGCGATGGAGGGAACGCGCATCGGGACGGGCGCGGCGAGGTCCACCGCGATGGCCTCGTAGAAGGCGTTGCGGTGGCTCAGCACCACGCCCTTGGGCTCGCCGGTGGTGCCAGAGGTGTACATCATCGCGATGGGGTCCTCCGGCCGGATGGCCTTCCAGCCGGCCTCGAAGACACCGGGCTCCGCCTGGTGCAGCCGGCGTCCTTCGGCCTCCACGTCCGCGTAGGAGATGAAGCGCGAATCCCCGCGCGGGAGGGCCCCTGGCTCCACGACGATGACCCGCCGGAGCGCCGGGAGCGACTCGAACACCGGCCGCCACCGCGACAGCTCGTCCGCGCCCTCCAGCACCACCACCGTGGCCCCGCTGTGCCGCGCGACGTAGCCAATCTGCTCGGTGCTCAGCGTCTGGTAGGCGGTACAGGGAATGGCCCCGAGGTGGGCCGCGGCATAGTCGATGACCCAGTGCTCGGGACGGCTGGCCATCATGATCATCATCCGCTCGCCCCGCTTCAGCCCGAGCATGCCGAGCCCCCGGCACAGCGCGGCGGTCTGCTCGCGGAGCTGAGCCCAGGTGAGCGTCCTGTCCCCTACGGTGAGGGCGGGAGCGTCCGCGTATTCTTCCGCGTTGCGCTTGAGGAGCAGCGGCAGCGTGAGCGACTCCGCCTGGGAGCGACATTGCGCTTCCAGGCCTGCGAGCGACGAACCCATGGGCACCTCTTCCGGTTCAGGGGACAGGGTGTGCGGCGGTGTTCCTCTTCAGGGGTCGACGTAGAGGTCGAGCAGGACGTCCGGGCCGCCCCCGTAGCGGGTGAAGTCGGTGACGCCTTCGGCGCGCAGGACGTCCTCGTCGATGAAGGTCTGGCCGGTGCAGTCGCGCGGCCGGCGCTGGAGGATGGCCACGGCCGCGTCCGCCATGATGTCCGGCGCGCGGGCGCGCTCCATCGATGAGTCCCCGCCGAGCAGGTTCTTCACGGCGGCGGTGGCGATGAGCGTCTTCGGCCAGAGCGCGTTCGCGGCGATGCCTTCCTCCGCGAACTCCGCCGCCCAGCCGAGCGTGAGCAGCGTCATTCCATACTTGGCGAGCGTGTAGGCCGGGTGCCGGCCCAGCCAGTGCGGCGCCAGGTTGATGGGCGGCGACAGCGACAGGATGTGCGCGTGGGAGGAGCGCCGCAGGTGGGGCAGCGCGGTGCGCGTCAGCAGGAACGTGCCCCGCAGCTGAATCTGCTGCATCAGGTCGAAGCGCTTGAGGGGTAATTCGTCCGTCTTCAGCGGAGCGAGCGCGCTGGCGTTGTTGACGCAGAAGTCGATGCCGCCGAAGCGCGCCACCGTCTCATCCACGGCCCGCTGTACGTCTGCCTCCTCGCGCACGTCGCCGACCACCGCGAGCGCGCGGCCACCCGCGGCTTCAATCTCGGCCGCGGCGGTGTGCACCGTCCCGGGCAACCTCGGGTCCGGCGTGTCCGTCTTGGCCAGGAGCGCGACGTTGGCGCCCAGCCGCCCCGCGGCGACGCCAATCGCCAGCCCGATGCCTCGGCTGCCTCCGGACATCAGCAGCGTGCGCCCCGCGAGCGGCCTTGCGCTCATGTGTCGTCCCTTCCCTTCCTGGTGCCGGACTTTGGCGCCTGCTCCTCGCCCGGCTGTGAGAGGTGGGGGAACACGTCGCGGACGATGGTGATGAGCGCCTCGCTCAGGAGCAGGTGCGCGTCCTCGCGGGAGAGCGTTCCGCCGCGAATCCACTCGCGGATGGTCGCCTTCACCAGCCCGGCGTAGGAGCGCATCATGGCCCGGTGCCGCGCGTCGCTGCCGACCTCCACCTTGAGGCCCAGGAACGCGAGCGTCTTCGAGGCGGCCACGTCGTCCGCCTCCGCGATGATGCGCTCGACGTCCGGGTCCGCGCCGATGCCTCCCGCGCTGGTGACGGCCACGTACGTCTTTCCGTGGGTCGCCACCGTGTCGAGGTACCACTCGACGCTGCGCTCGACCCGTTGTCGCAGGGTTCCGGTCATGGGCACGCTCTCTTCCAGGCCGGGCATGAGCAGCATCCGCTTGACGACCTTCAGGTACAGGTCGCGCTTCTGCCCGAAGTAGTGGTTGAGCAGTCCACGGGCGACACCCGCTTCGCGGGCGATGTCCGTGGTGGAGACGTCCGCGTACGGGCGCTCACCGAACAGCCGCATGGCGCACTCGAGGATCTGCTCCCGGCGCGTGTCCGGCTCCAGCCGCTTCCAGCGTGGGGCGGCCTGGCTCATGACTCGAGCTCCCGCCACGGCAGGAAGGACGGGATGTCTTTCGACACCGTCCGGGGGAACTTCGCGGGCCGCTTCTGCAGGAAGGACATCACGCCTTCCATGGCGTCCTCGCTCTGCCCCAGGCTCGCGATGAGCTGGCTGTCGAGCTCGAAGGCGGGCTCGGGCGACGGCAGCGCGCTCATCCGGTAGAGGGCCTGGCGGATGACGGCCACGGACACCGGCGCGGTGTGCTCCACCAGCTCGCGGGCGAGCGCATGGGCGGCATCGAGCAGCGCCTCGGGCTCATGGAGGGAGTTGACCAGCCCCGCGGCGAGCGCCTCCTCCGCGGGAATCAACCGGCCGCTCACCATCCAGTCGAGCGCGCGCCCCATGCCCACGAGGCGCGGCAAGAACCAGCTGGAGCCGGCCTCCGGGTAGATGCCCCGCCGGCTGAAGACGAAGCCGAAGCGGCTGCCCTTCGCCGCGAGGCGGAAGTCCGCGGGGAGAATCATGGTGGAGCCCACGCCCACCGCGGCGCCCTGGACGGCGGCGATGACGGGCTTGTTCAGCGCGAACATCCGGCGCGTCACCCGTGTCGCCGGCTCCACCCAGCTGGCCCCTTGGGGCGGGAGGTCCGCCACCTCGATGGAGCGGCCGCTCAGGTCCGCCCCCACGCAGAAGTCCCTGCCCGCCCCGGTGAGCAGCACCACGCGCACGTCCTCGTTCGCGTCGGCCTCACCGAGCGCGGCGCTGAGCTCGTCCGCCATGGTGATGGTGAAGCCGTTGCGCGCCTCGGGGCGGTGCAGCTCCAGCGTGGCGACCCGGTCCGCGACCGACGACCGGATGTGTTGGTAGCTCATGGAGGGGGCCTCTGTCCTGCGATGGCTGTGAATATGGGAGCTTGTTGGCACAGTGTCAACAGCGTGAGTCATTGAGTTTCTGCCTGTCCTTTCGACATGTTGCGTCATCCCTGCTCCATCCAGTAGCGCGGTCCGGGGCCCAGGCGCGCGGCCCTGTCATTGGGGTTGGCGAGCCGGCAGCGCTCCATGGAGAGGCAGCCGCAGCCGATGCACGAGGTGAGGCCCTTCTTCAGGCGCTCCAGCTCGGCGATGCGCGCGTCGATTCGCTCCGACCACGTCCGCGACAGCCGGGCCCAGTCCTGCTCGGTGGGGACGCGGTTCTCCGGCAGGCGCGCCAGCTCCGTGTGGATTTCCTGGAGGCTCAGGCCCACGCGCTGGGCGAAGACGATGAAGGCCACCCGTCGGATGACCGACCGCGCATACCGGCGGTGCCCGGCCGGAGTCCGCAGCGAGCGCAGCAGCCCCTGCTCCTCGTAGAAGCGCAGCGCGGAGGCGGCCACCCCGGTGCGCCGTGACAGCTCACCAATCGTCAGCGGCTCGAACATGCGGGGAAGGTGAACAGGCCCCGCCCCGGACTTCAACCCTGCTTGAAGCCCGGTGTCCTCCTGTCGGAGCCGATGAATCCCTTGACCTCAAGTGCACTTGAAGCCTTACCCATTGACGCCTCTTACGAAGGCCCATGGCCTGGTGACAGGGAGGCAGACATGCGTGTGGCACAGGTGACGCGGTTCGGAGGACCGGAGGTGCTGGTGACGGGCGAGGCACCGGAGCCCGTGGCGGGGCCGGGCCAGGTGGTGGTGGACGTGGCCGCCGCGTCCGTCCTGTTCGTGGAGACGCAGGTCCGGAGCGGCTGGGGGAGACAGTGGTTCCCGGTGCAGCCTCCGTACGTGCCGGGAAACGGCGTGGCCGGGCACGTGCGCTCCGTGGGCGCGGGCGTGGACCCGGGCTGGGTGGGCCGGCGCGTCGTCACCCGGACCTTGGAGAACGGTGGCTATGCCGAGCGGGCTCTGGCCTCGGTGGAGGAGCTGATTCCGGTGCCGGACGGGCTGGGCCTGCGCGAGGCGGCGGCGCTCATCCATGACGGCACCACGGTGATGGGGCTGGCCGAGTCCCAGCGCCTGCGCGCCGGAGAGTGGGTGCTCATCACCGCGGCGGGCGGCGGCCTTGGACTGATGCTCGTGCAGGTGGCTCGCGCGGCGGGTGCTCGCGTCATCGGCGCCGCGCGTGGCAAGGCGAAGCTGGGCCTGGTCCGCGAGCAGGGCGCCGAGGTCGTGGTGGACTACTCCGAGCCGGGATGGGTCGAGCGGGTGCGAGAGGTGACCGGAGGCAAGGGACCCGACCTCGTGCTCGACGGAGCTGGCGGTGAGGTGGGCCGGGCCGCGTTCGAGGTGACGGCGCGCGGCGGCCGGTTCTCGGCGCACGGTGCGCCCAGCGGCGGCTTCACGCGGACTTCCCCGGAGGAGGCGGAGCGGCGGGGCGTGACGGTGCGAGGCATCGAGCAGGTGCGCTTCGGCCCCGCGGAGGCGAAGCGGATGGCGGAGCGGGCCATCGCCGAGGCGGCGGCGGGCCGGCTCCGGCCCATCATCGGGCAGTCCTTCCCGCTGGAGCAGGCCGCCGCCGCGCACGCCGCGCTGGAGGGCCGGCACACCGTGGGCAAGACGCTGCTGGAGCCCTGAGTCCAGGGCCACCCGCGCAGGGAGGGAGGTTGACCTGACAGCGGGCCCGGCTCCGTATCCAATAGGAGCGGCGCCCGCCTCGTCCTCCGGTCGGACGAGCCCACCCGGTCGCTGCCGGTATCCTGCCCGCCCATGGCCCGCTTCCTCCTCGCCACCATCCCCCTCACCGGTCATTTCAATCCTGGAGCACCCATTGCGCGCAGGCTCGTCGAGCGCGGGCACGAGGTGCGCTGGTACACCGGCAGCCTCTTCCGCTCCAAGGTGGAGGCCACCGGGGCGCGCTATGTGCCCATGCGGGCCACGAAGGACTTCCATGACACCACCATCGGCGAGGTGTTCCCCGAGCGCGCGGGCCTGAGCGACTTCGCGAAGCTGAAGTTCGACCTCACGCGCTTCTTCATCGACTCGGCGCCCGGACAGCTCGCGGACCTGGAGGCCGAGCTGCGGGACTTCCCGGCGGATGTCGTCGTCTGCGACACGGGCTTCCTCGGTGCGTCCCTCCTCCAGGAGCGGCGCGGGCTGCCGTGGGCCGCCTTCGGCATCACCGCGATGACCGTGGCCAGCGCGGACACCGCGCCCTTCGGCCTGGGGATGAGGCCGGGCAGCTCGCCGCTGATGCGGCTGCGTAACCGCGCGCTCGCCTGGGGCGTGAGCCACATCGTGTTCCGGGACGTCAATGCGCACTACAACCGCATGCGCGCCGGGCTCGGCCTGCCCTCCTCGAACAAGCCCATCTTCGACGTCCCCGTGTCTCCCTTCCTCTACCTCCAGGGCACGGTGCCGTCCTTCGAGTACCCGCGCAGTGATTTGCCTCCGCAGGTCCACTTCATCGGCCCGTTCCTGCCGGAGTCCCCGGCCGGGTGGACACCGCCGTCATGGTGGAGCGAGGTGATGGAGTCGCGGCGCCCCGTGGTCCATGTCACGCAGGGGACCCTGGCGACGGAGGCGCCCGACCTTATCCTCGCCACGCTCCGGGGGCTCGCGGACGAGGACGTCTGGGTGATTGCCGCCACGGGAGGCCAGCCGCTGGAGTGGCTGGGCGCGGGCCCCTTCCCCGCCAATGCGCGGCTGGAGCGATTCATCCCCTACGCTCACCTGATGCCGCACGTCTCGGTGATGGTGACCAATGGCGGCTATGGCGGCGTCCAGTGCGCGCTGGCGCAGGGCGTCCCCCTGGTGTGTGCGGGCACCTCGGAGGAGAAGCCCGAGATTGGCAACCGCGTCACCTGGGCGGGCGTGGGCGTGAACCTCAAGACGAAGACGCCGACGCCCGAGCAGGTGCGGCGCGCGGTGCGGACCCTGCTCGACACGTCGGGCTTCCGCCAAAACGCCCAGCGGCTCCAGGCGGAGATTGCCACACACGATGCGCCCACCCGCGCCGCAGAGTTGCTGGAGCAGCTTGCCCAGACGCGAGCGCCGGTGCTCTTGACCCGCTCGGGCGGCTGATTCGCGACGCAGATGCGTCCTGAATGCGCCAGCAACGGGTCGAGCCCCGGGCGGAATGAACGTTCCTTCCAGGCTCCGCGGCGGCCCGGGCCGAGTCCTCGATGAGTTGCAAGACCCTGGTGCGGCTCGAATGAGGCGCCTGCTTCCACTCACTTCAGCGCGGGCCGCAGACCATCCAGCAGGATGGTCAGGTAGCGCTCGGCGGAGCCCCGTGAGTCGGCGCCGATGCTCACCGCGTGGGCGACGCCGCACATCAGCCGCCGGACATCGTCAGGGCCCACCTCCGGCCGCACGACGCCCGAGCGGTGGGCCCGGGCCAGCAGGCGCCGGGTCGCCGCGCCGAGTTCTACCTTCAGCTTTGACGTCAGCGGGCTGGCGTCCTGGGGCGCGTTGAGGACCTCCGCGAGCCCCACGTCCGCCAGCATCAGGTCCAGCAGCGCATGCAGGAAACGCTGGATGCCCTGGCGCGCGTTGTCCGCCTCCTCCGCCTCGCGCGCAGTGTCGAGCAGCGCCTGGAGGTGCTCGCGCACCAGCGCCTCCAGCAGGTCCTGTCGTGTGGGGAAGTGGCGGTACACCGTGCCCACGCCCACGCCCGCCTCGCGCGCAATCAAGTTCATCTGCAGCGAGGAGTCACCGTTCGCGAGCTGCTCGCGCGCCACGACCAGCACGCGCTCCCGGTTGCGCGCGGCATCGGCCCGCAGCGGCCCCTCTTCCGGTGGTGCCTCCCGTTTCTTCATGACGACAGTCTAACAAACCGGATGCCCCATCCGATTGGATTGCGCATCCATTTCGCCGCCTTTATTACCGGCCCAAGTGGATAACTCATCCGCTTCATCGGCCGGGGCGCCCTCGCTGGCGCCCACGGAGGGCATTGCCATGGAAACGCAGGGGCAGGATCGGACGGCGCTCATCACTGGGGCCAGCTCCGGCATCGGGCTCGAGCTGACGCGCAGGATGCTCTCGGAGGGCTGGCAGGTCGTCGCGCTCAACCGCTCGGAGTTCCCCCAGGACGACCCGCTCCTCCGGGACAGCCTGGGCACGGGGCGGCTGCGCGTCTACCGGGCGGACCTCTCCGACTTCGACAGCCTGAGGGCCGCGGTGGCGCAGATAAAGGCCCGGGAGGCGAAGCTCGACGTGCTGTTCAACAACGCGGGCGGCAGCTTCCCGGAGCTCACCTTCTCCAAGCAGGGGCGCGAGCTGCACTACGAGGTCCAGACGGTGGTGCCCTACATCCTCTTCATGGAGCTCAAGGAGCTGCTGCGCAAAGGCAGCTTGAGGACGGTCATCAACACCTCCACCAACGCCTTCGACTTCATCAGGCGGTTCGACGCAGACACGCTGGAGCGGCCTCCCACCTTCAAGAAGCTCCTGGGCCCCTACGCCGCCACCAAGCTGGCGATGGCGCTTTGGACGCGCGAGGTCGCGCCCCTGGCCGCCGCCGACGGAATCACCCTCCGCAGCGTGGACCCCGGCGGCAACAACACGCTGCGGGGCCCGAAGACGTCGGGGCTCCCCTTCTACGCGGTCATCCTCATGAAGCTGTTCATGCCCCACCCGAGCCGGGGCGCCTCGCTGCTGTACGAAGGGGCCCTGGGCACACGAGAGAAGGGGTCCGGGGTCTACCTCCGGAATGGCGTGGCGCGGGAGCTCCGGTTCCGCGAGCAGGGAGCAAAGGTATTGGACCGTGTGCGCGCCATCCACGAGCGGGAGTTCGTGAGGCCCGCCCGAGCCTGAGCGACCTGCCGCGCTCAGGCCAGCACGGACCTGCCCTTGCGCAGCAGGTTGAAGAGCTTGTACCTGTCGAGCCCTTCGGAGGAGAAGGCAGCACGGGCGAAGACCTTCTTCAGCGCGGCGTCCGACTCGTCGAACTCCTCGCGCTCGAAGTGGTGACGGGCCTTCACGCGGGCCACCACGTTGTGGTCGTCCTCGATGACCACGTCCGCCTTCAGCGTCCCCCCCACCAGGAGCGAGTGGTCGTTGTAGTGGCCCCACACGACCTGGGCCACCAGGTCCTCGCCCACCACCACCTCTCCGCTCGTGTCCAACCCGGTGGCGCGCAACGAGCCGCCCACCACCAGGAGCCCTTCCGGGCCCGCGTTGCGCAGCACACCTTCCACCGTCAGGTTCCCCGTCACGAGCAGCGGGCCGGAGAGGTTCACGTCCTTCTTCACCGTGAGGTCGCCTCGCACGAAGCGGGGCGCCTTGGAGAAGGACGGAGTCTTCTGCTCGGGTGGCAGGACGGCACGGGCGAGCTCCACCACCGCCATGGCCGTCCACGCCGGCACGCCCTGGAGCGCCGTCGCGGCCTGGTCCCAGGAGGTCGCACCTCCCAGCGCGAGGCTCTTGAGGACGCGCTCCACGTCCTCCACGTCCTCGTCCTCGTAGTACCAGGCCTTGAGCAGCGCCTTCTTCCGGCGCGCCAGCTCATCCAGGACGGACTGCACGTCCAGACCTCCGGCACCGCCGGAGGGAGCCTTCGCCCCCATGAGCTCGGCGAGGTGCGGGTTGTTGTGGTCCAGCGCTTCCTGCACGGGAGTCCGCCGGTTCGCATCCTTGCGGTTGGCATCCGCTCCCGCCTGGAGCAGGACCTCGATGACCGGCCCGCGCTCATGGAAGCGCGCGTGCACGTGCAGCGGCGTCCAGCCCTTCCCCGCGTTGGGGTCGGCGCCGGCGTCGAGGAGCGCCCGGGCCACCTCCGGCTGTCGTGCCAGGAAGAGCGCCGTCCGGCCATTGTTGTCGAACGCATCCACCGGCACCCCTCCCCGGGCGAGCACGGGGACGCAGGACACGGCCCCATACTCGGCGGCGGCGTGCAGGGCCGTGGCCTTGCCTTCGGCGGTGACCCCTGGGGAGAGTCCCAGGCGGAGCAGCTCCTTCACCAGCGCCGCGTCGTCCACCATCGTGGCCAGGTGGAGAGCGCCTTGCTTCCCGCTGTCTCGCGCCTCCAGGTTCGCCCCCAGCGCACGCAGGGCCAGCACCCGGCCCACCCGCCCCGCATCGCGGAAACCGGGGCCGTAGTCGCCGGTCCTGGCATCCAGCCCCGCCGCGAGGAGGAGCCCCTCATCCAGCGCCTTGCCCTTCTGTCCCTTGGGACGGACCGCGGGCTTCTTCCTGCGCAGCCACGCGACGAAGCCCTCGTCGGAGAACGCTCCCTCCAGGCCCTGGAAGTTGAGCGGGTCGTCGTCGCCCTCCGCGTCGAAGGCCCGCAGCTCCGGCGCCGCCTCGACCCGGGCGAGCAGCTCCTGGTACCCCTGCTTGCCTCGGGCCAGCAGTCGCCAGGCCTCGAGTCCCCGCAGAGCACGGGCGTGGTCCACGAGCTCCCGCAGGCCATGGGCCTCCTCCAGCGCGGACTCCACCGCGTCGAGCGAGGCCGGCGCAGGCCGGCCCTTCACCACCTCTTCCGCCCACTGACTCAAGGCCAGGGAGCGGGCCCGCTGGGCATCACTCAGCTTTCCGCCGGGCTTCGTGCCCCGGGTCAGCTCGAGGATGCGGTCACGAATCCGCCAGTGCTCCGCCTTGAGCTCGCGCTCCCAGCGCAGGGGGTCCACCCGCCTCGACGGGTCCAGCGACCAGTTGAGGGCGTGCAGCGCCCGGAGGTGGTCCGGCTCCGCCGCCAGCACCTGACGCAGGAGCGGAATGGCCTCATCGAAGTCGAGCGACGACTCGTCGAGCAGCCGGTCCACCTTCTTCATCAGCGCGGCGACATTCACCTTCTTCGGAGCCTGGGTGCGGGGCATGCGCGGCACGCTGCCACAGCGCGCGGCCGCGCGGGTCGGAAAGAAGGGCCCGGAGCCGCTTCCCCGGGTTGCACATGCAATCGCGCTCCGCGCGGTGCGTAGGGCTTCCGCGGCAACCACCCTGCACTGCTCCCTCGAGGATATCCGCCATGCTCGCTCAAGCCCGCGCCCGACTGGGGCTCCCACTGCTATTGGTGTCACTCGCGCAGGGGGTGGGCGTGGCCCAGCCCGCGGCTCTCCCGGGCCCGGACTCCGCGAAGCAGCTCGTTGGCACCTGGGGCGGGGAGCGTGTCTTCGGTCCCGAGGTGCAAGGTGAGCTCACGCTCTTGCGAGAGCGCGGTACGTGGCTCCTTCGAGTGGGCGGCTTCGAGGCCCAGGGCAAGGAAGAAAAGAAGATGCTCTCCGTCAGCCTCCCCGGAGGCCAGGGCGAGCTGCGTGGCGCGCTGACGCCGGACGGCAAGCGCTTCCTGGGGCACTGGATTCAGCCCGCCGTTGTCGTGGGCGGCGTCCGCTACGCCACGCCCGTCGAGCTGCGCGCCCTCCAGAAGGACGCCTGGCGAGGCACCGTGAAGCCGATGGAGGACCGCTTCACCCTGTACCTCCTCGTCCAGGAAGCGGCCGATGGCACCGTCCAAGCCGTCATCCGCAACCCGGAGAAGAACTTCCTGAGGCAGGCCTCGTTCACGGTCGCGATGACGGGGGACACCGTCCGGCTCGAGCCGCGTGGCGGCGGCGGCCCGCGCTTCCAGGGCACCTACGACGCGAAGACGGGGAGGCTGGCCCTGCCCTTCATGTTCCTGGGCACGTTCGACCTCACCCGACGGGAGCGAGACCAGGCCGTGAGCCTCTACCCGCGCACTCCGGCACCGGGCCCGTACACCTACCGCAAGCCCGTCGCGGAGGAGGATGGCTGGGCCACCGCGTCGCTCTCGGACGTGGGCATGGAGGCGGGCCCCATCCAGGAGCTGGTGCAGCGCATCCTCGACGCCCCACCGGCGGACCCGGCCGCGCCCCTCATCCACGGGCTGCTCATCGCCCGCCACGGGAAGCTCGTCGTCGAGGAGTACTTCCACGGCTACGACAAGGAGCGCCCGCACGACCTCCGCTCCGCCGCGAAGACCTTCGCGCCCGCGCTCGTGGGCATCGCCAGTGAGCAGGGCGCACGCGTGCGGCCGGAGACGCCCGTGTACCCGCTGTTCCCCGAACACAAGGACTCCGGCGCGCCCGACCCGAGGAAGGCCCGCCTGACGGTGGAGCACCTGATGACGATGACGTCGGGGCTCGCATGCGACGACGACAACTCCGAGTCCCCGGGCAACGAGAACACGCTCCAGGAGCAGGAGTCCGACTGGTACACATACACGCTGAACCTTCCGATGGAGCGCGAGCCGGGCGCGGAGCAGGCCGTGTACTGCTCGGCGGGCATGAACCTGCTCGGCGGCGTGCTGCGCAACACGACGGGCACGTGGCTGCCGGACCTCTTCGCGCGCTCACTGGCGGCGCCGCTCCAGATGCGCGGCTACCACCTCAACCTCACGCCCTCGGGCGAGGCGTACCTGGGCGGCGGCTTCCACCTGCGCCCGCGGGACGCACTGAAGCTGGGACAGCTCTACCTGGCGGGCGGCGTGTGGAACGGGCGGCGCGTCGTCAGCAAGCGCTGGGTGGAGCGCTCCACCGCGCGCCACTCCGTCATGAGCCCCGAGCGGACCTACGGCTATGCCTGGTGGCGACACGAGCTGAAAGTCGGAGACCGCGTCTATGCGGAGTACGAGGCCGGCGGAAACGGCGGGCAGTACATCATGGTCGTCCCGGAGCTCGACCTCACCGTGATGTTCACCGGAGGCAACTACAGTCAATTCGCAGTATGGAAGAAGTTCCGGGAGGAGCTGCTGCCGCGCTACATCCTCGCCGCCGCACGGAGCCAGGCGGCTCAGCGAGATTGACTTGCCGTAGGCCGTGGTGCCGCCAGGCATGACCGGGGCAAGCCCACCCTCTCGCTACCGGGCCCGTCAGGCACCTTGACGTCGATGGACCTGTACGGGGACCTCCGGACACGGTGAGCAGACACACCCTCGGCCATGAGTGGGCTCCCGGCCCCGCGGGGACTACCCGAGCCCGTGCCGGTTGATGAGGCGGTGCAGGTACGCCCTGTCGATGCCGGCGGCGCGAGCCGCGGCCGAGACGTTGTTGCCGTGGCGCTCGAGCAGCGCGCACACGTAGTCCCGCTCGAAGGCCTGGAGGAGCCGCTCGCGCGCTTCCTTGAAGGGCGCGTCGCTGGCGAGCGTCGCGGCAGGGGCCGGCGCCGGGGCCTCCGGGCCGGAGGGAAGCGGGACGAGCGCCGCCGGTACGCCCAGCCGGACCACGCGCTCCACGACGCGCAGCAGCTCCCTCACGTTGCCGGGCCAGTCATGGGCCACGAGCAACGCCCGCGTGCCCGGGGACACCAGCGCGGGTGACTCCCCCAGCCGCGTGAGCGCCTCGTCGATGAGCGGCGAGATGTCCTCTCGCCGCTCACGCAGCGGCGGCAGCCGGAGCCGCACCCCCGCGAGCCGCTGGTAGAGGTCCTGCCGGAAGCGCCCCTCCGCCACCTCGACGGCCAGGTCCTTCTGGCTGGAGGCCACCACGCGCACCTCTCCGGTGCGGTAGGCGTCCTCGCCCAGCCGCTTGAACTGGCGGCGCTCCAGGAAGCGCAGCAGGCGGGGCTGGACGTCCAGTGGCAGCTCGCCCACCTCGTCGAGGAACAGCGTTCCTCCCTGTGCCCGCGCACACGCGCCGGTGCGCTCGGGCGTGCCGCTGCCCAGCGCTCCCGGAAGCTGACCGAACAGCTCCGCCTCGAGCAGCGCCGGGGACGTCCCCGCCAGGTCGCAGACGACGAAGGGGGCCGCCGCCCGGGGACTGGCCTGGTGCAGCGACTCCGCACACAGCTCCTTCCCCGTCCCCGTCTCGCCTTCGAGCAGCACGTCCGACGTGTCGCGGGCCAGCCGCTCCAGCACCGCGAAGAGCTGGCGCATGACGAGGCTGCGCCCCGACAGGAATCCCCACCGCGTCACGGCCGCGGCCGCCAGTGGCGCATCGGCCCCGCTGGCGGGTGCAAGCAGCAGCTCGCTGCGGCCGATGCGCACCACCGCGCCGGGCCGCAGCTCCAGTGACTGGAAGCGCAGCCCCTCGCAGAAGCTGCCATTGCTCGAATCGTTGTCGGTGACACGCACCCCCTGCGCCAGCACCTCCACCAGCAGGTGCGTCCGCGACACGGCGGAGTCCGCGAGCCGCAGCTCGTTTCCCGCTTCCTTGCCGACCCGGTAGGTGCCTCGCTCCAGCGGCAGCTCGAGCCCCGCGCTCGGGCCCGCCACCACCACCAGCCGGAGCCGCTGAGCAGGTGCGGGCGCCGGAGTCAGCAGGTCGGTGATGGGCGGGGGCGGCGATGACACGGCGGTGAAGCTACCACGGCCCCTCCCGAGCCCACCTGTGGACTGGGAGTCACACCCCGCGGGCCTCACCTGTGGACTCGCCGTCTCATCGGACTGTCGCCCGATGCCGGGCCTGAATCCGGCCATGACACCTTGCGCCACGATGAATCACGACGAGGGGGCTTCGACATCATGGTGACCAACGAGGTGAAGGGAAGTCAGCCGGCGCAGGCCAGCAGCGGCGGCAACGACGCATTGGGGGATGCGGCGGAGGCAGCACGCAAGGCAGCCGAGGCCGCGGCGGAAGCGGCGCGCAAGGCAGCAGAAGCCGCTGCCGCGGCGGCGAAGGCCAGCGACGCGAAGACGGCGCAGGAGCTGGAGGCACGGGCCCGGAAGCTGGCGGAGTCCGCCGAGGCGGCGGCGCGCAAGGCCAGCGCCGCGGTGGAGAAAATGACGGGCCTGCTCGACAAGCAGGCGAAGATGGGCGTCAAGGCGACCCCCACCCAGGCCAACCTGCTGGCGAAGGCGAAGCAGTCGCTCGGCAACGCGAAGGCCTCCGCGGCCAGCGCGCGGGGCTCGGCCACCACCGCCACCGCCACCGTGGCCGCATCGCTCGCGCGGGCGGACCGCTTCGAGCGGGTGAAGACGCAGGCGGCCCCCACCACCTCCGCACCCGCCGCCACGGAGCGGCTGACCGCCACCCGGGAGCAGCGCTTCGAGCGCCTCGACGCGCTGGACGCCCGCGCCACCGCTCAGCGGCTGGAGCGTGTGGAGGCCGCGGACGTCGCCGCCCTGGTGCTCGCCAACAAGGTGCTGCCCCCGGACGACCAGAGCATGGTGCTCACGCGCCGCCCGCCCGCCGAGCTCGGCGCGGCCTGGGCGAAGTCCATGAAGGGGCTCGTGGGCCCCGGCAAGCCCGAGGCGCTGGACGCGTACCTGGCCACCAACCAGCACACGCTCGACTCGCTGGCGCGCTCCGTGTCGAGCGGCGTGCGCGCCACCGCCAGCACCCTCCCCTCCACGCCGGAGGGAGGCCTCTGGTCCGAGCAGCTCTACCGTCCCGCGATGACGGCACTGAAGGCGGACCACCCTGACGCCACCTTCGCGCTGGTGGCCGCGCGAAACCCCACGGGCAACTCGAGGGACCCGGAGACGGACGTCGTCATCGCCATGACGCACAAGGGACGCGACGGCCGGCCCACCACCGAGTACTTCTCCCTGGATGCCTCGGGCCTGCGGGACAGGGACATCGCCCTGCTGTCCCGCGTCCGCGCCGCCGTCTCCGACCCGGCCCTGCCGGAGCTGGGCCGGAGCTACCAGGCCGCGGCGCGCACCCTGGATTCGGAAGGGGCCTTCCCCGGCGGCGTCGAGTCCAGCGACTCCGCCAGTGACACCTTCGACCGCGCGGCGGACGCCAGCGGCCAGAGCGCCTTCGACCCCGTGCTGCGCATGACTCCCGCGGAGCAGGTGGCCGTCCTGCGCCAGCTCGGCCGGGACGGCAGGACGACGGACAGCGTCCTCTACGGCGGGCTGCTGCGGCGCGTGGAGGTGAAGCCCGAGGACGTCATCGTCGCCACCGGGGCGGACCACCTGGCCACCGGCGCGCCCGTTCCCGGCGCGCTGCGCTCGCGCGTCAACGTGTCCGGCGCGCCCGGGCTGAACAAGACGTACAACTTCATCGACAAGCACGCGGACGTGGCGCTCGCGCCCCTCTTCACGCGCTACACGGAGCTCCGGGGCGACACGCCCAGGCCCCTGTCGGGCGACACGCTCACCGACACCCTGGCCTACGCCCTCCAGCAGAAGCCGTGCGCGCCTCCCGACGCGAAGACGCTGGACAAGCTCTCGAAGATGCCGCTGGTGGGCGGCTTCCGCTCGCTCATCGACGTGGACAAGTGGCCCCGCTACGACACGAAGGCCCAGTCCATCATCAAGCCCGTGCAGAACCGGCTGGAGGCGCTGGGCGGCCCGGAGCCCCGGGTGACGGTGGTGCCCATCGTCTACAACGCGCCCGAGCAGGGCATGGTGCAGCTGTCGCTCTTCCGCGTGGAGGGCCAGGACGGCAAGGAGTACTTCGTGGACAACACGGGCTCCTACTACCAGGGCATCGAGGACTGGAAGGCGAACAACAAGCTGCCACCCGGGCGGGTGACGTATCCGGCCGGGGGCCACCTCCAGGCGCCGGGAGAGAAGCCCCGCCTCGTCACGGAGAACACCCACGCCGTGGTCGATACGACGGGAGAGAAGGTCGTCTCCTTCCTCGACGACGCGGCGCTGGTGGGCGGCGTCGTCCTCACGGGCATGGCGGTCTTCGGCACCGGCGGCGCCGCCGCGCCCGTCGCGGGCGTGGTCATCGGCGCGTATGGCGCGGGACGCTCCGGCGAGAAGCTCTACACGCGCGCCACGCACGGCGACTCCGTCAACCCGCTCACCTCCTCGGAGGCCCGCGCCGACTGGCTCAACGTCATCGGCGGCATGGCCGGCGTGGGCGGCGTGCTGGCGCGTCCGCTGGGCGCTTCCGGCAAGGTGGCCGGAGCCTTCGGGGCCGTGGGAGACGCGGCGAGCGCCGCCACTGCCGCCGACGCGGGCTACCAGCTCGCCTTCAAGTGGGACTCCCTGCCGCCCGAGCAGCGCCTGGCCCACTCCCAGACGCTCCTCTTCTGGGGCATGACGACGGCCTCGAAGCCCGCCGCGGCGAAGGCCGCCGCTCCGGCGAACGCCACCGCCGCCCCGGCCTCCACCGACCCGGTCTCCACCGACCCCGCTGACGTCCAGGCGCTCACCCTGGAGTCCTCGAAGCCCTTCGGCTCCTTCCAGCAGCTGTCCGGCGTGCGGCTCGAGTCGAACCCCGTGGTGGGAGGCGCCGACGTGTCCGCCCAGGCGTCGCTGCCCGCGCTGGGCCACACCTCCGACGTCATCGCCGGACAGGTGGCGCGCTCGCTGGGCGCGCAGTACGCGGAGTTCCTCGCGCCGGCCGCCAACGGCAGGGGTGTGGACCTCTCGCTGGGCGAGGGCAACACCTTCACCAACATCGACCTCCGCATCGCGGACATCGTCGCGGGCTCGGCGGGGCGCTTCCGGCTGGACTTCGCGGCGGCCCCGGACGCGGCGGCCTCCCCGCTCCCCGTCAGCCACGTGGAGACCGCGCCCTACGTGAACGGCGCTATCTACAACTCCAGCAACAACTTCCTCGGCACCCACGGCGACTTCCAGAACTCGAACGTCACCGTGGGCGACATCACCGTGGGCAACCAGGTGGCCGCCTCGGTGAACTGGAAGCCCCCGGAGCGCGGGGCGACGTCCTCCCGTGCCCCTGTCACGGGGTATGAGCCGGTGCTGCCGGATGACGCGGTGGTCCGCACGGACATCTCCGCCGTGTTCGGCCATGGCAACCGCTTCGACGGAAGCGACACCACCGTCGGCAACGTCATCGCGGGCAACCGGGTGAGTGTCGCGCTGGACTGGACGGGGCAGGCCACCCCCGAGGTCCACGAGGCCTTCTCCCTGCTGGTGGACGCGGCCGCCGCGCACGTGCACGCGCCGTCAGCCAACGGCGCCAATCCGCTGCGGCTGGAGCTGGGACGGGCCAACAGCTTCGAGCAGAGTCGCCTCTCCCTGGGAGACGTGGTGACGGGCAACACGCTCGACCTGCACATCGCCCTGCCCGCCTCCGCCACCGCGTCCGAGGTCGCCCACGCCCTGGATGGGGTGACGCTGGGGCTGATGCGCATCTTCCAGGAGCGTCCGCGCGGCGCCGGCTCGCCGTAGAGACACCCCTTGGGAGACCGCGGGCGCGCCGGCCGCTAGATTGTGCCGGCGCGCGTGACGGACACCCTGGACGACCCACCCATGCCTTCCGAGCCCGCCTTCCCCCGGGGAACGGCGCTGGGCCGCTACGTCCTCCTGGAGCGGCTGGGGGCCGGGGGCATGGGCGTGGTGTACGCGGCCTTCGACCCGGAGCTGGAGCGCAAGGTGGCGGTGAAGCTCTTGCGCTCCCGTCCCGAGGACGCCCGGGCCGCGGCGGAGGGACAGGCGCGGCTGCTGCGCGAGGCGCAAGCCATGGCGCGGCTGTCCCACCCTCACGTGCTGCCCGTCTTCGACGTGGGCGTGGTGGGCGACCGCGTCTTCGTCGCCATGGAGCTGGTGGAGGGCCGCGACGCCCGGCAATGGCGTGAGCAGGCGCCGCGCACCTGGGCCCAGGTGCTCGCCGTCTACCTCCAGGCAGCCCGGGGCCTGTCGGCCGCCCATGCCGCGGGGCTCGTGCACCGGGACTTCAAGCCGGAGAACGTCCTGGTGGGGACGGACGGCCGGGCGCGGGTGATGGACTTCGGGCTGGCGCGCGCGGCGGCGGGGGCCCCCGGAGCCGCGGGCGCGGCGCCTCACTGGCGGGTGACCCTGGAAGGCCAGGTGCAGGGCACGCCCGCGTACATGGCGCCCGAGCAATGGCGCGGCGAGCCCGCGGACGCGCGCTCCGACCAGTTCGCCTTCTGCGTCGCGCTGTGGGAAGCCCTCGCCGGACAGCGCCCCTTCGCGTCCGGCGGGCCCGCGGACTCGCGTCCCACCTGGCCCGCGCCGGAGCGCCGCGTGCCGGCTGCCGTGCGGCGCGCCCTGCTCCTGGGGCTGTCCGCTTCGCCCGACGGACGCTTCGCATCCATGAAGGACCTGGTGGCGGCGCTCGAGCGGGCCTCGAGGCGCCGGGGCCTGGGGCTGGGCGTGACGCTCGGGCTGGGAGCGCTCACGGCGGTGCTGCTCGTCGTCGCGCCCCGCACCGCCCCTCCCTGCAGCGGAGCGCCAGCCCGCGTCGAGTCGGTGTGGGGGCCCCGGAGCGCGGCGCGGCTGGAACGGACGTTCCATTCCACGGGCCTGCCCTTCGCGGGTGACGTGCTCACCACCGTCCGCACGGAGCTGGACGCGTACGCGCAGGGGTGGAGCCGCCTGTACACGGAGGCGTGTCTGGCCACGCACGAGCGGCAGGCGCAGCCGGAGGCGGTGCTGTCCCTGCGGATGGCCTGCCTGGAGCGGCGCCTGGGCGAGCTGGGCGCGCTGGTGGAGGTGCTCTCCGCGGCGGACCGGGAGGTGGTGGCGCGCGCACCGTCCGCCGTGCATGCCCTCACCGCGCTGGAGGGGTGCTCGGACGTGGCCGCGCTGCTGAGCCAGGTGCCCCTGCCCGCGGGAGGCGAGGCCCGGGCCCGGGTGGACGCCGTCCACCGCCAGCTGGCCCAGGCCCGGGCACTGCTGGGCGCGGGCCGCTATGCGGAGGGCGTGTCCCTGGCCCGAGCCCTGGAAGTGGAAGCCCGGCAGGCGGCGCACGCCCCGGTCCACGCCGAGGTGCTGGCGCTGCTCGCCCGGCTGGAGCTCGAGGCCGGCGAGGCGGGCGCGGAGGCGAGGCTGCTGGAGGCGCGCTACGCCACCGAGGCCTCGCGGCTGGATGCGCTGTCGGCCGAGACGGCCGTCCACCTGTCGTCGCACCTCTGGAGCCGGGGCGAGCGGGCCCGCGCCGAGGAGTGGTGGCGCCACGCCGAGGCGACGCTGCGCCGGCTGGGCACGGACGCGCGGCTGGAAGCCCTGCTGCTCAACCGCCGCGCCATGATGTACGCGACGAGCAACCGCTACCCGGAGGCCGTCGAGCTGACGCACCGGGCGCTGGCCCTCCTCGAAGGACTGCACGGCCCGGAGCACCCCGCCCTGGCCGAGCCACTCCTCCGCGCCGCGCGCTACCTTCGGACGGGCCATGAGCAGGAGGCGCTCGGCCTTGCCCGGAGGGCCCTCGCGCTGAGGCAGCGCGCGCTCGGGCCGGACCACCCGGAAGTGGCCGAGGCCTGGAGCACGCTTGGCCAGCTCGAGCGGGACCTGCGCCATCCGGCCGCGGAGCTGGAGGCGCAGCAGCGCGCCCTCGCCATCCTCGAGCGCGCGCTGGGGCCCGAGCACCCCCGGGTGGCCGGGGCGCACTGGGACATGGCCGTCGCCTACGAGAACCAGGGCGCGTCGCGACGCGCACTCGAGCACCAGCAGCGTGCCGCCCGGCTGCTGGAGCAGACCCATGGCCCCCACCACCACGAAGCGGCCGTGGCGCTGCTCGCCACCGCCCAGCTCCAGCACCAGCTCGGACATGGGCGCGAGGCACTCGCCACCGCGCTCACGGCCTTGGAGCGCCTGGAGGCCCTCCACGGAGCCGACAGCTCCCTGCTCATCCTGGAGCAGTACGGCGTGGGCGAGCTCCACGAGTTGCTGGGCGAGGACGCCGCGGCCCTGGAGCGCTACCGCCGCGCCGCGCTCGCGGCGGAGCGGTGGGCCCATCCCAGCCAGGGCTCCCTCGCGTGGCTGGGGCAGGCGCGGCTCCACCTGCGGCACGGGCGACTGGGCCAGGCACGGACGTTGGTGCGGCGGGCCCTCGACATCCGGGAGCATCACCATGGGCCCACCCACCCCGAGCTCGCGAGCGCGCTGGGGGTGCTCGCGCGGGTGGCGCTGGCCGAGGGACGCTTCGAGGAGGCGGCGGCGCTCGCACGGCGCATCGCCGGGTGCCTCGCCGTCTTTCCGCCGGAAGCGCCGGAGCACGCGGAGGACCGGCTGCTGCTGGGGCTGGCACGGCTGCACTCCGGCGCGCGCGAGGAAGCCCTGGCGCTGCTGCGCGAGGCGCTGAAGCTCCGCGAGCAGCAGCCCGACCGGGTGCTCCCGCTCGCCGAGGCGCGCTTCGAGCTGGCCCGGGCCCTGGGGCCTCGCAACGCGGAGGCACGGGCGCTGGCGGTGCTCGCGCGGGACACCTACGTCCGGGCGGCGGCACGTCCCCGGCTCGCGGAGGTGGAGCGGTTCCTGGCGGACCGGTAGCATCCGCCCGTGGTCTCGGGCTTCCGGCGAGGGCGTTTCTTCCTGCACACCCGGCTGGGCGCCGGAGGCATGGGTGAGGTGTGGCTCGCGCGGGAGAGCACGGGCGCGGGCACCGGCGCGACGGTGGCGGTGAAGCTGCTGCTGCCCCACCTGGCGGAAGACCCGCGCTTCGTGGAGCTGCTCCGGCACGAGGCGGAGCGCGCCTCCCGGCTGGACCACCCGGGCATCGTCCGCGTGCGGGGGCTGGAGGAGACGGAGTCCGGCCCAATCCTGGTGATGGAGCACGTGCCGGGCCCCTCGCTGCGCTGGGTCCTCGAGCGCTCCCGGGCGCTGGACCAGCGGCTGCCCGTGGGCTTCGTGGCCCGGGCCCTGGTGTGTGTCTGTGAAGCGCTCCACCATGCGCACCAGGCCGGCCTCGTCCATGCGGACCTGGCACCGGACAACGTGCTCGTCACGCCGGAGGGAGACGTCAAGGTGGTGGACTTCGGGGTGGCGCGGCTGCTGCACGGGAGCGAAGGCACGCCGAGGCACGCCCGGCGCGGCTACACGGCGCCCGAGGTGCTCGCCGGCGGGGAGCCCCGGGAGCCCGCGGACCTCTACGCGGCGGGGGCGATGCTGGAGGAGCTGGCCGCCTTCAGCGAGGCCCCCGAGGCGCTGGAGCCGGTGGCGCACCGGGCGCTCACCGCCGACATGACGGCACGGCCCGCGGGAGCGCTGGAGTTGCGTGACGCGCTCGCGCCGCTGGCTTCCGGCTTCGAGGCAGGCCGGCTCGGTGGCGTCATCACCCACCTGCTCGCGGCGGAGCCACGGCGCCAACAGGAATCCGCCGGGGCGACCACCACGGGCATCCTCGCGCCCGAACCACCCGCCGCCGCCGTCCCGCGCCGCCGGACTCCCGCGAAGAAGGCCGTGGTGGCCCTGCTGCTGGCGGCCGGACTGGCGGCCCTGGGGATGCTGCTCGCGACGTGTTGGCCAGCTACATCGGCGTGAAGCCCGAGTCGCTGAGCCGCATCCGAAAGCGCATCGCCACGCGCGGCAAGCCGGCTACGCCGCGACGGAAGGCGTGAGCGTCCGGAACCCCCTGGCGATGAGCCAGCCGCCCAGGAACAGCTCGAACAGGCCCCCGGGCCCGGAGAAGAGGATTCCCCACGGCAGCCCGAAGAGCTCGAGCACGGCCCCCAGCGCCAGAAGCCCGTAGCCCACCACGCCCACCAGCGGGAGCAACGAGGGAAGAAGCCGGGAGCGGTGCAGCGACAGGAAGCACGCCACGCTGCCGGCCCCCAGGATGAGCATCGCGAGCTGGTAGGCCCAGAAGTTCCCCTTCGAGAGAAGGTTGGACAGCGTCACCAGCTCCGGCGTCGCCTGCCCTTGCGCGGACTCTCCGAGCTGGAGGATGGACAGCAGGAATACCACTCCAACGAGGAGGAGCAGCGCCTCCATCACCCGCGTGCAGACGTACGCGAGGGCGATGCCCGGGCTGCGCTCACGGAGGATGGGAAAGAACAGCACGCCAATCCCGACGACGAAGAGGGAGTTCAACAGGAGCAGCAGCGTGCCCCCGACGAACAGCGTCCGCTGACCGGCCAATACGGCCAGGTGCTCCGGCTCCTTCAGGACGGAGGTGACGAGCGCGGTGCCGATGCCGTACGCGAAGAACGGAAGGATGAAGAGGGCTCCCAGGGAGCGGGAGTGAAGGCGGGTGATGCTCATCGCGAGGGCTCCAGAACGTTCAGCGACGTTGTGGCCTCGAGAGTAGGGAGGGGCGTCCTCGCCCGCATTGACGAGAGTCAACATCGGCTTCATGGCATCCGGAGACGCCCGAGACCCTCAGTCCGGCAGCGTGTAGTCGAACGCGTACGAGTGCTTGCCCCCCTCGATGATGATGGCCATGGACCCGGTGAGCCCTTCCAGCTGGCCGGTGCCGGAGTCCGGCACCACGGTGAGGGACAGCTGCTGCGCCCCACGCGTCATCGTGCCCGAGTGCTGGAGGCAGAAGGTGCCCTCGCGGCCATCCAGGCTTCCACTGACGCGCTCCATCGCCACGTAGCCTCCCGACGTATTCCCGGCCGTCCTCAGGGCGAGCATCTGTCCCTTGCTGGTCGCCGCGAGCCCGCCGTGAAACGTCTTGTCGATGAGCATCCGGCCAAACGGCGACTCCGCGGCCCCCGGGTCCGGAGGCATGGGGGTCAGCTTGACGTCGAAGGGGCCGCTCGCATGCTTCTTCATGGTCGTCTCTCCTGTGGTGGGCCTGGGCGCCGCTGCTCGCGGTCCAGCACAACCCTGAAGGACCAGCGCACAGAGCGCCAACATCCACACCTTCATCCGCGCTTCCATCATCCGCTGTTCCTCGGCCAGGGTGGATGACCGCCAGATAGCGCCACCCGGCCGGGCCCGGATTGCAAAAACGCGACACCTGCCCAGAATGCCGGGCGGTGAGCCGCCCCCGAATCGACGCGCCGCGTGGTGTCCTTCCACGCCCCGCCCCGGCGGGGAAGATTGTCCACGAGCGCTTCGCGCCCTCACCCGAGCTGGAGCACTACGTCCAGCACTTCTGGAGCGTGCGCTGGGATTTGCGCGACGAGGCGCCCGTGGTCGCCGAGACGCTGTCTCACCCGTGCGTCCACCTGGTCTTCGAGCAGGGCAAGGGCCGGGTGGTGGGGGTGCCCAGGCGCAGGTTCCGCCAGCGGCTGCAGGGCCAGGACCGCGTCTTCGGCATCAAGTTCCGGCCGGCCACCTTCCAGCCCCTCCTGCGGGCGCCCGTCTCGAGCATCACCGACCGCATGCTCGGCCTGCGCACGGTGTTCGGCGCACGGAGCGATGCGCTCCGGCGCGCCATCCTCGGGGAGCCGGACCCGAGGCGGTGCGCGGCGCTCGCGGAGGACTTCCTGCGAGGACGACTGCCACCGCTGCCCGAGCCGCTCGCACGGCTCCGGGACGTGGTGGAGCGGCTGGCCTCGGACCCGGACATCACCCGGGTGGAGCAGGTCGTCGCGCTCACGGGCCTGGAGCCGCGCAAGCTGCAGCGGCGCTTCGACGCCGCCGTCGGCGTGAGCCCCAAGTGGGTCATCCAGCGCTACCGCCTGCACGAGGCCGCCTAGCAGCTCGCCCGGACGGACGCGCCGGACATGGCGGACCTCGCGCTGCGGCTGGGGTACTTCGACCAGTCGCACTTCATCCGCGACTTCAAGGCCGTGGTGGGCCGCTCCCCCGGCCGCTACGTCGAGGAGGCCCGCGCGAGCCGGCGGGCCTGACGGCGCTCAGGGCACGTTGGGCCACGGCTTCGAGCGCGGTCCCGCCATCCAGTTGTCGTGACGGCCGTCCCAGTACTGGAAGTTCAGCCCGGAGAGGTCCACGTCCTCCAGGCAGTTGACATGCACTGTGCGGAACTCACCGCCGAGCTCCGCCACGTCCCCCTCGCCGAAGCACATGATGCCGCAGCGCTTGCAGAAGGCGCGGTGGTTGGGGCTCGCGTCCACGCCGTACCTGCCGAGGCTGTCCGCGCCCGCCACGAGCCGGAAGGCGTGCGGCTTCACGTTGATGGTGGAGCCTCCCGCCTTGAGGCAGATGGTGCAGTTGCAGCGGTTCACCGGCACGGTGAGGTCCAGGTCCGCCTCGAAGCGCACGGCGCCGCAGTGACAGCCGCCGACGTACTTCTTCACGTGGGCGGGGTTCGGAAGCTGCTGCCAGTTGGTCTCGGTCTCAGGAGTCATCGCGGGTCTCTCCGATACATCGTGAGTTGATGCAGGGAGTTCTAGGCCCCGGCGATGACAGCCTTGTGTCAGGTTTCCTCCGAGGCACCCGGTGGGGCCCGGCCACAAGGCTCAAGGCCCTGGCACGTCGGGGTGTTCGACTCCCAACAGTGGTCGTGGTAGTAACGCCGGATACCTGCTTCCGAGGGGGGGTGGGCATGAACCGATTGATGCCCGCATCCGCTCACCCAGCACCCTTGTTCTCCACCCCCGTCCTGGCCCAACTGCTGGAGCGCCGCACCACCGGCCAGGTGCTGGGGGCGGTGGCCGCCATCCACCTGGGCCTGATGCACTTCGGGCTGCCCACGTGGCCGTGCCCCGTCCAGAGCGCGGTGGGACTGCCCTGCCCCGGCTGCGGGCTGTCCCGCGCCACGGCGGCGCTGCTTCACGGTGACTGGCGGGCCGCGCTGTCGTGGCACGCCTTCGCCCCCGTCATCCTGGCGGCGCTGGCGCTCATCATCGGGATGGCCTTCCTCCCGGAAGCAGCCCGGCGCCGGGGCATCGACGCGGTGGCCCGCGTGGAGCGGCGCACCCGGGTGACGGCCCTGCTGCTGGTGGCCCTGGTGGCCTACTGGCTCATCCGGCTGCTCGTCTTTCGCGACACCTTCCTCACCTCAACCCTCAGCTGAAGAACGCCTCACCCCTTAAGGAGAAACGCACATGGGAATGATCCTCGGTCTGCTCGGAATCCTCTGCAGCATCGCCAACCTGGCCTGCTTCATCATGGTCGTCATCAAGCTGTTCCAGGCCAAGGGCCCGCTGCACGGCATCCTGGGCATCATCTGTGGCCTCTACACCTTCATCTGGGGCTGGATGAACGTGGACCAGAACAACAACAAGAACATCATGCTCGCGTGGACGGCGAGCATCGTGGCCGGCATCGTGTTCAACGTGCTCGGCGGCATGATGTCCTCCGGTTCGTAGTCGTCGCAGTCGTACGGTGGGCGGGCCCAGGGTGGCCCGTCCCTTCCGGGCCCGTGCTTCAGCACATGGAAGCAAAGATGGGCCACACGAGCAGCAGGCCCTCTTCGTCGGTCATGCGCAGCCAGCCCATCGGAACCAGGGGCTGGTCCAGGTCGACCATGGCTCCGACCTGCATGAAGTTCCCCTTCGTGCGGATGATGCGCAGCTCGACGGCTTCACCCTCCAGCCGGGGCGGCTGGGCCACCGACAGCGGATGGGAGCGAGCGTCCTCCCTCGCGGCCAAGTAGAGACGCGCCTGCCCACCGGGAGCGAGGTCAAGGTACTCGACGCCGGTCCACTGCCAGCCCTTCGAGTCGAACGGGAGGAACTGGAGGCTCGGGCCCTCGCGAGTGGAGTCCCGCGGAAGCTCGCGGAGCCAGGCGCGTGTGTTCTTGCGCACGTCGATGACGACGTGGATGTAGCTTCCCCGCTGCTCGACGACGGGGAACTTGCGCAGTGCCGTGTCGTAGTCCCAGCCGCTCAGCGCCTGGAGGTCCTTCACGGCGAGGGTGCCAGCGAGCTCGAAGGCGTCACCGCTCGGCAGGTAGCGCGGAAGCGTTCCTGACGGGCGCCGCTCCTCGTCGAAGGCCGTGTGGACGAAGGCCACGCCGATGACGTTGCGGAGGGCGTCTTCGGCGACGTCCACGCGGGAGAGGTACAGCCTCTCGGAGGGCAGGTCCGCGCGCGCGGCGGAGGCGGTCAGCAGCACGAGCGCGGACAGCGTGGTGACGAGCAGGCTTCGGAGCGGAAGGCATGGGCTCATGCCCTGCCTTATTGCAACCCATGAACCAGGGCCGGGCCGCCGCGTAACAGGCTGGAATCACGCGGCTTCGTCTGGAAGTGCGGCCCGTGGGCCGCAACCGCTCAGAGGGCGTGCCGGCACTGGCCGAGGAAGCGGACCAGCTCGGCGTGGAACCACTGCGCCGCATCCAGCATCACCCAGTGACTCGCATGCGGCGCCACCGAGCGGGACAGCGTGGGCCGCTGCCCCACCAGGGTCTCCGGGCCGGTGGTCGCCACCAGCGCGTGCGTGGGTCCCGTGAAGCTGTCGAAGGCGTCACCCGGGTCGAAGTGGAGCAGCGACTCCAGGTTCCCCGCGATGGCCTCCCGCCGCGAGGTGCGCATCGTCTTCATCACCTGCACGCGCGTGGCTTCCTTCGCCGCCAGCAGCTGCGACGCGAGCCAGTGCTCGTGAAAGGCGCCGTACTTCGCCGGGCTGAAGTTCTCCAGCAGGGCGTCCGCCTCCGCCTTCGACATCCGGCGCATGTCTCCCGGCGGCTCCACGAGGAGCAGCCCCGCGAGCCGCTCGGGGTAGTACGCCGCGAAGGCGCCCGCCACCGCGGCCCCGAAGCCGTGCCCCGCCAGCACGAACTTCTGCGGCACCAGCGCGTCCGCCACCGCGACGACATCCTCTACCGCCGCCTCCACCCCAAAGGGCCCCTGCGCGCCCCCGCTCTCCCCCAGGCCGCGCAAATCGAAGGAGACGCTGAGCGTCGAAAGGCCGTGCTGCGTCTCCGCCCAGTGCGTCCGGTCCGCGGCGAGGTCGTGCACGAAGAGGATGGGGATGCCGCTGTCGCCCTCCACTGTCGCCATCAAGCGTCCCACGGGGCCCGTGACGCCTACTGATTTCGGCTCTTTGTGCTTCATCGGCTCGGCTCCCGGCCCCCGGTACGGGCGCTGCCCGTCCGCCCACCGCGCTGTCCGAAGCGCCAGGGCCATCCCCGGAGTCTGCCCCACTTCTACCGGCGGTGTATCGCAGGGGGCCGGTGACGCTCCGAACCGGGGCTGGCGCATCGTCCAGTCCTCGCCACTGGCTGTCGCAGCCGCACGCCCTCACGGCTCGGTGGAGACCACCCGGCCCGGCTCCAGGACTTCCCGCGTCTCGGCCCCCGCCTCCACGTACCCGGCTCCGCCCTCGAGCACCCCGCCGTCCGCGAGCACGGCGGTGAGCCGGTACGACGACTCGCCCACCGCCACGAAGGGCAACCGGATGGACGCGCCGGGCCCCAGCCCCCGGTGCACGACCTGACCGTCCTCGTGCTCGATGCGCACCTCGCGCACCTCCTGCCCCGTCCGGTTCTCCAGCCGCACCGTCACCAGGGGCGCGCCCGGCGTGCGTGTCAGCCAGAGCGCGCCCACACCTCCCAGCGTCAGCGCCGCCCCCACCAGCACTCCGACGAACATCGGAACGAGCTTCATCGCGACTCCCCGCAACCGTGAACAAGAGGCGCCAGCATCATGGCTCCCCCACTTCATGGCGATGTCTCGGTTGAAGCCGGAACCTGTTTCTCCGGCTCTTCAGCCCGGAGAAGGGCCACGAGCCCGTCAAACCAGACAGGTGTAAAATTTTAATCACGCTTGATTGCTGCTGTGTTTGCTCTTAGTGTTTCAGCTGACCCACAGGGTCAAACCTGAAGCCCCCCCAATCGACAGCACCGATCCGGAGCACCCTCCCCCTGTCTTCAGGAGTGCCCCTCTCATGCCTCGCATCCAGATGCGGACGGCCCGGTCCTCGCTGCAGGACGCGCGTGCCGCCGCGGACGAGCTGGTCTCCCAGCTGTCCGGCCCTACCCCGAAGCTCGTCACCCTCTTCGCCTCGCGTGAGCGGGACCAGCTCGCGCTCAACCGCGCGGTGCGCGAGCGGCTTCCCCAGGGCACCCGGCTGGTCGGGGCGACGACGGCGGGGGAGCTGGACAACCACGGCATCCACTCCGGCAGCGTGGTGCTGGGCGCGCTGTCGGGCGACTTCGAGGTGGGCCTGGGCGTGGGCCGGGGGCTGTCACATGACGCCCTCTCCGCCGGCATGCAGGCCATGCAGCACGCCTGCCGTGAGCTCGGCGTCCGTCCGGAGGACCTGGACCCGCGGCAGCACGTGGGCATCGTGATGGACGACGCGTTCCGCTACAAGAAGGAGGAGCTGCTGCTCGGCCTGCTGGACCGCAACCCGAGCCTGGTGGTCGTCGGCGGTGGCGCGAGCGACCACGAGCCAGACCCGGCGAAGCAGTCCGCCCTCCTGCACGTGGACGGCGAGGTCGTCAGCGACGCGGCCTGGGTGGCGCTCATCCATACCCAGGCACCGTGGGCGGCCATGCGCTCGCACTGGTACGTGCCCACCGGAGAGCGCCTGTGCATCACCCGCGTGGACGAGACGCACACGCGCGCGCTGGAAATCGACGGGCAGCCCGCCGCCCGGCGGTACGCGGAGCTGCTCGGCGTGGGCCTGGACGAGCTGGAGTTCGGCAAGCCCCGGGGCTTCTCCCTGCGCCCCACCGCGCTGAAGGTGGGGCGGGAGTACTTCCTCCGCTCGCCCTGGAAGCCCCTGGAGGACGGCTCCATCCTCTTCGCCAACCTCCTGGACGAAGGCGCCGAGCTGGAGCTGATGCGGCTGGGCGACATGGTGGAGTCCACCCGGCGCTTCTTCACCGAGGAGATTCCGCGCCGCCTCGTCCACCCCGAGGCCGCGCTGCTGTTCCACTGCGGCGGGCGCATGTGGATGGCGCAGTCCATGGGCGTGGCCCCGGCGCTCGCCGCCACGCTGCGGCACGCGCCCACGGCCGCGGGCTCCAACGTACACTTCGAGATGTACTCGGGCTTCCACATCAACACCACCCTCACCGCGCTGGTGTTCGGAGCCACGCGCTGAGCGGCGTGACGGCGCACAAGCAGGGTGCAGCCAGGGCCCGTCAGTCAGGCACGTTGTCGGGACACACCGCCTCCGACCAGTGCTGCCCGTCGAAGGCCAGCACGTTCCGGGGGCCGAACGACCACAGCACGCCCCCCGAGGCGTCCAGGCGATGCATCGGTGGATTCTCCGCCCCGGTGACCTTCACCTCCGAGCAGGTGCCCCCGTCATACACATGGAGCCCTCGAGTCCCCGCCGTGAGGTAGAGCTTCCGGCCGAAGGGACAGATGGCCCAGACGTCGTCGCGAAGCCCGGCGGTCTCCAGCAGATGCCATCCCCGCGGGCTCCCCTGGAGCAGCACGCCATCCGCTCCCGCCACCACCACCTCACCGCCGGGCAGGCACCGGACCGCATGGAGGTGCGCCCGGCTCGGCAGCTTCAGATAGTCCCAGCGCGAGCCGTCGTAGTGCGCGGCGAGGCCATCCAGGCCGACGGCATAGAGGTCGTCGCTCGCGAACCCATCCAGGTCCAGGAAGTCATTGTCGCGTCCGGGGTCCAGGCCTGTCTCCAGCCGGCGCCACCCGCCCGACTCCAGGCGATAGAGCTGCCCGCCCCAGCCGCAGGCGAAGAACGCGTCGCCGACGGCGCGCACGCGCTCCAGCGGGCCTCGCGACTCGGCGTCGGTGATGACGTACTCGCGAAATCTGCCCTTCACGCGCCGGGGCGTCAGCGGGCGGCCCCACTCCCCCACCTGCTTGACCAGGCCATTCCTCCCCAGCGCGCAGACGACGCCGCTCCGGTGCGTCACCGAGGTGATGAAGTCGTGCGCCACCTCGTGCGCGAGCCACGTGTCGCCGAACTTCAGGTAGAGGCGGGAGGTGGCCGCGTCGGGGGTCTCCGTGAAGCCCGCGCTGACGACGAGGGTGTCGGCGTCCAGGGCCACCCCATCCGAGAAGAACACGGTGGCCGCGTCCCCGATGTCGGTCATGGAGGTTGCCTGGCTCAGGAGGAGTGGGACGGGGCGGGCTCGGCGCCCAGCGGGTCCTGCAGCACGGTGAGCACCGGCCGCGCGTCCGCCAGCAGCGGAGCGAAGAGGGACGGCTGCCCGGGGTCGGCGAACACCGTCGAGAAATCCTCGGGCGTCAGGGCGCGCACCAGCCGGGCCGCGAAGGTCTCCCGCAGCAGCCGCACGTAGTACTCGACGTCATAGTCGCGAGGGTCGCTGGTGGGGGCCTCGCCGTCCTCGTCGTTGTCGGGCAGCAGGCCCGCGCGTCCCCGCACCGCGCGGTAGACGCGGACGCGCTCACCGGCGGACCAGTCCGTCCGTCCACCCGCCAGCATGGCCTCGTAGGACAGCTCGCGCCTGCGCTCGCGGAGGGCCAGGTACTGGGCGGCGCTCTTCGTCAGCCGCACCCGCGACGTCACGGCCAGCGTGGGGACCTGCCTGCGGCGCAGCGCCATCACCGTGGCGACGTACTCCTCCCGCACCCCGGGGATGTCACCGGCCAGCAGACAGCGCAGCGCCCGGCGCAGGAAGTCCTCGCCGAAGGGCTCGGCCCGGCTGGAGCGGAACGCCACGCCGCGCAGCACCAGCGGACCTTCGTAGGGCTGCAGCGCGTAGTTCTTCGGCTCGTGTGACAGCATCGCGGCGTAGCGCCCGTCGAACTCCAGCTGGACGCGGGGTGGCAGCAGGGCGGCGACCTCGGACACCACCCGGCGCTCGTCGGCCTCGCGCCAGTCGTCCGGCACGGCGAAGTAGACCCCGTCCGTGTCGGCCTCCAGCAGCGTGACGCCCCGGGCCGCCAGCTCGCGGCAGAGCAGGCCCAGCACCTCGCGCCCCCGCCGCGTCACCTCGTTGGCGGCGTGCACGTCCGAGAAGCGCGTCAGCCCCACCGCGCCCAGGTACCCGTAGGCCGAGTTGACGACAATCTTCATCGCCGCGGAGAGCGACTCATTCGTGTGCCGCTCCGGCGAGCCGGGCGCCGCGGCCTTCGCCCGCCCCTTGGCCGCCAGCCGCTGGTCCACCAGCCGGTCCACCAGCGCGAGCAGCACGCCCAGCCGGTCCCGCTTCGGCCCGATGCGGTACTGGCGCATCAGCGACGGGTACAGGCTGGCGACGTCCGCCTTCACCACGTGCCGCGCCACGCCCGTGGCGAACAGGTGGAGCGCCGCGCCGCTGTGAGAGGTGCCGTCGCCCGCCTCGCGCGCGGGCAGGGCCGCACCGGCCCGGAGGTAGGCACGCACCAGCAGCGGGTCGAGCACCCCCGTGGCCGGCCCCGCGTCCGCGAGCCGCTCGTAGCGGCGCGGCGCCATGCGGGCGAGCGCGAAGGCCGCGCCCCCCATGAGGCGCGCGAGGCCGGCGGCTTCGTTCACGTCGTCGCGGGCGTAGCGGCGCACGCGCTCTGGGTCTCGCTGGAAGACCTCGTACACCTTCGCCCCGGGGATGTGCTCCCGCTCCGGCCCCGCCAGGCCCAGGTGCCTCGCGACGGCCTTGAGCCCGTGGCCGGGCAAGTCCCTCGCCGAGAAGTCGTGCCGCAGCACCGCGTCCATGGTGTCGATGAGCTCGCGCCCCGGCATCGTGTAGCGCGAGCGGCGCATGGAGTCGTCACGCCCCGCCGCGCCCCCGCGACCGATGGCGGCACCGCGTGCGGCCGGGCGCTGCCGCAGCCCGGGCGAGCCCGCGCGGCCCAGCCCGAGCGTCACGCCCAGCACCCGCGCCCGCCGGGCGAGGAAGGGCAGGTCGAAGCCATGCAGGTTGTGGTTCTCGATGATGTCGGGGTCGTGCACCCGGATGCGCTCCACCAGGCGCTGGAGCAGGTCGGCCTCCGCGGCGTCGCCCTCGCCCTGGACGTCGAGCACCTCCGCCCTGCCCTCCGGATCTCGCAGCGCGACGAGGAAGATGCGGTCCCGGTCCGGATTCAGCCCCGTGGTCTCCAGGTCGAACTGGAGCCGGCGCAGGTCGTCGAACCCGAGGTCTCGGAAGTACGTGCGCCCCGAGGCGCAGAGGTACTGCTCCTCGGGGGGCAGCGACAGCACCGTGTCCTCGTCCAGGTCCCGCACGTGCCCGAGGGTGCGCCCCAGGCGGCGCCCGGCCCCCTGGAGCACGGCGGCCGTCAGCGCGCGCCCGTCCTCCGCGCGGACCAGGAAGCGCAGCGCGCCGGGCCCCTCCAATTCCTGCCACGTCACCCGGTTCGGCGCGGGGCCCTCGCGCTCGGGGCGGAGCCTGGCGCCCAGGTGTGCCAGGTCGTCCAGCGAGGACAGGAGCAGCCACGGCCGGAAGCGCACGTCCTCGCGCACCAGCGTGCCCTCCCCGGGGAGTCGCCGCCAGACGAAGGCCCGACCGTCGGGCTCGGCCCAGACCGAGACGATGCCCGGCGTCGGGTCCCAGCCCCAGAGCCACTCGTCCTCCATGGGGTTGGCCATCATGGCGGCGACCGGGGCGGTGCCCCTCCGGGGGTGACAGTCGAGAACCCGCATGATGCAAGCCGCTCCATCCGCGCGATGCAAGGTGGGACCTGACGGGTTGGCGACGCCGTCCCCACTCCCGGGCGGGGGCGTGGGATGACGTCATATTGAGACCCCGGTGTGACAGTGGTATGTCAGGTTTCTCCGTATGCAGCGCACCGAGCGTCTCTTCGCCCTCGCCGAGTATTTGAGAGGCCGCCGCACGGGCGTCACGGCGGAGACGCTCGCGGAGCGCTTCGGAGTCACCGTCCGGACCATCTACCGGGACCTGGATGCCCTGCGCGCCGCGGCCATGCCGCTCGCCGCCGAGCGGGGACGTGGCGGGGGCTATGCGCTGGACCGCAGCTACAGCCTGCCGCCGGTGAACTTCACCGCGCGCGAGGCGGCGCTCATCGTGGCGCTGGGGCGCTTCGCCATCGACATGCGCCTGCTGCCGTTCACCGACACGCTGGAGTCCGCGCTCGACAAGGTGCGCTCCGCGCTGTCCACGTCCGCGCAGCGCGAGCTGCTCACACGGCTGAAGGAGCTGTCGTTCCTCGGGGTGCCCGCGCTGCCCGCCAAGAAGTCCGTGCGGGAGGCCATCGAGCGCGCGTGGTTCGAGCAGCAGCCGGTGCGCATCACCTACGTGGATGGGAACTACCTGGAGACGACGCGCGACATCCGTGTGATGTCGGTCATCATGGACCGCCACGAGACGCGGATTGATGCCGTCGAGCTCGACAAGGACGAGCGCCGCCCGTTCCGCCTGGACCGCATCACCCACGCCGAGGTGCTGCGCCCGTCCGGGGCCTGAAGCGACGGGCGTGGAGACTTCGACTGCCTCTTCGGACGCTGGACGGTCAGCCGCGTGCCCTGAGCCGGCCGTCCGCCATGGCCCGACGCTCCGCGACCGCGGAGCGTGGACGAGGTCGCGATTCAGGACCCGCGCAGGAGGTAGCGCGCCGTCACGGAGGCGGGGCCAGCGCGGGCAGCATGGGCACGCGCCGCTCGCCGGGGCCATTGGGCGTGGCGGCGCTGTTGTTCGTCACCCGCCGCAGCAGCGAGCGCAGGCGCGGCGCGTCCTTGCGGAGGTTCGCCACGAACGCGGAGGGCGCGGTCGGCTCCACGTAGAAGGCCCACGTGGCCCCCGTCGCGTCCGTGACGTAGGCGCCGAAGTCCTGGAGCGCCTGCGCCACCAGCTTCCCCTCCGCCGTCAGGCCCTGCGCGTTGAGGTCCACCGTGGGGGGAATGGCGAAGTAGGCGCCCATGGGCACCTTGCCCTTGTAGGTCGACTCGCTGCCCCAGTCCTGCTCGGTGGCGGGCCAGACGTAGCCCTTCGCCGTGCCGTAGCCATTGGCGTCGTAGCCGCTCCAGCCGGAGGAGTAGTACAGCTGCACGCGGTCGATGGCGACGGCCAGCGCATGCTGAATCTTCCCCGTGTACTTCGGATGCGTGGGCGTGGTCTCCCACGCGCGGATGAGCCCGCCCACCGCCGAGCCGCCGTAGGCGCGCACCCCGTTCTGCGGCCCCAGGCCCGTGCCATAGAGGTCAATCGTGTGGTGGCGCCCCGCCCGGTAGGCCGTGGGCGACTGCCGCGTGGTGGCCCACGCCTCGTCGATGAACGTGCGCGCCGGGTTGATGACGTGCATGTGCGCGTCACTGCCCCGGGCGATGGTGGCATCCGCGGGGATGTAATAGGCGCCGCTGCGCGAGGAGTCGTTGTAGTCCGTCACCGTCGCCCACGGGTTGCTGGTGTAGGCCAGGGTGATGGGGTGCGAGTACTGGTCCCAGTTGGCCCAGGCGTTGATGTTCATCCCGCCGATGCTGGTGGCGATGAAGTCGCGCGTCGCCGGGTCCGTGGTGTCCGCGTACGTCGCGCCCCGGCCGATGGGCAGGTTCCAGACGGAGTCCGAGCGGAACGGCTGCAGCGTGGCGTCACGCGTGCCCAGCTGCGTGTAGACCTTGAACTCGTCGAACCGGGCGAGGTTGTCCTGGCTCGACAGCAGGCCCACGCGGGTGGCCGTCTGGTGGCTGGCGTCGTTCACCCCGCCCTTCAGCACACCGTTGATGTAGACGTCGATGCGGGTGCCGGACGTGCGGACCTCCAGCACGTCACCGGCGACGGGCGCCTGCGCAAGCTGCAGCGGGAAGGTCTGCGTGCCCGCGACGAACTTCGTCAGGAAGTACTTCCCCGCGCTCACGTCCGTCGCAAGCTTCCAGCAGTTGGCCCGGTCCACGAAGCGGAACGTCAGGCCGGAGTGCTGGCCCGGCGTGGCCAGCGTCACCATCACCCGCACGTTGGCGGCGCCGTTCACCGTGGCGTAGTGGTCGTTCCAGGTGGCGTCGTCCGTCGCCAGGTACGCCCGGCCCGAGCTGATGCCCCACGCCGTGCCGGAGGGGGTGTAGCTCCAGGGCTGGCCGCCCAATTCCAGGCTCCCCAGCGTGGTGGCGCTGTTCGCCCGGCTGAACGCGTCGTAGAGGTTCGCACCCGAGGCGGCCCCCTGGGACTGGGAGGCCAGCGGCGCCTCCACCGAGTCCTCGAGGGACGGGGCACCACATGCCGTCCCCAGTGCGAGCAAGGGGAGGAACACCGGCATGAGCGCGGTCCGGGCCGCCCGCGGGATGCCACCTGCAACGTTCTTCATCGCGACTCCTTGTCAAAGCTGCCGGAATAAGCAGGTTTTACAAGGATATAAGGGAGTCAGCGATGAGGGAACAACGGCCCGGGAAGGGGAGCCCGGGGGCCCGCCCTCTGGCGGGCCCGGGCGAAGCCCACTTCGACTTCAGTACTCCACCGGCGGCTGGGGGCCGGGGACGATGTCCGCGATGTCCGGGTCGACGTCACCGGGCTGACGGGTGGGGCGGTCCGACTTCTCCTTCTTCCGCTCCGAGCGCTTCGCGTCCTTCTCCTGCTGGTGCTGCTTGCGCGCCTGCTCCTTCTGGCGCTTCGTGGATCTTCCTTGCATTGAGCCTCCCTCACAGTAAACAAAAGCCCGGCCTCACTGTTGAGGAGACCGGGCTGCGGGTGCTGGAGCCGACGCTCTCAGCCAACCACGCGGACGTTCTCGGCCTGGAGGCCCTTGGGGCCCTTCCGGGTCTCGAACTCCACCTTCTGGCCTTCAGCCAGGGACCGGAAACCATCCGTCTGAATCGCGGTGTGGTGGCAGAACACGTCAGGGCCGCCATTGTCCTGGGCAATGAACCCGAACCCCTTCGCGTCGTTGAACCACTTCACGGTACCCGTTGCCATACTGTTCTTCTTTCCGCATGCGGCAACCAGGCCGCCTGGGTCCCAACGTGGGACGGGGCAGCCTCTAGCCTGTCAGGGGGCCAATGTCGAATGTGGAAGGCCCCGAATATCCACCGGTTGTCAGCCACCCCCTGAAAACGGGTACAAGAACCGAAGAATTCCAGCCCCTTACCCGGCCAGGGCCGGCTTCCAGAGCCGCCATGATGTAACGGGAAGGTATGAGTGGTGCTTTATTCCGGCAGCCTCCTCATGCGGCAACCTTTCGAGACCTGACACGGCTGGCCCGCCTGCTCCACCTCAGTGTCGCGAGCAGCGCGGAGACGTGCTCGCGGTGCTCTCTCACCAGGGCTTCCACCAGGCCCTGCTTGCCGCCGAAGTGGTAGCGCAGCGTGCCCCTTCCCACGAGGGCGCGGCGGGCCACGGCCTCGAGCGTCAGGGCCTGGGGGCCCTCCTCGCGGACGAGCCGGCTGGCCACCCGTAGCAACCTGTCGCGCGTCCCCACCTCGTTCTTCGCGCGCACCGGCGCGACGATGAAGTCGAACCACGGCAGTCCGTACATGCGTTCAAGCCCCTTTTCTTTCCGGGATTCCCGGCGCGTCTCTTCCCCGCCGGCCGCCCCACCTACGGCCCACGCGGGTGTTCCCTGACTCAGGGTTACGACGTAGACCTAGCCTGCTTGCTGGAGTCATTCCCAGTGATGGTTGGTGATGCCGCACATCACCGAGGTAAATCAGACGTGGAGACGCGGAACAGACGCAGGAAGCGGATGCCCGTCATGGCGGCGACCTCGCTCGTGCTCGACGGGCCCGCGGGCGCGCCCCTGCAGGAGCAGCTGGCCGAGGCGCTGCGCGGGGCCATCCTCGCGGGCCGGCTGGCCCCCGGCACGCGGCTGCTGTCCACGCGCGCGCTTTCGGAGCAGTTGGACCTGTCGCGCAACACCGTGCTCAATGCCTATGCGCGGCTGTTGGCGGAGGGCTACCTCGTCGGCCACACGGGCTCGGGGACGTACGTGGCCCGGGAGCTTCCGGAGCGGCACGCCTCCGTGCGGCGCGCGGCCTCGCGGGGGCCCGCGCGCGGCCTGGAGGCGGAGCCCCCGGCGCTGTCCAGGCGCGGCGCCGCGCTGGCGGCGGTGCCCGCCCCGTTCGACCTGGCGCGAGGCATTCCTCCGGGCCGCATGGCCTTCCGGCTGGGGGTGCCCGCCCTGGATGCCTTTCCCAGCGAGCTGTGGGGCCGGCTGCTCCACACGCGCTGGCGGCGCTCATGGGGAGACCTGCTGTCCTGGGCGCCCCCGGCGGGCCACCCGCCCCTGCGCCGCGCCATCGCGGACTACCTGGCCACCTCGCGCGGGGTGAGGTGCGTGCCGGAGCAGGTCCTCATCGTCAGCGGCTCGCAGCAGGCCATGAGCCTGGCCGCGCAGGTGCTGATGGACCCCGGTGACGCGGCGTGGGTGGAGGACCCGGGCTACTTCGCCACGCTCGGCGCGCTCACCGCGGCGGGGGCCACGGCCGTGCCCGTCCCGGTGGACGCGGAAGGGCTGGACGTGGAGGCGGGGCTGCGGCTGCGACCGGACGCGAAGCTCGCCTTCGTCACGCCCGCGCACCAGTTCCCGCTGGGCGTCGTGATGAGCCCCCGGCGCCGGCAGGCGCTCCTGGCGTGGGCGGCGCGCGCGAAGGCCTGGGTACTGGAGGACGACTACGACAGCGAGTTCCGCTACGTGGGCCGGCCCCTGCCGGCGCTCCAGGGGCGGATTCCCGACGCGCGCGTCCTCTACACCGGCACCTTCAGCAAGGTGGTGGCGCCCTCACTGCGCGTGGGCTACCTGGTGGTGCCCGAGGCGCTCGTCGATGCCTTCGCCGCCGCGCGCGGGTTCGCCGGGCTCAGCTCGCCCGTGCTGGAGCAGGCGGTGCTGGCGGACTTCCTCACGCAGGGCCACTTCAACCGCCATGTGCGGCGCATGCGCGTGCTCTACGCCGCCCGGCAGGACGCGCTCGTCGAGGCCGCCCGCCGCGAGCTGAAGGGGCTGGTGGACGTGGAGCCCACCCACACCGGCATGCACCTGACGGGCTGGCTCCCCGAGGGCGTGGACGACCGGGCCGCCTCCGCGCGCGCGGCCCAGGCGGGCCTGCTGGCCTTTCCCCTGTCGCAATTCCGACTCGAGAGCCGGGGACGGGGCGCGCTGATGCTCGGCTATTCCCCCGTCCCCGAGGAGCAGATGGACGACAGCGTGGCGCGGCTCGCGCGGGCCCTGCGCTGAAGTGGCCCCATGGGGCCACGTGCAAGTGGCTCTCGTGTCCCGTAAGGCCCCTGGTTACACAAGGTGCACGAAGGCCGGGGACGGCAAACCCCACCGGCCCATCCTGGAGGTTGGACACATGGAAGCTCGGCGTTTCGACATGGGGAAGGTGGCCGCGGGCGGGTACAAGGCGATGCTGGGGCTGGAGCGGTACCTGCACGAGTGCGGGCTGGAGGTGGGCCTGCTGCACCTCATCAAGCTGCGCGCGTCGCAGCTCAATGGCTGCGCGTACTGCATCGACATGCACTGGAAGGACCTGCGCGCCACGGGAGAGTCGGAGCAGCGGCTCTACGGGCTCGACGCGTGGGAGGAGAGCACCTACTACACGGAGCGCGAGCGCGCGGCGCTGGCGTGGACGGAGGCCGTCACGCGCGTCGCGGAGGGCCATGTGCCGGAGGCCGTGTACCGCGCGGTGCAGCCCCACTTCTCCGAGAAGGAGCTGGCCGACCTCACCGTCGCCGTGGCCACCATCAACGCGTGGAACCGCCTGGCCATCGCCGCCAGGACGCCCGCGGGCGACTACAAGCCGCCCGCGGCCGCGAAGTAGGAAGGCTCACGGCCCCGGCGGCGTGCGAGGCAGCTCCGTGCCGAACAGCACCTGGAGCAGGTCCATCAGCCCGGGCCAGGCCTCGGCGCCCAGCCACAGCCCCTCGGGGACGTGCTCGGCGGACACCGCCAGCGAGGCGTTCTCGAAGAGCTTCGCGGGCAGCGGGCCGTCCGCGGGCAGCTTCCCCTCCACCTGGAGGACCTGGCCGTCCCAGCGGATGCCGGGCGGGAGCAGCCGCTCGGCCAGCGCGCGCAGCGCCGCCCGCCCCGCGCCCGCGCGCAGCACGCCCATCATCAGCGACGAGGCGGTGCGCGACTCCTCCAGCTCCACGACACCCGGCGTGCGCAGCCACAGCTTGTAGCGCCCGGAGGTCAGCTCCACGCGCTCCAGCGTCGTCTCCACGCGCAGCTTCCAGCCCTGCACGGACAGCCGCGCTTCATAGACGTCCGGTCGCGCCGTCCACTCGCGCAGCTCCAGGTGCTTCACCTTGCGCAGCAGCTGGCGCACCAGCGGCTCCACCCGCGCGTGCGACAGCCGCAGCCGCTTGCGGCCCACGTCCACCGCCACGTCCTCGGCCAGGGCCGCGGGCAGCCGCTTCGCCCAGTCGCGCGCGCCCTCCAGCAGCTTCGCAGCCAGTGACTGACCCGACATCCATGTCCTCCGTGGTGCCGCGGTCGAGGCGTCCCGGGCACTCCCCGGGGACCCTCGCGCGGCGCGAGGGGCGAAGCATGCACCGAATCCGTCACACGCGCGCTGCCCTGGCCGCCTGCCGGGCAGGAGGCGCACAGAGCCCCCGCCCGCGCCGCTACCGGGACGCCGTCAGGGCGCGAGCGCCGGGAAGCGTCCGGCCTCCCAGTCCGCCAGCCGCACCCGTCCCTCCGCCACGCTGTCCACCACGAAGTTCCACCAGATGACCAGGGGGTCCGGCAGCGGCGTCCCTCCGAGCACCAGCAGCCGCGCCCCCCGCTCCGAGCGCAGCGTCAGCAGGGGCATGCCGTCCTCCAGGTGCGCCAGCACGCCCTGGGCCACGGCGGTGCCGCCCACCGCCACGTCGCCCTGAACCCCGTACACCGCGAGCGCCTGCGCGGCATCCACGGGCAGCGACACCTGCGCGCCCGGGGACAGCTCCACGTCCAGGTACGTGAGCGGCTGGAAGGTGGCCACCGGCGACACGGCGTCCTCCAGCGCGCCGGCGATGACGCGCACCCGTGCGCCGTCCCGCTCGAGGAGCGGCAGCTGCCCGGCCGGGACGTGGGCGAAGGCGGGCTCGCCGTGGCGGTGCTCGCGCGGCAGGGCCACCCAGGTCTGCACGCCGTGCAGGGGCTGGGCGTCCGGGCCCGTGTACACGGCCTCGGCATGGACGATGCCGCGCCCGGCGGTCATCCAGTTCACGTCCCCCGGGCGGATGTCCTGCACCGTCCCGAGCGAGTCGCGGTGCCGCAGCTGGCCGGAGAACAGATACGTCACCGTCTGCAGGCCCACGTGCGGGTGCGGCGGCACGTCCATGACGCCCGCCACGGAGGGTGACGGACCGAAGTGGTCGCAGAAGACGAAGGGCCCCACCCGGCGCAGCTCCACGCGAGGCAGCGCGCGCAGCACGCGGGAGTCGCCGACGAGCTCCGTGGACTTCGCGGGCCAGAGGGCCGCCACCCCGCGCTCGCGCCGCAGGGCCCGCGGGCCACCCATGAGTCCGGCTTCACTCTTCATCTCACCCGCCTCGTACCCGGGCTGGAACCCGCTCCGCCGCGTCGCGCCACCAGCATGGAAGGAGGTCCGATGCTAGCATCGCCGCATCCCATTTCCCGGTCATCGCCTCCAGGGAACATCCATGGCCCAGGCCTCCTCCGCGCTCGCCCATCCCCCCGAGCCGACGCTCGCCCTCCCCCGCTCCTTCTGGAAGACGTTCGTCAAGGAGTACTGGAACCGCAAGCCCACCGTCTTCAGGGGGCTGTTCCCGCAGCACTTCCCCACCAGCCAGGACATCTTCCAGGCGCTGCTCTCCTGCGGCGAGCGCTACCGCGCCGGTGACTTCAAGCAGCTCATCCGCTTCTACATCGAGCACGAGCCGGAGCCCGGCCAGGTGCCGGACTACTCCGCCCTCTTCTCGCTGTCGCGCTACCTGCCCGTCGCCGGGGACGGGACGCTCGACGCCTACGTGGCGCGCATCACCCATCAGCTCCGGGGCCGGCGCTTCGGCATCGTGCTCAACAACCTGCAGACGTACCAGTGGGACCACTGGCTGCAGATGAAGAGCTTCCTGTCCGGCTTCTACGAGGCCCTCGGCGTGCCGATGTCCGGCGCGGACTCGGCGCTCTTCATGGGCAACTACCAGTCCACGCCCTTCGGGGTGCACAAGGACGACCTGCACATCTTCAACTTCATCATCGAGGGGCACAAGGTGATGAGCATGTGGCCCTTCGAGATGCTGGCCGACCGGCCGGAGGTTCCCAAGAACATCCCCGGGATGGCCGAGCAGGGCGCCATCATCCACCTGCGCGACAAGGAGGATGAGCAGCAGTTGCTCTCGCAGGCGCAGTTCCTGGAAGCCCAGGCCGGCGACATCTACTACTGGCCGGCGTCCTACTGGCACCGCGCGGAGCCGAGCAAGGACCTGACGGTGTCCGCATCGCTGGGCGTCAGCTTCCGCCCGCCCGAGTTCGTAGGGGCCGCGCCGAAGCACGAGTGGCCCGGGAAGCTGCGCCACGCGGAGCTGCCGGACGGCTCGAAGTGGAAGGTGCCGGAGGCGGTGAGGCGCTCCATCGGCAAGCGGGGCAGTCGCCCCAACGTGCTGGCCGCAGACCGCGAGAGCACGGCCGCGTGGGTGCGCTTCCTCACCACCGGGGCCATGGAGGGGTCGCCGCCACAGGACCGGGACGCGCAGCCCCTCACCGGCCAGGACTGGGTGCGGACCCATCCCTTGCGCCCCATCGTCACCACCGCGCTGTCGGAGGGGCACCTGCTGGTCGCCGCCAACGGGCACTCGTCCACGCTGGCTCCCAGCGTCGTGGTGCGCCGCCGGCTGGAGAAGCTCGTGGCCACGCTCAACACGGGCAGGCCGGTGCGGGTGAAGGAGCTGGAGGAGGCCTTCTTCACGAAGCTGGAGGGGCGCACCTTCAAGCGAAGCGCCTTCCAGGCGCTGATGAACGACCTGCTGCGCTGGCGTGCCGTGCGGCGCTGCGAGCCCGGTCAGGGCGGCTGAAGGCCGGGGCGCCGCGCGGCTCAGCTTGCGCGAGGCGGCAGGAGGAGCGACGGCGCTCCGCAGCCGCCCGCGGTGGGGAAGAACGTCAGGTCCGCCCCCACGCCCAGGAGCGCGCGGAAGGTCTCCAGCACGGGCAGGTCCAGCTCCACCGGCGCCACCCGCCGCACCCGCTGCCCGTCCCGCACCTCCCAGCCACCGGCGATGAGGCAGACGCGTCCGGGGCGGGGCATCGTCGTGAAGGTCTCCACGCGTGCCACCAGCTCCATGTAGTGCGCGGGCAGCGCGTCGCCGCGCGGGACGACGAAGAAGCCGAGCGCCGAGGGTGCGGGCGGTGCGGCGCCGTCGCGCAGGCCCCGGCCGTTGGGCTCCGCCCCCAGCCGGGCCGCCGTCTCGCCCGAGTGGAGGAAGCCCAGCAGCCGGCCCTCGTCGACCAGCCGCAGTGCGCGCACGGTCCGGCCCTCGTCGTCGAACAGCCGGCTCGAGACGCCTCGCGGGCGCACCGGGTCGTCGTCCACGGACAGCACCGAGGGAAACACCTTGCGGCCCACGGCACGTGCCAGGGCTGGAGTCGCGGCGGCCACGTCGCCCTGGAGCAGCCAGGACAGGCCCGCGACGAGCGGAGCCGCCACGGCCGGACGCAGCACCAGGGGAAGCGTGAGGTCCGCGGCTTCCGCGGGCCCCTCCAGCGCGGAGACGGCCTCCGCCAGTCGCGCACGCAGCGGAGCCAGGTCCGCGTCGGCTTCTCCGGGTGGCAGCGCCACGGCATCCACCACGGCACCACGCGCCGTCTCGCAGCGCAGGAAGGCCTCGCCGCCGACCTCGACCTGCGCGGTCTCCCCTCCTCCGCTTCGCAGCAGTGCGGACTCCGTGGCGCGCCACGTGAGCACCAGCGCCTGCACGATGACGCCGGGCGGAACCACCTCGCGGGCAAGGCGCTCGGCCTGTTGTCTTGCCGCGTGCACCGAGAGGTCGGGCAACCCCGAGGGACTCGGGCCCGCCGGAGCTGGCACGGGTGGAGGCGGGAGGCTCGCTCCCGCGGCTCCTGCGGCGGCGCGACCTTGCGCGAGCTCCAGCAGCCTCCGGAGGTCCGGCGTGGCGCCCACGGGCCCCGCCGCGAAGCCATACCGCTCCCCTGCCCACACCCGCGCCGCCGCCGAGACGGCAAGGCCGTGGCTGGCGGCGGAGGTGCGCGTGCCCGGCTCGTACTCCAGCGTCAGGCGTTGGCTCGCGGAGAGGAAGAGCTCCGCGTCCGAGTGGGTGTGCTGACGACCGAAGTCTTCCAGCGCGGCCCGCGCGGCTCCCGACAGCGCACGCGGGCCCGACAGGATGGCCTGTGCTGCCTGCCCCTCGCCCGACCCGCTGTCTCGCGTCGCACCCACGTGGCGCCATCATGCCCCATTCCGACGCCGCGAGGCCTCGTGCGCCATACGCGCCTGGCTGGGAACGCCCTCCCCACGCCGTGAGGCCCCACAGGCCGTTTGCACGGTTGGGAAGCCCCTCCCACGGCGCGAGCCCTCGCACGCCTTGAGTACGGCCAGAAAAACGGTGCGTTGCTGAAGAGAGGTACCGACCCGTGCCAGTCACCGCTCGGTGGCACGTTCCCGGGCGCCAAGGAGCCCATCGCCTTCAAAACGGTGCGATGCTGGAGAAGCACCGTCCCCGTCCCCCTGCCGTGGCTCGGTGGCACAGGCCCGGAAGACGGGAAGGAGCCCATCGCCTTGAACTGGTTCGTGGAGCGGCGCGAGATGGCGGAGGTCATCCACTCCCGCTCCGGGCTCCGCGTCCAGCCGTCCACCGACGAGCGAGGCCTCTCCACCTGCCGCTCCGTGGAGGGCGGCACCGCGCATGCCTGGAGCGAGGTGACGGGAGACGACCTCCCGCCCGGTGCCCTGCCAGCGGAGGTGATACCCCGCGCGCGCGCGCTGCTCGCCCCCGGCCCCGTCCTGGGGGATGGCGGCGAAGCGGGCGCGGAGGCCGTGCGGCGGCTGGTGGATGTGGCCCGTGCCGCGGGCGCCGCGCAGTTGGACGTGCTGCTGCGCGAGGTGGAGCGCCGGACGCTCTTCGCCGATGCCGGGCATCAGGTGGAGAACCACGCCCGCTACGCCATCCTGGAGGTGAAGGCCTTCCATGCGGCCGGCGGCGCCACCACCGACCTCTGGCGCGCCACCGCCTTTCCGGACGTGGCGCACCTGCGCGCGACGCTGCCCTCACTGGAGGCCCTGGTGGACGGCCTGGTGCGCGAGCTGCGGGAGACCACGCCGTGCGTGCCCTTCCCCACCGGGACGCTGCCCATCGTCTTCCCTCCCGGCGCGGCGTCCGCCTGCTTCTTCCACGAGGTCTGCGGCCACCCGCTGGAGGGAGACGTCGTCGCGCGCGGAGGCTCGTACCTCGCGCGCCGGCTGGGACAGCGCGTCGCCGGCCCCTGGCTCTCCGTGTCGGACGACCCCACCGATGGCCACGGCGCGCTCGGCTTCGCCTGGGATGACGAGGGCCACGCCGCCCAGGCCGTGCCGCTCCTCCGAAACGGAATCGTCGGCTCGCCGATGCTCGACACCCGCAGTGCCGACGCCCTGGGCCGCCCACCCAATGGCCATGGCCGACGCGTGGACTTCCGGCACCCGCCCCTGCCCCGCATGGCCCACACCCGCGTGGAGCCCCATGAAGGCAGCCTGGAGTCGCTGCTGGCGGAGCTGCCGCAAGGGCTGCTCGTGCAGCACCTCACCCCGCGGCACATGAATCTCCTGTCGGGAGACTTCAGCTTCTACGTGGTGGAGGCGCGCGAGGTGCGGGACGGGCGCCCGGGACGGCGCGTGTCACCCGGCATCCTGGAGGGCAACGGCCTGGAGGCGCTCGCCTCCATCGACGCGGTGGGCGCCAGCGCGGTCAACCTCTTCGCCACGCGCGGCTGCCGCAAGCTGGACCACGGACCGCTGCCAGTGTCCTTCGGGCAGCCCGCGGTGCGCTTCCGCGGGCTGCACGTGAGGCCCTGGAGCTGAAGGCGGGCTACTCCTCCCCGGCGTGCTCGTCCGGGGGAGGCGGCGCCTGGCACAGCCAGCTCACGTCCTCCTCCGGCGGATGCGGGTCCTCCAGCGGGTCCGGCTCATGCGGGGGGTAGTTGAACCCCGCCCTGACGCGCTGCACGGAGATTCCGGGACGGGGCGTCACGGTGAAGGGCTCGATGGGAAGGGGCCGGAAGCCGTACGGGCCCATCTCCTCCTCCGGCGCCGGAGGCGGGTGCGTGTCCGTGAAGGTCACCTGCACCGGCTGCGTCGCGCCCGGCGGCAGCACCAGCGCGAAGTAGCCGATGTGGCTCACCGGGTCCGGCAGCACGGAGAAGCCCAGGGGGGACTGGCCCGGCAGCCCTTCCGGCGCCGCCCAGTCCAGCGCCAGCAGCGTGCCCGCGCTCGCCTCGCCGGCCACCTCGTCCAGGGAGCCGAGGTAGAAGTCGTAGAAGAAGCTGGGCGTATGCACCCAGAAGAGCACCACCCCACCCGTGCGGGCCGGGTTGACCAGGTCCGCCACCGTCGTCGCGGTCCCCTGCGCCGTCAGGTGCTGGGCCACCGCGTCCAGCGCGCCCGCGCTGCCCACCATCAGCGCCGTCTGGGCGATGCACTGCGTGCGGCTGACCTGGATGGGACGCAGGTGCGTGGTGGGGTAGTACGTCGCGGGCGGCATCTCGAAGGGCGTGGACTCGTCGGAGTGGAAGACGACGCCCCCTTCTGGCGGAATCGCCTCCGCCACGTACGGCACCGTGTCGTTCGACAGGACGCCCTGCACCTGCCAGTGCCCTCCGCCGGAGGAGGCGTCGCTCGTCACGTCCGTCAGGCCCGGCCCGTACAGGCGCACCCGCGCCTCCGGGACGACCGAGGCGGCCAGGTACGGAATGCCGTCGAAGACGCCGGGGTCATCACCCGGCTCCTCCGTGGACATGTACTGGACGTAGAGCGCCTCCGGGTCGAACACCATGCCGGACACCGTGGCCTGGCGCGCTGGCAGCTCGACGACAGGGGCGTCCACGCCGCTGCCGACGGGAACGGGCTCGGAGTCGCCGCAGCCGCCCAGGGCGGCGGCGAGCAGGAAGGAGGCTGTGAGGGAGCTGGCCTTCATCGCATTCCTCATGGGGTTCACCGGGCAGGCAGCACGTGCTCCGACGGAGGCGTCGTCACGTGGCACGCATTGGCGCAATTGCCGTAGATGTTGGGGGCGGCGGAGAGCGGCTCGAACTCCAGGTCCTTGTACTCGTTGCCGTGGGTGCCCGGGTGGCAGCCCTCGCAGGCGATGAGGCTGGGCCGCAGGGTGCTCTCACGCGTCAGGTGGCACAGCGTGCAGTCACCCTTGTTCTGGGCGTACTTGCGCGAGTTGATGTGGATGCGGTGCATGAAGTCCGAGACGTGCCCCTTGGACTCGTCGTGGTGGCACGTCTTGCACGTCTCCACGTGGTCCACCGAGACGCCGTGGTGCACGTTGCTCAGCGAGTTCACCCCGTTGTGGCACACCTGGCAGTTGCCGATGCGGCCGGGGTACGTGGTGGGCTGCGTCTGGCCCACCTGGAAGAAGAACGGATCCAACCGGTTCAGGCGCTCGCCCATGAAGTTGCGGTGCCCCTTCAGGAGGATGGCGTAGGTGCCCGGCTTCGCATCCTCCGGCAGGGGCACCGTGAAGCGCGTGGGCGGCCGGTGGACCATGCCGCCCGGGACGTAGGGCGTGTTCGGGCTGACGTAGTACTCGGGCTCGATGTCCCGCGGGTACGCGAAGTACGGCGGGTCGTAGGTGCCGTTGACCACCTGCAGGTCTTGCAGCGGGCCCACGACCTTGAAGCCGGACTCGGAGGCGCTGCCGTCCCGCCAGGTCAGCAGCATGAAGCTGTTGAAGTAGGCCAGGCCGTTGGACGCCTCGCTCATGTAGTCCAGGTAGGAGGGCATGGAGTCGCGCGGGTGCAGCGCGTGCCCGTCACCGTCCTGGAGGGACACGACGAAGTCCACCGACTCACCCGGCGCGTGGTAGCGGCCATTCTGCGGGCGCCCCACCTGCACCTTCTGCGTCAGGCCGAAGCCGCAGGGCACGGGCGTGTCCGTGGCCAGTCCGTCCGGGCCCACCTCGTAGCAGGTGGCGGGCCGGTCCTTCTCCGGGACGAAGGACACCGGAAAGAGGAAGGGCTTCTGGGGCCGCAGGCTCCAGGTGACGCGGATGACGCCCTCACCGGTGAGCTCCGGCATGGTGAAGGACTTGAAGGGGTTGGTGGAGCCGGCGAAGGAGACCTTCACCGCGGTGTTGTACTCGAGGCCGTCCCCATCCGGAGACGCCACGGGGACGGGGTCGTCCGGGAAGGTGGGGCGGGCGAGGCCGTTCACGGCGAAGACGACGTGCGTGCGGCCGGCCTCGGCGTTCTCCGCCAGGAAGTCGCTGCGCAGGTACGTCTGGCTGGTGCGCACATTGCCATCCGCGTCGAGCACCTCCAGCAGGAGGGTGTCATCGTTGGAGAGCATCCACGCCGCGTTCTCGTAGCGCGTCTCGCGCAGGAAGACGCCGGGCTGCTCCTGCACCCAGTTGTCCGGGCCGACGGTCATCCCGGACCAGTCCAGGTCCTTGAAGTCCGACTGCAGGCGGGCCCACGCCGCCGGCCGCTTGCGGTCGTTGTAGTCCGTGTGCACCCCCGCCACGATGTCCACCGCGGAGAACTCACGCAGGAAGTACAGCTCGCCGGGGGACACGGTCATCCGGGCCTGCGGCTCATGCGAAGGATCGGCCGGCAGGGGAAAGTCGACGTTCAGGTCGAAGCAGAGGTCCGGGTACGTGGGCAGCGCGAGGCTGCCCTTCGTCACCGGTGAGCCGTTGGGCAGGATGGAGCAGCCCTTGAAGGCCATCAGCGACAGGGAGATGGCGCCGGAGGCGGAGCTCGAGTACGGGTCGAAGGCCCTGGCGCCGCGGCCGCGCGTGCCTTCCGCATCGGACGTGTCCAGCAGGCTGCAGCCCGAGGCGCACGCCAGCACCAGGAGCGACAAGAGGAGTCTCTTGAGGGGCGGATTCATGGGGGGTTCGTGCCCGTCGGGGTGTCACCGCCCGGGGGCTGGCGGTGGGAAACAGGAAACGCGGGAATCCTACCGGCCAATCCGGAGGGACGCCAGCGACCGGCCGGATCAGCCACCCTGTCGCGCCGGGGTCGGCAGGGTCTGGAGATAGCGGTACAGCGCGCGCAAATCCTCATCGCGCATGCGGGCAAAAGACAGCCAGGGCATGGCCAGCTTGTTGATGCGTCCCTGCACGCTGGGGGCGGCGGCCGGCTCGCGCCACGCAGTGAAGCGCGCGACGAAGGCGTCCTCGCTCATTCCGCGCAGCACGGCCCCATGGGGCAGCAGGCCCGGCGCCTTCTCCTCTCCGTACGGGGTGGGCACGGGAAGCCCGCCCGCGAAGGGCTCGGAGGGCTCGCCGGCGCCGCCATGACAGAAAGCGCACTGCGCCACGGTGGCCAGGTAGCGGCCGCGCGCCAGCTCGCCGCTCCCCGGCGCCGGCACGGGGCCCGGCAGTGCAGAGGCCAGGCTCGCGATGCCTGCCAGGACCTCGGCGGGAAGCTCGGTGCGCGGTACGGAGTGCGGGACGGGCGGCACCTGGCGCAGGTAGGCCACCACGGCGCGGGCGTCCTCGTCGGACAGGGTCCTCCACTCCGTGTACGGCATCATGGGGAACAGCGTCCGGCCGTCGCGGCCATAGCCCTCGCGGATGGCGCGCAGCAGCTCCGCGTCCGTCCAGCGGCCGATGCCGTGCTCGGGGTCCGAGGTGAGGTTGGGCGCGCAGACGCGGCCCGGCAGCCCCCACTCCTTGCCGTAGCAGGCCCCGGCCAGCGCGGCGCCGCGAAGGGGCCCGGCGTAGCGGCTGACGTCCCGCTCCGTGTGGCAGGACACGCAGCCGAGCACGGCCTCCGCCAGGTAGCGCCCGCGGGCCACCGGGTTCGACGCGCTCGCCTCCACGGCCTTCGGCTCCGGAGCCACGGCCGTCGCCTCAGGAGCCGCGGCCTTCGCAGCCTCCTCACGCTGGCGGCATGCACCGCCCGCGAGCAGCAGCACCACGGCCGCGCAGAGGGCCTTCCACCTTGGCAGGTCCACGTGTCTTCCCTTCACTCCAGGCCGGGGCCGTCCACGGGGTGTCCCAGACGGAGGGCGGCGACGGCGCGGCGGTATTCGATGGGCAACCGGTCCGCCCTCACATGGACCTCACCCGCGAAGTCCAGGGGGTGGGCCTTCGGGCGCTGCCCCTCGGCGATGCGCCGGTCCTGCTCGAGGATGGCCAGCTCCGACTTCACGAACATGTCCGCGAAGTTGCGAATCTTCGGATGGTACGAGGCGAAGTAGAAGCACCGCATCTTCTCTTCCGAGCAGGGCGAGGCCACCGCGTACACGGTGTGCGTATAGAAGAGGGTCGGCTTGAAATGGAGCCTCACAGTAAAGGGAAGCGTCACCTCGTATGTGAGCGTGGTCCGGTCCACGCGAGGCGGCGCGCCGCCGATGCTCGGCGAGAGGGCGGGATAGGTGATTTGCGCCCGGAGCCCGCCAGGCAGCCGCTCCACGTCATAGGCGGGCACCTCCTGCTGCTGCGGGTTGCCGAAGGTGCCGTCGTGCACCCATGACAGGTGCGCCACGTCGAGGACGATTTCCACCATGCGGCCCGCGGACACGTCCCAGTCCAGCAGGGGCAGCGGCACGGTGGCGAGGCTGCCGTCCTCCAGCTCCGGCCACTCGGGCAGCGGCGCCGCGGGCCCGGTGGCCAGGCACACCCAGACGAGGCCGTAGCGCTCCGTCGCCGGATACGACGCGAGCCGGGCCCGCTCCGGAATGGGAGCGCCCGCCGGCTGCGACGGAATCCGCACGCAGCGCCCGTCCTGCCCGTACGTCCAGCCGTGGAAGGCGCAGCGGAGCCCTTCGGCCACGGGCGCACCGCCGCACAGGTCCGCGCCGCGATGGGCGCAGTACCGCTGGGTGGCGGCGACGCCGGAGCCCGTGCGCCAGACGACCAGGTCCGTGTCCAGCAGCCGGGCCGGGAGCGGGCGCTCCTTCAGCTCACTGGAGAACGCGACGGGGTGCCAGAAGGCCGCGAAGGACTCCGGGTACGCACGCGCTCCGAGGGCCGTGCTCACGCGAGCGCGAGCGGGGCAATCTTGCTTTCAATCTCCTCGAGGAGGAAGTCGATCTCCTCGAGCTCGTCGAGCTTCTCCGGAGCAGCGGCGGCCACCGGGGCGGCGGCGGCCTCGGGCGTGGTGGAGGCAACAGCCGGTGCAATGGACGACTGAGGCAGCTCTTCCGACGCCATGACTCCTCCTTCTTACGGAATGAGAGGAGATGCTCGGGGCAACCCGGGGCGCCTGTCAACACGCTGGCCGTGCGGCCAGGCTCGGGAGCCTCCGAACGCGCCGCGGCACCGTCCTGGATGGGTGGGGGAGCCTGCCGGAAGCCCCATCCGGGGAGGGGGCCGGCCCCTTGCTGTCCCGCCGTGACGGTACGTTAGACTCCCGCTCCCCCATGCCAGCCCTCCTCGCCCGTGCCCTGGCCGTGCTGTGCTTCTTCCAGTGCGGCATGGCGAGCGCGGAGGCCTGGAAGAAGGCGAAACCCGGCACCTCCACCGAGGGACAGGTGCTGGCCCTCTTCGGCGAGCCCACCCAGCGGCGCACCGTGGAGGACGAGCGTGTCCTCACCTACGAGGAGGACGCCGCGCCCGCGGGAACCCTTCGCGCGGACTTCCGCGTGGAGGCCCGAAACGGGCGGCTGCGCCGCATCGACGTGTATCCCGCGAGCGCTCCGTCGCGAGACACCGTGGAGCGGATGTTCGGCCCCGCCTGCCCCCGCGCGGGCCGTGCGAAGAAGCCCTGCCACGAGGTGAAGCTGTCACCCCTCAACGAGCCCTACTTCCACTACGCTTCTCGCGGCCTGGCAGTGTTTTTCTCGAAGGGTGAGGTGAGGGTCCTGACGTATCTGGCGCCCGCGCGGGGGCGCCGGGCCCTCACCGCCGAGCTCGCTCCTCCCGAGGCGCTGGAGGCGTCCCCCACGGAGCCGTCCCTCCCGAAGGAGGCCTCCGTCAGCGTGGCTCCGAGCCATGTAGCCGTGCCTGTGGAGCCGGCCGCCCCCGTGCCGGCACCTGCCGGGCTCACTCCCGTCGCGCAGGCCCCCACGACGGGGAGCTCGGACCTCGCGGTGGCGGAGATTGGGGAGCTGCCCGGTGCAGCCGCCTCCGCCATGGATGACGAGCTGCGCCCCGCGCGCATCGTGGATGACGCCGGGCAAGGCGCTGGCACCGGGCGACCTGGGGAAGAGGTGCCGGCCGGGCCGCGTCCGCTGAGCGAGCCGGAGGATGTGCCCGCGTCCGGGTCTGCCAGCCGGGAGCGCACCGACCTGCTCACCCTGGGAGCGCTGTTCTTCCAGCGCGCCCAGGTGGACCTCAACCGGCGCGCCTCGGACGACGCCAATGCGGTGCAGCCGTACTTCCCCGGGCTCGTGGACGTCTACCTCGACTTCAAGCCGCAGGAGAACCTGCGCACGTACGTGGTGGGGCGCCTGGCGTACGACCCGCTGGACCCGGAGCTGTCCACGCCCCGGGCGAGCGTCGACAAGCTGTGGCTGTACTTCGGCGTGCTCGACCGGGTCTTCGTCACCGCGGGGCGCCAGCACATCAAGTGGGGCAGCTCGCGCATCTGGAACCCCACCGACTTCCTGAGAGACCCCAATCCGGACCCGCTCGGCGTCTTCGACCTGCGCTCGGGCGTGGACATGGTGAAGGTCAACATCCCCTGGGAGTCGCTCGCGTCGAACCTGTGGCTGCTCGCCACGGCTGACATGGAGGACTCGCCGACGGAAGGGACGCCCCGGCTCCGGTACGGTGGCGCGGTGCGCGCGGAGGTGGCGCTGGGGGCAAGCGAGCTCATCGCCACCGCGTCCTTCCTGGAGCGGCGCCGGCCGCGCTACGGCCTGGACTACTCGCTCGGCGTCGGGCCGCTGGACTTCAACGCCGAAGTCGCCCTGCTGCGCGATGCGGACCTGCCGCTCTGGCGGCGCTCCGGGGACGGCTTCGTCCGCCGCGAGGTTGAGGGGACGCAGGTCCAGGCCAGCGGCGGGGTGTCGCTGCGGCTGCGCCTCGTCGACCTCTACCAGGCCGTCGTGCGGCTCGAGGGCTTCTACAACCAGCTCGGGGGCAGCGACCCGGGGCTGCTCACGTGGCTGGTGTCGACCGGGGACTACCAGCCGCTGTTCTTCGGCCGCTACTACGGCCTGGCCCAGCTGTCCGTCACAAAGCGCAGCCCCGCCATCCCAACGGTATCGCTCACCCTGCTCGGCAACGTGGATGTCCCGTCGTACCTCGGCCGGCTGGACTTCAACTTCTATACGAAGAACGAGGTGGGCATCGCGGGCTTCGTGGAAGTGCCCTTCGGCCCGAAGGGCGGTGAGTTCCGATTCCAACCCGATCCCTCCGTGGCGAGCGTCCCCGCGACGGACCTGGGTCTCTTCCGCGCCGGCCTGAGCCTCCGCTTCAAGCTGTGACGCCCTCCCCCGCCCACCATGACCGCGCCCTCCGACTCCGACTCCGCCACGCCCGGTGAGGGCCTGCCGCCGGAGCCCGCCGCCGCACGTCCGCTCCCGAGGAACACCGTCATCGCACCGACCCGGCTCACGGACGCAGAGCGCCAGCGGGTGCTGGTGGAGTGGAACGCCACCGCCTCCGACTATCCGCGCGAGTCCACCCTGCCGGAGGTCTTCTCGCAGGTGGTGGCCCGCTTCCCGGACCACGTCGCCGTCGAGTTCGGGGACGCGCGGCTCACCTACCGCCAGCTCGACGCACGCGCCAACCAGTTGGCGTGGCACCTGCGCCGGCTGGGCGTGGACGCGGACACGTGCGTGGCGCTCGCCGTCGAGCGCTCGCTGGAGCTCGTCGTCGCCCTGGTGGCCATCCTCAAGGCCGGCGGCGCGTACGTCCCGTTGGACCCGACGTATCCGCGCGAGCGCCTGGCGGCCATGGTGGAGGACGCGCGCCCCCGCGTGCTCGTCACCACGCGCGCCTTCGTGTCGAAGCTCCCGGAGGGGCTGAGCACGGTGCTGCTGGAGGAGCTGTCCCTCTCCGGCGAGCCCACGCACGCGCCCCCTTCGCGAGCCCTGCCCGACACGCTGGCCTACGTGGACTTCACGTCCGGCTCCACCGGGCGGCCCAAGGGCGTGGGCACCACGCACCAGGGCGTGCTGCGCAACCAGCTCGGCGTGGACTACGCCCGCTTCGGCCCCGACGAGACGCTGCTGCTGCTGGCGCCCATCTCCTTCGACGCGTCGACGTTCGAAATCTGGGGCGCGCTGCTGTACGGCGCCCGGCTGGTGGTGATGCCGCCGCAGGCGCCGTCCCTGCGAGAGCTGGCGCAGGTGGTGCGCGACACCGGCGTGACGACGCTGTGGCTGACCACCGGCCTGTTCTCGCAGGTGGTGGAGGAGCACCTGGAGGTCCTGCGCGGCGTGAGGCAGGTGCTCACCGGCGGCGACGTCATCCCTCCGGCCCACGTGCGCCGCGTGGTGGAGACGCTGGGGCTGCCCGTCACCGCCTGCTACGGCACCACGGAGACGACGGTGTTCGCCACCGCCTTCACGACGCGGGCGGCGTCGCAGGTGACGGGCACGGTGCCGATCGGCGGGCCCATCAACAACCTGCGCACCTACGTGCTGGACGAGCACGGCGAGCCGGTGCCCGTGGGCGTCACCGGCGAGCTGTTCATCGGCGGTGAGGGGCTCGCGCGCGGGTACGTGGGGCAGCCCGCGCTGACGGCCGGGCGCTTCGTGCCGGACCCGTTCAGCGGCACTCCCGGGGCGCGCATGTACCGCACGGGGGACCTGGTGCGCTGGCGGGACGGCGGCGTGCTGGACTTCGTGGGGCGCGCGGACGCGCAGGTGAAGGTGCGCGGCTTCCGCATCGAGCTGCCCGAGGTGGAGTCCGCGCTGCTCGCGCACCCGTCCGTGCTGGAGGCGGTGGTGGTGGCGCGCGAGGAGTCCCCCGGCGACAAGCGCCTGGTGGGCTACGTGGTGCCCGTCTCCGGCGGGACGGTGGACGCGGGAGAGCTGCGCGCGGCCCTCAAGCAGCGGCTGCCCGAGTTCATGGTTCCCTCCGTGGTGGTGGTGCTGGAGTCGCTGCCGCTCACCGCCAACGCGAAGGTGGACCGCAAGGCGCTCGCGGCCCTGCCGCTGCCGGCCCAGGCCTACGCGCCCCAGTCGCTGGCCCCCGGCCAGGAGCCGCGCGGCCCCGTGGAGGAAGTGCTGGCGCAGTTCTTCTGCCACGTGCTGGGCCTGGAGGTGGTGGCGAGGGACGCCAGCTTCTTCGACCTGGGTGGGCACTCGCTGAGCGCGTCGCGCCTGGTGGCCCGGGTGCGGCAGGCCTTCAACGTGGAGCTGCCGCTGGCCACGCTGTTCGCCGCGCACACCGTCGCGGACCTCGCGCGCGAGCTGTCCGAGGGGAACCGCGCTGGCGTGCCGCCCCTACCGGCGCCGGAGCCCCGGCCCGAGGGTGCACCGGCGCTCGCGTCGGGCGCGCAGGAGCGCATGTGGTTCCTGCACCAGCTCCAGCCGGAGCTGCGGGCCTACAACTTCCCGGAGGCCGTGGAGCTGCGGGGCGCGCTGGACGTGGACGCGCTGGAGGGTGCGCTGCGGCTGCTGCTGGAGCGCCACCCCACACTGCGCACGCCCCTGGTGGTCCACGAGGGCCGCCCGGTGCCCCGGCCGCAGCCCGTGCCGGAGCGCGTCCTGCACGTGGAGGACTGCACCGCGTCCGGTGGGGAAGTGCCCTGGCACCGGCTGCGCGAGGAGTCCGCGCGCGCCTTCGACCTGGAGCGAGGGCCGCTGTACCGCTTCCGCCTCTACCGGCTGGGTGCCGAGCACCATGTGCTGCTGCTGGTGATGCACCACATCGTCATGGACGGCATGTCCCTGGACATCCTCGTCCGTGAGCTGGGCGAGGCCCATGCCGCCCTGCGGGAGCGGCGCGCGCCCGCGCTGCCGGCGCCGGAGCTCGACTACGCGGATGTCGTGGCCTGGCAGCGCACGCCCGCGGTGGAGGCGCGCGAGGAAGCGGACGTCGCGTACTGGAAGCAGCAGCTCGCGGGAGCGCCATCCCGGCTCGTGCTGCCCACGGACCGGCCCCGGCCCGCAGTCCTTGGGGACAGGGGCGCCAGTACGCAGCGCCACCGCTTTCCTCCAGAGCTGACCCGGGCCTTGGCCTCCGTCTGCCGCCGGCACCAGGTCACGCCGTTCATGGCGCTGTATGCCGCGTTCGCCGTGCTGCTCCAGCGCTACTCGGGGCAGGACGAGCTGTGCGTGGGCACGCCCGTGTCCGGCCGCGCGCACCCGGCGGTCGAGGACGTGGTGGGCCTGTTCATCAACACCGTGGTGCTGCGCACCCGGGTGGACACTCGCGCGACGTTCGCGGACCTGCTGTCCCAGGTGCGCGCCACCGCGCTGGAGGCCTTCTCCCACCAGCAGGCTCCCTTCGAGCGCGTCGTCGAAGCACTGCACGTCGAGCGCAGCCTCAGCCACTCGCCCCTGTTCCAGGTGATGTTCGACCTGAGCCGGCTGGAGCACCCGCTCCCCGGTGCGTTCCCCGAGCTCGACGCGCGCTCGCTGCATCTGGACCCGGGCGCCAGCCCGTTCGAGCTGTCGCTCACCGTGTACAAGGTCGGGGAGCACTACGACCTCTTCCTCCAGTACCGCACCGAGCTCTTCGAGGAGGCCAGCATCGAGCGGATGCGGGCGCAGTACTTCCAGCTCCTCGCCCATGCGCTGGAGTCGCCCGAAGCGCCTCTGACCCGGCTGTCGCTGCTCGCGGAGGCGGAGCGGCAGCGGGTGGTGCGCGAGTTCAACGAGACGCAGCGGCCGTTCGACAGCGATGCCACCATCGCCTCGCTCTTCCTGGCCTCCGCCGCGCGCACGCCGGACGCCGTGGCGCTGGTGACTCCCGAGGGCACCCTCACCTTCTCCCAGCTTGCCGCCCGTGCCTCCCGGCTTGCCTCGCACCTGGCGGGCCTCGGCGCTCGTCCCGAGGCCGTGGTGGGCGTGTGCCTGGAGCGCTCCGTCGACTGCGTCGTCGCGCTGCTGGCCGTGCACCTGAGTGGTGCGGGCTGCCTGCCGCTGGAGCCTTCGCATCCTGCCGCGCGCCGTGCCTTCCTGCTGCGCCAGTCCGGTGCGTCACTCGTCGTCTCGCGGCCTTCCTTCTTCGAGGGCGCCGGGGCCGGTGTGCCGCTGGTGCAGCCCGGTGACGAGTCCCTGCCTCATGCCGTGCTCGCCACGCCTCGGGCCGCCGGGCCCGACAACCTCGCCTACCTGCTCTACACCTCCGGCTCCACCGGCGAGCCCAAGGGCGTGGAGCTGACCCAGCGCAACGTCGTCCACTGCTTCGCCGCGTTCGACGACTTCTACGCGACGTCTCCCGGCCATACCTGGGCTGCCTCCGGCAGCCTCTCCTTCGACATCCATCTGGAGGAGCTGCTCTTCAGCCTGACTCGCGGCGCTCGCGTGGTGCTGCGCCAGGTGGGGCCGCTGGGCCTGGGCCGCGACATCGTGCAGCACGGCATCACCCATATCGTCATCACGCCCTCCTCCCTGGCCGCCGCCTTCGAGGAGCCCGGGGCTCCGGAGGCCCTGCGTCGGCTGTCGGTGCTGGTGGCCGGGGGTGAAGTGCTGCCCGATTCCCTGGTGCGGCAGCTGGCCTTCACCACCACCCGCCTCGTCAACACCTACGGCCCCACCGAGACGAGCATCAACGTCGCCGCAGAGCTCTCGCTGCCCACGAAGCCCGTGCGCCTGGGGCGGCCGCTGGACAGGTGTCAGCTCTACGTCCTCGACGAGTCCCTGCAGCCGCTTCCCGTCGGCGTGCCCGGTGAGGTGTTCATCGGCGGCACCTGCCTGGGCCGGGGCTACAAGGGCCGCGCGGATTTGACGGCCGAGCGCTTCATCCCCGACGCCTTCAGCGGCCAACCGGGTGCACGCCTCTACCGCACGGGTGACCGTGCCCGCTGGAATGACGACGGTTCCCTCTCCTTCCTGGGCCGCACCGACTTCCAGTTGAAGGTGCGCGGCGTGCGCGTGGAGCTGGAGGAAATCGAAGCCGCGCTGCTTCGCCTTTCCGGCGTGCGGCAGGCCGCCGTCGTGGCCCGGCAGGGTGCGAAGGACACGGAGCTGGCGGCGTACCTCGTGCTGGAGAGTGCAGGCACGGACGTGCGCGCCCTGCGCAAGTCGCTGGCCTCCGTGCTGCCCGAGGCCATGGTGCCTTCGCGCATGCTCGTGCTGGACGCGCTGCCCACCACCACCAGCGGCAAGGCGGACCGCAAGGCCCTCGCCGCGCTTCCCCTGGAGTCGGCCGCTGACCTCTCCGACACCGGGGAGACCGCGTGGCAGCCTCCGCGTGGCCCCGTGGAGGAGCTGCTCGCCCTCCTCTTCGGCCAGGTGCTGGGCCGGGAGAAGGTGGCGCGCGACGCGGACTTCTTCTCGCTGGGGGGCCACTCCCTGAGCGCCACCCGGCTGGTGGCCCGCGTGCGCCAGTCCTTCGGCGTGGAGCTGCCGCTGGCGGCCCTCTTCACTTCGCCCACCGTCGAGTCGCTGGCCCAGGTGCTCGCGGCCCATCAGCTCGCTCGCGTCCCGCCCCTGCCCGCGCCGACGCCGAGGCCCGCTGGCGAGCCTCCGCTTCCGTCCTTCGCGCAGGAGCGCGTCTGGTTCCTCCACCAGCTCCACCCGGAGCTGCGCGCCTACCTCGTTCCCGAAGCCGTGGAGCTGCGGGGAGCGCTGGACATCCGTGCGCTGGAGGGCGCGCTGCGGTTGCTGCTGGAGCGCCACGCGTCACTGCGCTCCACCTTCGTCCCCGAGGAAGGACGCCCCGCGCTGCGCGTCGGTCCGCTCCCGTCCCAGGTGCTGCAGGTGGAGGACGCAGCCGAGGCAGACGTGCCATGGGCCCGGCTGAGGGACGAGTCCACCCGCCCCTTCTCGCTGGAGGCAGGGCCCCTGTACCGCTTCCGCCTCTTCCGCCTGGGCGCCGAGCACCACGTGCTGCTGCTGGTGCTGCACCACATCCTCGTGGATGGCCTGACGCTGGACATCCTCATGCGCGAGCTGGCCCAGGCGTACACCGCCCTCAGCCAGCACCAGCAGCCCACCCTGCCACCCGTGCAGCTCGTCCTGGCGGACGTGGCCGCGTGGCAGCGCACGCCCGCCGTGCGCGCGCACGAGGAGGCCCACCTCGAGTACTGGAAGCAGCAGCTCGCCGGCGCCCCCGCCCTGCTCACGCTCCCGACGGACAGGCCCCGTCCGCCGGTGCTGAGCGACAGCGGTGCGCTCACCCGCCGACATCGGCTGTCGCCTCAGCTTTCACGGGCGCTGGCCTCCGTCTGCCGGCAGCAGCAGGTCACGCTGTTTATGGCGCTGAATGCAGCGTTCGCCATGCTGCTCCAGCGTTACTCGGGGCAGGACGAGCTGTGCGTGGGCACGCCCGTGTCCGGCCGCGCGCACCCGGCGGTCGAGGACGTGGTGGGCCTGTTCATCAACACCGTGGTGCTGCGCACCCGGGTGGACACCCGCGCGACGTTCGCGGACCTGCTGTCCCAGGTGCGCGCCACCGCGCTGGAAGCCTTCTCCCACCAGCAGGCCCCCTTCGAGCGCGTCGTCGAAGCGCTGCACGTCGAGCGCAGCCTCAGCCACGCCCCGCTGTTCCAGGTCCTCTTCGACCTGAACCGGGTGGAGCAGGGACTGGCCTCGGCGTTCTCCGAGCTCTCCGCGCGGCCACTCCTCATCGACAACGGCACCAGCCTGTTCGACCTGGTCCTCACCGCTGTCGAGGACGGTGACGGCTACGAGCTCTTCTTCCGCTACCAGACCGAGCTGTTCGATGCGGCCACGCCCGAGCGCATGCTGGGCCACTACGTGCGCCTGCTGGAGCATGCCCTGGAAGCGCCGGAGCAGCCGGTAGGCGCGCTGTCCCTGCTGAGCCCCGCCGAGCGCCAGCGCGTGGTGCACGAGTTCAATGCGACGCACCGGCCCTTCGACGAGGAAGCCACCCTCGCCTCGCTCCTGCGCGCCTCCGCCGAGCGCACCCCGGACGCCGTCGCGCTGGTGACGCCGGAAGTCACCCTCACCTTCTCGCAGCTCCTCGCTCGCGCCTCGCGGCTGGCGTCGCATCTGGCGGCCCTGGGCGCGCGACCCGAGAGCGTGGTGGGCGTGTGCCTGGAGCGCTCCGCGGACAACGTCATCGCCCTGCTTGCCGTGCACCTCAGCGGCGCCGCGTGCCTCCCGCTGGAGCCTTCGCATCCTGCCGTGCGCCGTGCCTTCCTCCTGCGCCAGTCCGGTGCGCGCCTTGTCGTCTCCCGGCCAGCCTTCTTCGCCGGAGTGGAGACGGGACTCACTCACGTGGAGCCTGGCGACGAGTCACGCTCCGGTGCCGTCCTCGCCCCTCCGGTGCCCGCCCGGCCGGAGCACCTCGCCTACGTCCTCTACACCTCCGGCTCCACCGGTGAGCCCAAAGGCGCGGAGCTCACCCAGCGCAACCTCGTCCACTGCTTCGCGGCGTTCGACGAGCTGTACGCCACCGCTCCGGGCCATGTCTGGGCTGCCTCCAGCAGCCTCTCCTTCGACATGCACCTGGAGGAGCTGCTCTTCAGCCTGACTCGCGGCGCCCGCGTGGTGCTGCGCCAGGTGGGGCCGCTGGGCCTGGGCCGCGACATCGTGCAGCACGGCATCACCCATATCGTCATCACGCCCTCCTCCCTGGCTGCCGCCTTCGAGGAGCCCGGGGCCCCCGAGGCGCTGCGCCGACTCTCGGTGATGGTCACCGGCGGCGAAGCGCTGCCCGATGCACTGGTGCGGCAGCTGGCCCTCACGACGACTCGCATCGTCAATGCCTACGGCCCCACCGAGACCAGCGTCGCGGTCGCCCTGGACGTGTGCGTGGCCCACCGGCCCGTCAGCCTGGGCCGGCCCGCGGACCGGAGCCAGCTCTACGTCCTGGACGCAGCACTGCGACCGCTCCCCGTGGGCGTGCCCGGTGAGCTGTATATCGGCGGCAGCGGCCTGGGCCGTGGCTACCGTGGCCGAGCGGACCTGACGGCCGAGCGCTTCATCCCGGACCCCTTCAGCACCGAGCCCGGTGCGCGCCTCTATCGCGTCGGAGACCGGGCGCGGTGGAATGAGGACGGCACGCTCACCTTCCTGGGCCGCACCGACTTCCAGCTGAAGGTGCGCGGTGCGCGCGTGGAGCTGGAAGAGGTGGAGGCCGCGCTGCTGCGCCTTTCCGGCGTGCGGCAGGCCGCCGTCGTGGCCCGACAGGGTGCGAAGGACACGGAGCTGGTGGCGTACCTGGTGCTGGAGAAGGCCGCCGACGACGTGCGCGCCCTGCGCAGATCGCTGGCCTCCGTGCTGCCCGAGGCCATGGTGCCCTCGCGCATGCGCGTGCTGGACGCGCTGCCCACCACCACCAGCGGCAAGGTGGACCGCAAGGCCCTCACGGCGCTGCCGTTGGAGACCTCCGATTCGGGAGCCGAGGCGACCGCGTTGCAATCGCCTCGTGGCCCTGTGGAGGAGTTGTTGGCCCTGCTCTTCGGCCAAGTGCTCGGCCGGGAGAAAGTGTCACGCGATGCGGACTTCTTCTCGCTGGGGGGCCACTCGCTGAGCGCCACCCGGCTGGTGGCGCGCATCCGTCAGTCCTTCGGCGTGGAGCTGCCCCTGGCGGCGCTCTTCACCTCGCCCACCGTCGAGACGCTGGCCCGGACGCTGTCCGCCCAGCAGCTGGTGCGCGTCCCGCCCCTGCCCGCGCCGACGTCCAGGCCTGCCAGCGAGCCTCCGCTGCCGACCTTCGCGCAGGAGCGCTTGTGGTTCCTGCACCAGCTCCAGCCAGAGCTGCGCGCGTACATCATTCCGGAGGCCGTGGAGCTGAGGGGAGCGCTGGACCTCGCCGCGCTGGAGGGCGCGCTGCGGCTGTTGCTGGAGCGCCACGCGTCACTGCGGACCGCCTTCGTCTCCGACGAGGGGCGCCCGGCACCTCGCCTCCAACCGATGCCTTCCCAGGTGCTGCACGTGGAGGAGGCCGTCGGGGCAGCCGTTCCCTGGGAGCGGCTGCGTGAAGAGTCCACGCGCCACTTCTCCATGGAGCGCGGGCCGCTCTATCACTTCCACCTCTTCCGGCTGGGTGCCGAGCACCATGTCTTGCTGCTGGTGCTGCACCACATCCTCGTGGATGGCCTGTCGCTGGACGTGCTCATGCGCGAGCTGGCCCAGGCCTATGCCGCCCTGAGCCAGCAGCTCGAGCCCGTGCTGCCTCCCGTTTCCCTGGACACGCTGGACGTGGCCGCCTGGCAGCGCACCTCCGCCGTGCGCGCTCACGAGGAGGCTCACCTCGACTACTGGAAGCGCCAGCTCGCGGGGGCGCCCACCCTGCTCTCGCTGCCACTCGACAAGCCCCGTCCGGCGGCACGGGGAGACAGCGGAGCACTCACCCGCGCGCGTCGCCTGTCACCCGAGCTGTCTCGCACCCTGGCCTCGCTGTGCCGTCAGCATCAGGTCACGCCCTTCATGCCCCTGTGCGCGGCCTTCATGGCGGTGTTGCAGCGGTACTCGGGACAGCACGAGCTGTGTGTGGGCACGCCCGTCTCCGGCCGCTCGCACCCCGCCACCGAGGAGGTGGTGGGCCTGTTCATCAACACCGTGGTGCTGCGCGCCCAGGTCTCACCGGACCTGCGCTTCTCCGACCTGCTGTCCCAGGTGCGCGCCACCACGCTGGAGGCCTTCTCCCATCAGGCGGCGCCCTTCGAGCGCGTGGTGCAGGAGCTCCAGGTGGAGCGAGCCACCAGCCACTCCCCGCTCGTGCAGGTCATGTTCGAGTTCAACCGGGTGGAAGCGTCGCTGGAGGGCGCCTTCCCGGGGCTGGACGCGCGGCAGTTGCCCATCGACACCCGCACCAGCCAGCTCGACCTGGCGCTCTACGCCATCGAGGACGAGGCCGGCTTCACCTTCACGCTCGAGCACAGCACCGACCTGTTCGAGGAAGCCACCGCCGAGCGGATGCTGGCCCACTACCTCCAGCTCCTCGAGGGTGCCCTCCTCGCACCCCAGACGCCCGTCGCCCGCCTGCCGCTGCTGACCCGGGACGAGCGCGACGCAGCGCTGCGCGAGGCCCGCCCCGTCTCCGTTGAGCCTCCGGCGTCGTGCGTACACGAGGTCTTCGCCGCGCAGGCCCGCCGCGCACCAGAGCGCGTCGCACTGTCCTTCGACGGCGGCCAGTGGACCTATGGTGCCCTGGCGACGTGGACGAACCGGGCCGCGAGGCGGCTGGCTGCCCAGGGCGTGGAACTCGAAGCACTGGTGGCGGTGGTCGGCCCCCGGGACGAGGCGCTGGTGCGCGGCGTCCTCGCAGTCCACACGGCCGGCGGCGCCCACCTGCCGCTGGATGCCCAGCTGCCTCCGGCGCGCGTGGCTCAGTTGCTCGCGGAGAGCCAGGCGCCGTTCCTCCTGGCGACAGGGCCCACCGAGGCGCTCGTCTCCGAGGCCCTGGCCCTGATGCCTCCAGCTTCGCGCCCCAGGCGGTTGTCACTCGACGCGTTGGAGTCGGAGAGCGCCGAGCCCCTGACGGGGCGCGCTTCGCCGGAGGCGCTCGCCTACGTGCTCTTCACCTCGGGCTCCACCGGCGTGCCCAAGGGCGTGATGGTCCACCACCAGGGCATGCTCAACCACATCCTCGGGATGTGCGAGGGCCTGGGCATTCGCGAGAGCGACGTCATCGCGCAGACGGCGGCCCTCAGCTTCGACATCTCCGTGTGGCAGATGCTCGGCGCGCTCACGCTTGGCGCCACGACGCTGATGGTCCCCGACGACGTCTCGAGAGAGCCGCGGCGGCTGGCCACCGAGCTGGACTCGCGTGGCGCCACCGTCGTGGAGCTGGTGCCCTCCGTGCTCCAGGCCCTGCTGGAGGACACCGCCGACGCTCCGCCCGCCTTCGCGCGGCTGCGGTGCATGGCCACCATCGGTGAGGCCCTTCCGCCGGCCGTCTGCCGTGCCTGGTTCGAGCGGTACCCGGGCGTGACGCTCGTCAACGCCTACGGGCCCGCCGAGTGCTCCGACACCGCGACGCTCCACCCCCTCCAGGCGCCGCCCGCCGGGACCAGCACGCCCATCGGCCGGCCCAAGCGCGGCATGGAGGTGCACGTCCTGGATGAGGCCCTCCACCCCGTGCCCCTCGGCGTCGTGGGTGAGCTCTACATCGGTGGCATCGGCGTGGGCCGCGGCTACCGCCACCGTCCCGAGCTGACGGCGGAGCGCTTCGTGCCAGACCCCTTCGCGCAGACGCCGGGCGCGCGGCTGTACCGCACGGGAGACCTGGGCCGCCGCCTGCCGGACGGAGGCCTGGAGTTCGTCACCCGCGCGGACTTCCAGGTGAAGGTGCGCGGCATGCGCATCGAGCTGGGCGAGGTGGAAGCCGCGCTCACCGCGCTGCCCTCGGTGCGCGCCTGCGTGGTGACCGCGCGCGAGCGCCGCCCCGGCGACAAGGAGCTGGTGGCGTGGGTGGTCCCCGTGGACGCCACCACGTCCGAGTCCTCCCTGCGCGAAGCCCTGGGTCAGCGCCTGCCGGCGTTCATGGTGCCCTCGCGGCTGGTGGTGCTGGGCGCGCTTCCCCTCAATGCCAACGGCAAGGTGGACCGGAAGGCCCTGGCCACGCGGGCCCTCCCCGTGCCCTCGCGAGAGGACGTGGGCGGCGAGCCGCCCCAGGGCCCGATGGAGGCGCTGCTGGCCGGCCTCTTCCGGCAGTTGCTGGGCGTCGACGAGATATCGCGCGACGCGGACTTCTTCTCGCTGGGTGGCCACTCGCTGAGCGCCACCCGGCTGGTGGCCCGCGTCCGGCAGGAGCTGGGCGTGGAGCTTCCACTGAGTGCGTTCTTCGCCTCGCCCACCGTGGCGGGGCTGGCGCGCAACGTCGCCCTGGCCCCGCGCACCGGGGAGCCGCGAGTGAGGCGGGCACAGCCGAGACAGGAAGCGCATCCCGCCTCCGGAGTGCAGGAGGGCGTCTGGTACGCGCTGCAGCTGCCGGACGCGCCGCCCTTCTCGCTCACCCTGGGACTGGCGCTGGAGGGTGACCTCCGGCCCGACCTGCTGGAGGCGGCGCTCGCTGCGGTGGTCGAGCGCAACGACACGCTGCGCTCCGTGTTCTTCCTGGAGAAGGGCACCGTCTTCGTGCGCACGGGTCCTCCCGTCCTCCCGCTCCTGACGCGCACGGACCTGTCGCACCTGTCACCCGACGCGGCGCTCGAAGCGGCGCGGGCGGCCCAGGGGCGGCACGACCACCTGCACTTCGACGTGGCTCGCGGCCCGCTGTATCGCTTCGAGCTGCTCCGCCTGGACGCGGCGGGCACCCGTCACGTGCTCGTGCTCTCCGTCAGCCACCTGGTCATCGACGCCCTGGGGTTCCAGGCCCTCATGGAGGAGCTGGCCGCCGCGTACCAGGCCGCGCTCGCTGGCCACGCTCCACTCCTGCCGCCGCTCGAGCTCCAGTATGCGGACGTGATGCCGTGGCGCAGGGGCGAGGACCCCGCGCGCGACGAGGCGGGGCTCGCGTCCTGGAAGCAGGCGCTGACGAACGCGCCTCCGGTGCTGGACCTGCCGCTGGACTTCCCGCGCCGGGCGCCCGCGCTCAACGACAACATGCGCGCGGTGCGCGTGTCGCTGTCCGCAGGGGACGCGGCTGCGCTCCGGGAGCTGGCGCGGCGTGAAGGCGTCTCCTCCTTCACCGCGGTGCTGGCGCTCACCCAGGCCTGGCTGCACCGGCTGAGCGGACAGGGCCACGTGGTGGTGGCCTCGCCCTTCTCCGGGCGCACCCTGCCGGAGACGGAGCGGATGGCCGGCTACTTCGCCAACGTCCTGCCCCTGTGCACGGACGTGTCCGGCAACCCGTCCTTCCGCGGGCTCCTCCAGCGCGTCCAGGCCGTGGTGGCCCATGCCTCCACCCACCAGGAGGTTCCCTTCAAGCGCATCTCGGACGCCGTGCTGCCGGAGGGGCCCCGCACCGCGCCCCCCCTGGCCCAGGCACTGCTGCTGCTGGAGGCGACCGGCACCCCGTCCCTCGGCGGGCTCACCGTGTCGGAGCTGGAGACCGGGGGCGTCATCCCCGCCTACGACGTGGTGGTCAACCTGGTCGAGGATGCGCACGGCGCGCTGGAGGGCAGCGTCTCCGCCGATGGCGCCCTCTTCACCCCGGAGTCCGGCGAGCGCATGGCGCGGGCCTTCGAGCAGCTCGTGGCCTCGGCCGTGCGCGCTCCGGACGCGCCGCTGTCGCGCCTGCCCCTGCTGTCCGGCCCGCAGCGGGCCGCGGTGCTGGCCGCGCTGGACGGTGGCACGCAGGCCATCCCCCCGGGTGCGTGCATCCACACCCTCTTCGAGGCCCAGGTGCGCCGCACGCCCACGTGGCCCGCGGTGGCTCATGGGGAGACCACGTGGAGCTACGCGGAGCTCAACGCCCGCGCCAACCACCTGGCGCGCCGGCTGCTGGCGCAGGGCCTGCGTCCCGAGGAGCGCGTGGGCGTGGTGATGGAGCCGTCCGCGCAGGCCCTGGCGGTGCTGCTGGGCATCCTCAAGGCGGGTGGCGCGTACGTCCCGATGGACGCGGGCTGGCCCGAGCCGCGCAAGCTCGCGGTGCTGGAGCGCGCGGGCATCCGCCGCCTGTGGGTGGACGCGGAGGCGCTGGCCGAGCACTACGAGCTGGTGCCCCTCGCGGAGGTGCCGCCCCAGCCCGCGTCGCTCCCGGAGGACCTGGGGCCCGGCCCGCGCGAGGTGCCGGACGCGCAGCTCGCGTACATCGTCTTCACCTCCGGCTCCACCGGTGAGCCCAAGGGCGTCATGGTGGAGCACCGCTCGGTGGTGAACCACAACCTCGCCATCGTCCAGCGCTTCGGCCTGTGCGCGGGCGACAGGATGCTCAACTTCGCGCCGCTCACCTTCGACGCGGCGGCCGAGGACCTCTACCCGCCGCTGGTGGTGGGCGGCACCGTCGTCCTGCGCAACGGGCTGGTCCCCGCGCACACGATGACGCCGTACCTGGAGGAGCTGGGCATCACCCTCATCAGCCTGCCTCCCACGTACATCGAGGAGTGGATTCGCCAGATGGAGACGCTGGGCCAGCGCGTACCCGCGCGACTGAAGCTGCTGGCCCCGGGCGGCGACGTGCTCAAGCGCGAGACCTTCGAGGCCTGGGTGCGCGTGGGCGGTGGACATGCGCCGTGGGTCAACGTCTACGGCCCCACCGAGTGCACGATTACCTCCGCCACCTGCGACATCCCCGGCGCGGAGGGCGTGGGCACGGCGCCCACCTTCCCCATCGGCCGCCCCATTCCGCGCGTGCGCTTCTACCTGCTGGACGAGCACCTGGAGCCGGTGCCGCCGGGGCTGCCCGGCAGCGTCTATATCGGTGGCGCGGCGCTCTCGCGCGGCTACCTGGGCGCGCCGCACGCGACGGCCGAGCGCTTCATCCCCGACCCGTTCTCAGGTGTCCCCGGCGCGCGCATGTACCTGACGGGAGACCTGGCCCGGCTGCTGCCGGACGGCCGGCTGCGCTTCCTCGGCCGGGTGGACCACCAGGTGAAGATTCGCGGCTTCCGCATCGAGCTGTCGGAAATCGAGACCTGCCTGCGCCGCGCGCCCCAGGTGGAGGAGGCCGTTGTCGTGGCCCGCGCCTCGGCGGCGGGAGTCCAGTCGCTGTACGCCTATGTCCAGGCCCCGGCCGCCGTGCGCGCGGAAGGACTGCGCGAACACGTGGCGGCGCAGCTCCCCGCGTACATGGTGCCCGCCGCGTTCGTGGTGCTGGAGAAGCTGCCCATCAACGCCAACGGCAAGGTGGACCGCAACGCCCTCCCCGCTCTGGAGGCGGCGGCGCCCTCCGCGCCACTGCCGACCGCGGCCCCGGCGAAGCTGGAGACGGCCTACCGCACCACGCTCGAGCTGACGCTCCAGCGGCTGTGGCAGGAAATCCTGGAGCGCCCCGGGGTCAGCGTCACGGACGACTTCTTCGTGCTCGGTGGCGACTCCATCGTCGCCATGCGCCTGCTGGCGCGCCTGGAGGAGGAGTTCGGCATCCCCGTGCCCCTGGCCGTCATCTTCCAGAACCCCACGCTCAAGGAGTCTGCGGAGGCCCTGCTGGAGCACTTCCGCGAGGGGCCGCCCGTCAGCAGCGTGGTGCGCCTGGCGAGCCGGGGCCTTCCCGAGACGGCAGCGCCCCTCTTCCTCTTCCATGGCGGCGACGGCGAGGTCTACCACTACAGGGATTTGGTGCCCCTGCTGGAGCCGCGCTTCCGCTGCTTCGGCATCCAGGCGCCGGAGACGCTGACGCCGGACCGGCCGCTGGCTTCCTTCGACGAGCGCGTGGCCGCGTACGCACGGGACGTGCGCGCCGTGCAGCCTCACGGCCCCTACCGGCTGGTGGGCTTCTCGTACGGCGGCTACCCGGCGCTGGGCGTCGCCACGCTGCTGGAGGCACAGGGCGAGCAGGTGGAGCTGCTGGCGATGGTGGACACCCTCACCTCGCAGACGCTGCGCGTGGCCATGCCCACGCAGGGCCTGGAGCCGGTGCTGGCCATCGCCGACGAGTACGGCGTGTATGACGAAGCGCTGGTGCAGGAGCTGGCCCCGCTCGCGCCCGAGGCGAAGTGGGACCGGGTGGCGGAGCGGGCCCGCGTCCGGGGAATGGCGTCCCCCCACGTCGTGGGCAGGGACCTGGCGCGCGTGTGGCGCATCCTGGGCGAGGTGCTGACGCCGCAGGCGGCGGCGTGGAACGTCACCCCGCCCGCGCACGTCCGCCCGCTGCTCATCTCCTGCGCGGCGACGCTGGCGGAGGTCCGTGACGAGACGCTCGGCTGGGAGCGGCACCTGTCGCGAGCGCGGCTGGAGCTGCTGACCCTGCCAGGGGACCACGCCACCCTGCTGCACCCGCCCCGCGTGGAGGAGCTCGCCCGGCAGCTGCTCTCCCGGCTCGTGCGCTGAGCCGGGCCGGGCGCCCGTGCCTAGCGCACGCGCCCTTCCAGCCACGTCTTGGTGAAGATGTTGGGGCTCAGGCGCCCCAGCACCACGTCGTCGTAGCGCACGGTGAACTGCGAGCCGCCCGTCTCCTCGCTCTCCACCACTTCCTTGTAGGGGTACGCCACCTTCCCATCCGCGGGGTCCTTGATGGGCTGGTAGCTGCGGATGATGTCGGTGCGGAGCACCCGGCCGGAGGACGCATAGCCGATGCGCTTGACGATGTTGAAGCCCGGGTCCACCCACAGCCGGAGCTGGTCGAAGGAGACCTCCACGCCGCTCTTCATGGTGAGGTGCAGCTTCCGGAAGGCCGTGCCGTTGACGACCTCCTCGCCCTCGTCCTTGACGTCGTAGTTCTCCGCCAGCCGGGAGCGGTCGAAGTCCTCCTCGCAGGCCACGGTGTTGATGATGTTGCCGCGCTGGGTGGTGCGCTGCCACTGGCCGGTGGAGGACTCGTACTCCCAGAGGTTGCGGCCGATGCGCAGGTAGCCGCTGCCCGCCAGGTGCTTGGGGTTGGTGACGTAGATGAGCAGGTCGCGAGACGTGTCCCGCCGGTAGACCTGCACCTCCATCAGCTGCTCGGTGCCGTCCTTGCGCAGCTCCCGCAGCCGCACGGTGCCCTTGTAGTCACTCTTGAAGGACATGCGCTCGTCGATGCGGCGCAGCAGCTCCTGCGCGGACGGCTTCTCGCCGCCGGCCACGGGCTTCGCGGCCTTGTCCGCGGCGCCCGCCAGCAAGGGCGGCAGCAGCACGGCGAGCACGGCGACGAAGCGGCGGGTGGACGCGAGCGGGTGCATCACAGGGACTCCATGGCGGAACGGGGTGACAGCGAGGCGGCGCGGAACGCGGGCACCAGCGCCGCCAGGCCCGCGGCAGCGGTGACGAGCCCCACCGCGAGCACGGCCGCGCCCAGGCCCGGCTCCAGCGGCAGCGTGGTGCTGAAGAAGAAGGTGACCAGGGGGCCGGGCAGCGAGACGGTGTCCCGCAGCAGCGTGCACAGGGCCAGGGCCGAGACGGCCCCACCCGCCGAGCCCAGCAGGCCCAGCAGCAGTCCCTCCAGCATGAAGAGCCCCACCACGGACGGGCGCTGCATGCCCATGGCGCGCAGGGTGCCAATCTCCCGCGTCCGCTCGCGCACCGCGACGCTCAGCGCCGTGAAGAGGCCCACGACGACGACGCCCAGCACCACCAGGCCCAGCAGCAGCGTCAGCGCGCCCAGGCCGTCCGTCACGAAGGAGAGGAAGGCGGACTCGTCCTGCCACGTGGTGACGTCCAGGCGCTGGCCGCGCCAGCCCTCGCGCAGCATGGGGGCCAGCTTGTCGCCGTAGGCCTGGTGCAGGGCTGGGAGCACCTCGAAGCCCGCCTTTCGCAGCGCCTCGCGCCACGTGCCGCCCAGCGCGTCCAGGTCCTCCACCTGCGCCTCGGCGCCGTCACAGACGAGCTGCAGCACCCCGGCGGCCCCGGCGCGGTAGCCGTCCAGCTCCCGCAGGGTGTCGTTGGAGGTGAGGATGCCCGCGGACCCGCCCAGCAGCCCCGCGTCCTCCAGGATGGCCACCACCTCCACGTCCAGCGCGTTGCGCCGCAGCGTCCCCACCGGCTGCGCGAAGAGCGTGGCCACGCCTCCCCTGCCCACCTGGAGCGCCTCGGCCACCGTGGCGGAGAGCGCCACCGTGCGCGGCCGGGCCAGCGCGTCCAGGGCGCCTTCCCGCACGCGGAAGGCTCCGAGCGCTCCGCGCTCGCCGGCCACGTCCACCGACACCATGTAGGAGGAGAAGCGGCGCAGGGCCACGCCCGCGGTGGCACGGCTGCGCCCGCGCTCGCGCAGGTGGCAGCCGGCCGGGACGAGCGGCGCCACCACCTCGCGCACCCGGCCCGCGTCCCCCATCACCGGGGCGATGCTGTCCGGGTGGACCTTGAAGAAGCCGCCGACGTTGAGCTCGCCACTCAGGAAGGTGGTGATGGCCTCGCGCTGCGCGGAGGCGACGCCCGCGGACAGCGCCAGCGACAGCACCAGCACCGCGCTGGCGCCCGCCGTGACGGTGAGCAGCAGCAGGGCCCGCTCCCAGTGGGCGAACAGGTTGCGCAGGGCCAGTCGAAGGAGGTTGGGCATGGCGTCAGTCCTCCCTCTTGCGCATGGCGACGATGGGCTCCACCGAGCTGCCGCGCCACGCGGGCACCAGCGACGCGGCCACCACCACCGCGAGCACGCCCACCACCACCGCCACCACGGCCGTGGCGGACAGCTGCGGCTCCAGCACCGCCCCGCCCATGAAGAACTGGAGCGACTCGTCCTGGATGGAGACGCCGTCGCCCGCGAGCACCCGCAGCAGCACCACGCCCAGCCCCGCCCCCAGCCCCGCCCCCAGGGTGCCCAGCACCAGCCCTTCCAGGAGGAGCACGCCGAAGGCCTCCCGCCGCTGCATGCCCACCGCGCGCAGCGTGCCCACCTCGCCGATGCGCTCTCGCGCCAGCACCAGCAGCGTGCTCGCGGAGACCAGCACCACGAACAGCGCCAGCAGCGCGGAGAACGCCAGCAGCACCACCCGCGTCATTCCCACGATTCCGGCGAGCAGCCCGCCCGCCGCTTCCCAGTCCACGGTGGCCAGCGGCAGGCCGGCCTCCTTCGCCAGCCCGTCGATGCGCGCGGCCACGGCCTCGGGGTCCGCCTCCGGCGCCAGCACCAGCGCCGCCTGCAGCACGCTGCCCCCGCGCAGCTCCTCCGCGGTGAAGCGCTCGGGCCAGGCCTCGTGCCGCTCGAAGGGCGGAGGCTCCGGCGGCGGGCCCCCGGCGCTGTCGGGCGCCTGCTCCTCGAGGATGGTGGCCGGCCGCAGCGCGCTGCTGAGGTCCGTCACGGGGCCGCCCATGCCGAGCGCCTCGATGTCCCGGCGGGCCTGCTCCACCTCGGCCTGGGTGCGCCGGCCGGCGAGGTAGCGCGCCGTCACCAGGTCCACCAGGCCCAGCGTGTTCACCCGGCTGGTGTCCCCGCCGAGCCCCTTGAAGCGGAACGTGCCCCACACCTTCACCGGCACGCCGCTGGCGCCGAGCGCGCTGGTGGCGCCCATCAGCACCAGCGAGTCCCCGGGCTTCACCCGGTACAGCGGCAGGTGGGGCGCCAGCTCGCGCTGGAACTGCGCGTAGCGCGTGTCGAAGTTGGCGTCGTCCAGCGTGAGGAACTCGCGCAGCTGCGGCTCCAGCCCGCCCGGGTGGCCCAAGAGCTTCTCCAGCACCTGCGTCAGCGCGCGCGAGCGCTCTCCGTCGAGCCGGGCCAGCAGGTCCGGCAGCTCCACGCGGCAGCGCTCCGCCAGCGTGGTCAGCGACTCGTCCATGGCGAAGGTGGCGCCCCGCTCGCGCTCCCGCTGCACCTGGTCCAGCAGCGCCGCGATGGGCAGCTTGAAGCCCTGCTCGTACAGGCCGTGCCCCAGCAGCAGCCCCCGCTGGCCCGCTGGCGGAAGGCTCCCGGTGACGAGCTCGAAGCGGGGGAAGGCGCGGGGGAACTGCTCCAGGTCCGAGGCCAGGTACTCCACGTCGATGGCCTGGCCCTCGCCCACCTGCCGGGCCACGCGGTTCTCCAGGTACTCCAGCGTGTCCAGCGGCTCGGCGCGGAAGCGCTCCCAGAAGGCCGGCGTGCCCACCTCCTCCAGCGCGCTCCGGTCCTCCCGGGCCTCCTCCTCCTTCAGGTACGCGAAGGCCTCCGCGCGGCGGGCGTCGTCGCGCACCACGTCGCGCAGCGTGCGCTGCAGGTCCTCCGCGAGCAGCGCCAGCCGCGCGTCACGCGAGGCGGAGGCCGGCTCGCGCGCCACCGCCCGGGCCGAGGCCAGCTTCTCGTCGAGGTAGTTGCCGCGGGCCACCCACGTCCAGCCCACCTCCAGCGGCACCACCTCCCGCACGCCCTCTAGGGCCTTCAGGCGAGCCTCGACGGCGGGGAAGTCCGGCAGCGGCTTGAGCTCCGGCACGCCGCTGGAGTCCGTCACCACCACGGGCTCGCCCGGGGAGGTGGAGTTGTAGAGCTGCAGGTGCCCCGTGCCGCTCTCGATGAGGCTGCGCTGCGTGCCGTCGGAGATGCCCTCCACGAAGGCCGAGCCCACGGTGAGCAGCACCGCGCTGCCGGCCGCCAGCAGGGCCACCACCCAGCTGCGGGGCCGGGCCAGCACGCTCTGGAGGGCGAACGACACCAACGTCACCGGAGACTCCTCGCGATGCGGGCACGGCGGCGATGGCGGGCGGTTGCGCTGCCAGCGCGCCGCTCGACGGGCCATGGGGGGACCGTGACGATAGAGAAGCCCCCCGGGGGAGGCAAGCCACGCCCCCTCGGGTTGCGCGCGCCGGGGTGGCCGGATGAAGCTGCCCTCCCCTGCTGCTCCCCCCTTCGAGAGAGACCGCACGATGACGGCGTCGCCCAGCCCCTCCCTGGCGCAGTCGCTCCACTTCTGGGCCCGCAATGCCTCCAACGAGTCCGCGCTGCTGCGCGCCTCGCTGCGCGTGGGCCTCTTCGAGGCACTGCCGGTGGAAGGCGACGGCCCGCCCGTCTCCCTGGAGGCGCTGACCCGTACGCTGGGCACGTCCCCGCGTGGCACCCGCGCGCTGCTGGAGCTGCTGGTGTGCCTGGGCCTCGCGCACCAGGAGGGCCAGGACGACGGGCGCCGCTTCGCGCTGGCGCGGCCGGTGGCGGCCCTGCTGCGCACCCCCTCCTTTATAGGGAGACTCCAGGCCGAGCTGCCGTGGTGGGAGCCCCTGGGAATGCTGGACGAGGCGGTGAAGCGCGGCGAGCCCGTGGAGCACGGCGGCCAGCGCTGGGACGTGCTGGGCCACTACCGCGAGCTGTTCGCGGACACGCCCGCCGCGCCTTCCGACGCGGAAGACTTCTTCGACCGCTTCGCCCGGAGCGGGGCGCGCACGCAGCTGCTCATCACGGTGGGGCGGCTGGGCCTGCTGGAGCTGCTCGCCGCCGCGCCCCGCACGCTGCCGGAGCTGGGCGCGGCCACGTACCTGACGACGGCGGGCCTGCGCGTGCTGCTGGAGGTGCTGGCGAAGCTCGGCCTGACGCGGGAAGACGGCGGCGCGTGGAGCCTGTCCCCGGAGGCGCGGCAGCTGCTGGAGGGCAAGGCGCTGGCGTACCTGGTGCGCTCGCTGTCGGTGTCCGCGCAGTACTGGGAGGCGCTGGGCCGGCTGGACGAGACGGTGCGCCACGAGCGCTTCATCCTGGACCTGAAGGACCCGGAGGTGAGCCGGCGCTTCTACGCGGACAACTCCAACCAGATTACGGCGGTGTTCGCCTCGCACTTCCAGCTCAGCCGGCGGGCGGCCACCACGCTGGCCCGGGCCCGGCCGCTGGAGGGCGCCCAGGTGCTGGACATCGGCACCGGCTCCGGCGTGTGGGGCGCGGCCTTCGCGCGGGCCACGCCCACCACGCACGTCACCTACTTCGACCAGGCGGTGGTGCTGGAGCAGGTGCGCCGCAACACGGAGAGCCTCAAGGTGGCGGACCGGGCGCGCTTCTGGCCCGGCGACCTGTTCACCCACGACTTCGGCACCGCCGCCTTCGACGTCATCATCCTGCCGCAGGTGCTCAACGTGCTCCTGCCGGAGTCGTTGCCGGGCCTCTTCGCCCGGGTGGCGCGCGCCCTGAAGCCCGACGGCGTGCTGCTCATCGCCGAGTACGTGCTGAGCGAGCGCCGCGACGGCCCGCTGGACCACCTCTACTTCGGGCTGCGCCGCTTCATGACGAACGAGGGCGACCTGCTGTCCGCCTCCGAGTACGCGCGGCTACTGGCGGACGTGGGCCTCACATCTTCCGTCTGCATCCCCCTACCCACGCAGGAGATGCTCCTCGCCGCGCGCCCGGGGGTGTCACTGCCGACCGAATTGGCCCCCGCCGACAACGTGCCGCGTCAGACAGCGGGCACCTGAGCGTCGGCCCGGGACGGGATTCCGGGCCGTGCCCTTGCCGCTCGCCCGCCCGCCCGGTAGCGTCCTCTTCTTCCCCGCGTACTGGCCTGCCCCCGGAAGGTCCCGATGCGCGCCGTGCCCCAGGTGGACAGCCCCGGCGACTCCGGCACCGCGCCCGAGGCCGGCCTGCGCCCGGGGTCCATCGCCGCGAGGCTCCGGGCCCGCTACGCACGCCACGTCGTCTCGCTCGGCTACCAGCCCCAGTCGCTGCCCGAGGCCCTGGCCCACCTGGGCCTGCACGTGGCGCTCGGCGTGGGGGCGGCGCTGGCCACCGCCGCGGTGATGCGCTGGCAGCCGGTGGCGGGCTGGGTGCTGTACCCGCTGGCGGCCTTCTTCATCGGCACCCGCTTCCGGGCGCTGGGCAACATGCTCCACGAGGCCTGTCACGGCATGCTGGTGCGCGGCAAGCGCCGCAACCGCGTGCTGGGGCACGTGCTGGCCATCATCGACCTCACCGCGCTGGAGCCCTACACCCGCGAGCACTTCACCCACCACCTCCACCTGGGCGACCCGGTGAAGGACCTGGACTTCGTGCCTCGCCGCCGCTTCGGCTTCGCGGACCCCGGCCGCCCGTTCCTCCGGCACCACCTGCTGCGCCCGCTGCTGCTGGTGCACCTGCCCGCCTTCCTCCGGCCCGTGCTCTTCCACCGCACGGACCCGTGGACGGTGACGCTGGCGCGCTGGGGCTTCGTCGCGGGGCTGGTGGCCCTGGCGCAGTGGGGCATCGGCTGGTGGGCGTTCCTCCTCTTCTACGCCCTGCCCTACCTGGTGCCCTACCAGGTCATCCGCTACTGGTCGGACGCGGTGGACCACGCGGGCATCATCGGCTCCGCGGACGAGTTCCACCGCTCGCGCAACCACCTCCTCCCGTGGGCTCCGCTCCACCGCGTCTTCTTCCCGCGGCATGACCAGTACCACCTGACGCACCACCTCTTCCCCGCGGTGCCCACCGCCTTCCAGGGCCACGTGCATGAGCTGCTGATGCACGACCCGGACTACGCCGCGCGCGAGCACGCCTTCACCGTGCTGCTGCGCTAGAGCCGCCTCCCGCCCTACGCCGCCGTGGCGCGCTCGATGGCCTCCAGCGCCTCCGGGAAGCGCTCCGCCGAAATGCCCAGGCCCAGGCGGAAGCCGTGCCCCTGCTCCAGCGGGTGCGTGCCCTCCGGTGCGCCGACCTCCATGGCGCTCAGCGGCAGGACGAACACGCCCTGCGCCGACAGCGCGGCGAGCCGGGCCTCGAAGTCCCGAGCGTTGGTAGCCCCCCGCACGCCGAGGCTGGTGACGAGCCCGCCCTGGGGCGAGGCGCCGTACACCCCGCGCGAGCGCTCCAGGAAGGCCGCCAGCGTGCGGCGATTCCGACGCCACTCCTCGCGTGCGCCGCGCAGCGCGGGGCTGTCCAGGTCCTTGAGCACCTCGTGGGAAATCCACTCCGTCACCGGGTTCACCGTGTGCGTCGTGTAGTTCTTCTCGTTCTGCATGCCGGCCAGCATGGCCGTGTCCCCCACGCACCAGCCGATGCGCAGGCCGGGACAGCCCAGGCACTTGATGAACGAGCCGGTGACGAAGGTGCGCTTGTCCGGGCGGTACACCGTGGCGCCCAGCACCGCGTCGTCCGAGGAGAGGAAGCGGTAGTGCTCGTCCCCCACCACCGTGGCGCCGTTGGCGTCGGCCCACCGGGCCACCGCGTCCAGCAGCGTCGCGTCCAGCACCAGGCCGGTGGGGTTGTGGGGGTTGTTGATGATGACGACGTCCGGGCGCTCGCGCTCCAGCCGCTCCAGCCACTCCCGGGTGTCCACGGAAGGCACTCCGCGCGCATCCCAGCGGATGGGCAGCCGCACCACCTCCGCGCCCTGCCGCAGGGGCAGCTCGTAGAGGAGCTGGAAGGCCGGCCACGCCAGCGCCACGCGGCGGGGGCGCAGCTGGCGGAAGAGCAGCAGCAGCGCCTCGCTGGTGCCGGTGGTGATGAGGACATTCTCCCGCGTGGCACCCGGGTGCATGGCCGCGACCAGGTCTCTCAGGTCCGCGCGCCCCCAGTTGGGG